>NZ_JBKBQV010000023.1:0-37602 GCF_046292425.1 Sphingorhabdus sp.
CTTGAGCAGTTCAAACAGGTCCTGACCGGCACTGCCCGCGCACTCGCGCAGGAGCCGGAGGTCGAACTGGCCTTTACCGCCGATGCGCCAAGCCAGGCTGGCAAGAATTTCAAGGTGCCAATGCCGGGGCGCTTGCTTCCGCCCGATCAGGTGGCCGAAGCGCGCGGATTTGCAGATAGCTTTGCGCTCAAGCTAAAACTGCACAATCCGGCGCGCCAAGCCGCACTGCGGCCTTCGGAAGTCATCGCTGGTGCAGCCTTTGACGCGGTGGAGAATGCACGCGTCGAAGCGCTGGGTTCGCGCAACATGGCGGGTATTGCCGCCAATTTGGGCCACGCGCTTGAGCTAAAAATGCGCACTGATCCGATCGCCCGCGCGCAAGCGCCGGACGAAGTGCCGATATCAACGGCATTGTCCCTGATCGTGCGTGAGCGGCTGACTGGCGCGTCAGTGCCCGCAGCAGCCGTCGCGGGTGTAGAAATGCTGCGCGGTTGGATCGAGGAGAACGCGGGGAGCGATCTTGATGCGCTTTCGCTCGCCCTTGATGACCAGACCGCATTTGCCGCGCTTACGCAGTCGATGCTGGAGCATCTGAACCTCACCGAAGGCGATGTCGACCCGTCCGACGCGGATGAAGGTGGCGACGATGCCGAAGACAGCGAAGATCAGGAAGGCGACAGCGAAGACGATGGCGAAGGCGAGGCAGGACAGGCCGATGCCCGTGCCGAGCCACAAGAGGGCGAAGGCGAGGAAACCGAAGCCGACTATGACGGCGAGGACATGGATGATCAGGACGGCGCTGACGGCGAAATGGGTGATGACGGCATGCAGCCCGTTACCCCGCAGCGCCGCAACTGGGATCATTTGCCGCAAAGCGACTATAAAATCTGGTCAACCAAATTTGACGAGACCATAACCGCGACAGAGCTTGCCGACGAAGAAGAACTTAACCGGCTGCGGGCCTATTTGGACCAGCAATTGTCGAATTTGCAATCGGTGGTGACAAAGCTTGCCAACCGCTTGCAACGCCGTTTGATGGCGCAGCAAAACCGCAGTTGGGACTTTGATCAGGAAGAAGGCATGCTTGATGCCGCGCGTCTTGCCCGTGTCGTGGTGTCACCCGGTAGCTCGCTGTCCTACAAAATCGAACGAGAAACTGACTTCCGCGATACCGTCGTGACCTTGCTGATCGACAATAGCGGCTCAATGCGCGGACGGCCGATCAGTATCGCCGCGATCAGCGCCGATATATTGGCGCGCACCTTGGAACGTTGCGGCGTGAAGACCGAGATATTGGGCTTTACCACGCGCGCGTGGAAAGGCGGACAGGCGCGTGAGGATTGGCTTGCTGCCGGACGTCCCGCAATGCCCGGTCGCCTCAATGACCTGCGGCACATCATCTACAAAAAGGCCGACGAGCCTTGGCGCCACGCCAAGCGTAACCTTGGCCTGATGATGCGCGAAGGTCTGCTTAAGGAAAACATTGATGGCGAGGCGTTGCTTTGGGCGCATAACCGCCTGATCTCGCGCGCAGAAGATCGCCGGATATTGATGGTCATTTCGGACGGTGCCCCAGTCGACGACAGCACCTTGTCCGTCAACCACGGCGGATATCTTGAGCAGCATTTGCGCAAGGTCATCGAAATGATCGAAACGCGCAGCCCGGTTCAGCTGGTTGCCATTGGCATCGGCCATGATGTCACGCGCTATTACAAGCGCGCGGTAACCATCATGGATGTCGAACAGCTCGGCGGAACGATGATTGAGCAACTCGCCGGATTGTTTGACGAGGAATAGGCTTGCCTTTCACACCCCGCATAATATGAGTTAATCGAACGATTAAATTTTGCGGGGCATTACATATGAACGTTACCGAAGCCGTCGCGTCACGGCGATCTGTCCGTCAGTTTCTCGACAAACCCGTTGACCGCGTGATCCTGGAACGCGTGCTGGCCAAGGCGCAGCGCTCGCCTTCGGGCGGGAACACGCAGCCTTGGAATGCCGTCGTACTGACTGGCCAGCCGCTCGCCGACCTGACCGCCAAGATCAAGGCAAAGGCCGCAACCGCTCCAATGGGTGAAGGCCATGAATATGACATCTACCCCAAGGGCCTTGAGGGCCGTTACGAAGATCAGCGCCGCGGCGTCGGCAAGGCGATGTTCGATGCCCTTGGGCTGGCGCGCGAAGATGGCGCTGGCCGCATTGCGCAGATGATGAAAAACTGGGACAGCTTCGGCGCGCCGGTCCAGTTGTTTACCTACACCCGTAAATATATGGGTCCGCCGCAATGGTCGGATATAGGCATGTGGCTGCAAACCGTAATGCTGTTGCTGCGTGAAGAAGGCCTCGACAGTTGCGCGCAGGAAATCTGGGCAATGTACGGCACCTATATGCGCGAATTATTGAACATCGACGACGACCATATTTTCTTCTGCGGCATGGCAATCGGCTATCGGGACCCCGATGCAGCTGTGAACAACTTCGCAGTCCCACGCGTGGAGATCGATCAAGCAATACGGTGGGACGGGTATTAGAAAACCGTAGAGTTGACGATTCCGGTTTGGCAACGCAAGGAACCATCCATGACCGAACTGCACCTTTTCAATAGCCTGACACGGCAAGTCGAAACCTTTACACCCGTCCATGAAGGCGAGGCGCGCGTCTATACCTGTGGGCCGACGGTCTACAATTACCCCCATATCGGCAACATGCGCGCTTATGTTTTTGCCGACACGCTTGGCCGTGTGCTGTCGTATAAGGGCTATAAGCTCACCCATGTGATCAACATCACCGATGTGGGCCATCTGACCGACGACGCCGATGCGGGCGAAGACAAAATGGAAAAAATGGCGGCGGAGAAGGCCCAATCCATCTGGGACATCGCGAAGCATTATACCCAAGCCTATTGGGACGATATCAAGGCGTTGAACATTCGCCAGCCAGCACATTGGTCGATCGCCACCGATTATGTTCCGCAGATGATCGCCTTTGCGCAAACAATCGCTGAAAAGCATTGTTACGAGCTCGAAAGCGGTCTGTACTTCGACACCTCGACCGTCGCCAATTACGGCGCTCTGGCCCGCGCCAAAACTGAGGATGGCGAAGGCCGCATTGAGGAGGTCGAAGGCAAACGCCACGCCGCTGACTTTGCGATTTGGCGCAAGACGCCTGCCGGCGAAACGCGGCAGATGGAATGGGACAGCCCCTGGGGCAAAGGCGCGCCGGGATGGCATCTCGAATGCTCGGTAATGTCAGAGGCGCTGCTTGGCCTGCCGTTCGACATCCACACCGGCGGGATTGATCATCGCGAGATCCACCACCCCAATGAAATTGCGCAAAATCAGGCGCGCTGCGGCAGCGACCACAGCGGCGCGCGTTTCTGGATGCACAACAACTTCCTGATCGAACGCAGCGGCAAGATGTCCAAATCTTCGGGCGAATTCCTGCGGGTGCAATTGCTCATCGACAAGGGCTTCCACCCCCTCGCCTACCGCCTGATGTGCCTGCAGGCGCATTACCGCAGCGAGCTGGAGTTTTCATGGGAAGGCCTGCAAGCGGCACTGGTGCGGTTGAAACGGATGGTGATGGGGGTAGCTGTGGTTAAGTCCCGTCATGCTGCATCTGACGACCGAAATACTGACGTGGCGCCTGCAATTTCGACGTCATTAAACGATTTCGAAGTAGCCCTTGCCGACGACCTGAATTCGGCGATTGCAATCACCACGCTTGAAACCCTCATTGGTCTTAAAAAGGTCAATGTTGAACACCAGCTATCAGCCATTACCGAAATGGATTCAGTCCTCGGCCTCAACATGATGACTCTCACCCGCGAAGACCTGCGTACCCGACCGAAATCCGCGATTATCACCAAAGACGAAATTGAAACCGCCCTCGCCGCGCGCAAGGAAGCCCGGGCAGCGAAGGACTTTGCCAGATCTGACCTGATCCGCGACGAACTCATCAACAAAGGCGTCGAAGTCATGGACGGCGACGCGCTCGAATGGGACTGGAAACTGGATATATGACCAAGACGAAACTTGTAATGGCTGGACTGGTCCGCCCTCTGATCGAGCCGCGCTTGCCTGACTGGGTGGACGCGCACTGGTACATGTCGAAGGACGAAGGGCTCGCGCTCGCGCCGCAGGCGGAGATTGGCTGGTTTGACATGTATGACAAAGGCGACATGGCAAAGATCATTGGCGCGGCCACCAACATGAAATGGCTGAACAGCATATACGCCGGTGTCGACGGCATGCCCCTTGCGCAGTTGAAGGCGCAAGGTTGCGTGGTCACCAATGGTGCTGGTATTAACGCCATTACCATCGCCGAATATGTGGTCATGGGCATGTTGACGGTCGCCAAGGGCTATCGCGAAGTTGTGCGCGCGCAGGAACGGCGCGAATGGCTTCAGGATTCGCCGGGCAAGATCGAACTGTTCGGCTCACAAGCGTTGCTGCTCGGCTATGGCGCTATTGGCAAGCTGATCGAAGAACGGCTTAAACCCTTTGGCGTTGATGTGACCGTTGTCCGGCGAACTGCAGGGCCAGATACACTCACCCCGGGTCAATGGCGCGCGCAACTTGGTGATTTTGACTGGGTCATCCTCGCCGTCCCTGCGACAGCAGAAACTGACGCTATGATCGGCGCGGACGAACTTGCCGCAATGAAATCAAGCGCCACGTTGATCAATATTGCGCGCGGGTCGGTGGTCGATCAGGATGCGCTTGTGAACGCATTGCAGACGAAGCAGATTGCGGCCGCTTTCCTTGATGTGACAACGCCCGAACCATTGCCGGCCGACCATCCGCTGTGGGCGCTTGATAACGCACATGTCACTATGCATTTATCCGGTCGTGCGCAGGACAAGATGCTAGTGCGCTCCGCCATGCGTTTTTTTGAAAATCTTGAACGTTATCGCAACGGAGAAGCGCTCGAACCGACGGTTAACCTCGATCTGGGATATTGAACATGCCGAACCCTGCTGAAATCTGGCACAAAGTCGCATTGTCGCGTGACCCCGCGACAATTGCCGCCATTTTGCACGATGACTGCGTGTTCGAAAGTCCGGTCGTTCATACACCGCAGGTCGGAAAGGCCATCACCGCCCAATATCTCGCCGCTGCGGGACATACGCTAGGCAACGCTGACTTTGCCTATGTGGGCGAATGGCACACTGTTCGCAAAGGCGAAATCAGCGCTATACTTGAGTTCCAGACCGTGATTGATGGTGTGTCGATCAACGGCGTCGACATGATCACCTGCGACAAGGATGGCCTGATCACCCATTTTAAGGTCATGGTCCGTCCTTTAAAGGCCATGAACATGCTGCACCAGAAAATGGGCGAGATGTTGGCTTCGATGAAAGCCTAAGACCAGAATTTCAGTTCATTTTGCCGCGCTGGTGCGACAATTTCAACGACAGGCTTTTTCGACAAGGTGAACGCGGCAAATACACCAGCGATTGCGCCGAACAAATGCGATTCAAAAGAGATATAGCCCGCTGTCGGCAGTACGCCGAACACCATGCCGCCGTAGAAAAACACAACGGCCAGAGCAATGGCGATATTGCGCGGGCTGCGGTCAAACCAGGCCAATGCAATGACGAGGCTCCATAACCCGAAGACCCAGCCACTTGCACCAATATGCGTCGCGTCGCGCGCAAACAGCCAGACCAATGTGCCGCCGAGCAATATGATAAGCGCGCTGGCCTTTACAAAATAGCGCAGACCCTGAAGCAATACCAACGACCCAAGCACGACGAAGGCCGCAAGATTGCTGCCAAGATGCCCGACATCGGTATGAAGCCACGGTGCGGTTGCAATGGAGTAAGCGGAGCTGATTTCGCGTGGCTCGATGCCGAATGTCGAGAGATAGCCGCCGCTGAAAAAGTTGACGACATGCACCGCCACCATCGCCGCGCTTAATCCCGCGATTGCCTTCCAGTGCTGGATCATCGTCATCTCCTTTGCCTTGACTGTATTATGTGTATAACACAATCAGGCAAAAAGAAAGGCGGTGAGTTTGGAGGTGGCAGCGGAGAAATCTAATGACCTTCAACATGAACTTCAGCCGCGCCGAAATCGCCGCGCTTTAGTGCATCGGCTGAAATAAAGACATAAAGACAACCGCAATCCCCCCATCCGAAATTCATCGCCCCGTCACCCGCCAGTTGGAGCAGAAGCACATGCTCTTGCGGGCCCGTTTCTGATGCGGACTGCACTCCGTCATGACATCCTCCCATACGATGAGGGCGTTGGTCCCCTTGATAACGCCATCCTGCTTC
This sequence comes from Sphingorhabdus sp., assembly GCF_046292425.1. Taxonomy (GTDB): domain Bacteria; phylum Pseudomonadota; class Alphaproteobacteria; order Sphingomonadales; family Sphingomonadaceae; genus Sphingorhabdus_B. The sequence goes on from NZ_JBKBQV010000023.1 coordinate 6,284, forward strand.
GAGCTTTGACAGTTCTGCTTTTGGCAAGACATCGCGCAACGCGTGATTGACATAATAGGAAGAGGCATATGCGGCTGCCTCTTGTTCCCAATAAGGTTCGACAATCTTGAGGATCGAGTGTTCTTCCCGCGTGACACTCTTGAAGCGTGGTTCCGGGCTCAATTGGTGTGAAATCTGATAGCGCCAGTTTGTAATACTGAGCTCATCGGATAGCTTCGCGACCATCGCCCAATCGTCGGCCGATACCGGACGGTCAAGGTCGCCAGTTAAATTTTCTGTTCGCAAGAGCTGGAGCGAGGAATGAGTGTCGGCGAGCCACTGGTCGTACAGTTTTTCTTCGCCTTCGATCCATGCTTGTATTTCCGGCGGCTTTGCGGATTTTCCAACATGTCCCTCGAATTGTCGCCGCTCATCGGCAATTTCCTGTAAATGCCGTTGAATGCTTGCGCATGTTTCCGCGACCGAGATATCGCTGGGTCGCTCTTCTCTTTCATTTTGCAATTCGATAAGTCGTTGCTTCATTCGGGTTTCCCAGCGGTGCCACTCCCGTAAAATGCGCGCTGCATCTCCCATTTCAAGATTGTCCGTTTGCGAACGATCACTCGAACGCCGCGCATCTCTTTTCTTCATTTCATCTTCAAGGAAAATGACTGCACATCGCAATCCAGTCAGTAAAACACGCCAGCTAAACGGACCCAGCTTTGGCTGATTACTCCAATCGCTTTCGACTGGCTGGCTAGGATAAAGTAGGTTTTGCAGATTTTCTGCGTTAGTGGAATTATCGGTAAATCTTTGGTCGTGGGGTATCGTGATCATATCGACCGGCCAGCGCGGAAATACGGTTTCTGTGTTTCCCCACCCTGCATATTTAGACATATAGGACGATATCGGACGTATGTCGGATGGTGGCGCATGCTCTTCGCTCGCGTCAATAATGTGAAGAACGCACCATGAATCGTCCTCTGGATGGTATCCGTTGATATTTGCGAACAACAATATCCAACCCACTCGCGGACCTAGCCCGCCCCACAGATCAGCTGGCAAGTCTGCGCAGCATATCTGAGCAATAAAATGAAGGGGAACCAAACCGTGGTCGGGATATACCGGGTCGATCCCTCTTGGCCAGGCGACATTTTTTGGCATACGCGGCAGACCTCCCAGCCAAGAACGCAAGGCATCTTCTTCGCGTGGCGGAATTTGACGGCGTAGCAGGACCGAGATAGATTCTGTCACCCGCAACGGTTGCGGTTGCAAAGCGCGGAGTTCCGCTTGCATCGCGGTATACGCTGCGGAATCTTGTTTTTCCCAAACGCCTATTTCTCCCGAATGGCCGTGACGACGCGCGATCTCGCGGATTTGACTTAGCCGCTTCTCGTCTTCTTTCGGAAATTGTCGACGCTTGGTGAAGTGCAGAAAGGCGAACCATAAAAAAATTGCAACGCACAATAAGGCAGCAAACGTTGGCAAGATTCCCAATTGAAGCACTCCATTACAAGACTTCGTCTTCTGACTATCGTTTGTAGCAAGCATTTGTTAAAAAACAAAAAGGCCGGAAGGTTTCCCCTCCGGCCCATTTTGTTTCAGCTTGAACTGAGGGTTTGGACTTAGAAGTCCATTCCACCCATGCCGCCCATGCCGCCCATGCCACCTGGCATGCCGCCAGCGCCACCGGCCTTGTCTTCTGGCGCGTCGGAGATCGCAGCTTCGGTGGTGATCAGCAGACCAGCAACCGATGCGGCATCTTGCAACGCGGTACGCACAACCTTGGTTGGGTCGATAACGCCCGAAGCCACGAGGTTTTCATACACATCGGTCGATGCGTTGAAGCCCATGGTTTCGTCGTTTTCGCGCAACAGGTTGCCCGAGACAACTGCGCCGTCATATCCCGCGTTAGCCGCGATCTGACGCAATGGAGCAACAATCGCCTTGCGGATGATGTCGATACCACGTGTCTGGTCGTCATTGACGCCCTTGAGGCCTTCAAGTGCCTTTGTTGCATAAAGAAGAGCAGTACCGCCGCCTGGGACGATGCCTTCTTCAACGGCTGCGCGGGTTGCGTGCAGCGCGTCGTCGACACGGTCCTTGCGTTCTTTCACTTCGACTTCGGTCGAACCACCGACCTTGATCACGGCAACACCGCCGGCGAGTTTCGCCAAACGCTCTTGCAGTTTTTCTTTGTCGTAATCCGACGTGGTGTTTTCGATCTGCGAACGGATCGCTTCTACGCGGCCCTTGATCGCATCGGTTTCGCCAGCACCGTCGACGATGATGGTGTTGTCCTTGTCGATGGTGACGCGCTTGGCTTGGCCGAGCATGCCCAAAGTCACGGTTTCGAGCTTGATACCCAGGTCTTCGCTGATCATTTCACCCTTGGTTAGGATCGCGATATCTTCCAGCATCGCCTTGCGACGATCGCCAAAGCCAGGAGCCTTAACCGCAGCAATCTTCAAGCCGCCACGCAGCTTGTTGACAACCAGAGTTGCAAGCGCTTCGCCTTCAACGTCTTCAGCGATGATGAGCAATGGACGACCCGACTGCACCACAGCTTCGAGGATTGGCAACATGGCTTGCAAGTTGCCGAGCTTCTTTTCGTGGATCAGGATGTACGGATTGTCCAACTCGACCGACATTTTTTCGGTGTTAGTGATGAAATATGGCGACAGGTAACCACGGTCAAACTGCATACCTTCGACAACTTCGAGTTCGCTTTCACGACCCTTGGCTTCTTCGACGGTAATTACGCCTTCCTTGCCGACCTTCTCCATGGCGTCAGCAATCATCTTACCGATTTCAGCTTCACCATTGGCAGAAATTGTGCCGACCTGAGCGATTTCCGAAGAACCCGCAACTGGCTTCGAACGCTTCACAAGGTCAGCAACAACAGCGTTTACCGCTGTGTCGATGCCGCGCTTCAGATCCATCGGGTTCATGCCCGCCGCAACCGACTTCATGCCTTCGCGAACAATCGCTTGAGCCAAAACCGTTGCAGTGGTCGTGCCGTCACCGGCAATGTCGTTAGTCTTCGAAGCAACTTCGCGGACCATTTGCGCGCCCATATTCTCGAACTTGTCTTTCAGTTCGATTTCCTTGGCGACGGTAACGCCGTCCTTGGTGATGCGTGGTGCGCCGAAGCTTTTGTCGATGACAACGTTGCGGCCCTTTGGACCCAAGGTAACTTTCACCGCATCAGCGAGGATGTCTACGCCGCGCAGGATGCGTTCACGCGCATCGCGGCCGAATTTCACGTCTTTAGCAGCCATGATATTTTTCCTTTATTATGTGCCCCAGCGAAGGCTGGGGTCCAGATTCTTATGTATGGACTGGATCCCGACCTAGGCCGGGAAGCATGTTCGTCTTAGGAAACGATTCCCAAAATGTCCGATTCCTTCATGATCAACAGGTCTTCACCGTCGATCTTGACTTCGGTGCCCGACCATTTGCCGAACAAAATCTTGTCACCAGCCTTTACGTCGAGCGGCGTCACGGTGCCGTCTTCAGTGCGAGTGCCTGTGCCCACGGAGACGACTTCGCCTTCCTGTGGCTTTTCCTGAGCTGTATCAGGGATGATGATCCCGCCAGCGGTTTTTGCTTCGGCTTCGACCCGACGGACGAGAACGCGATCATGCAATGGACGAAATGCCATGTTGAACTATCCTTTTTCTGTTTCGCCATCCCGCCACTCCTGCCTGAAGCAGGGGACGGCAATGAATACACGTTAGCACTCACACGAGGCGAGTGCTAACGGTGCCCAGATAGGGTGTTTTTGTGACAGGTCAAGGACAAGACAGCAGAATTTTTTGCAAAAATGTCAGGCGCGTGCTGGCAAGCCTGCAGCGCGTAGTGCTGCATGGGCATCCGCGATGCTATATTGGCCGAAGTGGAATATCGACGCCGCGAGCACCGCGCTGGCATGGCCTTCGCGCACACCAGCAACGAGATGGTCCAGATTGCCAACGCCGCCACTCGCTACGACAGGTATATTGACTGCATCGGCAATTGCGCGTGTAAGCTCAAGGTCATAGCCATCGCGCGTGCCGTCACGGTCCATGCTGGTCACCAGCAATTCGCCCGCCCCCAGTTCTGTGAGCCTAACGGCATGTTCCAGTGCGTCGATGCCGGTGGGATTACGTCCGCCATGGGTGAAGATTTCCCACTTGTTGCCAGTCCGACGCGCATCGACAGACGCCACGACGCATTGGCTGCCAAAACGCGCGGCTATATCAGCAACGACCTCGGGCCGCGCCACTGCCGCGCTGTTGACCGCAACCTTGTCCGCACCCGCCAATAACAACGCCCGCGCATCCTCCGCACTGCGTACGCCCCCGCCCACCGTCAGCGGCATGAAGCATACCTCTGCCGTGCGGCGGACGACATCGATGATAGTCCCGCGCCCCTCATGGCTCGCACCGATATCGAGAAAACAAAGCTCGTCTGCCCCCGCCGCGTCATAAGCCTGCGCTTGTTCAACCGGATCGCCGGCATCGCGAAGGTCGACGAAATTGACGCCCTTGACCACGCGGCCATTGGAAACATCCAGACAGGGGATCACGCGAACGCGGACTGTCATAATAATTCCTCCCCGGTACGGGGAGGTGGACCGCGACGCAAAGCGTCGGGGTGGAGGGGGGCGTAAGGAATGGGACGACGATATGAGGTTAGTAAGACCAAGCGAAACCCCTCCACCATCCTGCGGATGGTCCCCCTCCCCGTGCCGGGGAGGAATTGGGTAGTTCCCGAATTCATGCCCTATCAGCCACTTTAATCGCTGTCGCCAAATCCAACCGCCCATCATAAATCGCGCGACCAGTGATAACGCCCTCAATCCCGTCCTTTGCATGCAGCGCCAGCATGTGAATGTCGTCAATGCCCTTCACCCCGCCGCTGGCGATCACCGGTATGTTTACCTGCCGCGCCAAGTCCACAGTCGCCTCGATATTGCATCCCGTCAGCATCCCGTCGCGCCCTACATCTGTGAACAGGATCGACGCAACGCCAGCATCCTCGAACCGGCGCGCCAGATCAATCACCGGCATATCGGATTTTTCGGCCCAGCCCTCGGTCGCCACAAAGCCATCTCGTGCATCGACTGCGACAACAATGCCATTTTCAAACTCGCGTGCCATTTCCTTGACGAAAACCGGGTCTTTCAACGCCGCCGTACCAATTACCAGACGTGCGACGCCCATGTCGAACCACCGCTCTACGGTCTGTGCATTACGGATGCCGCCGCCAAGCTGAATATAACCTGGAAAATTCTCGATGATGCCCTCGACCGCTTCGGCATTTTCGGGGCGTCCCGCAAAGGCACCATCCAGATCGACAACGTGCAGAAACTCCGCGCCTTGTTCGGCAAACAGCATCGCCTGCGCGGCCGGGTCATCGGCGTAGACGGTGGCGCGGTTCATATCACCCTCGGCCAAGCGGACAACTTCGCCGCCTTTCAGATCAATTGCGGGGAAGACAATCACGGCATCCACTCCAAAAAGCGTTTGAGAAAATCGATGCCATAAGTCTGGCTTTTTTCGGGGTGGAATTGCACACCCATCACATTGTCGCGCCCAACCGCAGCAACTAGCGGACCGCCATGGTTTGTGGTGGCCAGCACATCGTCCGCGTCGCGCGCATCAAAGTGATAACCGTGCAGAAAATACGCCTCGCCTTGAGTGAGCAACGGCGCGCCTTCGCGGGGCATAACATCGTTCCAGCCCATATGCGGAATTTTCAGACCGGCGGCAGGGACGATCGCGCGCACCGTGCCGTTGATCCAGCCGAGACCCCGCGTACTGCCGTGCTCCACGCCTTCTTCGGCCAGCAATTGCATGCCGACGCAAATACCCAGAAACGGCCTGGCTTCCGCACGGACGCGCTGTTCCATTGCGGCGATCATACCGTCGATGGCAGACAAAGCCTCCATGCAATGGGCAAAGGCGCCGACGCCGGGCAACACAATCCTGTCCGCCTTGGCGACGATATCGGGATCGGATGTCACGTGCACATCAGCCGCACCCGCCGCCTTCAGCGCATTGTGCACCGAATGCAGATTACCCGCGCCATAATCAATCAGCGCGAGTGTCACGGCTCAAAGCGTCCCCTTGGTTGAAGGAATGGCGTCGGCCTTCCGCGGGTCAATTTCGACCGCCTGACGCAGTGCGCGGGCCAAAGCCTTGTAACAGCTCTCGACAATATGGTGATTGTTTGAACCGTATAGATTTTCGATGTGCAACGTAATGCCGGCACTTGTCGCAAAACTGTGGAACCAATGTTCAATCAGCTCTGTATCCCACTCGCCCAGACGCGGCATGCCAAGCGACACTTTCCACACAAAATAGGGCCGTCCGGAAATATCGAGGGAGCAGCGCGTCAGCGTCTCGTCCATCGGTGCATAGGCCGTACCGTAACGCGTGATCCCGCGCTTGTCGCCAAGTGCCTGCAACACTGCCTCGCCAATTGCGATGCCAGTGTCCTCGGTCGTGTGATGCTGGTCGATGTGCAGGTCGCCGATCGCCTTCACCTTCAAGTCGATTAGCGAATGGCGCGACAGTTGCTCAAGCATATGGTCCAGAAAACCGATGCCAGTCGACACTTCATACACACCACTACCGTCGAGGTTAACCTCGACATCAATGGACGTTTCGCTCGTCTTTCGACTGATGGACCCTGTACGCATGGCCGCCGATATAGTCACATGCGCGCATTTGGCAAGTTGGGTTGAGGCAACAAGCGTCTTGATTTCGCACGCTCATAAGTCCACCTAGAAGGGATGAGCGAAGAGCATGTTGAGAGCCTGATTCCTTATGACGACGTCGTGCAAGAGGCATTGCGTGCGGTGGTCGGCCGTGTGCTTGGCGACGTGGCACGTGACGGCCTTCCCGGTGACCATCATTTCTATATAACTTTCAAGACTCAAGCGCCGGGTGTTGCGATACCTCAGCATCTGCACGAACGCTTCCCTGACGAAATGACGATTGTGCTTCAGCACAAATATTGGGACCTGAAGGTTGAGGCCGAGCATTTTGAAGTAGGCCTGTCCTTCAGCCAGATCCCGTCGCATCTGTTCATCCCTTATTCGGCGATCACCGCGTTCGTAGACCCGGCCGTCGACTTTGCACTGCAATTTCATGTCGACGCCGGCGAAGGCACGCCCGAGCCGCATGAAGAGGCCGGGAACGATGGCCCGGCGGTCTCGGTCGAAGATGGTTCCAACGTTGTAAGCGTGGACTTCGGACGAAAGAAGTGACGGGGGAAACCCGCACGGAAACCGATAGCTTTGGGCCCATCGAAGTCCCAGCCGACGCCTATTGGGGCGCGCAGACCCAGCGAAGCATATCAAACTTTCCCTTCCCGGCGCACGAACGGATGCCGGTTGCTGTCATCCACGCGCTGGCGCTGGTCAAGCAGGCTGCATCGCGGGTCAACCGCCGGCACGGGCTTGACGCGAAGCTTGCGGATGCAATTGAGGCAGCGGCGGCCGAGGTAGTCTCAGGCAAATATGATGACCAGTTCCCGTTAACCATCTGGCAAACTGGCAGCGGCACGCAGTCGAATATGAACGTGAACGAAGTCATCGCCGGTGTCGCTAATGAGGTGCTGACCGGACAACGCGGCGGCAAGGCGCCCGTTCATCCCAATGATCACGTGAATATGAGCCAGTCATCAAACGACAGCTTTCCCACTGCCTTGCACATCGCCATTGCGCTTGCCGCAAGGGATCAGGCGTTGGGCGCGGTTCGCGCGTTATCTGGCGCATTCACCGTCAAGACCGAGGCGTGGAAGGATATCGTCAAGATTGGGCGGACACATTTGCAGGATGCCACGCCCGTGACATTGGGACAGGAAATGTCCGGCTATGTGCAGATGCTGGAGGACAGTGCGAACCGGATAGTGGGTATTTGGCCCCGTTTATCGCGCCTTGCCCAAGGCGGGACGGCGGTCGGCACGGGTCTTAATGCGCCAGCGGGGTTCGGTGAGGACTTCTGTCACGAGTTACAGGAAATAACCGGCGGCGTCCCGTGGATCAGCGCGCCCAACAAATTTGAAGCACTGGCATCACACGACACTTTGGTCGAACTGTCGGGAATCCTCAACGTGCTTGCTGTCTCCCTGACAAAGATCGCGAACGATATCCGTCTGCTTGGTTCCGGCCCGCGTTCGGGACTTGGCGAGCTTATGCTGCCCGAAAATGAACCGGGAAGCTCAATCATGCCCGGCAAGGTAAATCCGACGCAGTGCGAAATGCTGACAATGGTGGCGGCGCAAGTCATCGGCAATCATCAGGCCGTCACGGTAGGCGGCATGCAGGGGCATCTTGAACTCAATGTTTTCAAGCCGCTGATTGGCGCCAATGTCTTGCGCTCGATTGAACTGCTGAGCATTGGCATGAACAGCTTTTCCAAAAACTGTGTTGAAGGGTTGGAGCCAAACCGCCGACGCATCGCAGAACTGCTCGATCAAAGCCTCATGCTCGTCACGGCGCTTGCGCCCGTCATCGGCTATGACAATGCCGCCAACATCGCAAAACACGCCCATCGCCAAGGAACCACCTTGCGCGAAGCTGCGTTAGCATCCGGACTGGTTGACGAAGTGACGTTCGATACCCACGTCAGGGCTGAGAACATGGTTTAATTCATACGACCCCGTCATGTTGACGACGAATATAGGGAGAATGAAAATGCTTAGAACAATCGCAGGCGCCGTCGCTGGCGAAGTTATCGGCCGCAAACGTGGCAACGGCTTGCTTGGCGCAGGCATTGGCCTTGTCGCCACCCGTTTGGCTACGCGCTCAATCCCCGGCCTGTTGCTCGTTGGCGGCGCATTCGCGGCCAAAAGCATTTACGACAAGCGTAAGGGTCGTAAAGGCGTCTAACCAGCTTTTGTCGTCCCTGTACCGCGCGCTTACCTCTTGACGTCGGCCTGCCCTTTCGCGCAGTAGCGGCTATGGCCCATACCAACAACCACAAGCCGCATGAGCTGGAGCGCCGCGGGCTCCTGTTCGTGCTCTCCTCACCTTCCGGCGCTGGCAAATCCACGCTTTCGCGTATGCTTCTGGAAGCTGACGAGAAAATTGCCTTGTCGGTTTCCTACACCACGCGCGCGCCACGACCCGGCGAGATTGAGGGCGTTCATTATCATTTCACCGATGTTCCCACCTTCAAGAAGATGGCCGCGGATGGGGAGTTTCTGGAATGGGCGCATGTCTTTGGAAACCGCTACGGCACACCCAAGGCCCCGGTTGAAGAAAAACTGGCTGCTGGCTGCGACGTCCTGTTCGATATCGACTGGCAAGGCGCGCAGCAATTATATCAAGAGGCTGGCCCAGACGTCGTGCGCGTCTTCATCTTGCCGCCATCTATCGAAGAACTTCAACGCCGCCTTTACAGCCGCGCGCAGGACAGCGATACCGTCATTGCAGATCGCATGAGCCGGGCCAAATCGGAAATCGGGCATTGGGATGGCTATGACTATGTCCTTATCAATGACGATGTGCAGGCATGCTTTGAAAAGGTGCGCCAAATCCTTGCCGCTGAGCGGATGAAAAGACGACGTCAAAAAGGCCTGATCGGCTTTGTGCGGGACTTGGCAGCGACTTAGGCAAGAGCAGCGAGCAATAGGGTCACGCCACCCAGTCCAATGGACAAATGCCATCGCAGCTTCATCCAGCCGGGTGGCAACGCGCAGCGCGATGACAGCCAGCGGTCACCCAGCGGCGACAGGAGCAGTAAAAATCCAAGCCACGCCATAGATGGTCCGGGCCAGGTCAGTCCCCATATCCAGGGCAAATAACTCGCCATCGCCAGCAAGCTTGGCGCAACGGAAAGCGCGAATATGCCGTTGGCCGACACATCATCCTTGCGGGTAGTGACGCCGAGCCCCCACCACATGCCGCCGATGAAGCTGAAAATAAATGCCGCATAGCCATAGGCCAAGGCGAGTCCAGTCCAGCGATATTCGGAACCTGACAGCACCATTGCGGCCGCGATGACCTGGGGCAACAATCCGGCATAGCCCGCGACAAAGGCCGCCTTTGGGATTGGGCGTAGGGTGAATATCGCGCTGTCTGTCATAAATGTATTCCTTGCGTTGAGCGCGCAATTACCCGCACCGCCCGCAAACTGCGAGATGGGTTTTCCCCTATGTTCCCGGCGAGAGCAGGTCCAGAAAGCGTACTGCGGCCATAAATTCGCCTTTGCGATCATTACGGTTTTTCTGCGCCCAATGGTCGGCGCCCCATAACTCTTCCTGCCAAAGTTCGTCGAGGCAGGCTGCGTTCCAGATGTCTTCGGCTGACCCCGCGCGTTCGATAACTGCCAATGTTGCGACCAACGAGCCTGAAAGATGCGCAAGCTTTGCCATTGCGGCCAGTTCGAACGTTCCGCGTGCGGCGACGACAGCACGTAACGTCTCAAGCGTTGCCGCAGGCTGCGGTTGGTGCATGATGCCTTCCACAATGACAAAGCTGACGCCATATCGTTCCTGCGCCCAACGCAGCCAGGGGTCCCAAATCTGCGTCTGCCGTTCTGCAAGGGCCTCACCGGCTGTAGCGCGGTAACAGAATAGGTCAGTTTCGCCATAAGCCGCTATGGCCGCGGCAAAGCCAGCGCGATCAGTGGCGATCCGGTCAATAGCCGCATTGGCAAAACCGGTCATCGGCATATTTACAGGGTTCAGCGTTTTTTCCACTGCTTCCCACTCGGCAACCACCGCATCCGCCATCTTCTGCGTCGGCAGGGCGAGCACATTGCCCGTTGGCGTCTTTACCGGACGCCCGTCAAGCCGAACCGCTTGACCGAAAGTGGTGGGTTCAAGCGTAACTTCTTTCCAAAACCGCCTCATAAATCCGGCTTGCTTTTCCACCTTTTGGCAAGGAACACCGGAACCAGAAGAAAATCAAATATCCCGATTAAAAACAGTACATAACCAGCCGCCTTAGGCAATCCGAATGCTTCGCGCGCGATGACCGCAAGGCCGACAACCAGCATGATTGCGCCAGTGATTCGGCACAAATTGATGACCAGAAAACGATATTGAGCCTGAGTCTCTGCGCGTGCCTGTTCGTCAATCTGCATCACGCAAAATCCTTCAGATAGGCCTTAAGATCGTCCATGCTTTCGGCGATATAGTCTGCCCCGGCTTCGCGCAACTCCTCCACGCGGTGATACCCCCAATTGACGCCCACTGTGCGCGTACCGGCGGCACGACCCATATGAATGTCATACACGGTGTCACCGATGACAACCGCGTTGCATGCGTCCGCCCCTGCATCGGCCAGCGCCTGATAAACCATTGACGGATGCGGTTTGGACGGGTGGCGGTCGGCAGTTTGCAGCGTTACAAACAAGCTTTTGATGGCGTGATGGTCCAGACAGCGGATCAACCCGCGATCCGATTTACCCGTCGCGACCCCAAGCAGCCATCCGCCTTCGTCCATCTCCGAAAGCAAGGCAGCCATTCCGTCGTATAAAGGTTCATCCACCAAGCCGTTGTTGCGGAGCGTGAGGAACGCAGTCCGGTAATGCTCGGCCATGTCTTGGTGGCAGATATCGTCTGCATCAGGCAACAGCACACGCATGGATTCCACCAGCGACAAGCCGACGACACGCCTGATATCGTTCCGCAACGGCGGGGTCAGCCCAGCCCCTTCAAATGCATATGCCATTGCCATGCAGATATTTGCCTGACTGTCGACCAATGTTCCGTCGCAGTCGAATATGGCCAGACGGTGAGTCATTGCGATACACCCCGCATTAGACTTGCGATGGCACCGTTACCGGCGCGGGCGGCACCGTTTGCAGCCGCCATGCGGATGGCGTCTGATTTATTTTGTCCCAGCTTACGCGTTCCGCGCCAGTCTGTGATGTCCATTTTGAAGCCAAAAATCCCACCAAGCATTTTCTCGAAATAGCCTTTAGCCATTTTGGCGCGCGTCCAGACCGGTTTTGGAGTAAGTTTTGATTCTTGCAGCATGGAGAGCGCATCTGATTGGGCAACCAGTTCCGTCTCGTCCATTTTGCGAACATCACCCTGCATTTCGACCGCGCAATAATTCCACGTCGGCACCTGATTTTCGGTGCCGTACCAATCCGGACCGATGTACCCGTCAGGGCCGTTCACGACAAACAATGCTTCTGCCCCGTCGAGATATTTCGCCAACGCATTGCTGCGCGCCATATGAAATCCGATGCAGTCGTCCGCCAAAAACACCAGCGGCAAATGTGCGACACGCGGCCCGTCGGGCGTAGTCATGAACAGCATTCCAAAACCGATATTCTGAGCGAAGACACGCATTGCGTTTTGGTCTTCCCAACGAAATGCAGCATTGGGGTGCATGGCTAGTATTCCGTTTTCGCCAAAACGCGATCCCTTGTCAGCTGCGCAGAGGGCGACCCCGGTTCAGCACAAAAGATAGATAGCTGTGTCAGTGCCTGACATGCATGCATTTTCGTCAATCCCCCGTCATCCTGAAAACGCATCAGAACTTCAAACCCACACCCTTTATGCTGAAACAAGTCCAGCATGACGAGAGGAAATTACGCTATTTTGCGTTTTTTTGGCCATTGGCCCAGCATGACGGGTAGCAATGCAGGCACTTTCCAGCCTTCAGAAAGACCAATGAGGCCGATCCGCCGTCACCCCAAACTCGTTTCAGGGCAACGGCAGGGGAAGTTCAGACTTCCTCGCTATTTCCGCCCCGCTGGCTTTTTTGCGGGGGCACGCTTTGGCGGCGCTTTGCCGGTTACCGCTTTCTTGATCACGGGCTTTTTCGCTGCGATCTTCTTGCCGGCGGCCATCTGGCTGCGCTTATTATCCTTGGGCTTGGCGGGGGCAGAACCGCGGGTGCGGCGTTCGCCCTTGCGTTCCTTGCGCGCCGATTTGGCAATATTCGCTGCGACGCGTTTCTTGCCCTCGGCGGTTTCGCTGAACTTTGGGGCGTCGAGGACGAGAGCATCGCCAAGCTCAATATCAAAACCCAGATCATCGAAGCTTGCCTTCATATGCGGTGGCAAATCGGCACGGACGTCAATTTGATGGCCAGCTGGATGGTCGATGCGGATTCGACGCGCGTGCAGATGCATCTTTCGGCTGATCGTGCCCGTCAGAAACGCGTCCTTGCCACCGTATTTGCCGTCACCGACGATTGGGTGGCCAATGGCCGCCATATGGACGCGTAATTGATGCGTACGGCCGGTATAGGGCTGCAACTCGACCCAGGCCGTAGCATTGCCCGCGCGTTCGACAATGCGATAGCGGGTGCGCGCCGATTGGCCTTCTTTCTCGTCGACATGCATTTTCTCGCCGCCACTGCCGGGCTGCTTGCCAATAGGCAGGTCAATGAAACCGTCGGCAATGTCGGGCACCCCGACAACCAGCGCCCAGTAAACCTTGCGCGCAGTGCGTGACGAAAAAGCCTTCGCAAAATGCCCCGCCGACCGCGATGTCCGCGCCAGCAATAACGCCCCCGATGTATCCTTGTCCAATCGATGGACAAGCTTTGGCCGGTTATCCAGTTCGAAACCAAGTGCATCAAGCAAACCGTCAACATGGTTCTCGGTCTTGGTCCCACCTTGCGTTGCAAGTCCGGCCGGTTTGTTGATCACCAAAGCCGCGTCATCCTTGTGAATGACCATACTCAACGCGAATTCCATTTCGTCGTCGGTGAGTTCACGGCGAATGCGCGTTGGCCGCGCGCTCGAGGATGCCGATGTGTCCGCAGGCGGTACGCGCAGCGTTTGTCCTGCCAACAAACGGTCGCCCGGCGTGGCGCGCTTGCCATCGACGCGCAACTGTCCCGTGCGCGCCCAGCGGGAAACGATGTTGAACGATGCATCGGGCAAATGCCGCTTGAACCAGCGGTCCAGCCTTATGCCGTCATCATCAGGGGCAACGACAAATTGCCTGATGCCTTTTTCGTCGCTTTTGCTCATGCCCAAATTGCCTTTGCTGCCGCCATGCCGGCGAATGTTGCGCCAAGCGCCAATATTACGGACACGGCGGCATATCCCGTCGCCATGCCTATCTGCCCCCGCTGCACCATATAGGCCATTTCTACACTGAATGCGCTGAATGTAGTAAATCCGCCCAGTACGCCAACACCGAGGAAAAGGCGTAGCGGCTCGGTTGAACTGTCCCCGCGCATCAGCCAAATCGCCAACACGCCCATGCACAGCCCGCCGATGATATTCACTGCAAAGGTCGGCCATGGCCAGCCAGTGGCGCCGACGGGCAGCGCGCGGGACAGGCCGTAACGCAATGCTGCGCCAATGGCTCCGCCCGACATGACAAGGATGATGGGGTTCATCGCCGCGCTTTAGCGCCGCTTCCTTTTAAAAGCCAGCCAAAGGAATGCCGATGCGCAGGAGGAAGCATAAGGTCGTGTGAAACAGAATATCTGATCGGTGCTGATCGATATCCTACCGAGTGGCGACAGCGCTTTTGGTTTTCCAACACAGGATATTATGCACGCCGAAACCAGGGACCATTGCCTGGCAAAACTTCCATAACTTTAATTACACCGCGGTCACGTGCAGCAAACGTAACATTGAAGCAACACTGCAAAAATATGTTGGAAATTGGCCGGTTTCGTCAATCTTATGAGTGAATACAATGCCTGCTGCCGGGATCAGAAAATAACTTTAACTTCCGTTACATTTATGATGTAACGGAAAGTGGAATGCAGATGCCGTCATTTCATCGGCTGGAACACACACCGCAGGAGAGGTCCAATCACCTTTAATAGTGAAAATCCGGATCAGGATTTCGTTATCAGGATGATGGCCGAAAGCGATGCCATATTGGCCAGCGAAGTGTTTCAACGCTCCCCGGTGTTGTCGGGGCTGTTACGGTATCTCGTCAATGAGACCGTCGCGGGTCGCGCCAGCACATTGAAATCTTTTATCGTCGCGGTCGATGCGCTTGGCCGCAAGGCAGACTTTGACTCCGCATCTGACAGCTCGGCGCGGGTACAAATGGGACGCCTGCGCAAATCACTCGAAGGCTATTATGCCGAACACCCGCCGACGGACGGTTTGTGTCTTTACCTTCTGCCGGGCTCGTACATCGTTCGGCTGGATCCGCGCGAAGTGGCATATCCTACCCTCCCCGAACTGTTACCTGATTCGCCAATTCCATCTTCTCACGCGACTTTAAGCAGCGATTCAGCCCCGAATGTTTCTCGCCCCGCCCTGCCTTTTTATCAACAACCCTTCATTGGGCCGATGCTGGTCCTAAGCGCCATTGCGCTGGTGGCGGCGGCGGTTTTGTATCTACAAAATAAATCAACCTCATCGCAGGTCTATCTCAGCCCAATCCTCGAAATCTCTCCGGTCGACAGCGCCGGTTCTGTCAGCGCACAGGAAACATCGCAAATGGTCGGCAGCATATTGGCTGATGATCTTAGCCGTTTTAAAATTTCGCGTGTTCGCCTGCGCAGTGGCACACCACTGGAAGGTGAAGAGAATGGCTCTGCAAATGTGTATCGGCTCTCCTCCCGTCTCGTGACCGACAATGAAAGCAACACCACTTTATATCTGACCATTGACGACGCCCGCTCAAATGTCCTCATATGGTCACGCATCCTCGTGATGCCGCCTAATTCCACAGACACGCGATCGGCTCTTATTCCTATTGTAGGCGAAATTAACGGGCCGCATGGCGTCATCGCTTCTACTGAGACTGCTCTTGCACGTTCGGTCGACCAAGGGGGATATCCATGCCTGCTGAAATACTTTGAATTCATCCGCTTCCATGGCGACAGGCTGGAGAAAACTGTCGCTGATTGCATGGCAAAGCCAGTTGCAGAAAAGACGATGGTCGCGACGATGCTTGGCGTGCGCGCTACGTTCGAAGTAGAGCGCGAACGGGATCGCGCGAAAATGAGTGCCGCTTATGCGCGCGGCATTGAATATGCACGGGCGGGTGTAAAGGTTGATCCCAATGATGGCTGGGCGAACTTTGCAATGGCCCGTTTGTCTTACTTGAAGCCCGATTGTGCGACGGCCCGTTTTTACACTGACCGGACCATCGAAACGAACCCGAACAGTCCGGTATTCTCGGCTGTGTTGTCGGGCATCGGTCCGCTTTGTAATTACCCCGGTTCCGGCAAGCTTCTGGATCAGGCAATCCGTAACCAAAGCCCATATTATCCGCGCGGACGGCTGTTATTGGTGTTCAGTGCGATATCGCAAAACACACCGGAGAAAATTGCGCTCATATCGGACGGCGAACTTCCGACCTCACGTAATAACAAGTCGAATTATTATCTTGCTGAGGCAATGATTGCGGCATCAAAAGGCCAACGTGAAGAAGCCACACGTTACTGGAGGCTATTTGAAGCCAATGCGCCGGCCTATAGCAAGACAACTGACGACAAGCTTCGAAATATCATCATGATACCCGAATTGCGACAGAAAGTAGTCGATTATCTTCAGGCCGCCGGAGTTCGAATTTCCTAAAAAAAGGGGGTGACATCACTGCCACCCCAGTCGCTTCGGCTTGATAACCCTTTTTCAGCGGCCGTTGCTGGCCACGATATCAACTGCGGTGCCACCGCCTTTGGCCTGTCTGAACGTGAACACATACGCACCGTCATCCTTGGAACGTATGCCGCCCAAAACATGCGCGCCTGTGCGAATCTGGTATTCGGCACCGAAACCTGACCTGATCGCGCGGGTGTAATAATAATCAACGACGTTCTGCAGCCGCGCTGCGGTGGTAAAACTCACCGCGCGAATATCGCAAACGCCGCCGTCCACGCCCGCCGCCTCCTCCACGCGCGCTTTGGGATAGACGGGAAACTCACGTGGCATCCGCTCAGCCCAATGATTGGCAACCTGCAATTGGGAGTTGCATTTTCCCTTGTCACGCCCCGGGCCAGAGTTAGCGCGGTCGCCAAGCGTCGACGCACGCGTCTCCGCACAATCGTTGCAATTGTCCACGTTAACGATTGTCGGCGCTGGCGCATGCAGCAGCGCGCCAGCATGCAGCGCCGCATCAATCGACAGGGGTTCGTTCAACGCCCTATTTGCTTCGGATCCGCGCTTCGACCCGCATGCCGCAAGAGGCAGCGCCAGAATAAGCCCCATGAGCAACGGGAGCCTCAGGCGTGGAAAAGCACGCTTTTTGCGGGCAAACGACTTTTTCATGACACAGCGCTGCGGTCAATTCTCGACAAACGCTAGTCACAAAAATGGTTAATCTTCGGACTTTTTCGGGCTTGCGCTGCGCCGCTTCGTCGCCTGTATCAGCGCGGGACGGCTATTGCGAGGTCCTTAACAAAAGCCACGCGCACGCCGCTCATTTGACGACACCCCGATAACTTACCGTGCGCTCTGTCCCGGGAACAATGGCATCGGCAAAAACCCAACGGATGTGAGTCACGTCCTCGGGCAAAGCTGCTCGTTCGACCTCTGCGGTGCCAGTTGCATCCTTGGTCTTCACCTTTAGGTTTGCCAGCTTGCCATAGCTGCGCCCCCCATCGACCGACACTTCAGCCCAATCTTCACCGACAGATGCAAAACGAACAGCCGTTGGCATCGGGTTGGTGGCCGTGAATCCCACCGCCGGTTCTGCACCTTTATTGTTGACCAACAATGTAAAAACCACATTGTCACCCGGAACAACGGATACATCATTGGGAGTATACAGGGCCGTTTTTTCGGTTCCGTCGGCATTTTGCTCAGTGCGCTCAATCTTCACATCGCTGCGCAATGTTACCGGCGCGGCGGCATCATTTCGCGTCTGTGCATGCACCTGGCCAGCCAACAGGCCACTCGTCATTGTCGCCGCTGCCAAAGCCATGGCACAAGCTGACATCACAATTTTCAATTTCATGATCTATCTTGCCTTATCTGGTCCAACAGAAACCTGTCACCTTCATTATGCCGCAGGGATGGTTAACAGACCGTAAAGCTGTTATATTACAACAGACTGAGGGCGATGCCGCAGATTCCTGCTGTGAACAGGACGATAATGACGTTCCATCGCAAACGGAATATCAGCAATGCCGAAAGGATAGCGAGCACCCCGGCGCGCCAATCAAAAGTGGCAATCTCGGGCCAATATATCCGTAGCGGGCCATATTGCCGCGCACCAACCTCGGCAAAAAGGACATGCAATGCAAACCACGCGGTCAAATTGGCAATTACGCCCACGACGGCGGCGGTCAGGGTCGCCAGCCCGCCTTTCAACCATTTGGCATTTTCCATGCGTTCAATCCATGGTGCAAAGGCGAAAATCCACAGAAAGCATGGGGCGAAGGTCACCCATGTGGTCAGCCCTGCCCCGATGATGCCAGCCAGCAATGGCGCAAAGGGTTCTGGTGCACGAAACGCCGCGAGATAACCGACAAATTGCGTAACAAGTATCAGCGGACCCGGCGTGGTTTCGGCCAGACCCAGACCGTCCGCCATTTCTCCTGCTGATAGCCAGCCAAAGCCGTTCACCGCCTCCTGAGCCATATATGCAAGCACGGCATAGGCGCCGCCAAAGGTAACCAGCGCCAGTTGAGAGAAGAATGTGCCAACATCCCACAGCACATGGTCCCGGCCCAATGTCGCGCAGACAAGAAGCAGTGGCGCAGCCCAGATCAATCCCCAAACCAATATGGCGCGTAGGCTCAGGCGCCAGGGACGGGCAGTTTCCATTATCTGCCCTTTACCTGCCTTTAACGCCAACCAATCGGGCCTCCGCGATGCTACGAACATACCAACAGCGCCGGCCCCAAGCACGACGAACGGAAATGGCAGGTTGAGGAAAAACAGCGCAATGAACGCGGCGATTGCGACGACTTTCTTGAATCGCGTATTTAACGCACGGCCGCCAATGCGGATCAATGCCTGCACCACAATAGACAGAACTGCGGCCTTTATGCCTACAAATAATGCGGCAAACCAATCAAGGTTTGCGGCAAAAGCATATAAGGTCGAGAGTGCCAAGATCACCAACGCGCCAGGCATGACGAACAACAACCCTGCGGCAATCCCGCCTCTTATCCCGTGCAGCCGCCATCCAACCCAGGTCGCCAATTGCTGCGCCTCAGGCCCCGGCAGCAAATGACAAAAGTTCAGCGCGTGAAGATACTGGTCTTCATCAACCCAGCGGCGCTCCTCGACCAGTTCGCGGTGCATAAGCGCGATTTGCCCTGCCGGTCCGCCAAAGCTGAGGCAGCCGATACGCGCAAAGACCTTCAACAGTTGGGAAAAATCGGGATGTTCTGTTTGCGTTGCCAATGTTTGCTCCATGCCTTCAACATCCGCCAACAGCGGACACATAAGGCAACGCTTGGGCAAAAAGCCTGACCGGGAGGTTGCTGTACCCCGATGCATTCGATGTAGCGGAAAATCTGGCCTGCTCAAGAAAGATTATGAACATTTGATCGCGGCTGCCCGGCGAAACTTTGCATCTTGGCTCAAATGGTGCCAAACCAAACGACAACATTTCCCAAGGAACGTCCATGATCCCCTTTGTCATAATGACTGATACCCGCGGCCAGAAAATATCGGTAAACCCGGAGATCGTCCAGTTCGTCCGTACTGCCGACAATGCGCATGATGAATGCCTGATTGTTTTCGGAAAAGACCAGCTGCTGCGCGTTCGCGGCAATTTGGACGAAGTCACCGATAAGCTGCGCCACGGTTAAATATGGGCGAATTCCCGGACAGGATGTGGAAATAATTTAGACTTCGCCAAAGCCGTAATATCCAGCTATGCGGTACCGTCATTGCCCTTAATATCCCTACACAGCAGGTTGATGACTTACCATCCGCAATGCGGCGTCAATAAAGGGCTTTCATGTCACAACCGGCGAATACTCCTATCGAATGGAGCAACAAGCATCTTCGCCTCGCGGTGGAGGCGGCTTGCGTTGCTATGTGGTCGTGGAATGTCGATGATAACAGCTTCCGGATGGATCCGAGAGGTTTTGAATTATGGGGTCTCAAATGGGCAGACAGTGTCGAATTCGAGGAATTGTCCGCCCATATTCACCCCGCCGACCGCGACCGCGTGCGTGCGGCCTTTATCGCAACGCGTTCAGTTGCCGGACCCTATGAAATAGATTTCCGTATCATCCTGGACGGCTGTGTCCGCTGGGTTTCCGCGCGCGGACAGGGGGCGGACGAAGGCATCGTCGATAATGTGATGTTCGGCATCTTCCTGGATGTCACGGGACGTAAACAGGCTGAAGAGGGCAATGAACTGCTCGCTGGAGAAATGAGCCATCGGGTCAAAAACCTGCTCACGATCGCGACGAGCCTGACAACGCTGACATCACGATCTTCAAAATCCATTGACGAAATGACTCGCGACCTCACCCGGCGGCTTACGGCGCTTGGCCGCGCGCACGACCTTGTCCGGCCGCTGCCTCGTTCACAAGGCAAGGCCGCGCTGTTGGGCGATGTCATCACGGTTTTGCTTGCGCCTTATGACGATCTAGGCGCTTTTAGCGGTCGAATCCGTGTCGCCGTACCCCGCATGGGCATTGGCGAACGCAGCGC
The DNA here is from genome assembly GCF_046292425.1 of Sphingorhabdus sp. Taxonomy (GTDB): domain Bacteria; phylum Pseudomonadota; class Alphaproteobacteria; order Sphingomonadales; family Sphingomonadaceae; genus Sphingorhabdus_B. Next base: position 26,770 of record NZ_JBKBQV010000023.1, read on the forward strand.
TAATGCCCTCGCGATGGTCATGCACGAATTGGCAACAAATTCCGCCAAACACGGGGCGTTATCCAGCGAGGCAGGCGCGCTGGAAATCACTGGCTGCATGGTCGACGACCATCTCGAAATGGTGTGGGCCGAAACCGGTGGGCCAGAGGTCGAAGCTACGCCGACAATGAATGGTTTTGGCAGCAAGATGGCCGAACAGATTGCCGCGTCGGAACTGGGTGGCCAGATCAGCTATGAATGGCAACAGACCGGCCTTGTCGCTACTGTTACCGCAGATGCACGGCGCCTTGCCGACTGACGACAATAATCTGCATTGTAACGCCAGTTTACACCTGTAACGTTAGCGATATTGTAACCCTGTTTCTTTATCGCCCGTTACCCATGGGTCGGATGGAATTCATATCGCTGATGAGCGAAGGCTAGGACGATGGCTGTGGCACGTTTGTTCAAAAGTTTTTCCAGCGGTGCCACTGCCGATAAGGGCAGCAGTCCGGCATCGGTCATCGCAGCGGGCGACAGCAGCCGCCGTTTGCAGATTCTCGACGATTTTGAACAGGCGGGCATTGGCTGGCTTTGGGCGACAGATGCCGAAGGACGCCTGATCTACATCTCGGAAAAAGCCGCCGACAAACTGCAACAACCTATGGACGCGTTGCTGGCGCAACCGTTTACCGCCTTATTCGAAACAGATGTGCACAATCCCGGCGAACGGTCCGAACGGCCATTGGGTTTTCAACTGACCGCGCGCAACAAGATCTTGGACCAGACGGTCCGCTTTGCACTGGCCGGCGCACAAAGTGATGGGCGCCAAAGCTGGTGGTCGATATCGGGACATCCTAAATTCGACAATGCGGGCGAATTTCACGGCTATCGCGGCAGTGCCAAGGACATTTCGGTCGAATATGAACGTCAGCTCGTGGACTCGCGGCTGGCCGAATTTGACTCGCTGACGGGCCTTGCGAACCGCCATCGCATGGACAAAAAGTTGGAAAGCACGCTCGCCGCCTACAAAGCAGCAAAGCGCAGCTGCACGCTTATCATGATGGACCTTGACCGGTTCAAACAGGTCAATGACACGCTTGGCCACCCTGCGGGCGATGAACTCCTTTGCCAAGTTGCCCGCCGCCTTGAACGCGTGGTCGGCAGTCGCGGCGAAATCGGTCGCCTCGGCGGCGACGAGTTCCAGATCATTCTCCCCGACATCGACGACCGTGGCAAGCTGGGCGAACTTGCGAACAAGATCATCCAGATTGTCTCGCAACCCTATAAAATCGACGACAAGCGCGCAACGATCGGCACTTCGGTCGGCATCGCCATTGCGCCTTATGACGGCGTCGATAAGCTCGACGTCGTCCACAATGCCGACCTTGCGCTATACGCAGCCAAAAACGGCGGTCGCGGGCAATTCCGCTTTTACTCCGCCGATTTGAAGGATGAGGCCGCCGAACGCAGCCTGCTTGAAGAGGGCCTGCGTGACGCGCTCGCCAACGACGCACTTGAACTGCATTACCAACCCGTCGTCCGTGCAGAAGACAATCTGGTGGTCGCGTTCGAAGCACTGATGCGGTGGGACCATCCCGAACGTGGCCCTATCAGCCCCGAAGTTTTCGTCCCGATTGCCGAGGAATCAGACCTCATCAATCAAATCGGCGCATGGGCTCTCAACAAGGCGTGCACAGACGCCATGGCATGGCCCACATCGATCCGCGTCGCAGTAAACGTCTCCGCCGCGCAATTCGCCCATACCGACCTCATAGAAACTGTCGCGGGTGCGCTTGAGAGTTCGGGTCTCTCCGCCGACCGCCTTGAGCTTGAGCTGACCGAAAGCGTGTTTATGGGCGATGGCGAAACCATCGACGACATATTCCGCGCATTGAAGCATCTTGGCGTCCGCCTTGCGCTCGATGATTTCGGTACGGGCTATTCCTCCTTGAGCTATCTGCGCTCCGCCCCTTTTGACAAGATCAAAGTCGACCGCACCTTCGTCGACAGTTGCACCCAGAAAGACCAGAACAGCGCAAAGATCATCGCTGCGATCATTGGCCTGTCCGAGGCATTAGGCATGGAAACCACGGTTGAAGGCGTTGAGGCGTTCGACCAGCTTGAGGCTGTGCGCGGCATGAACGCCCGTTTCATCCAGGGGTGGATATACGCCAAGGCAATGACTCAGGAAAAGGTGCTGGAACGCATGGCCAGTGGCGACCTGCATATCAAACCCGATGGGCCATTACGCCATCGTCCGGAACGACGCTCCGTATTCCGCCGCATTGGCATCATCCATGACGACCACCGATACGAAGCATTGATGCGCAACCTGTCAAAGACTGGCGCACTGATCGACGGCTTGCTTGGTGTGCCAACTGGCACTGGCCTCGTGCTTGATCTTACCGGCGGGCAGCTTGTGATCTGCACTGTCACCCGCGTGCAGGATGCCATGATCGCAGTCGAATTCGAAACCCCCTTGGTCAGCGACGGCGCCGGCGGCTTGTGTACGCGCCACCGCATTTCGCCTTATGTGCTGGCCAGCGCAGCGATGCAGGGCGACGCCCCCAAAAGCAAACCACAGTTCATCGAGGTCGCCGCCGTTTCCGCCCATGCGGCACTGGATTTTCCGGATTAATCCGCATGCAGTTCGCTTGGGTCAACCAAGCCGCCGGCAACCAGCTCGGCCATGGACTGGTTGGGCCAGTCCTGCGGAAGCGTCTGCTTGCATGTCGGACAGGAACCACCCGTCGCGGCGTAATTGTTCAACCGCTTCCGGATCGCCGTCAATTTGGCGATGAACCTATCCTTTGCGACCTCAAGATTCTCGATCTCGATCTTGCGGCCACTATCATCGAACCTTTTATCCTGCTGCCATTCTTCAAAGCTTAAATAATCGTCAGGCGTCTTTCCGCCGATAAAGCCATTTCCGGCCATGTCCCCGCGTTTCAGCAACAGACCAAGGATCGCATCCGATGGCGTAATACGGCGTTCAACCTCCTGCCCGCCGCGGATGATAACGGTCTCCTTCCCCTCCACCGCCCGTTTATAGGCCACCGCCATCAACCCCTCACCCGCCCGCGCCAACGCTCGATCCCAAGCGCCGGAAAACAGCGGGAAGCGCCGCTTCATGCGATAGGCCGCCGTATTGGAAACCCCCGCGACCCGGGCTGCATCGCGCACACATCCGGTATGCGCCAAAGCATCAAAAAACCGCTGCGTGCGTTCCTCCGTCCAACCGTCATGTCGCACCCGCAACCCCGGCATCAGGCTGTTACGGCTGACCCGGATGCGCGAAGTTACCCGTTCCAAGGGAACAGGTAGATCAGAGCCGTTAGTCAAGGTTTTGCGCGCCATATTAACTCCATTGGTTATTCTGGGAAGAACAAATAACCTATATGGAATACTGTAGGAAACGTGTTTTGTACATTCTGGGGCCGCAGGCTAAGCCAAAGGCTCACCTTGCGCCCACCGGAATTGCTTTTGACAACGTCGCTAACGGATACCTTTGGCTTGCCCACCGTCAACGCTGAGTGCCACGCCCGTGACCCAAGATGCTCGCTCTGAAACCAGCCAGACAGCAGCGTCGGCGACTTCTTCGGGCGTTCCCATTCGACCAAAAGGAATGCTCGCTCTGGCAAGTTCATAAAAAGCCGGATTCTGTTCCCGCATTATATCCCAAAGACCGCCAGGGAACTCGGTTGAACCCGGAAGAATAGCGTTGACGCGTATCCCGTTCATGGCTTCAAACACGGCCAGCTTCTTGGCATAGGCATTAAGCGCGGCCTTTACTGCCGTATAAGCAAAATCAGCACCAGGAGTGGCTTCTACGCCCGAGCCTGATGATACGAACAGTATCGACCCTGATCCGTGCTCGCGCATGTTCGGTATTGCTGCCTCCACGAGTCTGACAGCCCCCAAGAGATCCACAGAAAGACTTGCATCCCAATCTGACCTTTCGGGACCAACTGAAAGTGCAGAAGCGTTGCTTACAACAATGTCTACCCGCCCGAATTGTTCAAACGTCTTCGCCATCAGGTTCTTGACAGACGAATCGTCGGACAAGTCGCAGACGACCGAAACTACCTCGCCTCCCGCTGCCTGTATCTCCCGTTGCGCTGCCAATAACGCATCTTCACCGCGGGCTGCGATGACCAACTTGGCGCCTTCGTTTGCCAGGCCCTTGGCTATGGCAAGTCCGATACCCCGGCTTGCGCCCCCGACGACCGCCACTTTTCCCGAAATTCGCAGGTCCATGCCGTTACCTCCAACAAACGGGATGTAGCTGATCCAGACGAAAATGTCTCCAGACCATTCGAGGAATAACACATTCTCGGATTCGGTCTTTCAGGCAAAGCTGTTCTGGATCGACCTATGTTCAAGCCAACAAGCGAAAGTGCGCAATCCCTTCCCGCGAAAGCTGAAAATGCTTTACCTACGCAGATTAAATCGGCGATGAGGGAATATGGCTAAATGGCGGCGACCATTGATCTGGTTAAGATTATTGGTGCGCATTTTTGACTGATTGGCATTACCTTGCAAGGCATGCATGTCGAGGCGCGAGACCTTTTATGATAAAGGCGGGGAACAGCGGTTGAGAACAAATCGTTATTTAATGGCAGTGTTAGCTACAAACAGATTTCGGACTGTAGTGACAGTTTTAATAATATTAACTGCCGCTTGCTTGGCGATATACAATATTGATCCGGTAAGGCACTATGTCGCTCGCACGGTCAAGCATGGTGCGATCTGCTTTCTCCAGAATAATGCTATAATAAAGCCACGGCGCGCGCATTATACACCCGATAAAGGCACGGTTGACATTGTGTATTGCGCACCAATCAACCCTCCAGCATTTGATGGTGCAAAGATGGATCATGGCATTTTTGTTCTTTCCGATTTTGGTCATCAGGTGCAAAGATTAAATCAATTGGGTCAGGTGGTCTGGACACAAAATCTACACACTCCCCGGGGCTTGGATTCCACAGAGAAACACCTTTATGTTGGTGACCGGAAAGAATTACTCATATTGGATGTCGATACTGGCGAGATACTGAAGCGGTACCGTTACAGTAATTACATAACTGCACTAAAGGCATATCGTGACAGACTCTTTATCGCGTTTGATGACGGACAGGTTGGGAGCCTCATCGGTTATCAAATCGATGATAAAATGAACAATGTCATATTTCGGCTACCCATGAGATTGGCTTCCGCGCGCGGCATTGATGTATCAAACAACATGCTGGTTATCGCTGACACGTTTCACCATAAAATTGTAAAAATACGGCTCGACTCTAATGTGGTGTCATCGACTAAATCCTATTATCCGAACAGTGTTCAAATCTGGAAAGATAGCCTGCTAATTTCCGAAGAACATCTGAACATGGTCTCGAAATTCTCTTCGCATTCCCTGACAAGAACTGGAGCAATGGCCGGATGCTTTGACCCAAAAAATCTTGATTCAAAAATTGAAAAAGTCGTTTTAGATGATATTTATCGCTCGGGTACGTCATGTAATGCACAACATCTTGGCAGTAAGTTATATTCTCCGAACGATGCAATTTATGCTGATGGCAGTTTATACGTCGCAGATACTGACAATCACCGAATTGTCGTTTTAAAGAACGGTATAAAACACTCCGTTATTTCCGGTTTCAACAATCCGGTAAATATACGTCTTGTCAAATAATCCAAATTGATCGCGCTTGATTAATCAGTCTACACTCAAGGCGCATTCAAAGTTACTGTTATTTCATGCGGCTGAGGCGTCGACGAAGGATGGTGACATCGCGAGTAACTCAGTAAGTAGCCAGCGCGCTGCGTGGCAGATTTATGAAGTTGATCTGAGAGGTGACCGATTGAGCTTCATCACCCTAGCTTTTCTTATTCAATCGCTCCCCAAAGCTGCCACTTGCCCCAGCGCAATTTTACCCCGCCCCACCTTGCACCCCTATCCCATCCGCGCTAAGGCGCGGCCAGCAAACGACTCTCCCGCTTTTACGCTGGTTTGACGCGCGTTCTATGGCCGCAGCAAGCGGTGACCGTGTCGTCTTCCCCATCCGGCCGAAAGCCCAATTTTTAGGGGTAATGATAATATGACCGCAATCGGATTAGACAGCCTGCAAACCCGTTCCACCTTGACCGCTGGCGGCAAGACGGTGGATTATTTCTCCATCAAAAAGGTTTCGGAGAAACTGGGCGATGTGTCGAGGCTGCCTTTTTCGATGAAGGTTCTACTCGAAAACCTGCTCCGTTTTGAAGATGGCGGCTTCACCGTTTCGGTGCAGGATGTGCAGGCGATGGTCGATTGGCAAAAGGACGCAAAGTCCGACCGCGAAATTCAGTATCGCCCTGCCCGCGTATTGTTGCAGGATTTCACTGGCGTGCCTTGCGTGGTTGATCTGGCCGCGATGCGCGACGCGATGACCGCACTGAAGGCTGACCCGTCGAAGATCAACCCGCTCGTTCCTGTGCATCTTGTGATCGACCACAGCGTCATGGTCGACGAATTCGGACACCCAAAAGCTGCCGAACAGAATGTGGAAATTGAATATCAGCGCAATGCCGAACGTTATGACTTTCTGAAATGGGGTTCGAAGTCGCTGAACAATTTCAAAGCGGTTCCTCCGGGCACCGGCATTTGCCATCAGGTCAATCTGGAGCATATCGCCCAGGCCGTTTGGACCAGCACCAGCGAAGATGGCGCGGCGATTGCTTACCCCGATACTTGCGTTGGCACCGACAGCCACACGACGATGATCAACGGCCTTGGCGTGCTTGGCTGGGGCGTTGGCGGCATTGAAGCCGAGGCCGCGATGCTTGGCCAGCCCGTATCGATGTTGATCCCGGAAGTTGTCGGCTTCAAGCTGACGGGTGCGTTGGCCGAGGGCGTGACCGCGACTGACCTTGTGTTGACCGCAACGCAAATGCTGCGCGCCAAGGGCGTGGTTGGCCGCTTTGTGGAATATTACGGCCCCGGCCTTGCGTCGCTGTCGCTCGCCGACCGAGCAACACTTGCCAACATGGCGCCTGAATATGGTGCGACCTGTGGTTTCTTTGGTATTGATGAAAAAACCATCGAATATCTGCGCCTCACCGGCCGCGATGAGGACCAGATTGCGTTGGTCGAAGCTTATGCCAAGGAACAGGGTCTGTGGGCTTATGCCGACATGGAAGACCCAATCTTCACTGACACGCTGTCGCTCGACATGGCATCGGTCGTCCCTTCGCTTGCTGGCCCAAAGCGCCCGCAGGACAAGGTGATCCTCACGGAAGTCGACAACGTGTTCAACGACGATCTCATCAATGTCTACAAGCATGACAGCGCAAAGCGCGTCCCTGTCGAAGGCAAGACGCACGATATTGGCGATGGCGACGTCGTGATTGCGGCGATCACAAGCTGCACCAATACATCAAACCCAAGTGTTTTGGTTGCTGCCGGTTTGGTGGCGCGCAAGGCCAATGCCTTTGGCTTGCGTCCCAAGCCATGGGTGAAGACCTCGCTTGCGCCGGGAAGCCAGGTTGTGACCGATTATCTTGACCGTGCAGGTCTGACTGCAGATCTGGATGCAGTCGGGTTCAACCTCGTCGGCTATGGCTGCACCACCTGCATCGGTAACTCCGGTCCACTGGCCGAGCCGATTTCGGCGGCGATCAACGGCCATGACATTGTTGCGGCCTCCGTCATTTCGGGTAACCGTAACTTTGAAGGCCGCGTATCGCCCGATGTGCGCGCGAACTTCCTCGCGTCGCCGCCACTGGTTGTCGCCTATGCCCTCAAGGGCACAGTGACCGAAGACTTCACAACTACGCCAATCGGTCAGGCGACTGACGGCAGCGATGTGTATCTGAAGGACATCTGGCCCACCAATCAGGAAGTGCATGATGTCATGACTGCCAACATCGACCGGTCGATGTTCACTGCGCGTTATGCCAAGGTTTATGAAGGCGATGCGCATTGGCAGAAAATCCAGGTGGAAGGATCGGACACTTACACATGGCGCGCCGGGTCGACTTATGTCGCTAATCCGCCCTATTTCGAGGGGATGAGCATGACGCCTGCGCCGGTGATGGACATCATCGAGGCAAAGCCGCTTGCGATCCTGGGTGACTCGATCACTACCGACCACATTTCGCCCGCCGGAAGCATCAAAGCGGACTCGCCAGCGGGCAAGTTCTTGCTGGAGCATCAAGTTTCCAAGGCTGATTTCAATAGCTACGGCGCCCGCCGCGGCCATCATGAAGTCATGATGCGCGGAACTTTCGCCAATATTCGCATCAAGAACGAAATGGTCCCCGGCATCGAAGGCGGCATGTCGAGCTACAAGGGCGAAGTCATGCCAATCTACGATGCCGCGATGAAGCACAAAGCGGACGGCACGCCATTGGTTGTCATCGCTGGCAAGGAATATGGCACAGGTTCTTCACGCGACTGGGCCGCAAAGGGCACCAACCTGCTTGGCGTTCGCGCCGTCATCGTCGAAAGCTTCGAGCGCATTCACCGCTCGAACCTTGTCGGCATGGGCGTATTGCCGCTTCAGTTTATGGAAGGCGAAAGCCGGACAACGCTTGGTCTTACAGCCGATGACAGCTTCACGATCACGAGCGTCGGAAAGCTTCAGCCGCGCCAGACAGTCACGGTCATGGTAACCCGTAAGGACGGCTCAACGTTCAATTTCGACACTTTGTGCCGCATCGACACCGCAAATGAGGTCGAATATTTCATGAACGGCGGCATCTTGCACTATGTGCTGCGGAAACTGGCTGCTTAAGCCCTCGAGAGGATCGACAGCGCCGCTTTCAAATGCGGCGCGTCAATCATTTTGCCGTCGAGTTGGAGAACGCCAGCTCCGGGGTTCGCTGCAAATGCAGCAACCACCGATCGGGCGTGCGCTAACTGCTGCGACGAAGGCGTAAATCCGGCATTGATAGCCTTCACTTGCGATGGGTGAATGGCTAACATGCCGGTAAAGCCATCCCGAGCCGCACGGGCGACATAAGCCGCAAGACCCGCATCGTCGCTTATATCAGGGTAGACCGTGTCGATCGCTGCGACACCGGCAGCATGCGCGGCAAATAATGTGAGCGAGCGGACCATTTCGTAAGGCGCGGTATACCGACCGTCCGCTTCGCGCGACGTGGCTGCTCCCACGGCGGCTGGCAGATCCTCGGCACCCCAACTGACGCCTGCCAAATACTGCGCGACTTCGCGGAGCGTTCCGAGATCAAACACAGCGCCGGGTGTCTCGGTGGCAATTGGCATTATTGGCGGCGCTTCGCCATCAGGACTGTCCGCAACGGCCGCCGCTTCGGCACGCAACCAGTTTACCGAACGAGCGCCTTTGGCCTTCGGAAGCACAATGCCATTTGGCAAAAACGGTAGGACTGACGCGAGATCGTCATGCGTCAAATGACTGTCCTGCGGGTTTACGCGGACGAAGACGGGGACGGGACGGTCGCCTGACAGATATTCTGCCGCAGCCTCGCGCGCTACGATTTTGCGATCAACACCGACCGAGTCTTCAAGGTCGATAATGATAGCATCAGCGCCACTGGCGGCTGCCTTGGCAAAACGTTCAGGCCGGTCACCCGGGACGAAAAGGAGCGAGCGAAGTTTCATTCAGCCTTTATGGCCTTCGTCCCATCCGAACGCAATCAGGCCTTTTTCAGCAAAGCAGCACGTTCGCACTGGCAGACGATTTCGTCACGCTGATTGATGCAGCGATGAAGAAAGGTCACTACTCCTGCGTCTGGCCGGGATTTACTCTCCTTCAGTGCAGTGACCTCGGTTTCTGCACGGAGCGTATCGCCGATGAACACCGGCTTCGGCATCACCAATTTGTCGTAGCCCAAATTGGCAACCAGCGTGCCCAACGTCGTATCGCCCACCGAAAGCCCGACCATCAGTGCAAAGGTAAATGTGCCGTTGACAAGTATCTGTCCGAACTCGCTGGCCTTCGCGGCCTCCGCATCGATATGCAACGGCTGCGGGTTATGCGTCATGACCGAGAAGAGCAGATTATCGGTTTCGGTAACCGTGCGGCGGATTTCGTGGACGATCGTATCGCCAATTTGCCATTCGTTGAAGCATTTGCCTGCCATTATTTAAGCCCTGTTTCGGTCATGAGCAAAACCTCCCCGGTACGGGGAGGGGGACCGCCAGCCAAAGGCTGGTGGTGGTGGGGTTGCCGCTGATCGCAGGCCGCGACAATCATTGCGATGGCATCTTCCAGGCGTGCGAGAATGATTCCCGCTGGTAGCCGCAAGACCACAAATCCGCGCGACGCTAGATATGCGTCACGCATTAAATCACGTTCCGGCCGATCGCCACGATTATGCACATCGCCGTCAATTTCGATAGCGAAGCGTCGCTCAAGGCAGACAAAATCCAAAACAATTTCGCTTAAAGGATGCTGTCGCCGGAATTTGTAGCCGCCAGGGCGTTTGCGCAGCTCGCGCCAGACTAACACTTCGGGCAAATTCCCCGATCGCCGTTCGCGTTTTGCTACCTTTCGGGCATTGGTGCTTGCGGAGAACACCCCTCCACCACTCGGCGTTGCCGAGCGGTCCCCCTCCCCGTTCCGGGGAGGTGTTTGATTAGAATCCTTACTCACATCACCGCCTCAATACGCACTAACAACGTCTCAACCTGCACCTGCGCGCCAGTCTCGGCGTTCAGCTCCGCCACGATTCCGTCGAACGGCGCGGTAAGGCTGTGTTCCATCTTCATCGCTTCGAGCGTTACGAGCTTTTGCCCTTTCGTCACCATATCGCCTGACTTGACGTCCACCGCAATGATGCGGCCCGGCATGGGGGACAAGATGGCCCCATCACCGGCGGCACTGTGCC
>NZ_JBKBQV010000024.1:0-37230 GCF_046292425.1 Sphingorhabdus sp.
CGAGGCGTTTCGTGGCGGCCAGGTGGCGGTTCTGATCGAAAGCGATGTTTTCGGACCCTGGATGGAAGACCCGGCCAAATCGCAGGTTGCGGGCAAGGTGGCCTATGCGCCGCCGCCCGAACCGCTGCCCGAGCCGCCCGACGTCGTTTTTACGCCCACTGGCTTTTTCACCGTGCCTTTACGATAGCGGTCCTGTGCGGCGGCTGTCTGGGCGCCGTTCGCGACTTGCGCGCTTTCGTAAGTTGGGTCAGGCTCGACGACCTGCGCGGCGTAATTGGCGCGGGCCGCGTTGCCGAGGCCGATGTCATTGGGCGTACAGGCAGATACGCTGAGCGCCACGGCCGCAATTGCGATTATGCGCTTAATAGTCATAGCCATCTGCCTTTTTCGTTGCGGTGGAAGTGCTGCCCTCTGGCGGTGGAGTATTTGGATCGAGCGGATTTACACCCACGCCCTTGTCAGTACGGCCCAACAGGAACAGGTCGCCCTCGCTCGGGTTTTGCACGCGGTCGGTGGGAAGCTGAATCTGGTTTGCCTTCACTGGCTGCACTATGCGCGGCGTGACGACAATGACTAGCTCGGTTTCGCCTTTGGTAAAGCCCGATGAGCGGAACAAGGCGCCGATGATGGGGATTGAGCCCAATAACGGCACCTGACGCACGGTCGTGGCGAAATCCTTGCGGATCAGACCAGCAAGCGCAAAGGATTCGCCGTCGCGCAACTCAAGCACCGTATTGGCACGGCGTGTTTGCAGGCCGGGGATGGTCAAGCCATTTACGGTAATCGAGGCACTTGGGTCAATCGAGCTGACCTCTGGCTCCACCTGAAGGTTAATGATGCCATCGGCCAATATGGTGGGCGTGAAAGCAAGGCTGACACCAAAGGGTTTGAATTCAACGGTAATGCCACCGGCATTTCCGCCGCCGCCACCGCCACCATTACTTTGCTGCACCGGCACCGGGAATTCGCCGCCTGCCAGGAAGGACGCGGTTTCACCCGACAGCGCGATCAACGTTGGTTCCGCCAATGTCTTGACCAGACCCTTCCGCTCCAGCGCGTCGAGCGTCGCGTTGATGTTCAGCCCAAGTGCGCCAAACGCTTTGCGGAACACCCCGAAACTGCCGGTAATCGAATCCAGCCGTAATACCCCTTCAGGGTTAAGTGGTGTAGCATTTAAACCTGCACCATTGCCGGTTGCCGAACCAAAGGTGCCATCATCGCTGCCCGTAAATCCGCTGATGCCGATCTGCTTGCCCGTCTGGCGGTTGATTTCCGAAAAGCGGACCTCAAGCATGACTTGCTGACTGGCGCCAACCGACATCATGTTAATGACCTTGTCACCGGCATAGCTTTGCGCAAGTTGCATCGCGCGGTCCACGGCGGGGCCGTTGGAAACGACGCCTGTCAACACCACAGCTTCGTTGGAAATGCGCGCGCCGATTTGTTCACCGGGGATCAGCTCAGCCATTTGACGGCGGAGCGACACAATGTCCGGGCCAACCGCGACATCGACTACAGAAATGACAATGTTGTTGCGGTCATATATCGTCAGGCTGGTTGTGCCCATTTTCTTGCCGAGCACATAGAGCGACCGGTTGGTGACAGGAACGATGTCAGCAATTTCTTCATTGCCAACCATGGCCTTGGAAAACGGCCGGTCAACGGTGACCACCTGACTTTTGTTCAGGGGTACATCAAGCTGCCCTGCAAGCAAGCCAGCGTCCGACGACGTCGAATAGCCCTGCGCAAATGCACTGGGTGCAGCAACCGGCGTGAGCGCAAGCACTGCTGCGGTCAGGAAAAATGCTTTTTTCATGCGCTTAATATCCCCCCTGGCGCGTGACATCGTAATTCGTGCTCGTTGTGCCCCGCACGATTTCTACCCCAACAGAATTGGCTGGCCGTGGCCGCGCCGCAACGACAGCGCCACGCGGGGCCGAAGTTGCTGCCTGCATGGGATAAGGGAACGGGTTCACCGAAAATGCGGGTGTCGCACTGCGACGCTCGCCTGCGCCAGCATAAAGGCTGACATTGGTGTTGCCCTGCCCCAGATCGCGGGTTCCAACGGTTTGTGACATGAACTCGTCTTGATTGGCGGCATTCCGCAGCGCCAGTGACAAAGTGCCGACCTGACCCGCAAGCGCCAGTTTTTGCGCGCCTTGCTGGTCAACGGTCAAAGTTGCGGTTTTGCCGACATTTGGCTTATTCTCTTTGTCGTTAGGCGACTGGTCGATGGCCATCACGCCGACATTTTGCAGCAATATGTCCGTGACTGGTTCAACCTCACCCATTTCGCCGTCAAGCTTTGGCGTGCGCGTCAAAAGAACATCGACGCGGTCACCGGGAAGGACAAAACCTGCAACCCCCGCCACGTCGTTAATGCGCACCGCAACGGCACGCATATCGGGTTGGAGTAATTCGGAAAGGCTGGCCCTCCCGCCAAAGCCGGTAATCTTCCCGGGCAATATCGGTTCGCCTACTTCAATGGGGCGAAGCACCACGCGTGGTTCCCCGCCATACAGGCCCTTGGGCGATTGAAACGCGCCGGCTGGCATCGATGTCGATGGCCAGCTTACCATCCGGATATTTTCGGCGCTCAGCGTATCGCCATAGGCAAGTGGGACACGGGCAACAGCTATCTGTACAAGGCGCCCCTGCTCTGCAGCAGTTGCCTGCTGCTTTTCGGCGCCCGACAGATAGCTGTTGGCTATGATGACGGCAATGATGCCGACGAATGCCGCAATGGCAACGATTAATAAATTTCGATTTGCAAGCATCGCTGGTTTCCCGCCCCTGATATCCAACAACTATAAATCTATCCTGCCGCACCGTCGCCCGATGCGGCAGGCATTAGTGTCAAAATTAGCTTGAGCAGGAAGCGGCAGTTTGATCTGCAATGCACTTGCCAGCGTCATCAATAGCTCCGCTAATTTCGCCGCCAAGGTAAATTGCGGCGCCCGCAATACCAGTACCGATAATCGCGAGGATCAATGCATATTCAGCAGCCGATGCGCCGCTCTCGTCACGCAGAAACGAAGAAACAAACTTAACCATAACAAAACCCCTTATCTAAAAAGTAAGCAAATTCCATTTCGGCGTCCGACCGAAGAGGAGTGGTCCCAGGAAAAAGGGGCAAATTGATTCCAAACGCGACCCTGTTTTTGTTTTTAGCCAGAGTTGCGTCCGGCCCCAATTCGCGTTTGCTTTCCTAGTACGCCTAAAAGTTCTCTCAAAAAGGGTATCACCGTCAACATTTTAAATTATTCGTTTATTAACAAAGTGTTATAGCAATATTTTGTTAACCATAAGGCGAATTTCGCCAAAAATGCCACAAAACGCTCGAATCACAGTATGTTACTAAAGATATATAACCCTCATGGTTAATGGGCATAGATTGTAAAATGGCGTAAACTGGGGATTGGTCAAAACCCGAGATTAACCATATCCCTTATATTGTGTTCGAAAATAAACGGATTAGAACCCCTGCTGTCCAGTTCCGGGGGAAAAATGACCAAAACCGCATCGCCTGCCAAAGCATATCTGGCTGCCATACTGATCGGGCTGTTGCCGGCGTGGATGATATTGCTGCCGCTCGACATGACAAGCGACCCGGATGGGTGGCAGATTTTTCTTCGGGTGAACTCTTTCGCCGTGCCGCTGGCGCAACTTATTTTCATTTTCCTAGCAATGGGCCTCACCTTTTCACCCTTCCGGTCCATCGGGCAATTGTCACGCATTACCAAGAGCGCCCTATCGCTATGGCTCTTGGTCGCAGCGCTGGTGTCATATCAGGCAGGTAATGATCATCTGCCGGCATCCATCGGCCTTTTCAAACTGGCGGTTACGGGCCTGTTCTTTCTTGCCCTCATCAACCTGCGACGAAATTTTGGATCGCGCTTCCTGTTGATCCTGTGGGCATCGCTTGGCGTTGGCGCTGTGTCATATGTGATCCTCTGGACGATCCACATTTTCCTGGTCTCGCCGCAAGACAGTGACTGGGTCTACCGGATTCCCGGCGTCAACAATGTCCGCCACACTGGCCATTTTGCCCTCGCCGGCCTTTTGGCAGGGCTATTTTGCTTCATCAGTTTCCGTCAAAGCCCCAATATATGGCTGCGTTGGGTCCTGCCCCTGTTGTTCAGCACGGCAGGCATTGGCCTGATTTTATGGACAGGTTCGCGCGGCCCGTTGCTAGCATCTGCGGTGACAATGTTTGTCACATTTTGCGTCGCTGCGCGCGTGCGCAAACCTATCGCCGGTTTTTGCATCGCGACCGCGCTTGCGGCCACCACTGTAGTCGCGGTGCTACCCCTGCCACATGAGATATACGGCATAGCAGGCGCTACGGGAATGGCGGACGTATCAGCACAAGGTGAACATGACGCAAGTTCAGGACGCAAAGAGCTTTGGACCGGTACAATGGAAAAAATTACGGAACGTCCGCTGTTCGGATGGGGCATAAACCAGTTCGGGAAATTTGGGCCGTCGTCAACATCAATGCCACTTCATCCGCACAACTTCCCGCTTCAGTTCCTGTTTTCCGGTGGGATTGTATCGGTTGTCCTGACGATCCTCATTATTTTCCCCGCATTACGGAATAAGAAATGGCCTTATACGAAAGGCCCCGGTGCGGCGTCTGTCGCTGGCGTGATCGGGTTGCTGGTCTATTCGCTTTATGACGGCGTGTTGTACTTCAGCTATCCGACTATGCTATTTCTTGTGGCTGTGGCCAGTGCTATCGCGCCGGCTCCAACGCAACGCGCCCCCGATAAGTCAGGTTAACCCGTTCGGAGAGGATCAGATAGGGCAACCAGATGGTCATGCTGATCATCACCTTTTGCATGTTTCCCTGAAGCAGATTTCCAAGCGCCTCACCCACGCCAATTGGCAATCCGGCCGTCCCGCTGACAATATGGGCCATTGCCAATTGCGCGCTGATATCAATGCCCCATACAAGAACGAGAAAGCGGGGAAACCACGGCGCGCAGCGCAATGCGGCCATGAAGCACAGGATATACAGGAAGTTCATGACGACGACGTCAAAAGTGGTAACCGCAAAAAGCACCTGCCCCCACAAAGGCGCATTGCCATTCATGGCAGGAATGGCTGCAAGGAATTCCAGGCTGCGCACTGGCACGTTCAGCAACATTCCAATCAGTAGCGAAGCCATCATCCCCGTTGGGCCAAACATCGGGTGCGCCCGAGCTGCAAGGACGTCAACGGAGCGCCACTTGCCAATGCGGGACAGGCGGATTTCGGGTTGCTGCATCAATATGCCGCGCGGAAAAAGCTGATCCGCAATCCAATATGCAGCAACAGGAGAAAGGCCAAGAAGCACATAAGGCATGACTGTTTGAAACAGGCTAGCACCGCTGTTGATCGGCGACACAGCAAAGCTGGTCCGCAAGATACCCGCAACCGCCACAAAGCACACCCATCCAAGGATAATTTTAGGCAAGCCGCTCTCCAACATAGCAACTGCCGAAATGCTCTTGCGATATAATGATGCCCTATATGCCGTCATAACTGCCTTCATGACCTGCGTGCTCCAATAGGTTGAAGCAAACAGGTTAGGGAAACAAGGTTAATAGACTCTTTCATATCGGGACAGTTTTTACAGGATTCAAGTCGGGGCGCTGATCGTCCGCTCTGCACCGCTGCGTAGAACGGTCTCGCGGATTGCAGTCACGTGCGAGAAGGACTGCATAACAGCCCCTCTCGTCGCCCTCAGCGCACTTGGGAACCTACCCGGCTGCCTGCGCCACCTGAATAGCGTCAACGGCTTCCTGATCAGCGACAACACGCTTGCGCCAAGTGGCAAGGGCCTGTCCTACCACCTGATCCATGTTGTAATATTTGTAGGTCGCAAGACGACCAACAAACAAGGTATTCACCTCGACCTGCGCCAGCGCCTCATAACGTTTATACAGACGCTGGTTCTCCTCGCGTGGGATAGGATAATAAGGGTCGCCCTCCGCCGCCGGATACTCGGTCGTAATGCTGGTCACTGCACCGGTGTCGCCCGTAAAATGCTTATATTCGGTAATCCGCGTATAAGGCGTGTTCTCATCAGGATAGTTCACAGTTGCAACAGGCTGATAATTCTCCTGCTCGATCACCGCATGGTCGAACCTGAGGGAACGATACGGCAATGCGCCATAGCAAAAGCCAAAATATTCATCGACTGGCCCGGTGTAGACAAGACGATCATAAGAATAGGAATCGCGTATCTCGGCAAAATCCACACCAGTCATGACATCAATTTTGGGATGGTCGAGGATATTTTCAAACATCTTTGTATAACCGTCCGCAGGTATCGCCTGATATTTGTCCGTAAAATAACGATCATCGACATTCGTCCGTGTCGGAACGCGGGCGGTCACAGACTTGTCCAACTCACTTGGGTCAAGGCCCCATTGTTTGCGGGTGTAACCGCGGAAAAACTTCTCGTATAATTCCCGCCCTATGGCCGATACGACGACATCTTCGGATGTTTCGACGGTTTTGACAGGTTCTGACCGGGCCGCAAGCCATGCTTCGGCCTCGGCATCAGTTTCCAGTTCAAGACCATAGAGGGTGTTGATTGTCGTCCTGTTGATGGGAATTGGCACAAGAATACCGTCAACGGACGCAAGCACCCGATGCTCGTATTTCCGCCATTTCGTAAAGCGCGACAGATATTCAAAGACGTCCGCTGAGTTGGTGTGAAAAATATGTGGCCCATATTTGTGGTACAGTTGGCCCACTTCGTTGCGTTCATCAAAAGCATTGCCTGCAATATGCTGCCGCCGGTCAACAACCAGGACATTATATCCCGACCCCGCAGCCAGACGCTCGGCCATCACCGCACCGGCAAAACCTGCACCGACAACAACCCAGTCATAATGCTTTTTGGCAGGTGCAGGCCACGCCGAAGGCGCGGAAATCGGGTGCACGCGGCGGTCAGGTGCACTCACGTCGTCTATCAAAGCAGCCATTTCCGATTGCGTCTTATCCCAGCTAGATGCCGCAATCATTGCGTCCGCGACCATGGTACCCTCGCCAGTCTTGGCATAGATGAGCGCAGTATCGCATGCAGCCACAAAGCCCTCTGCCGAGGCGGCGATACATACGCGCGGACAGTGGCCATACCCAGCCTCGACATCAGTCACCGGCGTCGACACAACGACCTTGCCACCCGCCAAATATTCTGGCGTTTTCGTAGGACTAATGAAGCGCGTGGATTCGTTTATTGCAAAAGGCATCAAAGCCACGTCCCACCCGGCCATATACTGCGGGAGTTCGTCATAGCTTTTGCCACCCAACCAATGAAGATTTGGCTGCCGGGGAAGCTCATCCTCAGAAATTTTCACAACTGGGCCGATCATGACAATATTCCAATCGGGCCGCGCATCGGCGACCTGGGAGATAAGCTCCAGATCGATCCGCTCATCAATGACGCCGTAATACCCCAGTCGTGGAAAACCAATTCCCGCTTGATCGGCAGGATCCTGGTTATGAGTTCTTGCGGTTTTAAAGTGATCAATATCGACGCTTGATGGAAAGCAATGGACCGCGTGGTGCCTGTCGCGCTTTGCTGCGTACAAGCTCTTGCCGCCGGTAAAGACAAGATCAGCACTATCGATCAATTCGGCCTCTCGCTCAAGTAGCGCAGGCGGTGCGAAGCGAAAAGCACTAAGTTCATCCATGCAATCATATACAGTGGCGGCAGCACCAAGATGACGGGAAAAAGGCAACATCATCGGCGTATAATACCAACGTATCAAGTTGCTTCGGCTTGCCAGTTTAAGCGTGTCCAACAGCGCCCGAAGTGCAATCTCCTGTTGTTGCTCCGACATCCCTTCCGGAAGGTATGGCGTTGCAACGGTCACGCCTGACTGCTCACATTTAGTTAATTCCAATGTTGGTTGACTATCCAACCGATAATTTGGTTCTTCCCAGTAAATAACGTCAAATGACTTTGCGAAACGTGACATTAAATGTTGGGGTCTTTGAAATACAAAATTCCAACGTAAATGACTAAAACATATTAAAACTGTACTTAAATCTCGTTTTACTATATTTCCGTCTGTTAAGTTCATTAACATGTTATTTATCCTAGGTTCACATTAACCATGAAACTAATGCATGTCGCGATGGTTCCCGTAATTCCCGACGAGTTGAGGAATATGCGATGGAAATGTGGGCCGGCTTTGAATGTACGCTTAATCGCGTCGGCGACCGCTATCAGGACCAGCTACTGCCCGAGGAACGGAATATGCGAACTGCATGTCTTCGTGCCCTTCCTGGATCAGGCATAACGGGATTTCGATATCGGGTGGCATGGGAAGACGTCACGACGCCGTGGGAGTGGGTCGAAGACGATTTGAAGTTCTTACAGGCAAACGGAATCAAGCCAATAATTGGCCTTGTTCATCACGGAAGCGGCCCCGAGCATACCAGCCTTCTTGCAGACGACTTTGCCGAGGGGTTGGCCAGTCATGCACACAAAATTGTGCGGTTGCTGCCGCATGTGGAATATTGGACTCCCGTTAACGAACCCCTCACCACTGCCCGATTTTCGGCTCTTTACGGGCATTGGTATCCACATGAGCGCAGCGACACCGCTTTTTGGCTGGCGCTTTTGAATCAGACAGATGCAACGATTGCCGCAATGCGGGAAATTCGGGCAGTCAATCCGGGGGCGAAGTTAATCCAGACCGAGGACCTGGGCACAACTTTTGCGACCGCAGCGCTGGCCGATCAGGCGGCGCATGACAATCAGCGTCGCTGGATGACATGGGACTTATTATGCGGATTGGTTGTAGAGGGTCACCCGTTCTACGACGGGTTGTGCAAACTTGGTTTTCGAACCCGCCTCGACGCGATTGCAGAAACGCCCTGCCCCCCGGATATTGTCGGTGTGAACCACTATCTGACGAGCGACCGTTTTCTCGACCATCGCATAAGCCGATATCCTGCAACATCTATCGGTGCGAACCGCCAACAAAGATTTGCGGATGTCGAAGCAGTTCGCGTTTTGTCGGCACCGCATGATGGTATCAAACATGCTTTATCGGAAGCGTGGGATCGCTACAATATTCCCGTTGTCCTTACCGAATGCCACAACGGTTGCACGCGGGAAGAACAGATGCGCTGGGTCCGTGATGCTTGGGACAGCGGGCTTGAGCTAAAGGCGGACGGCAAGGATATTCGGGCAATTACGATATGGACATTGATGGGTGCCCGCGGCTGGTCAAATTTATTGACCCAGCCGTCGGATGACTTTGAAGGTGGTGTGTTCGATCCGCGAAGTTCTACCTTAAGGCCAACGGGGCTAGCCGAAACGATTTCTGCGATTTCGCAATCTCGTCCCTTGCCCGCGGCAGTCGCCGGCCCTGGATGGTGGCAGCGCGAGGATCGTTTAAAATATGACCCGGCTCCCGTTGCGAGGCCCATGGTGCGCGCGCGCAGCCCAGAACGACGCGCTCCGCTGCTAATAGCCGGAATTACCGGATCGCTTGGAAAAGCTCTGGCTGTTGCAGCCAGACACCGAGGCTTGCACGTGATTACCACGTCTAGGAGCGAAATGTCGTTGCAGGACGTCCCAAATATTCGCCAGACACTGCAACGTTACCAGCCTTGGGCTGTGATCAATGCTACCGGATGGGTAAAGGTCGATGAAGCTGAGGACGCCGTTAAGCCTTGTCTTGCGACCAACACAGATGGCGCGCTCGCGCTGGCCTTGTGTTGCGAAGAGCTAGGTCTTCCCAACGTGCATTTTTCAAGCGACCTCGTCTTCGATGGGAAAATGCCCGTTCCTTATAAAGAAGGTGCGGCGACCAGTCCGCTGAACGTATATGGCGAGAGCAAGGCGCTGGCGGATGCAATGCTGCTGCAGATGGCTCAACCTTTAGTCATTCGCACGGCGGCGTTTTTCTCGCCGTTTGATCCATACAATTTCGCGCATCATCTCGTATCAACGCTTCGAAGGGGCGAAACTTTCCTTGCCTCTGCGACGCATCAGGTGTCACCTACATATGTTCCGCATCTCGCTAACATTGTACTCGATCTCACAATCGACCGTGCGCACGGGCTTTGGCATATCAGCAACGGGTCAACGTTAAGTTGGCTGGAATTTGGCCGGGAACTCGCGTCGGTCTGTCGGCTTGACGCACAGCACATTATTGCAGCGTCGCCGGAGGAGTTGGGCTGGAAAGCGACGCGGCCCGTACAATCGGGACTGCATTCCATGCATGGACAAATCATACCCCGTCTCGGGCCAGCGTTTGATGCCTTTGTCAAACATATGGCTGCATAAAAGGTCGGCGCTTTTGGCGCCGACCTGAACTTGTTAATTGCTGCGCTGGCCCTGAATGGCTGATGACAGTTTCTGAAGTTCCGATATGTGCGACTTTACTACGCCGACCATCTCACCCGCCGTGTTTTTCAAGGGATCGGTTTTTCCCTTAGCCGCCCAATTCTGATGAAGTTCCAGTGCAGCATTGTGCGCGGTCTGTTGATGACGGATGTACATGGCGTCCATTTCCGATGCGCCGGCTTTGTTAATATCCTCAAGCATGCTTTGCTGCATCGCATCCATTTGTGGCGGCCCAGCATTCACTTGCCCACCCTTTGCTGCCGCCATCAATTTTGCAGTGGCACGCGTGTGATGATCGATCATCATTTGCGCAAATTTCTTAACTTCCGCGTTTTGTGTCTTTCCTAACACTGCCTTTGACGACGCGATTTCCCAACTGTCTGCTGCTCCCGCCTTCTGCACATACGACGCACCGTCGGTCGGATTCATCGCAGCACTATCATTGGTATTGGCAACCGAACCCGCAGCGGCCTGATCCGCCGAAGTTATGTCCCCGTCATTGCCGGAGAGATCTTGG
The DNA here is from genome assembly GCF_046292425.1 of Sphingorhabdus sp. Taxonomy (GTDB): domain Bacteria; phylum Pseudomonadota; class Alphaproteobacteria; order Sphingomonadales; family Sphingomonadaceae; genus Sphingorhabdus_B. The sequence continues at coordinate 10,878 of NZ_JBKBQV010000024.1, forward strand.
TTAGCGGATTCGTTGTTATTGCAGGCGCTTAACGCCAACAGGCTTCCTAACAAAATAATTTTTCGCATGATTTTGGTCCTTTTACTATGTTCTCGGCAACCGAAAATTCATGGGATTGTTCCGGTTTTTTACAAACTTTACGCCGAAACGGGTCAGCGAGAACCGTCAACGATCGACAGAATGTTGATTGATTTCAGATAGCTATCTAGTGCAGAAAGTGATTTAGCCTTGTTACCCATATACTTGGCTAAAACCCGCGCAAATTCGGCGAAGTCAGAGCAATTACAAACAACATTTTAACCAATCCTTGAGGTTCTCAAGGTAGCGGGATGCCATGCATGCTCGCATCGTCATTGTGGATGATAGATCGACCAATCTTCGCGTTTACGCGCAGTATGTCGCTATGATGGGTCCTGAGTTCTCCGCGAAGTGTTTTCACAGCGCGGTAGATGCGTTGAAATGGCTCGAGACAGAAACGGCTGACCTGCTCATTGTCGACTATCGTATGCCCGAAATGAACGGCGCCGAATTTATCAGCAAAATAAGATCTCGCACTGTTGGCGCACATATACCCGCTATCATCATTACTGCCAGACAAGACCGCGAATGCCGGATCACCGCCCTGGATGCAGGTGCAACCGACTTTTTACAGACCCCCGTAACCCACATCGAATTCCGGGATCGCGCCCTGCTCTTGCTGGGGCAACATTACCGGCAACGCGAGTTGAACGAGTCGTTAGAGGCCAACCGCACCCCTGGCGAACTGAGCAGCGAGGACAAGAGTGGCAAATCGATGCTTGAGCAGATCATCGATACTACTCCCATCCTGATCAATGCGACCGATCGAAATGGCAAATTTCTTTTCCTGAATTCCTATCAGGCAGCGCTGTTTGGGTGCGACCCCGACGAACTTGTGGGCAAATCAATAGCTGACATCATGGAGCCAGATCTCGTAGAACGGGAAATGCGCAGAAATGCCATCATCCTGGAATCCGGCGTCACAATACCAAATTTTGAGGAAAAATTTGTCAGCAAGGGTGTTGAGCTGATTTTTCATTGTAACAAATCGCCGCTGTTAAACAAAGATAACCAGGCGATAGGAATTTTGACGACCGGATTGGACATAACGGCTCGCAAGTTTGCCGAGCAACACCGAACCCATCTGGCATTACATGACATGCTCACAGGGCTGCCAAACCGCACTTTATTGGCACAATGGATGCGGACGGCTATTGATGACAGCAAATCCAACAAGCTCGGTGCCGCGCTCTTGCTGCTGGATTTGGACAGATTCAAGGTGATCAACGATACGCGCGGCCACCAAACGGGCGATGTCCTGCTCCGACAAGTTGCTGAACGGATTATCAGTGGACTGGACAGCAACGGCTTTGCAGCACGCATTGGCGGCGACGAATTTGCGATTGTCCTCCAAAACCTGGAAGACAGCAGCAGCGTAGCTGCCATTTGTACGCGGTTGCTCGCCAAAATTGGCGAACCATATACAATCGGCGGCGTCGAGCAGCTTATTGGAGCCAGCATCGGTGTTGCATTAATTCCAGAAGACGGAACTTCGCCCGACGAATTGCTCCGTCTTGCCGACCTTGCAATGTACGAAGCCAAATCATCGGGCCGAAATTGCTTCTGCTTTTTTTCTCCGCAGATGAACCACATCGCGCAAATGAACGCCGGGATCGAGGCTGACCTACGTGAAGCATTGACCAACGAGCAGTTATTCCTCGAATACCAGCCAATAGTCGATACGAACACAGGCGATTATGTCGGGCTTGAGGCCCTTGTACGCTGGAACCACCCGGTTCGTGGCAGATTGGTTCCTGCAGAATTTATCCGGGTCGCCAACGATTCCGGCCTAATTGGTCGCATCGGTGCGTGGGTAGTTGAAGCAGTCTGCAAGCAGATCGCCGACTTCACCCAACAAGGCGTGGATCTACCGCACATTGCGGTGAACGTGTCGCCAAAGCAGTTCCAATATGCGGCCATGTGCAGCGAGATACTTGATCTTGTCGCAAAATATTCAGTTCCCAGGGGCAAGCTTGCGATTGAAATCACGGAAGAACTGCTGATAGACAACAGCCAGAAAGTGCACGAACAATTGGCTACCTTGCGCGAAGGCGGTATCCAGATTTCGATCGATGACTTCGGCACTGGCTATTCTTCATTGCAATATCTGCGCGATCTGCCGGCAACTCGACTGAAAATTGATCAAACATTTATATCGCGCATTGAAACATCTGCCACTGACCGTGCAATTATCTCAACCATCGCACATCTGGCGCACGCACTTGACATGCGAGTGGTTGCAGAAGGTGTCGAAACAGCGGCGCAATTCGCGCTGTTGCGAGCCTCCGGATGTGATGAAGTACAAGGGTTTTTGACAGGCCGACCGTTATCAGTCGATGACCTGTACAAGCTTTTCAGCAGCGGACGGGCGCGGTTCAGGTTGGCGAGCAAATGAATCAGACGCCAGGCCTGTCGCAAACGGACTCGCGCCGTGAAAGACAAATGCTTTTGAACCGGATTGGATTCGCAATCCTATCGGGTGGCGGGTCATATATCCTCGCACTTGATGGCCGCATCTATTCGGCGTTTTTTCTGTATCTGGTCGCCAACATGACCCTTTTTGTCATGCAACGATATGATATTTCTCGAAAAGAAAACCGCTGGCTCGCAACTATTATGTTTGACGCTATTCTGGCGTTTACGGTCATGCAAGTCGCGCCCGAACAGATGTCGATATTCTACCCGCTGCTTCTCTGGGCGATATTAAGCAACGGTTTTCGCTACGGGGTAAACTGGTTACTTGCCGCTTCGATAGCGGCTACCGTAAGTTTTGGCGCTGTGGTTCTCACAACGGGATATTGGCAGCAAAATCTTACACTTGGCCTTGTTCTGACCGTCGCCTTGGTCGCGATACCAGCATATTGTTCGACTTTGATACGCAACATCTCAAGGGCAAAAAAGCAGGCTGACCTTGCAAGCAAAGCGAAAAGCTATTTCCTTGCGAGCGTCAGCCACGAATTGAGAACGCCCCTAAATGCGATTATTGGGTACGGAAACCATCTGCGCCAGTCGAATATGTCGCAAAGCCAAAAAGATATGGTTGAAGCCAGCGTATTGGCAGGGGAACATCTACTTCTTCTTATCGAACAGTTGATTGACGTTGCACGGACCGGCACTGGCAAAACAGAGGTGATTAGAACGACGTTCCGCGCGACGGACCTGCTAGCGGAAATACGCGATATCATGATCGGGCGTGTTGAGGATAAAGGTCTTGCCCTTCGGCTTCAAGCTGAACCGTTAAGCGACTATATGGTTGAGGGCCCTGTAAGCGTCATCCGCAACATCCTGCTAAATCTTGTAGGCAACGCTGCCAAGTTCACCGAGGCTGGTACGATCACAATCAGCTGCGGAACGCTCGTTCGCAATGACAAAACCGCGTTATGGTTTACTGTGTCTGACACTGGTATCGGAATATGTGAGACCGCGGTGGATCGCATTTTCCAGCCTTTCCAGCAAGCTGACGAAACTGTGATGAACCGCTTTGGCGGCACAGGCTTGGGTTTATCCATCTGCAAGCAGCTTACAGAGCAAGTCGATGGCAACATAACCGTGGAAAGCCAGATCGGCCAAGGCAGCATATTCAGAATTGAGATCCCAATTCAGCCCATCCAGACCACATCAGAATTCGATGATCTCCCTGCGGACGTACAGATTGGCATCATGTCTTTCGGCACGATGAGCGCCAACTTGCTAGCGAACGCGCAAGCGCAAGAGAATTTCAATGTACACCAGGTTGAATGTGAAGGACGTGCTGGGTTCCTAGAAGTGTTAGCCGATCTCGACTTAACGCGCTTTCAAGTGGCACTCATTCCGGAGCATCTTATTCAGGCTATTGCTCCTGATGACAGTCTGTGGACCAAATTTGCCGATGCAGGTGTGGCGCCAATCCTGGTTCGTGAGGACGACCAGCCAGCATTCCGGTTTAATTCGTCATTGCCGCTGTTTACATCCGCTATCCAGACAACGGCGAGCTTCGAGGAAATTCGCAGCGCCGTAAAAATCGGTTGCGCATTTGCCCGAAAAGCCCGGTTGTCAAATGTGGAGCGTACAGCCCCTCCCGTCACATACGCCCCAAGACGGGTGCTTGTTGCTGACGACAACCGCACCAATCGTAACGTGCTCGCGGCAATATTGGAAGCGGCAGGTCACTATGTTTCAATGGCGGCGGATGGCGACGAGGCGTTAATTGAACTGGAAAAAGGCGAAACAGACATCCTGTTGCTTGATGTGAATATGCCCCGACTAAGTGGGATAGATGCATGCAAGATATGGCGACAACGTGAAAATGGTGCAAACCGCCTACCGATAATCGGCGTGACTGCTGACGCGACGTTAGAGACAGAGGCAAAATGCCTCGCTGCGGGCATGGATTTGCGGATTACAAAACCGGTCAATGCCCGACTGCTGTTATCCAGTATAGAAAAATACTGCGAGGGTGCGACCGCGCCACCTGAACTGGAAGCCGTTACAACCGCCTCGCCAAGCGCCAAAGTCGTGCCTATCACGCGAGATATCCTGCCGCCGTCGGAAGCCATCGACGCCACACAAATCCAGTATCTTCGATCCATTGGCGATCAAGCCTTTGTCAATACGATGATCGATGGCTTTCTGGAAGATATCGAGCAAACGCTCGAGCCAATGCGGCGATCAGTTAAAATCGGCGACGTGTCCGAGTTCCGCTTTTGCGCACATGCCTTCAAAAGTTCAGGCAATAATATGGGTGCCGCTTCATTAACCCGATTATGCGCTCAACTTGAAAAAATAAGCGAAGCAGATTTTGCCGAGCAGGGACATGACTATCTGGTACAGATTGAAGAACAGATCGCAGCCGCAGTCACAGCGCTAAAAACTGACGTTTATAGCGTCGATCCCATAGTGGTAGCGCAAACTGGATAACACTCGTTTCGAGTGCGCGTACAAGGCTGAATACGGATACCGGGCCAAGGGCCGTTAGTTGTTGGTGCTGAGTATGTAAACCAACGGCGTCAGAAGCGTCGGAGCAACTTGCAAGGCATCCTTGAAAAGTCGGCGTGCCTGTGAATCGCCCACAACAACAACGTCGTTTGCGAAGACTTCGGGGTCATTATAAATCCCACGGCGTATGGACTTCAGATTGTACAGCGCAGCCATTTTTTGGCCGTTGACGGTCCGGAAAATAACAACATCGTCAAGCTTGGCAAATTCCGCAGTACCTTTCGCAACCGCCACCGCCCGCATTAGCGTCATCTTGCCTATGACAGGATACAGGCCAGGCTCACGCACCTGACCATCAATCGTAATAACCTGACTGACCGTTTCTTTGAGGTTCACCGTAACTTGTGGATCGCGAACATATTGGCCGCGTAGTCGTCCTTCGATTTCTTCTTCCAATTCGCCAGGCGTTTTTCCCGCCGCTTCGATAATGCCGGCCAACGGGAACGATATCCGTCCACCAGCATCTGTTTGGACCTCCTGTTTGCTCAACTCTTCAATTCCGAACACATCGATTATTAGTTTATCGAATGGCCCGATCAGATAAGGCCGGTTTTGTTCAAATAGATCAAGACGCGTCGGTTCCGGTAAAACGTCGCTGTCGACAATCTTCACGTCGGAAACGCTTCCCGCGCCGCCAAGTTGCGAACTGCCGCACGCTGAAAGTGCCGAAGACAGTGCCAGAAGTATGACCAAATTACGCATAGGTGATTCCCAAAGTATATTCGATGTTGCTGCTAGCGAGTGCCCGGTTGTAAAGCCACATATTTTGCGCAGACATTACTGACATCCGTAAAGTGTCTCCGGCGATGGGGCGTTGACGACTGTCTTGAAAACGCCCTGTTATCAATGCAATCGATTATTGTGACAAATCAATCTTGTTGGGTTGCCTTCGTTTTTCAAGATATTTCACCCGTACCTTAGGGGCATCCAAGGTAAAACGGGAGAACAAGATGATCATGAAAATACGCAATATCGCCACGGCAGCCTTGCTCGCCGCAACATCAATTATGGCATTGACCACCACCGCGGCGGCCGAAACGGAAGAAGAAAAGGTAGAATATTGGCCGAGAAGGGTTGACCTCACTCCATTGCGCCAAAACGAAGCACGCGCCAACCCCTATGGGGATGATTTTAACTATGCAGCTGAATTCGCAACACTCGACCTCGAAGCGGTCAAGGCAGATATTCGCAAGGTGCTGACCACGTCGCAATCTTGGTGGCCGTCGGATTATGGACATTATGGTCCATTCTTCATCCGCATGGCTTGGCATAGCGCCGGAACCTACCGCACGGGCGATGGACGTGGCGGGTCCGACGGTGGCGAACTTCGTTTTGAACCGCTCAATTCTTGGCCTGATAACGTCAATTTGGACAAGGCACGCCGCCTCGTTTGGCCGATCAAGCAGAAATACGGGCGGAAGCTCTCGTGGGGAGACCTAATGGTTCTCACCGGCAATGTAGCCATGGAAGACATGGGCTTCAAAACCCTTGGCTTCGCTGGTGGGCGCGTGGATGCGTGGCAACCCGACCTCGTTTTCTGGGGGCCGGAAGCCGAGTTGCTCACTGACCGCCGCCGTGATGCGAAGGGGAACCTAAAAGGCCCGTTGGCTGCTACCCAAATGGGACTAATTTATGTAAATCCCGAAGGTCCTAACGGCGTTCCCGACCCCTTGGCTGCTGCCAACGATATTCGCCGCGCATTCAGCGCAATGGCGATGAACGACGAGGAAACTGCGGCGCTCATCGCAGGCGGCCATACGTTCGGCAAGGCACATGGCGCGAAGAAACCAGAAGAATGTCTTGCCGGCGACCCTGGCATGTCGTCGGTTGAACAGCAGGGTTTGGGCTGGACCAACAAATGCGGCAAAGGCCATTCAGAAGACACCATTACGAGTGGTCTTGAGGGTGCATGGACATCCAACCCAATCGCTTTCACGACCCAATACCTAGATAATCTATACAATTTCGAATGGGTAAAGACCAAAAGTCCGGCAGGTGCGGTGCAATGGATCCCCAGCGACCCGGGCGCCGTGAACATGGTTCCCGATGCGCATCGTCCAGGTGTTCGCCACGCTCCGATCATGTTTACAACTGACATCGCCATGCGTGAAGATCCGGGTTTTCGCACAATCACCCAGCGTTGGCAGAAAAACCCGCAAGAGTTTGCAGATGCTTTTGCGCAAGCATGGTTTAAGCTGACACATCGTGACATGGGTCCTCAAGCACGCTATCTGGGTAAAGACGCGCCGAAGGTGACGCTAAGTTGGCAGGACCCCCTTCCGGCTACGAACCACGCTCTGATTAATGCTGCGGACATCGATCGGTTAAAATCCAGCCTTTTGTCAACTGGCCTGACGACGGCGGAACTTGTGCGCACGGCTTGGGCTTCGGCCTCGACATTCCGTGCTACCGACATGCGCGGCGGAGCCAATGGTGCGCGTCTTCGGCTGGCACCGCAGAAGGACTGGGCTGTCAACGACCCTTCAGAAGTGGCGAAGGTTATTTCAAGACTTGAAACTGTACGCGCTGCGTTCAACAAAACTGCCGGTAGCGGTAAGCAGGTTAGCCTTGCCGACCTTATCGTCCTTGCCGGAAATGCAGCTATTGAGCAGGCAGCAAAAGCTGCCGGACACAACGTGGTGGTGCCATTCAAGGCCGGACGGGTTGATGCTACGCAGGTTCAAACCGACATAGATTCGTTCAACCAGCTTCAGCCGAAAGCAGACGCTTTCCGTAACTACTTCGCTTCGGACGCATTTTATGGCCCAGTCGAGGCGCTTATCGACAAGGCCGATTTGCTGGGTCTCACCGTTGCGGAAACAACCGTCCTCGTGGGGGGCATGCGCGTTTTGGGCGCAAATGCGGGCAGCTCAACGGCAGGCGTTTTTACCGCAAAGCCTGGTGTTTTGAGCACTGATTTTTTCGTCAATCTGTTGTCGATGGACACCGTATGGGCGAAGTCGGCTGCTCACCCAGGGTTATATGAAGGCAAAGACCGGACAACCGGGACGGCAAAATGGACAGCAACTCCCGTAGACCTTGTGTTTGGATCAAACGCAGAATTACGTGCCGTAGCCGAAGTGTATGCATCGGATGATGCGCAGCGGAAATTCGTGACCGACTTTGTCGCAGCATGGACAAAAGTTATGGACGCCGATCGTTTCAAGTAATCAGGCAGTGGTGATGGCGGTATATGCCCGCCATCACCAGATTTTCTACCTTATTGCATAAATTCATCAGCTTTTGTTTTCACAACGCCGACCGAAATTTGAAGCGCTGGTAACTTAGATGGTCAGATGACCATTAGGTCCTCGCGCCGCGATGAAAGCAGCGCGAGGACCTTTTTAGCAGTTCACTTAGGACGTAGGCGGATCAACAAGACGCGGGTTTGCCGTCCAGCTGTGCGGCCAGCTTTGCTTAATTTGCTTGCCATTGCCTAAATCGCCAGCAGAGCAATTCAGCAGCTTGTCGATGCAATTCTTCTCCCATGCGTCATGAACGATCGGATCCCACGCCATGAAGAAATCGGCATGAAAGGTATCGCCGCGTTTATGGCCCGGCGACGTATCCATGCCGTCGGAGACCAATGAATAGGTTTCGCCAGACGCTTGGGTAAACCAGGCAGCCATCGTGAACATCGGAATGACATAAGGATGGGATGTTGGACACTTGTAATATCCCCAACTGCCATATGATCCAAAAGAAACGTGACTACGATGATCCGGGCTGTCCAGATTTTTGCCATCCCAGCAATCTGGCGCATTAATCCTGATACCAATTCGGTTTTCGACCTTGCAAGCCGCCTGAGCTTCTTCAAAATTGGCGTAATGCTTACCGGGGTCACCGCTGGGTCCATCGCAGACGAACTGAACACCGCCGGTTCTAGCCGCTGTAAGATTAAGCATATCGCGGCCGAAAATGAACCGAAGACCGTTAGGAAGCTTTGTGCCCTTGCCCTGATATTGCGGATGGGCGGGATCAGCTACAACAGGATCTGTTATCGGACGGCGCTTATAGTATATAGTGACAAAATCTGGCCGAACGACTTTGCCTTTGCCGTTCATGACGGCGGGCATCCAATAAGCTGAACGATTGACTGGCGACATGCAACTCGATTTACCCGAGGTGCGGAGAGACTCGTATGTCGAATTGGCGTCGGCCATATCGTTGCCAAAGAACTGGTGCAAATGACTTCGGCCTGGTTGTCCGGGATAGACGATAGGATCGTCCGACCTTAACTGCCCCGGCAAACAGACAAACCGAAACGCGCCGACCACGTCGGGCGCTGCCGAAGGCGGTATCGATGTTGCTTGCAATTCCGTGTTTGGGTCGAAGTTACTGGCTATAGCCGGTGCACCCTCGAGCGTTGTGGAAGTAGTTTCCACGATCGGAGTGGTGGGCGGCGCCGACGGCGGCGCGGTGGCTGTCGCTACCTTTGTTTTCTTCCCTTGCGCCAACTGAACCATGTCGCCGTCTGCGCTTCCCGAAGTCTCCCCGCGACAAGCCGCAACGGCAAGTGCGAGTGCAACGATAGAATATGTCCGACGCGCGGAACTTTTCTCAAATGAAAAGAGTTTAGGAATTGAATTGAGTATTTTTGAATTAAAGATGTTGTTCAAACAAGCGCGGTCTAGCGCACGCATGCCCGTGGGCAGCGCTTTCGACCAATATTGCATTTTCATTATTTACCCTCTGCGCGATATAACTGCTTAAGGCCCCCGCTTGGTAATCGCCTATAAACCCTAATATCCGGTTAATCCCACGGGTTTCTGCGGGTTTAAGGGGAGCGGTTGCGTCAATCCGACGAACAGAAAAATTGAATATTTTTAGGGCGTTCGACGTATATTGAGAGTGATCCGTCTCATTTTTAAAACGCAAATTTCGTCGTTTGGGCAGAAAATATGCTGCCAAAACGCAATTACATGCCCAGCAAGATACACTCGTCGACCGGAATCGTCAGTTTTGAGGCAACTGGCGGAGAGATAGGGATTCGAACCCTAGGTACCGTCACCGGCACGCCGCATTTCGAGTGCGGTGCTTTCGACCACTCAGCCATCTCTCCGCAGAGCCAAGGGACTGGTCATTGCCGTAAAATACAGCGCGCCCCTTAGACAGAGCGGGGCCATTAACTGAAGTTTTGCGCTTTGCCAAGACACAAGGTTGATTTGCGCGGCAGAAGATATGATATTGTAGTCATGATGGAACAGATTACCCCACCCGAAATAGCAGAAGCCGCGTTTTCAATTGGCGATGTTGTCCGCCACCGCATATTCGATTTTCGCGGGGTGGTTTTCGACATTGATCCAGTTTTTGCCAATAGCGAGGAGTGGTATCAATCAATCCCGGAGCCCGTGCGGCCTGCCAAGGATCAGCCATTTTACCACCTTTTCGCCGAAAACGCAGAAAGCAGCTACATTGCGTATGTGAGCCAGCAAAATTTGCTGCCCGACCATCAACAGGGTCCAATAGATCATCCGGGCATTAACGCTGTCTTCGAAGGTTGGAACGGCGATCAGTATCAATTGAAACGATTGATGCGTCAGTGACCTGTTGTTGGCATTGAGGCGATCCAATCGCGGATCAGATCGACGCCTTCTTCATGCACGGTTGCGCGGCCCAATTCCGGCATTGCGATACCTGGGTCTGTGCTTTCCATCCGTTTAACAAGGATTGATCGCTCCGGCTGGCCCGGCGCAATAATGAAATCCAGATCGCCGCTAGCTCGTCCTGCGGCAACTGGTCTTTTACCCATACCCATTGCGACCGGATCGCGTGACGAACCATCCAGAAAGAGTCCGCTATTGCTCGCTGACCCTTTGGGCGCATGACAATGGCCACAATTTATGTTGAGATATTGTTTCGCGCGTTCGTCCAACGACGCCGCGTCGCCCTTGTCCCATACCGCAAAGGATGGAAGCTGCGCTAAGGTTGGCAACATATGGGAAAGCCGCTGCCGGTCACCGTCGCGCGTAAAGTTCATATTTTGCCAGACGGGGCCGATGGGCATGATGTCATTTGCGACAGAGTGACACTGTTTGCACTGGTTCTTGTTGGGTACACTGTAGCTGATAGATGTCTTTGTTCCGTTACGATCAAATACGACTGGAATTCGCGTTCCGCCGACGCGCAAGTCAGCATCAGACCTGTCCTTGCGCCACACATAGGGTAACGCTACCCACCCTGAAGCTTTGTGCAACAGCACACGGGTTTCTATAACGTCCAGACCACCTGACGCTGCCGGGTAGCCAAAGCTTTTGATCAGGGCTGCGCCGACGGGAAAAATAAGCCGTCCATCTTTATCCGCCGTGATATTTGCCCCTGCCGGTAAAAAAATAAATCGCTGTTTTGTTGCGTAATCGCTGAATAACGGTGTGCGCAGTTCATATGGGATGAGCTTCTTTGACGGCCTTGCAACGCTGCCGTCGAAGAATCCAAATTCTGACAGCGTCGGCGGATTTTCTGAAACAACAACCTTTGCTTCTGATATATCATCCGAAGCAGCATAGGTTGCTACCGCGGCTGAAAAACATGCCAGAAACGGCAGTACCAAACGCATCAGCGGACTACGGCTTCCATAGCCTCAGGCAATATAATGGCGGGTAGGCTGGCGGGGCGCGACGTCGAACGCGGCAACGGAACGGGTTGTGCAGTTGCTGTATCTGCCTTCAGGTCATTAAGGCCGAGCGATAAAGCTGCAACCTCGTCCTGTATGATTGGCCTCAGGTCAGCGCCCCCCGTACCATCCCAGAAAATCGCAGGAAAACTTCCGCCCATCGCGGCTGCGATTTCCGCACCACCGCGGAACTGCGGCGCCCATCCAGCGCGACTATGTTGGTTATCCCTGATCACAACATCTCGTGGCGTCGGGTCGTATTTGGGGTCGTCAAAGGGAAACCGATAGCCAACGACCATGATATTCGTCGTCCCGTTCTCGCCGATAACATTGTCGAAAATTTCTATCTTGCGATTGGCCATAACCATGATGCCCGTTCCGGTTGGCACATTGGCGACAATATTGCCCTTTGGAGCAAAATTCTGGGTCATATTGTCGACAATAATGTTACCGAAAATGCGGACATTATGCCCACCCATTTGCGGCAGGTTGGGCAAATCAAACACCAGAATTCCACCGGTATTATGGGTGGCAATGTTATCATACACGTCCGCATCAAAACTGTTTTCAATTTCAATCCCCGCCACATTTTCCACAGCGGTCGAATTGCGGACAATGATATTGCGCGACTGCCCCACATAGATACCTGCATCGGACGCCCCGCGCACAAAAACGGAATCTATTAAAACATCGGTGCTTTCAACTGGATAAATTCCATAGGCGCCATTTGATGTTTTTGCACCGCCCGTCCATTCCACACGCAGTTTGTGATAGACGATGCGGTCAGCGCCTTTGGATTTGATCCCGTCGCCTTTGCTGTTTTCAACTGCAAATTCTCTCAAGACGACATCATCGGAGGTAACCAGAATACCCTCGCCCGCCCCCTGCTGCCCCGAAAAATCCAATGTGGTTTCGAGGCCGCCCTGGCCCTTGACGGTGACTCGGTCAACGTCGAGTGACAGACCATCCGTCAGACTGAACCTGCCCGCTGCAAGCTCGACAATGTCTCCGGGTTCAGCGGCAATCAACGCTTCCTGCAATCGTTCCTGTGCGCCGTCGCCGGGCGTTACCAAGATGGTCTTTGCAAAAGCAGGTTGAACGAGCGCGCTCAAAGCTGCGCCAGCGACTATCAGGTCCCTCATCCTCATTTTGGCAACATGCCTCACAGGACGATAAATGCCAAGTAAGATTAAACAGCCCCTCCCAAAATCCACTCTACTCCAGCATCCGCGTGAATTTCAGTGCTGTCATAGATGGGCAGTACATTGGCCTTGGTGTCAACAATCATGCTCAATTCGGTACAGCCCAGCACAACGGCCTTAATTCCTGCCTGGTCGATCTCGGTAATGATTGTCTTAAGCGTCCGTTCGGAATCGCGCTTCACGATACCATGCATCAACTCGTGATAAATAATGCGATCAAGGTCCTGAACATCGTCCATCTCCGCCGGCAACAGCGAAACGCCATGCTTTACCAGACGCTGGCGATACCAGTTTTCGGCCATCACATTTGCCGTCCCAAGCAAGGCGGCAGATTGAACTCCATTAGCCTTCATCTTTTCGCCTACCGCATCCGCGATATGGACCAGCGGAATAGAGACAGAGGCAGTCACCTCATCAAAAACTTTGTGCATGCTGTTCGCGCAAATGAGCAGAGCAGTCGCACCTGCCTGCTCCAAACGACGGGCCGAGGTTATTAACACCTCGCCGACATGCGCCCAATCCTCTTCCGTGCTCGCCTTGCCGACGTCGCAAAAATTCAGGCTCTCGATCAGAAGCGGGGCGTTGCATGTCCCGTTTGTGCGACGCAGGACCTGTTTATTGATGCGGGCATAATAGAGTTCTGTGGAATACCAGCTCAAGCCGCCAATTAGACCAAGTTTGCGCATTTCCGTCACCCTGCCAGAGAATCAAATACCGCCCCAAGATGGCTCAGGGCGGTGTTTGATTGTCGATAGCGTGAACTGCCCTAGTGCTGCAAGGCCTTCACGATATCCTCGCACATCTTCTTTGCATCAGCGAGAAGCATCATGGTTTGATCCATGTAAAACACATCATTGTCGACACCAGCATAGCCAACACCGCCCATGGACCGCTTTACGAAGAATACGGTTTTTGCCTTATCCACGTCAAACACGGGCATGCCATAAATGGGCGATGTCTTGTCGGTTTTCGCGGCAGGGTTTACCACGTCATTGGCTCCAATGATGAAGGCCACATCCGCCTGGGCAAATTCGCTATTGATATCCTCAAGTTCGAAAACTTCGTCATAAGGCACCGATGCCTCCGCCAACAGCACGTTCATGTGACCGGGCATACGTCCGGCGACAGGGTGGATTGCGTATTTCACGCTCACGCCCTGTTTCTTGAGGACATCCGACATCTCCCGCAGGGCGTGCTGCGCCTGCGCTACCGCCATACCATAACCCGGCACGATGATGACGCTTTCGGCCTGCTGCATCATATAGGCAGCATCCTCGGCAGAGCCGCGCTTCCAAGGACGCTGCTCTTTTGCTTCCCCACTGGATACGGCTGCTTCGGCGCCAAATCCTCCAGCAATCACGCTGATGAAACTACGGTTCATGGCCTTGCACATAATGTACGACAGGATTGCGCCGGACGATCCCACCAGCGCGCCAGTGATGATCATGGCCGTATTGTGCAATGTGAAGCCCATGGCAGCAGCAGCCCAGCCCGAATAGCTGTTCAGCATGGACACAACAACCGGCATGTCCGCCCCACCGATAGGGATGATAAGCAAAAAGCCGATCAGGAATGCAAGTGCGGTTACCGTCCAGAAAATCCAGGGACTTTGGTCAATGGTAAAATAGCCGATAAGGCCAATGATGGCTGCCAGGGTGCCGAGATTGATGACGTGTCTCAACGGCAACAATATAGGGGCACCGGACATCTTGCCAGCCAGCTTCAGGAAGGCAATTACCGAACCTGAAAAAGTTATTGCACCAATTGCGATACCAAGGCCCATTTCAACACGGCTGACGGGGTTGATGAGGCCGTCGGCATCAACGATTCCAAATGCTTCAGGGTTGAGGAAAGCTGCAGCGGCAACCAAAACGGCTGCCAAGCCTACAAGCGAGTGGAACGCTGCGACAAGCTGCGGCATATCCGTCATTGCAATCTTGCGTGCAATCACCCAGCCTACGCCGCCGCCGACAGCAATTGCGGCTAGAATTTCTGGCAGAGACGCAACGTCATGTGTTATCAATGTGGTGACTACAGCAATCAACATGCCGGCCATGCCGAAGCGGTTGCCGCGCTGTGAGGTTGCCGGCGAGGAAAGCCCACGCAAAGCAAGAATGAATAATACGCCCGAGATCAAATAAGCGAGCATGACCCAAGCGGGAGGAGCGGTATGTTCCAACTCAGCGCTCCTTTTTCTTATACATGGCCAGCATACGCGCCGTGACGGCAAAGCCGCCGAAAATGTTGACGCTCGCCAGCGCCACGGCGATTAGCCCAAGCCATTTGGCCGTAGGCGAACCCGCCGCGGCAGAAGCAATCAAGGCACCAACGATGATGACCGAAGAAATCGCGTTGGTCACGGCCATCAACGGCGTGTGCAGCGCAGGTGTAACTGACCAGACGACATAATAACCCACAAAACAGGCCATCACGAAGATGGATAAAATTGAAATAAAGTCCATTATGCCCCCTTACGCCAACAGGCGTTCATTCACGACCTTGCCATCTTTAGTCAGGCGAATTGCTGCGGTAATTTCATCGTCATCGGGCAAAACGGGCCTGCCAGCTTCCTTGTCCCAAAAGGCCGACAGAAAATTGAACAGATTGCGCGCATAAAGCGCCGATGCGTCTGCCGCCAAATGTGCGGGCGTGTTGCTATAGCCGACGATCTTAACGCCATGCTTGATGACGATCTCGTCTGCCTTCGATCCTTCCACATTACCGCCCTGGGCGACCGCGAGATCGAAAATGACTGAGCCAGGCTTCATACTTGCGATTTGCGCATCCGACACCAAACGTGGTGCCGGGCGGCCCGGAATCAATGCCGTGGTGATCACAATGTCTTGCTTGGCGATGTGTGCGGATACCAACTCCGCCTGCGCCGCCTTATATTCGTCGGACATCTCGGTTGCGTATCCGCCAGCACCTTCGCCTTCAATACCGGCAACATTCTCAACGAAAATCGCCTTGGCGCCCAAGGATTCTATCTGTTCCTTAGTGGCAGAACGCACATCGGTAGCTGAAACCTGAGCGCCTAAGCGGCGCGCGGTCGCAATTGCCTGAAGCCCCGCTACACCAACGCCCATGATAAAGGCCTTGGCGGCGCTCACCGTGCCCGCAGCGGTCATCATCATTGGAAAGGCACGGCCGTAAACCGAAGCTGCCTCAATTACGGCCTTGTAGCCCGAGAGGTTCGACTGCGAAGACAAAATGTCCATTGACTGTGCGCGGGTGATCCGTGGCATGAACTCCATCGCCAGTGCCTCAACGCCAGCCTTGGCATAGTCGTCGACGCGCGTGCGCTGGCCAAACGGGTCCAGTCCAGCAACCAACCAGGCACCAGACGCCATTCCCGTCAGCGCCTTTGGATCTGGCCCCTGAACGCCAAGGATGATATCTGCATCCTTTAACACTGAAGCAAGGTTTCCTAACGACGCGCCAGCGCCTGCATAGTCGCTGTCACCAATAGAAGCCGCAGCCCCCGCGCCATTCTCAACAGAAACTGTCGCACCTAGTGTGACAAATTTCTTGACGGTTTCAGGGGAAGCAGCAACGCGGGTTTCGCCGGGAGTGGACTCCCTCAGTACAGCGATCTTTACCACTTAAGCCGCGCGGCTTGCGATTATCAAAACCACTATGGTTGTCACGATCGCGGTAACGATAGTGCCCCATTTAAAAAATGTGACGAAACTCGAATATGTCTCTTTCGCAGGTCCAAGGTCGTGATCGTTTGTCAAAACAGCCTCCAGGTAAACTAATATTACGTAAGAGCCTTAACTCCTGAATTTCCAATGCTCAAGCAGGTTACGCAAAGAAAATATCGTTGCTGCTTAATCGGCTCTTTACCCATTCGCGTTACCAACCGCTCCAGGGACCATAAATGGATGGCGCAATGCAGGAACGAGAGACACGTTTATTGATGCTTGTGGATGATGAGCCGGCGCAGTGCAGGCTTGTTTCCGCGATTGCTTCGCGTGCGGGTTGGCGCACCGTATTTGCCCGCGACGCGGAAACCGCTATTGCTATGTTAGGCACTCAAGACGGCATGATGCTGGACGCTATCCTGCTTGACCAATGGGTTCCGGGCGCCGATTCCGCGTCCCTTATATCTGAACTCAAGTCGCGACGCCCTGCCCTGCCCATTTTGCTCATGACTTCAATTGGCTCGAACGAAGCTGCCATCGGCGCAATGCGCGCTGGGGCATCTGATTATATCATCAAACCTGTGGCACCCGAACGGCTCATTGCCGCGCTGAGCATGGCCGCTGACAAAAGCAAACAATTGGGCGAGCTCCACCCGCTGACAGAAAAAATCACGCAGCCCCTCGCCTTTGAAGAGATTATTGGCTCCGCCCCTGCATTCCGCACGGCATTGGCTATTGCCGCAAAAGCCGCGCGGAGTCGTGCTCCTGTATTTATTGAAGGCGAATATGGCGTCGGTAAGGAAGTCGTCGCGGACGCGATTCAAGCTGCCAGTCCTCGCTCCAAATTGCCGTATCTAAAGGTGAACTGCGGCGCGATTTCCGGCACTTTGCTGGACTCGGTTCTTTTCGGGCACGAAAAAGATGCATTTGCCGGCGCTTTCGACCGGCGCATCGGCATTTTCCAGCAGGCCGAAGGCGGCACTGTGTTTCTGGACGAAGTCGATCAGCTTCCCCCCGAAACACAGGTGCGTCTGGTGCGTTTGCTCACCCAGAACGAAATTTCGCCCCTTGGCGCATCCCACAGCTATCGCATTGATGTCCGGCTTCTGTCTGCCAGCAACTCAAATTTGAGCGAAAAGTTGGCAAGTGGGGAATTTCGCGAGGACCTTTATTATCGGCTGAATGTTGTCCAGCTCACAATTCCGCCTTTGCGGGAGCGCACTTCGGATATTCCGGCATTGGCGCGTCACTTTCTCGGCCGCATGGCCAGCCAGCCAGGACTTCGTAGTCTTGGCATTACTGACGAAGCACTGACGATGCTTCGTGGCTATGACTGGCCGGGCAATGTGCGCCAGTTGCAAAGTGCCTTGTTCCGCGCTGCAGTGCTATGCGATCGCGATGCGTTGACACCCGAGGAATTTCCGCAGATCTCGGCAACCGTTGGTGTTCCGGGCAATGGCGGTTCTGGCGGCGCGGGGTCCAACGATGGTATCGGTGTCACATTATACGAAAATGACGGCAACATGCGACCGCTTGAAGAAATCGAGGCAGACGTTATCCGCCTTGCTATTGGCCATTATCGTGGCCGCATGACGGAGGTTGCCCGCAGGTTAGGCATCGGCAGGTCAACCTTATACCGCAAACTTGCTGATCTGGGGATCAGCGACGCTGCTTAGGCACTTTTACCCAGCAAAGCCTGCGTGATCCAAAAACCGGCGAGCGAGGCCGAGCCCGTCAAAAACGTGCCCCAAATAATATCAAGCACAGTGACTTTCGTGCTCCACACCTTCAGCGTGGCATAATTGGTCAGGTCGTAGGTCATGTAACAAAAAAAGCCGAGCAATGCACCCCACACAAGCGCAGTCTGCCACTTTCCAGTCAGCAATGCCGGACCGACAGCAAATATCATCATGCCTAGAATATACAGCAGATAAAAGATGATCGCGGGCCCCATACGAAAGCCGCCCTTCATCAACAGCTCGCCGATTTCCGGCTGATAGAGGCGGGTATACATTGTCCGCAGCCAGACGCTGTCAATAAGCGCAAAAGCGATGCCGGTAGCGATATAGCCGACGATGTATTTTAAAAGCATTCCGATTTTTCTCCCCTCAGACGTATCGATGCTGCCTGTGGAAACGACTAGGGTCAATGTAGCCAAATGGCTGTAGGTTAAATCGACGCCGTCAATGCTGCGTCGCGAAGACCTCGCCAAACCTGAACAGCCTGTACGGTTTCTGCAGCATCATGCACCCTGACAATATGCGCGCCCTGTTCTACCGCCTTCATCGCTAGGAAGATTGACCCGCCAAGGCGCTTCTCCGGACCAGCTTCGTTGGAAAGCGCCCCAATCAACCTTTTGCGGCTCGCGCCAAACAATATCGCGCAACCCAGGCCATGATAAATCGCCAGATTGTTGATGATGGCCAGATTCTCGGTCAAGGACTTTCCGAACCCGACGCCCGGATCGACCAGTATTTTGTCACGCGACAACCCTGCAGCATCGACCGCGGAAACGCGCTGTTCAAGCCAATCGAAAACGTCGCAAACGACATCATCATAGCCCCCGTCCTTGTGTGGGTCACTGCTTTGGCTTGGGGCATGCATCAGGACGACGGGCACGTCGCTGGCACGGGCAACGTCCAGCGCACGGTCATCATACAATAGCGCAGAGATGTCGTTGATCATAGCAGCGCCAGCCCGAACAGCCCCCTCCATGACGGACGCTTTGCGCGTATCCACAGAAACTGCGGTCCCCGCACCCGCCAATCTGCCGATAAGCTGCTCGATGCGGGCAAGTTCGTCGCCTTCCCATACCAAAGCTGCACCGGGACGGGTGGATTCTCCCCCCACATCAATCATTGCTGCGCCGGCACTCGACATCGCAAAGGCGGCTTCTAGCGCGTCCTCGGGGTCGAAATTTTTGCCCCCATCAGAAAAACTGTCCGGCGTCGCGTTGATGATGCCCATCACATGCGGTTGATCCAGCCTGATCGTTCGCGTGCCCATTTGAAGCGCGGCACGGGTCGCGGTAATGCGCCCAAGCAATAAAGCGCATCGTTCGCGTGCCATTTCTGGAATACCGGCAACGAAATCTGCCCAGCGACTGACCGAAATGATTTGTCGCTTTGTACCCGCATGACTTCGTTCGATATACTCGAGTTGCGAGAACCACAGCATCGTGCCTGCAAGGCGCAAGCTTTCCCCTTCGTGCCGCTGCGGGCTTTCGACAAAGCCGGTCGGACGAAGATAGATTTTGTTCACGGCTCGGTTGCAAGCAGATAGGTTTGGCGTAAGTCGTCAATTGGCTTCATCGCGCCATCTGCAGCGGCATAATGCCAATAGGTCCAGCCATTGCAGCTCGGGGCGTTCTGAATTGAAGACCCGACCTTGTGAATCGATCCATCAATAACGCCGCAAATAATCGAACCATCCGCGCGAACAATTGCCTCAAACTGGCGCTTGCGGTCGAACAGCTTCGTGCCTGGGTTCAAATATCCCGCTTCCACCAGTTGGCCGAATGCAACCTTTGGCGCAGACTTCGGTGACTGCATGGTTTTGATGGCAGTTTCGTCAAGCGGCAGTGCGGCGGCAATGCGTTCTTCGGCCACTTCGCAATAGACTGCTTCGCGTTCGCAGCCAATCCAGTCCCGACCAAGGCGCCGAGCAACTGCGCCAGTCGTTCCGGTCCCGAAAAACGGGTCAAGGACGACGTCGCCGGGCTTGGTGCAGGCGAGCAAAATGCGATATAGCAACGCCTCTGGCTTTTGCGTTGGGTGCGCTTTCACCCCATTTCGCTTCAAGCGCTCCTGACCGCCGCAAATCGGGATCAGCCAGTCCGACCGCATCTGAAGCTCGTCATTCAGCGTCTTCATCGCGCGATAATTGAATGTATATTTCGATTTCTCGCTTTTGGATGCCCAGATCAGCGTCTCATGCGCATTTGTGAACCGTGTCCCTTTAAAATTGGGCATTGGGTTGGACTTGCGCCAGACGATGTCATTCAGGATCCAATATCCGGCGTCCTGCACCGCGGTGCCTACCCTGAAAATATTGTGGTAGCTGCCAATTACCCACAGCGAACCATTGGGTTTTAATATGCGACGCGCCTCCGCCAGCCATTCGCGTGTGAATTTGTCATAAATGGCGAAGCTTGCAAATTTGTCCCACTCGTCATTGACAGCGTCAACCTTGCTGTTGTCCGGACGTAACAAATCACCGCCCAGTTGCAAATTATAGGGCGGGTCAGCGAAGACCATATCAATGGAGCAATCCGGCAACGAGCGCATGGCCTCAATACAGTCCATGCGTAAAATCTGGTTAAGCGGCAGATCAGGCGCCGACGCCAGCTTTGATTTTGTTGCTGGTCTGATTTTCTCGATAACACCCATCACTTACTCCCCTGGCGCTTGCCATCCTTCGATGAGTCAGCGCGGGCCACAGGTCAAGGACGTTGAATGGGAGAGAATTGCCGCAATGAACGGCACGGTGTCCTGGAACATACGGAACGAAACGAGTCCGGCACAAGATGTGGAGTCTGGAGAATCTTGGCAGACTCAACCCCTAGTGGTGTTACCCGAAGGACTC
The DNA here is from genome assembly GCF_046292425.1 of Sphingorhabdus sp. Taxonomy (GTDB): domain Bacteria; phylum Pseudomonadota; class Alphaproteobacteria; order Sphingomonadales; family Sphingomonadaceae; genus Sphingorhabdus_B. The sequence continues at coordinate 31,973 of NZ_JBKBQV010000024.1, forward strand.
ACTGGCGAAAAAAAACTACAACAACACCAGTTGCGAGACCGGCGCAAAGCTTTTGCGATGCAAAGGCGTAGGGCCATGTTCGCGAAGCGCCGCCAGATGGTCAGGCGTTCCATAGCCTTTGTTCTTCTCCCAGCCATAATGTCTGTGCTGCAGCGCGGCCGCACACATCATCCTGTCCCTATGTTCCTTGGCAATAATAGAAGCTGCCGAAATGCACGGTTCAACCGCGTCGCCACCGACAATCGCGCGCGCAGTCCAGCGCCATTCGGGTCGCCGTCCGGCAGGCGTCATGTTGCCATCAACCAAAACCTCAAGCGGGTCACATCCAAGCTTTGCGCACAAGGCATCAACGGCCAATGTCATGGCGAGCATTGTGGCACCAAAAATGTTCAGGCGGTCAATATCGTCAACCTCGACGATGCCTACAGCCCATTGGCAGCGGCGCTTGATTGTGGCTTCCAGCTCTGCCCGCCGCGCAGCCGTGAGTTTCTTGCTGTCGTCCAGTCCGGAAGGCCGGGGCTTGCACAAAAGCACCGCCGCGGCGACAACTGGCCCTGCAAGCGGCCCGCGCCCTGCCTCGTCCACGCCAACAATCATATCCGCCACGCGGGATAGCGCCGGTGCTCGCCGGCACTGTACAGGCAAACCAAATTGCCCGCAGGGTCAAGCAATCGCGCCTCACGCCATCCCCAGATTTCATCCTGCGGCATCTGTTCAAAGACATAACCTTCGCTGACCAGTTCAGTCACCCACGCATCAAGCCGCTTGCTTTCAAAATATACTACAGTTGACGTTGCGCTATCGTCATTTTGGTGGATTGAAAATGTCACGCCGTTGGGCACTTCAAACCGCGCATAGCCATTGTCAGGGCTATGGACAATTTGCTGCAAACCAAGCGCCTTATAAAAGCCGACCGATGCCGCATAATCGCTGCACCCGACGGTGACCTGATTAAGCGATGGCCCTTCAACCATTGCATCTTCACGCACCGACTGGTGCCCCATTGGGCCATGGCCTTGCCCAAGACCAGGTGCGTCCAGAAGCGCAAGCCTGACAAAAAGACGCGCGCGCTCAATCGCGGGCAGAAGTTCCATCCCCTGCCCAAGCCCGGTCGCTATCGCCGTTGCCAATGTGCAACCGGTGCCATGCGTACTGCGCGTTTGAATGCGCGCATCGCTCCAGCTCTCGCTCTGCCCCGGCGCGAGATATAGCTGGTCGATAATGTCATCGCCATCCGCATGTCCGCCTTTGATCAGCAGGGGAATGCGACGTCCCAGCACTGCTTGCCTGCCGCCCAACACTTCAAGCTCAGGCAAATTAGGCGTCGTCAGCGTGGCAAGCCGCATGAGCCGTTCAAATGCCGATATGGTATCCGCGTCCGCCAATACCGCACCGCTGGTTGCAACCATTACCGGGTCGAATATGATTGGGCAGGACAAGTCCGACAGACTGTCCGCCACAGCATGGGCTGTATCGGCATTTCCAATCATCCCGATTTTGACCGCGTCCACGCCAATGTCGCTGACAACTGCGCTGATCTGGTCAATCACCATTTGTGTCGGAATCATGTGTACCGAATCAACGCCCAAGGTGTTCTGTGCGGTAACGGCAGTCACCGCTGTCATGGCATGACCACCAAGCATGGTCACGGTTTTGATATCCGCCTGAATGCCTGCCCCGCCGCCGCTATCGGAGCCAGCGATAAGTAATATCCTTGCAGGCGTGCCGTTCGCCATCAGGATGCCGCAGTCCTGACCGCGTCACAAATGCTGTCCACGATCCGCTCAACCTGCGCCGCATCGTCGCCTTCCGCCATCACACGAATGACCGGTTCTGTGCCGGAGGGACGGATAACCAAACGGCCATTGCCCGCGAGTTCGGCCTCCGCCTCGCCAATAATAGCCTGTACTTGCGCATTATCGAGCGGCTTGCCCCCTGAAAAGCGAACATTTTTGAGCAGTTGAGGAACCGGATCGAACAGATGAAGAAGTTCGCTCGCGGGCTTGCCGCTGGCTACAAGCTGCGTCAACACTTGCAAAGCTGCAATAGTGCCGTCACCCGTTGTAGCATGATCCAGCATGATCATATGGCCCGATTGTTCACCGCCAACATTTATACCGTGCCTGCGCATTTCTTCAAGAACGTAGCGATCGCCAACTTTTGCGCGGATGAGCCGTAAATCCTGAGTTTCGAGATAACGTTCAAGGCCGAGATTGGACATTACCGTGGCGACAATTCCGCCGCCAGTCAGCTTGCCACTGCGGTTCATTGCGCAACCCAGCAACGCCATTATCTGGTCGCCATCCACTACGCGTCCATGTTCGTCGACAACGATCAGCCGGTCGGCGTCGCCATCAAGCGCAATTCCAATATCAGCGCCAGAGGCGACCACCGTCTCCTGGAGCGTCGCGACGTGCGTTGACCCGACCTTGTGATTGATGTTCTTGCCGTTGGGCTCGATACCGATGGGCGTTACTTTTGCGCCAAGCTCCCAAATCGCGGTTGGTGCAACTTGGTATGCGGCACCATTGGCACAATCGAGCACGACATGCAGTCCGTCAAAACGGATATGTTCGGGCACCGACGCCTTGACTGCGTGGATGTACCGCCCGCGGCTGTCTTCGATCCGGCGCGCACGTCCGACATCAGCCGCGTCAGCCAGCGCAACGGGCGTATCAAGCAGGGCTTCAATCGCCAGTTCGTCCTCGTCCGACAATTTATAACCGTCAGGGCCAAAGAGCTTGATGCCATTATCTTCATAAGGATTATGACTGGCCGAAATCATGACGCCGAGATCAGCGCGCATTGAACGCGTAAGCAGGGCAACTGCAGGGGTCGGAATCGGACCAAACTGGACTACGTCCATACCGACGCTGGTAAAGCCTGCTACCAGCGCATTTTCAATCATATAGCCAGAAAGACGCGTGTCCTTGCCGATAACCACTCGATGCTTGTGGCCACCGCGCAGGAAATGCGTTCCCGCCGCTTGGCCGACCTTCATCGCCATTTCAGGCGTCATGGAACCTGCGTTGCTGCGTCCCCTGATACCGTCTGTTCCAAAATATTTGCGCGACATTTGCGTTCCTGCCATTTTGCGTTGTTTTACCGATTTTTCCGCGCTGCCAAGCCTCTCCCTTGCATAGGGACGGACAGGCTGGCAAGACCCGATACTATGTCTAACGCTACACGTATTCTTCTTGCGCTCGTGATCGGGCTTTCCCTTGGGGTTTTTGCAGCTGCGCAGATACCAGCCATCGGCACGCAAACCGCCTATTGGCTGGATATTGTCGGCTCCTTGTGGCTCAATGGGCTGCGGATGACCGTCGTGCCGCTGGTCGTAGCTCTACTTATTACGGGTATTGTGAAAAGTGCCGAAGCTGCCCGCGCTGGCCCCATGGCGGCGCGTACCGTGACATGGATTGTCTGCATGATGGTCCTGTCGGCGGCGATGGGCGCATTGCTAACGCCTGCTTTGCTGTCGTTATGGCCGATGCCAGCGGAAAGTGCGGCAGCATTGCGTGCGGCGCTGACCGCAGTTCCTGCGGTTGCAGACCAGCCACCGTTGCGCGACTTCATAGTCGCCCTCGTTCCCACCAATCCGATTTCGTCGGCGGCAAATGATTCGATATTGCCACTTCTGATCTTTACGCTGGTTTTTGCGTTTGCGGTCACACGCCTTGCGCAGGGGCCACGCGCGCAAATGGCAGGATTTTTCAGCGCACTCGCCGATGCAATGGTCATCGTCATTGAATGGGTGCTGAAACTCGCACCCATAGGGGTATTTGCTTTGGCCTTCGTCGTTGGCGCACGATCAGGGCTCGCGGCGTTGGGCGCGGTTGCCCATTATATTGTGACGGTTTCCATTGTTGGTATAATCGTCGGTGGCTTTGCATATCTGGTCGCGGTCTTTGCAGGAAAGGTCCGCTTCAGCGATTATGCGCGTCAAATCGCACCAGTGCAGGCCTTTGCTGTATCTACGCAGTCCTCTCTCGCCAGCTTGCCGCTGATGCTGAAAAAGGCAGAGGCGCTTGGTGTGCGCGAGTCGACCGCAGGGTTGGTGTTGCCGATGGCTGTCGCATTGTTGCGTGTTACGGGCCCTGCTATGAACCTGGCAGTCGCGCTTTATGTCGCCAGTTGGTTTGGTGTTGAGCTGGATGCCTTCGACTACAGCTTTGCGATTTTCATTGCAGCGCTCACATCGATGGGAGCGGTCAGTCTGCCCGGGTCGGTCAGCTTCATTACTTCAATCGCGCCAATTTGTCTGGCGCTCGGTATTCCGATTGAACCACTGGCGTTGTTGATAGCCGTCGAAACGTTACCCGACATTTTTCGGACAACTGGCAATGTGCAAATGGACGTCGCTCTCGCCACAGCAATCGAAGCTCCCGAAAAGGAAAAAATTAATGCAATATCGTGAACTCGGCCACGGGCTAAAGGTATCGGCGCTTGGCGTCGGCTGTATGCCGATGATTAAGGGCGGCAATATCACTTATGGCGAAGATGCCGACCCGGATGAGGCGGTCAAGACCATTCACCGCGCCATCGACCTTGGCATAAACTTTTTCGATACGGCGCAAATCTATGGCCCATTCCAGAATGAGGAATTGGTTGGCGAAGCCATTAAGGGCCGACGGGACGGGCTAATCATCGCCAGCAAGTTCGGGTTCAAATTTGATGGCGGCAACATTGTCGGCGTCGACGGGTCAGCCGCCAACGCAAAGTCCGCCGTCGAAGGAACATTGAAACGGTTGGGCATTGATTGTCTCGACCTGTATTATCAGCACCGCGTCGACCCCAACATCCCCATCGAAGAAACCGTTGGCGCAATGTCTGACCTTATTACCGAAGGCAAAATCAAACATATCGGCTTGTCAGAGGCTGGCCCCGAGACACTGCGCCGCGCGGCAGCTGTTGCACCGATCTCCGCTTTACAAAGCGAGTATTCATTGTGGGAACGCGATATAGAGGATGAAATTCTCCCGACCTGCCGCGCATTGGGCGTCGGCTTTGTCCCTTATTCGCCACTTGGGCGTGGGTTTCTAACCGGGTCATTCCGCAGCCTCGACGAATTGCCGGAAAATGACTGGCGGCGGCAAGACCCCCGTTTTCAGGGTGAGAACTTTGCGGCGAACCTCGCAATTGTGGACGTTGTGGGCGAGATTGCGAAGAAGCATGAAGCATCACACGCGCAAATCGCACTTGCGTGGTTGCTGTCGAATGTAAACGACATTGTTCCTATTCCCGGTTTCAAACGCCGC
>NZ_JBKBQV010000025.1:0-20389 GCF_046292425.1 Sphingorhabdus sp.
TTGCTCGATTTCCAGAACACCCGATTTGTTTTGGCCGACATTAAATCAAAGCTTCAGGTCGGATGGGCGCATCTCGATTGGGCATTGAACCGTCATTACAAGAAAGAACTGACCGCTGAGGAAGGCGCTGCCGCAAAATTGTGGCATACCGATCTTCAGTGGGAAGTCGTCGATGCCTGCCTTCAATTGCATGGTGGTGCGGGCTATATGAACGAATATCCCATCGCCCGCATGTGGCGCGCAGCGCGCGTAACGCGCATATTTGGCGGAACGAACGAGATCATGAAAGAACTCATCGGTCGGGGTCTGTAAGAGCTAGGTACTGTCTCGCGTACACCGTTACCCTGAACTGGTTTCAGGGTCCATTGTGATCCGCAGCCGGCAGTCTACGCAGATGAATTGGCCCTGAAATACGTTCAGGGTGACGATTTTTGATAAGGTTTCAACAAAATGCCCAAACCACAAAGCTGGCAGCTTGACCCCGCAAGCTATCCGTTCAACCACCGCGCAGAAACGCGGTTCGCGGACCTTGATCTGTTAGGCCATATCAACAATGTCTCGATGGCTGGACTGTTCGAACATGGCCGCGGTATGTTCAATCATGCCATCGAGGTCGAACGCCGCGCGCCGGGGCAACGCTGGTTGATCGTAAGCGTCGCACTTGAATATATTGCCGAGGCACATTTCCCGGAGCATGTGGAAATTGCCAGCGGCATATTGCGGATCGGCAACAGCAGTTGGGATATCGCCTCCGCCGCGTTCCAGGGCGGCGAATGCAAGGCCACCTGTATCACGACCATCGTGTTAACTGACGCAAATGGCCCGACTACCATTCCTCAGGATTTGCGTGAAGAATTCGAACGGTTGCGGGTTAAGCCTGTTTAATCAACAAATACTGCCGCGCGCTTCTGCAATCCGGCCATAACTGCTTCGATTTGGTTAGGCGTTCGGATAACGCGGGCTTGACGCACGCTTTCCGCCATAAGTATCGCATCTTCGTCCATATCTGCATATTCGTTGAACAAGGCTTTTGCCTCACGCATCGCGTCAGGGTTACGATTGGCGATCTCATGGGCGATGGCCATTGCGCGGGTATGCGGGTTTTCATCCACTAACGTCGCGAAACCTATGCTCAACGCTTCAGTCCCTGAAAACTCACGGTTGGTATAGGTCAGCTCCCGCAGAATATCCTCGCGTACCATGCCACGCCACAGGGCATAGCCGCCCATATCGGGGATCAGGCCCCATTTCATTTCCATTACTGCCATCCGCGCATCAGGTGCCGCGACACGAATGTCGGCGCCGCTAGCGATTTGCAGCCCGCCGCCAAAACATACGCCATGAACGGCCGCGATCACTGGCATGGGCAGTTTGCGCCAAAGCATAGCAACCTGCTGGAATGTGTTTGCATTGTTATGGGTCCGGTCGGTCAGGCTGCTCGGTCCGCTATTCGCACTGGCACCCCCGCTGGCCATGCTGGCCATATCAAGGCCCGCACAAAAACTGCGCCCCTCGCCCGACAGCGCCACCGCCCGCACGCCCTTCATTGTTGCGAGCTCTTCGCCTGCAGCAATAATCCCCTGAAACATCGCCGGATCGAGCGCATTCATCTTGTCCGGACGTGTCAGCCGGACATCCGCCACATGATTTTCGACGGAAATACTTACGCGGTCATTCATGTGCGGCTCCTGTTCAATGCAAATTCCACCAGTGGCAATTGGTCGTTACCAAAATACATTTTCGTTGTGTCGACAAAAATCGTTGGCGAACCATATCCGCCACGCGCGATTACCTCGTCTGTGTTTGCACGCAAAAGGGCTTTGACCTCGTCTGTTTGCGCACGAACACGCATGGCTTCGCCATCAAGGCCAACCTTATTCGCAACGGCTACCAGCACGTCCGGGTCATCCAGATTTTCCTGCGCGCCGAAGTAGCTTTCGAAGGCCGCTTTTGTAAATTTCTTCAGCGCAGGCTGATCATCCTCCAACGTACATGCCATGCGCATGGCATGGATGCTTTTGGCCGGATGATAGGCGCTTGGAAAATTCACTTCGATACCCGCCAGCGCCGCCCAGTCTTTCATAACGCGCCAGCTATGTTTGAACTTGGGATTGTCCATCGCTTCGCGGGCAGCATATACGGCGGGGTTTACTGCATTGAACAAGCCCCCAACCAAAATAGGCCGAAATCGGACGGAAGCGCGAGTGCGTTTTATCAGCCCGTCAAGATTATGAAATGCAATATAGGTCCATGGGCTTGAAAGGTCGTAAAAAAATTCGATCCGTGCATCACCCATCTGACTCTCCTTCGGCTTTTCAGCTCATGCGTGGTCTTTCGCCAATTTACGACGATAAGTAAAGGTTACCGCGATCGAGACAAGGTTCCAGCGCTGGTCCGCGAATTTGCACCGTCTACCGCAGTTCCGCTTGGCTGAGGCCGCTCTTAATTTGACTTTAACCATAAGGCGTCACAGGGATGACGGCGGATATACGCCCGGGCGGATGGGGACAGGGTCGTGGATAATACTGTTTATGTTTGACGGCAGAGACACGCGGCTAGCTGCATCAGGCTGGGACGTCGACATGACATTACCCGATGCCATAATTACGCCGATGCGCCATAAACCGGAAAAGCATTTCTCCGATGTCACTTGGCGCGAACGTCTGGCTGAACTTGATCTGGTTCCCGACCTGGGCGAAGACATCGGCTCGGTCCGCTGGTTCCGAGGTCTTGGCACCCTCACCTTATTAAGCGTCGCCGCGCTCGCGCTTCTTCCCGATTATGGGCCCATTTATGGCGCACAACCCCCCATGCCGACCGATGCGGAATTTGAAGAGTCGCGCGCCCAGATGATCATGCCCATTGCTTATGGCAGTGATAGCGGTAAGCGAATGGCTGCAACGGACGCAGTTGTGGCACTCGCAGGCAGCCCGGAACGCCCGCGTATCGAACTTGCTGCATCCTTGGGCCGCGGTGACAGCTTTGCCCGTGTTCTCCAGCGTTCAGGCGTCGGCGGCACAGAGGCAGCTGATGTTACCCGCATGGTTTCCGGCGTCACGCCTTTGTCCGCCATCGAACCTGGCACCATGATTGACATCGTGCTCGGCACGCGGCCGGCAAAAAATCAGGCACGCCCGCTTGAATCGGTTGCCTTTCGTGCGCGCTTCGATCTGAACTTGGAAATTGTGCGCGATGGTGGGAGCTTGCGGCTAAACCGAAAGCCAATCAACGTCGATAACACCCCGCTGCGCATTCGCGGCACTGTCGGCGATCAGGGTATCTACCGTTCGGCCCGTGCCGCTGGGGCGCCTGCCCGTGCAATTCAGGACTATCTGAAAGTCATTTCTGGACGGACCTCATTGTCGTCGATCCGTCCCACTGACGAATTTGACATTATCATCGACTACAAACGTGCAGAAACCGGCGAAGTCAAGGTTGGCGATCTGCTTTACGCCGGCGTGGACCGCGATGGAAAATCCGCAATCCAGATGTTGAAATGGACATTAGGCGATAGCAGTCAATGGTTTGAAGCGTCCGGCGTTGGCGAATCCAAAGGGGCGCTCAGCCGTCCAGTCAATGGGCCTGTGACATCTGGATTTGGCGGTCGACGTCATCCAATTCTGGGCTATATGCGCATGCACAGCGGTCTGGATTTCAAGGCTGGCTACGGACAACCGATATTCGCCGTTACCGATGGCGTTGTGGCCTTTGCAGGCCGCAAGGGTGGCTATGGCAATTTTGTGCAACTCAATCACGGTGGCGGCCTGGCGAGTGGCTATGGCCATATGAGCAGAGTTGCCGCCCGCCCGGGCAGCAAAGTTCGCCGTGGACAAATTATTGGCTATGTCGGCTCCACTGGCCTGTCGACGGGGCCGCATCTGCATTATGAACTTTATCGAAACGGGCGGGCGGTAAACCCGATGTCGGTCAAGTTCACACAGCGGGCTCAGCTTTCCGGCAGCGACCTCACGCGGTTTAAAGGCAACCTCCAGCGGCTTAAATCCGTCAAGGCTGGCGCTGCGCTAACCCCGTTACGGACAGCGCCCCAAGTTGACGAGGCGCCCAAGCGTGAAATCGACCGGCTGACGCTTCGCGATAGTCGCACGCTCCCCAGCGGATAAGGCGTTGAGGAAAGGGGATATCACCGCTAGGTGGTGTGGATGAGCGATATATCTTCTTTTCCAAACAGCCGCCTGCGGCGCACCCGTGTCACCGGTTGGAGCCGAGCGATGGTTCGAGAAACCATCCTTTCTCCGGCTGATCTCATATGGCCATTGTTCGTGACAGAAGGGCAGTCAATCGAAGAGCCGATTGCGACCTTGCCCGGCGTATCGCGCTGGTCGGTGGACCAGATTGTGGTGCGTGCGGCCGAAGCCATTGATCTCGGCATACCGTGCGTTGCGTTGTTCCCGAATACGCAAGCGGATCGACGGACTGACGATGGAGCTGAAGCGTTTAACCCGGACAACCTCATGTGCCGCGCCATTCGTGCAATCAAGCAAGCGCATGGCGACGCAATTGGCGTCCTGACCGATGTCGCGCTGGATCCTTATACCAGCCATGGTCAGGACGGGCTGGTTGATGACAACGGCTATGTGGTGAATGACGAAACGGTCGCTGTGCTTGTTGACCAGGCCATCAACCAAGCCGATGCAGGCGCGGACATTATTGCACCAAGCGACATGATGGATGGTCGTGTGGGCGCCATCCGCAAGGCGCTGGAGATGAACGGGCACCATAATGTCCAGATCATGTCCTATGCTGCCAAATATGCGAGCGCCTTTTACGGGCCGTTCCGTGATGCGGTCGGCTCGAGCGGCCTGCTAAAGGGTAGCAAAAAATGTTACCAGATGGACCCGGCCAATACCGACGAAGCCATGCGTGAAGTGGCGATGGACATTGCCGAAGGCGCCGACGGCGTCATGGTGAAACCTGGCCTGCCCTATCTCGACATCGTCCGGCGTGTGCGTGACCGCTTTGACGTGCCTGTATTTGCTTATCAGGTATCTGGCGAATATGCGATGATTGAGGCTGCCGCTGCCGCTGGCGCAGGTGATCGGGACGCACTTGTGCTGGAAACGCTCATGGCGTTCAAGCGGGCGGGATGTTCAGGAATTTTGACCTATCACGCGGCATTGGCAGCGCGTTTGCTAAAGGGATAATGCATGAACGGGATTGAGGTGCGAAGCAGCCGCGGGTTATTCCTGCTCACCATTTTGACCGGCAGCTTTCTGCTCTTCCTCGTTCAACCCATGATTGCCCGCATGGCATTACCCCGCCTTGGCGGAGCACCCGCCGTCTGGAACAGCGCGATGCTGGTGTATCAGGCGTTGCTCCTCGGAGGCTATGCCTACGCGCATCGTCTTGCGCGCGAGCCCGCCCGTCGTCAGGCCGTTATTCACATCGCGTTGTTCGCAGTGGCTTTGCTGTGGCTTCCGCTGGGCCTGGTGGACATGCAGCCGCCATCGGACGGCTCTCCCATATTCTGGGTGCCGTGGCTGTTGGTCGCATCCATCGGGCCGCTCTTTTTCGTCGTGGCTGCGCAAGCACCGCTGATGCAGCGATGGTATGCGATATCGGGCAACAAAGGCGAACCATATGCGCTCTACGCTGCATCAAACATTGGCAGTTTTGCAGGCTTGCTGACATATCCTTTGGTTGTTGAACCATTCACGGCCTTGCAAAGCCAAAAATGGTTGTGGAGCGGGATTTACCTGCTGCTGATGACGCTGGTCGCCATTTGCGCTCTGAAAATCTGGCGCGTGTCGGGTAGCCTGTTTGCCAGTACAGCGCCAGAAGAGACGGCAGAACATATCGGTTGGGGCCGACGGCTGTACTGGATCGCCCTTGCCGCCGTGCCGTCCGGGTTGATGCTATCGACTACATCGCATCTGACGACGGACTTGATGGCAATGCCTTTATTGTGGGTCATTCCGCTCGCTATCTACCTGCTAAGCTTCAGCATTGCCTTTGCCGACAACCAAAGGCCAGCCTATTGGATCAGCCGATTTGCACCGCTGGTAATGGTTGTAGCTGGCTCCTTCATTTTTCTGCAGAGCAGCAAGGCCGCGCTCAATGGCATTGTGGCAAGTTTGGGTTTGTTATTCACCGTCGCCGTGGCGTTACACGGCGAAATGTACCGGACCCGGCCAGCGCCAAGCCAGTTGACGGCTTTCTACCTGATGATGTCCGTCGGCGGCGTGGTGGGCGGCCTGTTCTGTGCCATCATCGCGCCGTTGCTCTTCAATTGGACGTGGGAGCATCCGTTGCTCATCCTTGCGGCCGCCGTTCTTTTACCAAAAATCTCGCTGATCCCATTGAACAGGAACGATACCAAAATTCCTTATGTCATGGCAGGCTTTGGTCTGCTCGCGTTGTTGATCGGGGTATTCGGGGCAGTGTCTGAACCCGACAATATTTCCGTCCTGAAGGTCGTTCTTGCTTCCGTTGTGATAACATTGGGCGCATTGGTCGCGGGCTTTCGTGTGCCGTTCTTGCTGGCAGTGGCTGGCTTGCTCACACTCAACGGCGGCTATTATAATGCACAATTGAGCATGGATGGCGCGCGTATGCGGAGCTATTTCGGAACTTACACTATAAACGCGACTGAAACCGGGCGCGTACGGTGGTTGACGCATGGCACTACCATGCATGGCATGCAGTTGTTGGACGAACCCACGCGCCCCATCAGCTATTACGCACAAAATTCGGGGGTCGGTAAAGCCCTTGCTAAAGCACCCGATCTTTATGGCGATGGCGCCAGTATTGGCATCGTTGGCCTCGGAACCGGTACATTGGCCTGCTATCGCAGGCCCGGCCAAAGGTGGCAATTCTTCGAAATTGACCCGCTGATGGTGGAAATTGCGCGCGACAAAAAAGTGTTTTCCTTCCTCGAAAAATGCGCACCCGATGCCGGCATTACGCTTGGTGATGCACGTTTGACGCTCGCTGAAGTGCCAAGGGGACAGTTTGATATTCTGGCGTTGGATGCATTTTCGTCCGATGCCATTCCGCTGCATCTGCTCACGCGGGAGGCTTTCGACACCTACGGTCGCGCGCTCAAACCGGACGGAATGCTAATCGTTCACATTTCAAACCGCTATATCGACCTGAAACCAGTCGTGGCCGCGGAGGCAGAGGCAAATGGCTGGTCTGCCGCATTGCGTCAGGACAGTCCAACCCAGGAGTTGGTCGACCAGGGCGCGCGGCCATCCGTGTGGATTGCACTAAGCCGCAACCCGCAAAAGCTGACGCAGCTTACGGGACAGCTCGATAAAACAAAAAGCTCCTATTATGCTCCCGATCAATGGCTTGAGCTGAAATCTTCTGGCAATACCCGCGCATGGACCGACGATTATGCGTCAGTTCTTCCACATCTCAATTTTTGGAAAAATCAATGATGCACGCCCGCGACGATATCAGCATCATTACCTTGAACGGCAAAACGCCACAAATCCACGACAGCGCCTTTATTGCGCCTGGCTGCCGGATTATCGGCGATGTTACGATCGGACCCGAGGCGAGCATCTGGTATAATTGCGTGATCCGGGCGGAGGTGAACCGCGTGGTCATTGGCGCGCGAACAAACGTGCAGGATGGCAGCATTGTTCATTGCGATGGCCCCATACCAGGCGTCGAAGACGGCTTTCCCACTATCATTGGCGACGATGTGCTGGTGGGGCATAATGTGATGCTGCACGGATGCGTCCTGCATGATCGGGCATTTGTTGGCCTATCCGCCACGGTGATGAACGGCGCAGTCATCGAAAGCGACGCGATGCTCGCGGCAGGGGCAATGCTCACTCAAGGCAAGCGCGTGGAAACGCGGCAATTATGGGCCGGTTCGCCCGCGCGTTTTGTGCGCGACCTTGATGATGCCGCCGTTATGGGAATGCGGCTTGGCGTTGCACATTATGTCCACAACGCCAAGGCCCATGCCGCCGCACTCACCGTTGATTAGAACTTGGCTCGTATCGTAAAGCGGCCGTTGATCGGCGCGCCTGTCGAAATATTGTTATTGTTATGCGCGTCCGAATAATAATTGGTGTCCAGCAAATTTTCGACGTTCAATTGCAGCTGCATCGCATCATTCAGATCATAATATAAGGCAGCATCGACACGCGTGAACGCAGGTAATTTTGTGGTATTGGCGGCTGTCCGGATCGCGGCAAACTGGCTCGACTGATGGATGATGCCAAGACCGCCCGCAAATCGATCGTTAAAGTCATAGCGGTTCCACAGGCTTGCCTGATGTTTGGGAACCTGCCCCAGACGGACGCTGTCATTGCCCGCCAATTTCGCATCCTGATAGCTGTAACCACCGTGGACCTGCCACGATGACGATATTCGACCGGTTGCCGCCAGCTCAATGCCTTGGGTACGCGTCATACCGATGTTGATGCTGGCCAGCGGATTGAGCGGATCAGGCGTCGTCGCGTTACTGCGCTCAAGCTGAAACGCCGCAAATGTCAGGTTCAAATTCGGACGTACATCCCATTTTGCGCCAATTTCGTAATTGGTGAATTTCTCCGGCGCTAGATTCTGTTGCGTTACCGTCAGCGCCAAAAACTGGTCACCCGAACGCGGCAGGAAAGATTGGCTATAACTGCCATAAAGCGAGATATTTTCTTGTGGTTTGAATATCAGGCCAAGCCGGGGACTAACCTTTTCGTCCTCGCGCGCAAACGGCCTGTCGACTGCCGGGAAAAGATCAATCCCTTCTATGTCAAAACTGTCATATCGAAGACCAGCGACAACATCGATATGGTCGCCAATGCTGATCTGGTCCTGAAAATACGCCGAGAAAAATTCCACGTCTGACACCGTGTCGCGTGATGGCGTGTTAAACGAGACCGTGGGAAATACAGGGTTGGCAAGGTTTAACACAGCGTTGGAAAGCGCACCGTTAAACCGGCGGTTGGCGGATTTTTGATCTCCATATTCGGCACCTACCAAGATCTTGTGCGCCAGTGGCCCAGTTTCCACGTCCCATACGAGATTTGCCTGTGCAATAAAATTTTCGCGCTTTGTAGGGTCGCTATAAGCCGCCAGCGCAACATTTCCATTCTGCGCCGTTGCGGCTCCGTTGGCATAAACGTTGACGTAGATTTTGTCATAATCGCCGTAAAGCATGGTGCCGCTAAAGCTTAAATTCGACGCCAATTGGCCATCAAGCCTGAGTTTTGCAATTTGAGCCTCAAGTCGCGTGCGATTGACACCGGGAACACCAAAGAACTGATCTCGGTATCCTGCAATCGGACGGTTGGGTTGCCCTGCACCAGTTGCGATCGATGGAACGCCGCGGTCAGTCGTGCGGTCGTCGTTCACATATTCGTAAGAGAGCCCCAACTTCCACGCATCATTAAGATTAAACGCGACATAGGGGTTCCAGGCATAACGTTCCCCGCCGACGAAATCGCGATGGCTGTCCAGATTTTCATACACCGCGTTAATCCGAACGGCAGCAGCATCGCCCAAGGGTGCGTTTATGTCAGCAGAGACATCATACGCACCAAGACTGTTGATGCTGGCTTGGCCTGCATAAATGAAATCTTCGCTCAAAGGGGACTTTTGAACGCGATTGATGATGCCGCCGCCGCCGCCGCGCCCGAAGATCAAGGCATAAGGGCCTTTCAGGATTTCGACGCGTTCAATATTATAGAGGCCACGATAATATTGCACATCGTCGCGCACGCCATCGAGGAAGAAATCAGCCGTAGTGTTCTGGCCGCGCAACGTAATCTGGTCACGATTGCCTTCGCCCTGCCCAACCGTTGTGCCCGGTACGTACCGCAATATGTCCGCCAGCGAATGATGCGCCTGATCGTCCAACTGCTCGCGCGTAACAACATTGATCGTCTGCGGAATGTCAATCAGCGGCGTGTCCGTTTTCGTCGCTGTAACTGAATTGGACGCGAGATATCCGTCACTTTCACCCGTAACAATGATAGTCCTGGCATCGTCGTTTATCGAGGCTTCATATGCTTCCTCAGCGAAGGCAGCCTGTGCGAATAAAGACGATGACAGAAGGGCAAAGGTGGAGACTGACAATCTGAGCATTACAAACCTTTTATACTTTATTGCGAACCGTTCGCAATTGGATTTGTCTCCACTATTGCGAATCGTTATCATGCGCAATTAAAAATTGTAAAAAAGATTGGTTTCATTTTGCATGTGGCGGAAAAGCTGCATTATCACGTGGAGCGTGACCAAGGAGACAAGACAATATGCATGCAACGATTTGGCATAACCCTGAATGCGGCACGTCGAGAAAAGCGCTCGCTATTCTTCAGGAGACGGCTGGCGTCGAGGTTGAGGTAATCGAATATCGCAAGCAGCCTTTTGATCGCGACACCCTGCTGAAGTTGATCGAGGACGCAGGGCTAACGCCGCGTGAGGCGTTGCGCACGCGCGGGTCCCCGGCCGAAGAACTTGGACTTGTCGACGGTGCATCGGCAGACCGCATTATAGATGCAATGGTTGTGCAGCCCATACTTGTGGAGCGTCCGTTCGTGCGAACCGACAAGGGCACGCGCCTGTGTCGACCGCAGGAAAAAATATTCGATATCCTTTAATTGTCGTCACGCTACCGCGCTGCGCGGCCGTTTGAACAATTCAAGACTGTCGGCAAAAACCATTGGTCGCCCGAAATAATAGCCCTGAATCTTTTTGCACCCCAGTTGTTGTACCATTACCAGTTCGCCCTCTGTTTCCACGCCTTCTGCAGTCGTCGCGATGTTCAGACTGTCGGCAAGTGCAACCACGGCGCGGATGATCGCAAGGCTTTCTGCCTTATTCTTGGCTGCGCCCTGCACAAAACTCCGGTCCACCTTGATCGTGTCAAACCGAACGTTCCGCAGATAGCCAAGCGACGAATATCCCGTGCCGAAGTCGTCGAGCGACAGCTTGACCCCAAGACTGCGAATGCGATCAAGGACCTGGACCGCCATAGTTCCGTCGCGCAGAAAAATGCTTTCGGTGACCTCAAGCTCCAACCGATGGGGTGAAAGCCCGCTGTCTTGCAACGCCGACATGACGGTTTCCACGAAATTAGCGCTCGTTAGCTGATCAACCGAAATGTTGACCGCAATACAGGTAGTTTCAGGCCAACTCATTGCGTCCTTGCACGCGCGGCGCAATATGAAGTCGCCGATTGCTACGATAAGGCGGGCATCCTCGGCCACCGGAATGAATTTTGCGGGCGACACATTACCGAATTTGGGGTTGACCCAGCGCAGCAAGGCTTCAAATCCGACAAGCGTGTTGTCGCCCCGTGCCGTGACCACTGGCTGATATTCTACGTGGAATTGCTCGCGCTCTAGTGCCGCGCGCAGTTCGAACTCCATCAGCCTGCGTTCTTCGGCGTTGGCATGTAATTTGTGTTGATAGCTGTGATGCATGTTGCCGCCTTGGTCCTTCGAGCGGTACAATGCCAGATCGGCGCTGCGCATGAGCAACTCAACCGTCCGTCCATCGACAGGTCCGAGCGCGCTGCCAACACTTGCCCCGATAAACAGCGTATTTTGGTCCACTTCATAAGGCCGCGACAGGCTTTCAATGATGCGTCCTGAAAGCGTCGCCACATAATTTGTGTCGGACGCGTCATTGATGACGACGGCGAATTCATCACCGCCCAAGCGACCGCACAATTCGTTGTCGGTCATGATCAATTTCAGGCGGCGCGCCACTTGAGCCAACAGGCGGTCCCCAACAGGGTGTCCCAACGTATCGTTGACGGCCTTGAACCGATCGAGATCAATCATCAGGAAACCGCAACGGCGACGCCATTTGTCGGCATCTGCCAGCGCATTTGCCAGCGTCTCTGTCAGCAACAGGCGATTGGGCAGGCCGGTCAATGTGTCGAAACGCGCCAGATGGGAAATTTTGTTGGCGGACTCCCGCTGCTCGGTCACATCTGAGCCGACGCCCCGAAAACCAAGAAAGCTGCCATCTTCGGAATGGCGTGGCGATGCTGACAATTCCCACCAGCGTTGCACGCCTTTAAACATCACGGGCACGATCAGGTTGCTGAAGGATTCGCGCCGCTTGAGCCGATCCGCCAGTTCGTGCAGTTCGGCGGGATATTGACCCAGTTCCCACGCGTCGCCCGCAATCAGTTTCAGCAGAGGTTGCCCCTCCACTGATTTCGTATCGGTGCCCAGTGCATAGGCAAAGCGCGGAGAGACATGCGTTGCGCAGCGCGCGACATCCGTTTGCCACAACCAATCCGCACCGCTGTCTTCAAATTCACGCAGGAGCAGGCTCACCGTTTCCGATTTTTCCTGCACAATGCTGTTGGCGACTTCGTAGAGTATCTGCGCGCGCGCAGACTGAAGGCACGCCATGACCAGCAAGGCGCCTATACCGATAGCAGCCACAGCGAGATAATAGCCACCATGAAAGGCAAATCCTAGGCTGGCACAGAGGCTTGTGACACCGATGAAGATCGTCGCGGCCATTGGTGCAGTAGGTAATAACAGCGAAGAATACACCATCATGCCGAGCACGATGGACCAAAGACCAAGCACTTCCATAATTGACCCGCTGGTACCTAACAGGCCAAAAACCGCCCCCCACATGAGACCTGTGACCGCAGAATGGGTATTTAACCGCCTGACGTCGTCCCGGTTATATTGCGGTCTGTCCCAAACCCATTTGCCGCCAAACTGGTAAAAGGCAACAATGTGGAACCCGCAAAAAAGCGACGCCCAGCTGATCATCGCCCACGCTGGCGCAGTTCCACGGTAGAGCAAAAGGGCCAGGATCGCGAACGTCAGGTTTAAGGCGACCCGCAAGGATGTGCGTTGCCTGATTTTGCGCGCCTGAATGGTACGCAAGACATCGCCGTCAAGCCCGGTGGGCTCTGCAAGCCCGAGCAACGCCTTGTAAGAAAGCTCAGTCGGTAATTCGAAGGACGCGTCTTTTTTTATCACGCAGCCAATTTAACGGGAAGACGTTACTTAAAAGTAAGTTTCCCGGAAGAAATCGCTGTAAAATCAAAAACAAATGCAAACGTTGTGGCTAATGTCATGTCATTGCTAAATCAAAGAAAATTGGATCCTCGACTACTGAATGACATCAGTCATCGGTATTTCATGCCGCAATTGCATAGGGCTGAATCTCGCCTGACAGATAGAGGTTGCGCGCCTTGGCGCGGCTCATCTTGCCAGAGCTTGTGCGCGGCAATGTGCGCGGCGGCACCAGTTCGACGACACAGTTCATTCCCGTAACCGAACGGACCTTGTCGCGGATCTGTTCACGCAATTTGGCACGCTCCACCTCGTCGGTAGTGCGACATTGCACCAGCACCGCGGGGGTTTCTTCGCCGCCGGGCGTTGTGACGGAAAAAGCAGCAATGTCGCCGGCCTTGAACCCCGGCAATTGCTCCACTGCCCACTCGATATCCTGTGGCCAGTGGTTCTTGCCGTTGATGATGATCATGTCCTTGGCGCGGCCGACGATGTAGATATAGCCGTTCGACAGATAGCCCATGTCACCGGTATCCAGCCAGCCATCGACCAGACAAGCATCGGTGGATTCCTTGTCTCGGAAATATTCCTTCATCAATGAAGGGCCAGTGCACCACACTTTACCAATTATCTTGTCGGCCACCGGCTTGCGGTTTTCGTCGCGGATTTCGATTGTCATGTCTTTGACCGCACGGCCACAATTGACGATGGCGCGATAACGAATCGGGCGATCAGGCGCGCCGGGATGGCCTGTAAGTTCGGTCTCTTCAACCAGCTCGACCTGAATGCCTTCACCCGGCGGCATGATGGATACTGCAAGCGTCGTTTCCGCCAGGCCATAGCTTGGAAGGAACGACGATGCCCTGAAACCTGCATCACAGAAGGCATCCACAAATGCCTGCATGACGTCAGGGCGGATCATATCCGCACCATTGCCTGCAAGCCGCCATTTTGACAGGTCAAAACGGTCATTCACATGGCTTTGGCTGGAAATCCGCCGCGCGCATATGTCATAACCAAAGGTCGGCGAATAACTGATAACCGTGCCGTCTGCGGCGCTGATCACGTCAAGCCACGCAAGCGGGCGGCGCGCAAAATCTTCGGTTTTCATGTAATCCGTCGAAACCTGGTTTGCCACCGGCGACAGGAAGCAGCCAACAAGGCCCATGTCATGATACCATGGCAGCCACGATACGCAGCGGTCGCTTTCTGTCACTTCCATGCCATGCGAATGCGCGGACAGATTGTTCAATAACGCCTTGTGCGTCACCGCCACGCCATGTGGGAACCGAGTAGACCCGCTCGAATATTGCAGATAGCATATCTCGTCCGTGCCTGCTTGTGGCAAATCGGTTTTCAACGCGATCAGATCGCTGAAACTTTCCCAATCAATGCCCTCAACGCCGCATGCACGCGCTGCATCATTGGCCATGTCCGCCAACTCTGCCGGGAAAAACAGGATCTTGGGGTCACAGCTTTTCAACTGCACCGACAATTGGTCGACATAGCTTTCCTTGCCGCCGAATGATGTTGGCAGTGGCAACGGCACTGGCCATGCGCCGGCATAAACGCAGCCGAAAAACAAAGCGGCAAAATCGGGGCCTGTCTCGGCCACCAAAGCCACGCGGTCGTCCTTGCGGATACCGTGGCTAATCAGGCGATAGGCCATTTTCAGCGCGTCTTCGCGCATTTCGGTGTAGGGATAAGGCCGCGCCAATTGCCCACGCATGTCGTGAAAATTCAGCCCGCGCTTTCCCAAAGCTGCGTAATCGAGCGCTGCACCCAGAGTTTCAAAATCGGAAAAGCGGCGTGGCAAGCTGTCCTGCGTGGGCGTGGATGCGAGTGCGCTCATATTATTTCCCATAGCATATTCGGGCGCTGGCCCGTGTTATTTTTATAAGCGTGGACTAATACGCGCGGATACCAGTTCAAATTTCGACCCGACTGTGGCAAGAATAGGGCGTGAACCGCCCGCGCCCCGCCAAAAAGCCCGCTCCGCCGCTAAATGCAGAGCGGATGCGGCAACTGGCGCTATATTATGTCGGCAAATATGCGACAACGCAGGCGAAATTGGCGGGCTATCTCGGGCGAAAAGTGCGCGAACGCGGGTGGGACGATGAAGGCTCGGCGGACATTGCCGCGTTGACTGAGCAGTTCGCCGCTCTGGGCTATATCAACGACGCCCAGTTTGCCGAAGCGCGCAGCCGGTCATTTGTGCGCAGGGGCTTTGGCGAACGGCGGTTGAACGAGGATTTGCGCGCCAGCGGCATTGGTGACGCCGACGCAATCCCTGCCAAAGCGCATATGGAGGAAAGCATGTTCACCGCCGCAGAAAACTTCGCACGGCGCAAACGGCTTGGACCATTTGCGCAGGAACCAGCGCCACCCGAAAAGAGGCATAAACAGTTGAACGCATTTCTACGCGCTGGGCATGGCTTCGATCTGGCCAAGCGCTTTGTCTATGCCGACCCCGGCGATGACATAAGCGAGGATTAAACTTAATCGTAAACCCGGTCGGCCGTTGCAACCGCTTCTGATGCCCGCAATGCGGAGATGATACGCATCAAATGCTGTAAGTCATGAACTTCCAGATCAACCTCGAACGTGTGGAATTCCACGTCACGGGCGGTCATGCGCAGGTTGATGATGTTCGCCTTGTGGTAACCGAATATCCCGGCAATTTCACCCAGCGTGCCGGGTCTGTTGTGGATGATGACACGCAGCCGCGCCGACGCTCCGTCGCTTCCTTGTCCCCAGCTCAGGTCGACCCAGTCAGCGTCCTCTCCGCTTGCAAGTCGGTCGCATTCGATGGTGTGCACCTCAACCGGTTGGCCCGCCTTCCGCAATCCCACGATCCTGTCGCCCGGTATTGGGTGGCAGCATTCGCCCAGATGATAGCCAACACCGGGGGTTAAACCTCGTATGGAGATGGCGCGTTCCTGACCCGGAAAGTCGAATGCAACGCCATCGGCGTCAAAACCGGGGACGAGAGCCTCCATAAGCGCCCGGTCGTTAATCTTGCCC
This sequence comes from Sphingorhabdus sp., assembly GCF_046292425.1. GTDB lineage: Bacteria > Pseudomonadota > Alphaproteobacteria > Sphingomonadales > Sphingomonadaceae > Sphingorhabdus_B. The sequence goes on from NZ_JBKBQV010000025.1 coordinate 15,993, forward strand.
AAGCCAATGCGGTGCATCAACTCGTCCTCATCCTCCAGTTTCAGGCGTATAACGGCAGCCGTCAGCGCCTTCTTGCCGATTTTACCAGGCATGCGAGCGGCGACTTCTTCATAGAGTTTGCGGCCGATTACCACCAACTCGTCACGTTCGCGGTGTCGCACATGCCGGCGGATGGCGGCGCGTGCCTTGCCAGTGGTGACAAAGTTCATCCACGTCTGTTGCGGCTCCTGGGCCTTTGACTTGAGTATTTCCACCATGTCGCCATTGTTCAGTTGCGTACGCAGCGGAACATGGCGGCCATTGACCTTTGCCCCTACGGTTTTGTCGCCAAGGTCGGTGTGCACGGCATATGCAAAATCGACAACGGTCGAACCCTTGGGCAGCTGATGCAGCGCACCTTTGGGCGTGAACGCAAAAATGCGATCCTGATACATCGCCATCCGCGTATTTTCGAGTATGTCTTCGGCATCCTGGCTGGTTTCCAGAATCTCTATCAAGTCCCGTAGCCATCCCGCCTGCCCATCCGGCTTATCGGCCTGTTTATACGCCCAATGCGCGGCGAAGCCATGTTCGGAGCTTCGGTGCATGTCGGCACTGCGAATTTGAACTTCCACCCGCATATTCTTCGCGAACATAATCGTGGTGTGGATTGACTTATACCCGTTGCGTTTTGGCGTGGAGATGAAATCCTTGAATCGCCCCGGCACCATCTGCCAGCGACGATGCAGCACGCCCAATGCGCGGTAGCAATCTTCGGTTGTTTCGGTAATTACCCGAAATGCGTTGATATCGGTCAGCTGTTCAAACGCAACATGGCGTTCCTGCATCTTTTTCCAGATGGAATAAGGATGCTTTTCCCGACCTGAAATTTTGATCTTCAGCCCGGCCTGTTCCATTTCCCACGCGATGGTCTGGTTGATCTGGTCAATCTCGACATCCGCCTTTTCGCGGATTTGTTTCAGGCGGCCAGTAATTGTCTGATATGCTTCTGGTTCTAACTGCTCAAAGGCAAGCAACTGCATTTCACGCATATATTCATACATGCCAATCCGCTCGGCCAGCGGGGCGTAGATATCCATCGTCTCCTTGGCAATCCGGCGTCGCTTTTCGGGGCTTTTGATGAAATGCAGCGTGCGCATATTGTGCAGCCGGTCCGCCAGCTTGACCAAAAGCACGCGGATATCATCAGAAATCGCTAGCAGGAATTTGCGCAGATTTTCAGCCGCGCGCTCGTCCTCGGTTTGCGCCTCAATCTTCGACAGTTTGGTAACGCCGTCGACCAGCCGCGCTACTTCGGGCCCAAATCGGTTTTCAACGTCCTCAATTGACGTCAGCGTATCTTCCACCGTGTCATGTAACAACGCGGTGATAATCGTGTCCTCATCCATTTTGAGGTCAGTCATAAGCCCGGCCACTTCAACCGGATGGCTGAAATAGGGGTCGCCCGATGCCCGTTTTTGCGTCCCATGCATCTGAACCGTAAAAACATAAGCGCGGTTTAGCCGATCTTCATCGACATCAGGCGTATATGCCCGCACCCGCTCAACCAGTTCATATTGCCGCATCATCATTCCAAGTTGGGTAGTTTACGCTGCGATGCAACAGGAAAATCACTCTTACAACATTCTGTTCAAGGCAGCCGCAGTTTTAGCAGTGACCCAGAAGGCCTGTACCGTGCGCAGCTATCCCCAAAAATATTTTATGACCCGACATCGAAAACACTTTCCTACAATATAATCAATATGTTCTATACTGTCGGATGACACATACACCCATCTCGTCCGCCCGCCCCGAAGAAGCCTTAGACGCTGAACCGAGTGCGACCCTTTCCACTTCGAACATTGAGGCAACTGTCGACGACCATGGCGACAATCCGGATGTTTACAACCCGGAAGATTATCGCTGGGTGCCGGTCCGACGTCGACCGCGTTACGACGGCTGGACAGAAGAGAAGCAGAGACGCTTCATTGAGGCCTTAGCCGACACCGGCCTTGTGAACCACGCGGCCAAAGCAGTGGGTATGACCCGTGAATCTGCCTATCGGCTGCGCCGGTCAGCGCATGGCGCGGCCTTTGCCCGCGCATGGGATGCGGCACGCGAACATGCCGGTTGCGCACTTGAAGACATCGCGTTTGAACGCGCGATCGAGGGCGTTGAACATAATGTATATGATCAATATGGCGAAATTATCTGCACCAAGCGCGTGTATAACGACCGGCTTTTGACATTCCTGCTGCGTCATCTCAAGCCGGAACGATATGCGCCGGACGCGACGGGCATCGCTGCCCCGACGTCGGAATTTCTCGAAACGAGTCTCCGGGCAATGGAACCGCAGCTTCCAGCGCCGCCCGAGGCGCTGATGGACGCGGAGGCGCTTGAAGATTCGCTTGACCTTGCTGACCTGGCGGACGGTTTCCTGCCCCACTTTCTTGCCGAGCAACGTCCTGATTCACCAGCCCAGAGGCCAGAAAAACAACAACGCGATGCAGCGTTGCACCGCGCCTACATCGCGAGTGGATTGTCGGAACAGCGTGCGCCGCCGCCACGACGTTTTAGGTGAGACCTTATTGTGACTTTCCAGCCCTGCGATGGCGCCATAAAAATGCGCCGAAGGGTCGGTCCCTCCGGCGCAGTGTTTTTCGGCCCCTCAGACTGCATGCAGCATGCAGCTATGGGTAAGGAGGAGAGCGGAGCCGAAAGACTCGGAGCGAGGCTTAATTCTTCGCGATTGCCTTTGCGTTTGCGCCATTGCAGGCGGCTACTTCCTCGGCCGTGAACACGCGCTCACCAGCGGTGAAAGCGGAAACCGCGCCGAACTTGCGCGCGATGCTGATGCACATATTCTTAGGTGCCGTCGACGCCATGGGCGCGCGGCAGCTTGTACCTTCACATTTTACATAAACGCTGCGCAGCAATTCCGGCTTTGCGGTAGTGGGCTGGGTCAGTTCGACTTTGTAATAGCTGCTATTGGTCGCGGCGTGCGCTTGAGGTGCAACGAAAAGAAGGGTCGCGCTCAAAGCGGAGGCAGCGGCAAGTGCGCCCAAACGGGCTGAAACGTGGGAGAGAGTCATCTTGTTTTCCTTAGCTTTGCTGAATTCCAAAATGCAGACGGGAACTTTAGGACCTCGCAGGCATTTTGCGCTTCTGGTAAATCAGTTGCGAATCACTACTTATTATTATAGGTTTTTAATTGCAACTTAAAATATATATTGGGTTGCTAATTTTTAATGACGGTCGCAATCTGTGGCCGAGAGGACGTTGCATGGGCGAGTTGCGGGAACCTTTACAAGAGCTTGCGGAGTGCGGCTTGCCAACGGCATTGGAAGCAATGGGCGAACGCTGGTCGTTCATGATATTGCGTGCCGCCTTTAACGGTGTGCGCCATTTTGAGGAGTTTCTTTCCGAAATCGGAATTGCCCGAAATATCCTCGCCAACCGCCTGACCCGGTTGACCGAGAGCGGCATTTTACACCGCACGCCCTGCCCCGACGACCGTCGCAAAGTCGAATATCGTCTGACGGAAAAGGGGCTCGACCTCCTGCCGACGATGATTGCATTACGCCAATGGGGCGAAAAATGGGGTACGGGCGTGTTGTCCAACCCAGTTCTGGTTGATGAACGCGATCGGCAGCCGATTTTGCCTGTGACCATCCGCAGCCATGACGAACGGGTACTGGGACATATCGATCTGTGCTGGATGAATTCGGCCGATATTACGCCCGTCAGCGCCGATACCCCCGACGATATGGGGGACCGCGTCCGGAAATTGAGCGCAATTTAATTTTGCTCTATTGACACTTTGTAAAGCAGTCGTTGAATTTTTGTGGCGAATCTGTTACACTATGTGTTGACCGGCCAAAAAGGCCGATGACTGTGCACCTAAACCGGGGTTGATGCAGGTTCATGACGTAAGGGACGAACACAAAAAGTCTGAAGGGCAACGCTCCGCTGCCCAAGATGCTATTCTCCCGAATAATCAGAAAGGGTCGTATATGACGTCCAACGCGGCGATGTTTGATGTAGGTGATTATGTGGTATATCCCAAGCATGGGGTAGGACGCGTGATTGAACTCCAGGATTCCGAAATCGCAGGGATGCAGCTTCAGCTTTATGTCCTGCGCTTTGAAAAAGAGAAAATGACGCTTCGCGTACCTTTCAACAAGGCTGAAGGCGTTGGCATGCGCAAATTGTCGAGCGACAAAACGCTTAAGGAAGCCATGCACACATTGACAGGCAAGCCCAAGGTAAAGCGGACCATGTGGTCACGCCGGGCGCAGGAATATGAAGCAAAGATCAACTCTGGCGATCTTGTATCGATTGCCGAAGTGACGCGCGACTTGTTCCGCCCTGACGATCAGCCCGAGCAGAGCTACTCCGAGCGGCAGATTTTTGAAGCA
>NZ_JBKBQV010000025.1:20530-36751 GCF_046292425.1 Sphingorhabdus sp.
TCTGAAGGGCGCTGGAAACGGCGCCCTTTTTTATGCAGGGGCATACCGCGAAACGCCCAGCCTGACATCGCTTTGCTCCACGTGGTAAGCCACGATATGTCAAAAGTAATTGTCTGGTATGACGGGGCTTGCCCCCTATGCATCCGCGAGATTGCGTTCATGCGTCGGTTGGACTGGCGAAGCGCAATCGACTTCCAGGACATTGCTCCGGAAGACGCCGTTTGTCCGCTCGACAGGCAGTTGATGCTGGCAAGATTTCACGCGAGCGAAGGCGGGGTGCTATTGTCTGGCGCGGCCGCCTTTGCAGCAATGTGGCGCGCCATTCCTTTGTTGAGTCCGCTCGGGTTCGCCGCGCGCAGCCCGTTCGTTCTTCGCCTTCTGGAACGGCTCTACATTCGCTTCCTCCGGCTCCGGCCCTGTCTGCAAAAACTATTGGCCCCAAAATGATTCTTGATAATTTTCCCGCAATGCGCAGTCATGCCTTGGCACGCCTTGCGCAATTCGCGCCGCGCGCTGGTCGGGATTATGCTACTGGCCGCAACTCGGATCCAGGCCCTCAGCAAATGGGCGCCGTGTCTAAATTGTCACCCTACATCCGCTATCGGTTAATTACCGAACAAGAGGTTGTCGGCACGACGCTTGGACAACACAGCGTTCCGGCTGCCGAGAAATATGTGCAGGAAGTTCTTTGGCGCACTTACTGGAAGGGCTGGCTTGAGATGCGCCCATCGGTTTGGACGCAGTTTGTGGAGGAACGCGACCAGCAACGCGACAGTCTTCCGGACGCCAGTGCGGTCCGCAACGCCGAGCATGGCGTAACAGGCATAGAGGGCTTTGACGACTGGGCGCGTGAGTTGGTGGAGACCGGCTATTTGCACAACCACGCAAGGATGTGGTTTGCCTCGATCTGGATATTCACCCTTCGCCTGCCATGGGTCTTAGGTGCAGACTTCTTCCTGCGGCACTTGGTGGACGCCGACGCCGCAAGCAACACTCTGTCATGGCGTTGGGTCGCTGGCCTTCAGACGGCGGGAAAAACCTATCTTGCGACCACCGACAATATCGAGCGATTTACCAATGGCAGATTTGCGCCAAAGGGCTTGGCTACCGTTGCTACTGTCCCGTCCGCTATGCCATTTGTCGAAGCACGACCCTTGCCCCAAGCCGCCTACTTCGATCCGCAAAAACCTGCATATGTGCTGGTGACACCCGAAGACCTCCACCCCGAGTCTGTTATTGGCGCACCAACCCAGATTAGGGGTGCCGCCATATTGTTTGACCCTGAAATCTTGTGGGGCGAAAACGCCCGTAGCTTCGTCGCCGCAGCGACAGGCGACGTCCTCGAACGCGTTCGCAACACCTTTCCATGTCCGGTCATAAGCCTGAATAGCCTCGATCCGTCAGCCCTGCTAGCGCAGGCCCGTGAATCGAGGGCGGAGCAAATCATTACACCTTATGCTCCAGTCGGCCCAATTGCAGACGCGCTAACCGGCATCGCCCCGCTATTGGCTTCTGAAGGCACTCCCCTCGTTCAGGTCCGCCGTAGTTGGGATGAAACTTTCTGGCCACTGGCAACCAAAGGCTTTTTTCCTTTCAAGGAACGCGTTCCCATGATCCTGCGCGACATGGGACTAGCGAGATAGGTTGCAAATATCAGTTGCGCCAAAAATGCCCAAGTGTATTGTTGCAGCAACACACGAGGAGTCGTCTGATGCGTAAAGCCCTTTGCCTACTTCCCTTTCTAGCTATTTCGCTTTCTGCGTGCGGCGAATCCGTTTCGGAGGCCGTCAACGATATCAAGGCTACCGAGGGCAACGGATTTGCCGATGGCAAAGTAATATCTGCCACGGCTGCTACCACTGATCCGTTCGGTTCGGTCAAAGCGCTCGGTCCGGATAACATCGTGTTTGTGACAGGCGATACCTTCACCATTAAAGCAGAAGGCAACGCCAAGGCGGTCGCGACGTTGCGTTACAAAATTGACGGCGACGCGATTGTTATCGGCCGGGAACAAGGCAAGTGGTTTGGCGAGGAGGGCAAGGGCGTGACGGTGACGATCACGGCGCCCGCTTTATCTTCCGCTTCGCTGGCAGGGTCAGGTGACTTCACCGCTGACCGGATGACCGGTGACGATGTCGAGGTGAAAATCGCCGGGTCAGGCAGTTTGAAAGTCGCCAACGTCGATGCCAAAAAGCTGGAAACAAAGATTGCAGGTTCGGGCGACGCAGTGATCGCGGGAAAAGTCGAACGTGCCGACTTCTCGGTATTGGGCTCGGGCAGCGTCGACGCGCAAAGCCTGACTGCCGTCGATGCCGACATATCAATTGCTGGTTCTGGCGACGTGCGTTTGAATGCTACAGGCAAGGTCAAGGCCAAGGTGGCTGGCAGCGGGGACATCAATGTGACTGGTGGTGCCACATGTGATTCGAAATCCATGGGCTCAGGCAGCATCAGTTGTTCCTAAGTTACGGCAGCCGCGAATGAGCAATTGGTGGGACCGCAATGTCGTTCCGCGGCTCATCGGTTGCGCGTGCACCCAACCTGCGGTGATGCGTGACAGAGCGAAAGTGGTGCCCCGCGCGACGGGAGATGTTCTTGAACTGGGCTGCGGCGCACCCAATCTGGATTACTATGACTGGTCACAGGTGCGATCTCTTTCGGGCGTCGATCCATCTGCGGAACTGCTTGACCGGGCGAAAATCGCTCTGGAAATTAAAGGCCTGAAGGCCAATTTCATACCGGGTGTTGCAGAGGCGCTTCCTTTTTCCAGCGCCAGCTTTGACACTGTCGTCACGACCTTTACACTTTGTTCGGTCCAAGACACTAAAGCTGCCTTGTCGGAAGCGAAGCGCGTGTTGAAGCCCGGCGGACGCCTATTGTTTGTGGAGCACGGGCGTGCACCCGATAGTACCGTCGCAGCATGGCAGACCCGGATTGAACCTGTCTGGAAACGGATCGCTGGCGGTTGCCATTTGACCCGCCCTGTAACTCAGGCCATATCTGAAGCTGGCTTTGTGTGTAGTGCACCGCAAGGACATTATATGAAAAGGACACCGAAATGGCTTGGCTGGGTCGAATGGGGCGAAGCAAGATTGGCGGACTAAGGCTTGCTGCTTTTCTGGCTGCGGGACTGGCGGTAGGCAGTCCTTTGTCCGCCGAAGAGCGCAAGATGCTTGTCGCAAGCTTCGACAAGGTCGAGGTAATTGGCGATATCAATGTCGAAATCATGACGGGTAAGGCACCCTCTGCCCGAGTCAGCGGCGATAAGCGCGTGCTGGATGCGCTGAAGCTCGAACGCGTCGGCATGACCCTGCGAGTTAGGCTTCAAGGTGCTTTGAACAACGCGAAGGGCGCCGTGATCACTCGGCCCGTTTTGGTGCAGCTTACAACACAAGCGGTTAAGGACATGACTGTCGCTGGTAATGGATCGGTTAAAATATCGAACGTCGAACAGCCCGACGCTGTGCGCATGCTTGTTGCTGGCAATGGCTCAATTTTGGCCGAGAACGTAACAGCAGACAAATTTTCCGCCAACATCAATGGAAACGGACGAATTGCTGTTAACAACGGTCGGGTTCGTACCGGGAAAGTTACGCTGGACGGAGCGGGGCAATTTGAGGCGCCAAACTTGAAAATGCGCACCATTCGGCTTGAACATAGCGGCAATGGAATGTCCAACGTGCAAGCTCTGGAAGAGGCCGACATTTTTAACAGTGGCACCGGCAATATTACTGTTGGCGGTAGCGGGAGCTGCTTCATCAAACAGGCCGGAAGCGCCGCAATCAATTGCGCCCGGACCGAAAAAGGATCGCGTTAATGAATTTTGGCCCGTTTAGCCGCTGCGGCATATATGCTGTCGCATTTTCTGTTACTGCATGCACTATGCCAGCCAATGGCGGAAGCCAAGAAGCCGGCTGTGTCCCTGGCGTAGCAGCTGGACAGTCGGCAGCGGGACTCGAGCAAGTTATCTTATGCGTTACAAGCGCCAATAAAACCCACGCATTCACCGTTGAAGTTGCGCGTACTACCGCCCAGCAAGCCAAGGGGTTAATGTTCAGGACCGAGCTTCCCGACAATGCAGGCATGATTTTTCCTTTTCCAGAGCCGCGAATCGCGAGTTTCTGGATGAAGAACACTGTCATTTCCCTCGACATCATCTTCGTACGCGCAAACGGCACAATTGAGAGTATCGCCGATAACACTGTTCCTTATTCGACAGTCCCCGTTGCGTCAGGCGAACCCGTGACCGCCGTTCTTGAACTGCGCGGTGGGTTGGCAGCGGAAATGGGCATCGCCGCTGGCGATAACGTTGTCTGGTCGGCTAAATAGGACCAAATAAGGATTGCGCGGTAACGTGCTTGGTCCTAATCGCGAAGCCATGGGAATACTCGGTAAAATCTTCACTTGGTGGGACGGCGCCACAATCGGCACTTTAATCTACAGCTGGCGTAAAGGCAAAGCTGTCGGCACCGACACTGAAGGCAATGCATATTATCAGTCGGCAGATGGTAAGCGCCGTTGGGTCATTTACAATGGCCCTAATGACGCTAGCCGAGTCTCGCCAGATTGGCATGGCTGGCTCCATGGCACGCATGATGGGGATCCGGAAAGCTATCTGCCGCCGCATCGCGGATTTGAAGCCGCACCCGTGCCCAATCTGACCGGAACCGACGCCGCCTACCGTCCCGCTGGATCGATTGAGCGGGGTGGCCATCGTGCCCGTGCGACGGGCGATTATGAGGCATGGAGTCCCGACGGATCATGATCCGCGTGCGCGGTCTGCTGCTTGTGCCAATGCTGGCAACGCTTTTCGCGTGTGGCTCTCCTAAAGACGACTCGGTAGCGCCCGAAAAATCAGGCAAGGCCCTTCCAACAAATGACAAAATCGTTACAGTAGCCAGCGAAACCATTGGCACACCCATGGCGGAGCGTGTTGCAGTTCTTGGTCTGTTGAATAAGCGGAACGGGCAAACGCGCGACATTGAACTCAAACCCGGCGAAGCCATCCGCTTTGACAAGGTGGTCGTGAGACTGCGGGCGTGCGAAAAAACCGCACCGTGGGAGAATGCGCCCGACGAAGGTGCGTTTGTACAACTACTCGTCAACGAACGCCCGCCTGGCACGACCGAGGCCGAGCGATGGCGCAATATATTCTCGGGCTGGCTATTCAAGGAAAACCCAGCAGCCAACGTGGTAGAGCACCCGATTTATGACGTCTGGGTCAAGGCTTGCAAAATGAGCTTTCCCGGCGAAGAGGCACCAGTGGAAGAGAAATCTTCCGATACTTCCCCATCTGCCACCCCTGCTAACAAAGCACCATCCAGCGCACCCCAGTCGGCCCCTGCACCTGCGGTGCCAACACCGGAAGAAGCTAGGCCTGACGAAGCCTGAACCGCTTTGGTCAGCGCGTTTTCAAGCAGGTTAAGATACGAGCCTTGAGTTATTTCGATAGCGCCGAGGCTTGCCAAATGGTCTGTCATGAACTGGCAATCCAGTAGCAAAAACCCGCCTAGCTTAAGCCTTGCAACTAGCCACGCCAACGCGACTTTCGATGCATTGGTCTCACGCGAAAACATGCTCTCGCCAAAAAAGGCCCGCCCCAGTTCCAAGCCGTACAGACCACCCACTAGGCGATCGCCTGACCAGCATTCTATACTGTGCGCGCGGCCCAGGTCGTGCAAGCGGCCAAAGGCATCCTCGATATCCGGGTTGATCCACGTGTCTCGCCGATCCGCCTGTGACTCTGCACAAGTGGCGATGACCTGTCTAAAGGCAGTGTCGGCAGTTACGACAAACCGGTCTTGCCGGATGGCTTTGGCCAGTGATTTAGACAGGCGAAACCCGTCAAGCGGCATTATCGCCCGATATTCGGGTTCAATCCAAAACGTGTCCGGATCATCGCGAGCGTCGGACATCGGGAATATGCCATTGGCGTAGGCCTGAAGCAGCAAATCCAGATCAAGGGGCAACACATGTCCTTTCGTATCCGACGGAAGCACCTATCTCGAATTGCGCCAACGCATGCAATGGATTATAGCCTTAAAAACCGCCCCGGCAGAGTTAGGTCCGATGAGGACCAACCCCGCCGGGGCGCATCATTTCAAGCAAAGTCAGGGACCCCATATGACCCGCCGCCGCAAAATATACGAAGGCAAGGCCAAGATTCTTTATGAAGGTCCTGAACCCGGCACTTTAATTCAATATTTCAAGGACGATGCCACGGCCTTCAACGCGCAAAAGAAAGGCACCATTGCTGGTAAGGGCGTCATTAATAACCGCGTGTCCGAGCATGTCTTTACGCGGCTTAGCTACATCGGCATCCCCACGCACTTCATCCGCCGTCTCAATATGCGGGAACAACTAGTCCGTCAGGTCGAAATCGTACCGATTGAGGTCATCGTCCGCAACGTTGCCGCGGGCACTTTGTCAAAGCGCCTTGGTATTGAAGAGGGTACTCCCCTTCCACACACTTTGCTGGAATACTGCTACAAAGACGATAGCCTTGGCGACCCATTGGTAGCCGAAGAGCACATCGCTTGCTTCGGTTGGGCAACGCAGGAGGAAATGCAGGACATTTCGTCCATGGCGATCCGCATTAACGACTTTATGTGCGGCATGTTCGCTGCCATCGGTATTCGCTTGGTCGACTTTAAACTGGAATTCGGGCGTTTGTTTGATGGCGATTTTTCGCGAATCATACTTGCTGATGAAATCAGTCCGGACGGTTGTCGCCTTTGGGATATCGAAACAGGTGAGAAACTGGACAAAGACCGTTTTCGCCGTGATCTTGGGGGTGAAGCAGAAGCCTATCAAGAAGTGGCCCGCCGCCTTGGCCTGATGCCTGACGAAAGCGAAGGGGCAGTCCTCGACATGGTGAGCCACCGGCTGCGAAAAGGTAAGTAATCCAACTATTTACATAGATTTATATTGCCGTTGCCAAATTTTTGCGGAAGAGTGCTGAGCGTATGAAGAAAGCGTTTCGCCTGTTCCTTGGGTTGGCTGCCGTTTTGGCGGGCGCGACATCTTCATATGCTGCGCCTCCCTCTGCACCACCTGTCGGCGCAGAGCGTACGCAGCCATGGAATGCCGAAACGTCCGATCTCGAACCGGACACCAGCATCGTTTACGGACGGCTAGCCAATGGTTTGCGCTATGCCATTCGTCCAAACCAGCGTCCGCAGAACCAAGTTTTCATTCGCATGGCAATCGACTTTGGCTCGGCCGCGGAGGCTGATGATGAGCAGGGTCTTGCCCATTTTATCGAGCATATGGCCTTTAATGGCACCACCAATGTGCCTGAGGGCGAAATGGTCAGGATGCTGGAGCGGCTTGGCCTGGCCTTTGGCGCCGACACAAACGCATCAACTGGCTATACCCAAACGCAATACAAGCTCGATCTACCTAGGCCCGATCCGAATTTAATTGAACGGGCGTTTTTTCTAATGCGAGAAACGGCGCGGGAGATAAGGTTCGACCCCGCGGCCGTTGACCGGGAGCGCGGTATTATCTTAGCCGAACGTCGTGAGCGGGAGAATTTTGGCTTTCAAAGTGCGCGCGCGGCAAACAGTCTGTTTTATCCAGACACCTTTTATGCAAAACGTTACCCGATTGGCACAGAGGAAGTCATTCAAACCGCAACGGGTGAGCGCATGGAGGCGCTCTATCGCAAATATTATCGTCCTGATCGGATCAAAATCATCGTCGTTGGGCCCGTTGACCCTGTCGCAATTGAGCGTGAACTGGTCTCCAAATTTGCTGACTGGCAAGTCACAGCGCCCCCGCTGGGCGCAATTGACCAGTGCCAACTTAATACTTCACGTGGCATGTCGGCGCAAAGCTTCGTACACCCAGAAGTAAGCGAAAGCATGAGTCTTCAGCAATTTTTGGAAGATAGAAAGCGTCCTGACACCGTACAACGGGCAATGATTGAACTGAAGATGAGCATCGCTACCGCGATTTTGTCACAGCGTATGACGCGGCGTTCACGAAACGAAGACATCCCTTTTTTGGGTGGCGCCGTGAATTTCAACTTTGGCCTTTGCGATCAATATGCAGCAATCAGCTACGGCGTTGCGGGCAAGGACGGAAGCTGGCAGGCGTTACTACCGTTTACCGAACAGACTATCCGGCAGGGCGTGCAATATGGATTCGATGAATCTGAAATTGCCGAACAACTTAAACGCTTCGACACCCGATACGAAAACGGCGCCAAGGATGAACGCACAAAGTCAAGCGCAACTATAGCCAACGCCTTAGTGGCGCTGGACGATGACGTCTACAATTCCGACCAATATCGTCACTTGTTGTGGCGGCAATTGCGACCATTTATGACCAAGGCTGCCATTGACCAAGAATTTGCTTTTTGGTTTGGCCAGATGACTGCGCCACAAATTTTCCTGACGACAAAGCAAACGAGCGGTGTTTCCGCCGCAGAGATTATGGCAGCTTTCGCCGCAAGCAGAGCAGCCCCGGTTTCCCCGGCTGATGAGCGCAAGGCCGTGACTTTTGCTTATTCAGACTTTGGTACTGCAGGAACAGTCGCAGAGGATCAGACCATAAACGACCTTGGCATCCGGACTATTCGATTTTCCAATGGTGTCCTGCTCAACCTGAAAAAGACAGATTTCGAAGACAACCGCATTCGTTATTCGCTACGGATTGATGGTGGCAAATTGCATTTCGGCCGAGAAAAGGCGGTCTTGGCTTGGCTTATGTCGTCGACTTATGTGTCAGGTGGCCTGGAAGCGCATGATATTGATGAATTGCGGTCGATTTTAGCGGGAACAACAGTGTCGCCTGCGTTCGGTGTCGCCGAAAGCTATTTTGGAGCTGCAGGAGCGGTGGCGCCAGTTGATTTAGAGCGCCAGTTACAGGTTATGGCCGCCTACATCACCAGTCCCGGCTATTCGGCAAATGCGTTGCGCCTGTTCCGACGTCCGCTGCCCGAATTATATGCGCGGCTAAGCGCAACGCCCGCGTCGGCACTAGGCGTCGCGATGGCCCGGATTATGACCGATGACGACCCCCGTTTTGCGCTTGTTCCACTCAAGACAATTCAAGCCGCAGATTTTGATATGCTCAAGGCAGCTTTGGGCGACGTTTTGAAACAGAACCGCATTGAGATAGCTCTGGTCGGCGATATGGACGAGGACGCCGCAATTGCTGCTGTAGCACGCAGCTTTGGCGCACTTCCTGCGCGCGCGACCAATGGCCTTGATTATACCGCGCAACGACAATTGCGGTGGAGTGAAGCGCGCGGAAACTTTGATATTCCGCACAATGGTGAACAGAACCAACTGGCCTGGCGTCGCGTTTGGACGACGACCGGTGACCTTGATCAGAAAACGACCCAGTCAATGGACTTGCTGGCGCGGGTGATGACGTTGCGCTTGACAGACGAGCTGCGCGAAAATTTAGGCGCGACTTATGGTGTCGGTGCCAGTTCCGACATGTCTGATATCTATCCTATGCGCGGCGCACTCTCTGTCTCTACAAGTGGCGATCCCAAAGATCTTGCAGCAATCGAAGCAACGATCGATCAGGTCGTGCAGGAGTTGGTAAATGGGCCAGTTGATGCAGATGTCTTTGAACGGGCGCGTAAGCCTGTGCTAGAAAGCTATGCCGATTGGCAAAAGCGGAACGATACATGGCTGGGCGTAGCGTCCGAGGCACAGACGAATACGGACAGGCTGCAACGGTTCCGGCAAAACCGCGAAAATTTCGCGTCGATAACGGCGCAGGACATTTGGACACTCGCAAAACTATATTTAGGGAAACCGGCGCAGTTCACATTCCGGGCGCTACCCGCCCAGTTAGTCAGCGACAGGACAGAAGCTGTCAATTAACCCGGTCTTGGTTTTAACCTTTGGTCTTGTATCCGCACACTATACCTAGGATGAAGGCCAGAAAAAGTCCCAACTGAACCTCGTCGATTGCTGCGCCGCTCCACCCGAAGAGTTCATGCCCAAAGGCGAATAGCCCGATAAACATAGCAGTCGCCAAACCAACCATGAGATCCCCCGATCGGCACAATTGCCGCAATGACCATGATATAAGGTATGACAATATACCCGACCCGCTGAAAACGAGATGTCCAAGCATGGTTAAAATCCGCTTACCGTTAGCTTGCACTTGAATCGCACGTCGCTGCTTCTATAGGAATTTGAAACAGCCAATCGGATGGGTCCCAAATGAAAACGCGCATTTTTGTAACGTTAAAGAACGGAGTTCTCGATCCGCAAGGGAAGGCTATCCATCATGCTATCGAAGGATTAGGCTTTACAGGCGTGCATGACGTCAGGGCTGGGCGACTTATCGAAATCGAGCATGACCCGGGTGTCTCATCGGCTGATCTGGAGGCAATGTGCACCAAGCTGCTAGCCAATATGGTCATCGAGAATTTCGAGATTGAGCAGGCCTGATGCGTGCGGCAGTCATCCAGTTTCCGGGTTCCAATTGCGACCGCGACATGGCTGTGGCTATTCGCGACATCACTGGCGCAGAAACGACACTCGTGTGGCATCGTGCGAACGATCTGCCGGATGGATTGGACCTGATTGCGATTCCCGGGGGGTTTTCCTACGGCGATTATCTGCGCTCTGGCGCAATGGCAGCACGCTCGCCTGTCATGCGAGCCGTTGTGACAGCGGCTGAACGGGGCGTTCCCGTGCTGGGCGTCTGCAATGGCTTTCAGATATTAACCGAGGCGGGATTGCTGCCTGGAGCGCTGATGCGAAATGCCGGTATACGCTTTGTGTGCCGCACCGTCGCGCTGACGGTGGAAAACAACCAGTCCGCTTTTACAAATGGCTATTCTACCCATGAGCAAATCCACATTCCGGTCGCGCATCATGACGGCAATTATTTTGCTGACACGGCAACACTCGACAGGCTTGAGGGCAGTGGCCGGGTGGCCTTCCGTTATGCTGAAAATGTTAACGGCTCCGCGCGCAACATCGCCGGCGTGCTGAATGACGCGGGCAATGTCTTAGGTATGATGCCGCACCCAGAACGCATGACAGAAGCCGTACATGGCGGTTCAGACGGTCGTCGCCTGTTCGAGGGGCTGATGCGCCAGATCGCGTGATGCCGCGGGAACGCGCTGGCGCTCAGGCGTTTTGCGCGGAAACAGAAAGCGACCCAGAATCAAAATAACCGTGGGCCAGAACATTGTATTGTACAGGTCATGCAGTGAGGCGTCCAAAGTCGCTTCGCCCGGTGCATTTGCTCTAAGGTCAGCATATTCGTTGAACAATTCCGCGATGAACACGATAAACCAACACCATAAGCTGTCCGGTCGCCGCCGCAAAACCATAGCCGACACGAACAAGATCATCAATGAGCCATGAATGTGCATCGCATCATTGGTCAGGCCGACCTTTTCAATCAGCCATATTTTGCAACCGATCCATCTCTCGGCCAGATATAGTAAATATTCCTGCATGATGTCCTAAACTTTGGTTTTGAAGGGCGAGAAATCCGTGCCCTCGTCGAAAATTTCGACGCCTTCTTTCCGTTTAAGCCAGCCCACAACGACATAGGTGAGAGGTGTCAGAACAACTTCCCAGCCCACTTTTAAAAGCCAGTTTGTAATCATAACGCTGATGACCTGTTCGTTGCTCCACACCCCCCAAAATGCCAGAGGGTAAAAGATGACGCTGTCAACGCCCTGCCCTACGACGGTGGATCCAATCGTGCGTGACCATAAATGTTTCCCGCCAGTCCAGACTTTCATACGTGCCATGACATAACTGTTCACGAATTCGCCAGCCCAGAACGCTGCTATTGATGCAATAACAATACGCCAGACCTGGCCGAATACACTTTCATATGCTGCCTGCCCTTCCCAACCTGGGGCTGGAGGCAAGGCCACTACAACCCAGCTCATAAAAGCCATAAAAAGCAGAGCTGCGAAGCCGGCCCATATGACCCGGCGGGCACGGGCATAGCCATAGACTTCAGTCAGGACGTCGCCAATAACGTAGCCTAGCGGAAAAAATAATATCCCGGCACCAAATATCCATTGTTCGCCCGATATCGTCAGTGCAGCGGGTTTGGCAGCGCCAATGACATTCGATAGCAATAAAATGGCAACAAAGGCTGCCATGACGTAATCATAATAACGAAACTGGCGGCCGGTGACCGCGCTGGCGCTTTCTTGAACAATAGGAGCATCATGCATGTATCGACATAAGCAGCTTTGCGTTCCGGCGCAAAGCCGTTATTGCGACTGACAGCGCGCGCCCTTAGCTCAGCTGGATAGAGCGCGAGACTTCTAATCTTGAGGCCACAGGTTCGACTCCTGTAGGGCGCGCCAAAACGTTAAACGGTTGATATGTTTCCTGAATTCTTGAAACGTAAGTTTTACTGAACCTGTGCACACTAAGGCACGGCCATCGTGCAAGATTCTCAGCTATATAATGGATCAACCCCTCGGCGGTTGCCGGGTTCGCTGTAACGGCAGACCATAATTTCTTCATCGCCGCGCTGGCTCATCCCACAGCCCACAGCCTCGGTCCGACGCCAAACGATTTGCGTATAATGGCTAACGTCCTGTACTCGACCGGTTTTGCTGTTTGCCGGAAACACACCTTCCACAAAATGGGCCTTTTCGGATATCCAAAGCCCCACCATATCTTCGGGGAAAAATGCGCCCGAGGTGCCGCCCCAAATGTTTTCCCCTTCCAAAGGTTCGCCCGGAATATTGGGTGAATGCTCAAACTTACCGGTTGCAGCCAAATGTTCGGCCCAACGCGTTGCCCGGTGAGCAAGCCCCGCGTCCCACTCAAGTTGCGGTAAACCAAGTATCTGCCGTTCCCTATTGTGACTTGCCAGAATGCGATTTTCAAAATCAGTCGTACGACCTTGCATTCCGGGCAAAAATGTCATCACTGCAGCAAGTATCGCAATCTTGGCGGAAGCTTTGACTGGGCTAGTGATAGAATAGCGTTGCACCATGCCCGAAGGCTACCGTCGGGGCTCCTAAGACATCGTGCCATCATATGGCTAACGCAATTTAACCATTCATATCCGCTGGCTTGCGTTATGGGCTGATCGCGTTATTTCAACGATATTCCCTACATCCGTTGCATCAAATAATTTTTCTGCGAACTCAACAGGTAGGCCAATGCAGCCATGCGAGGCGCGCCGACTGGACATCGGACTGCCATGCAGCGCCACACCGTCGTTGGTAATGAATAATGAGGCCGGCATCGGCGCATCATACGTACGCGAGTGATAATTTCGCTGCTTGTTCAGGACGGGAAAACGCCCCTCTGGCGATGACATGTCTTCTGCGCCGTAGACAATCACCGCTGTACCAATTTCATGACCATGTCGATAGGCTGATATCATCTGGCGGCGAAGGTCGACCCAAATAATAACGTCACCCTTTGGCACGCCATCTTCGTTCCAAACAAAATCACCGTGCCGCATACCCACAGGCACCTTCAACAGACTTTTGGCCTCTGGAGGAGCCAACTTTTGTTCTGCGAGCAAACGGGCATCATTGTTGGAGAGCAGGTCGCGGTGCCGGGGTAAAGCCAGACCTTGCGTCCCAGCGAATTGTGCCTTTTGCACAACGGACTGTCGGCTTGATCCCGAAAAGTTTTTGCCAACAAGCGCAAAGCTACCGGTTACTAACAAAACCAGAAGCGCAATTATTATACCGTTGCGCAATTTCCTGCTTGTCCCGAGCCCCAAACTTTACGTGCCTTACCTCGACGGATCGATGCCCCGACGGCAGCAAAGCCAATGAGCAACAGCATCCATGTCGATGGCTCTGGCACAGCTGTGGCTATCGGAGGCGGAGCTGGTGGAAGCGATCCGTCACCAGTGCCACCGGAACCGCCACCCCCGCCAATAACTCCGCCACCTGACGGAATGCCGCCAGTAACCGGCGAAAAAATGCCCGACCCTACAGGAAGCATGGCCAATGCGGGGATTGCCGCTGGAACAGAACCTGCATCAAGCGGAAGAAATTCTACATTTTGCGCTGGCGCCGAAGGACCAGCCAGACTTTGCAGCGGCTCTTCAAAAATTTTACCCAGCGCCCGTTGCGTTGGCTTTCGTTCGCTGGGCGCTTTTGCATTTTCGGCAAGGCTCCGTTGAGCCTTCCCTTTAAGAATATCGGTTGCGCCGCGCTCACCTGGAGATCTGCCAAGAAAGGCTTGAACGGCATTGCTACCGTTCACTGCTATGCGCTCGGCCGCCTCGGCCGTCTGCGCGAGACTATTGCTGATACCGATTTGGGCAAAGAACCGCTGCCCAACCGAAGTGCTGCCCGCGCCCGAAACGGCGGCAACCGCCACCACAGCCGTAAGACCGAATTTAAATTTGCCAAGGTGAGCGAATTTGGAGACTTCCATCTCAAGAATGCCTTTCGGATTCGACGCTATCGCCCTTGAGTAAGACTCCCAACCTGACATTTATGGCCGCAGGCAAGAAATGAGACGCCGTGCCCAAACACAATATGCAATTCATAAAACATCCCCGGTTAACGACCTGTATGGAACACTCCCATAACGGAAATGTTCCAGACTGCGCCTGAAATGAGACGAGCCGAGGCACACCATTTCGATCATTATCCGACGATAGAAATATACCGCATTTTACCGCTGAGATGCGCTTTTTCGCGGGAAAAGATGGTGAACAAAAGGTTAATATACGGGTTTAGCCTGGAGCAATGGGTACCATTTTGGCGCACATGCTGAGATAAAATTAAGGAATGGACCAGCTAATGAACAATCATGTTAGACCAGCAACAGAATTGTGGTCATCAGGAGGATGCGATGAATGATATTATTTTCCGCGCATTCCAGCTAGCGAGGGAGGGATGCTACCAGAATGTCCGACACCTTGAAGTTGCTCTGGCCAAGGAAGGTTACGATCAGGCACAACTTCACCTGAGCGGCTCTCTCATCCGCAAGCAGCTTTATGCCATTTTGAGGAAAAAAGACTGATCACACACGCTGACAACTGGGGCTTCAACGGGCTGTTGATCCATCCTTTTTGGGTGCGCCTACAAATAGCTTCTTTAGTATTTCAGCGGCCGGAGCACTTCCAAACTCTGCCTGAACCCGGTTAAAGCCTTGGCGCCCAAGTACTGTGCGCATTTCCGGGTTAGCAAGCAGTTTCGATAATTGCTGCTCCAGATCAACCCAATTGGATGGGGTGAATAACAGCCCTGTGACGCCTTCAGATACCAGTTCGGGAATACCTGCCACTTGGCTTGCGACTACGGCCTTGCGCATGGCGAGGGCTTCTATCAGCACCACGGGCAGACCTTCCATCAAGCTGGGCAGCACCATGATATCGCTTTGCTCTATTTCCCAAAGCGTTTCCGGTTCAGGCAGCGCCCCTGTGAAGCGCACTACGCGGTCGAGTGCTAACGATTTTGTTGTAGCGTGGATAGCATCGCCACTTGGTCCATCCCCCACAATTGTCGCTGTAAATACGGCACCTTTCGCGTGAAGTCGCGCCAAGACTTCTAACAAGCCAAAATAGCCCTTTTCAGCGGACAGGCGGCCTACGGTAATAATCCGGACTGAGGCGGCCTGCCCTTGTTCTACGATTGTAC
Organism: Sphingorhabdus sp.; assembly: GCF_046292425.1. Classification (GTDB taxonomy): domain Bacteria; phylum Pseudomonadota; class Alphaproteobacteria; order Sphingomonadales; family Sphingomonadaceae; genus Sphingorhabdus_B. The sequence goes on from NZ_JBKBQV010000025.1 coordinate 36,108, forward strand.
GGCGGCTGGCGTCTAAGGAGTCTCCTACCGTTTGGATCCGATCAACATCCACGCCGCAGCGGATAATGTGCATTTTTTCCCAATGCTGGAAGTCAACCGCCCGCATGGCTTGCGCCCGCATGAAATAGCTTGCACAGGCGACAAAATCAGCACGCTCCAACTTATCGCTCAGGAGCACTCCGGCGGGGTAGTCGGTTTCGGAAATTCCATGCAGAGTGAAGCTCCATGGTATGTTTAGATAATGTGCAGCAATTAATCCGACGGTTGCCGCACTATTTGCAAAATGGTTGTGCAAATGGGTGCAACCGGCGGTCTTCATTAACGTTGCAAGCAGCATCGCCTCAACGAAGTGAAACTGCGACCAAAGCAGCGCACGCAGCCCGGGAGGACGATGGCGAAGTGCCAAGCTCCAACTCGATAAAAATCTTCCGGGATGCCGACCAAATGTTTGAAGAAGCGCGATGGGGTAACTGTGGAAAGCTCTGCCGAAAACGGCCTCAACACCATCCTCGTTTTGCGATGCCTGAATGGAAAAGGGGGTAATCAACACCCCCGCCTTTCTTAAAGCCGCAACCTCCCGACGCACAAATGTGTGCGAGGGGGCGAAATAATCACTAACGAGATAAGCCACCTGGATCATTTAT
>NZ_JBKBQV010000026.1:0-33229 GCF_046292425.1 Sphingorhabdus sp.
ACCCGGCGTAGTTCTCGTAACATCTGGCCCCGGCGCTACAAATGCCGTGACGGGTATTGCAGACGCATTTCTCGACTCTATCCCTTTAATCGTACTGACAGGACAGGTTGCAACCAACTTGATTGGTACCGATGCGTTTCAGGAAGCCGACACCGTTGGCATCACACGCCATTGTTCCAAGCACAATTACTTGGTGAAAGATCCTGCCGAACTGGCCACCGTTGTGCGTGAGGCTTTTGCCATCGCGACTAAGGGCCGTCCCGGGCCGGTCGTGATCGACATTCCCAAAAATGTTCAGGTCGCCACCGCAGCAACTGACGTAAGGCGTCCAACTCCGACACGGTTCACTTACGCTGGCGAAGCGGACTATTCCGAAATTAACCGCGCAGTAGAGTTGATCGCCAACGCCAAGGCGCCCATACTTTACACTGGCGGCGGCATCATCAATTCCGGCCCAGAAGCGAGCGCAGCTTTGCGGGAATTGGCCGAACTGACCGGTGCACCCGTGACATCGACATTGATGGGACTTGGCGCATACCCCGCATCTGGCGAAGCCTGGCTTGGCATGCTCGGCATGCACGGTACGTATGAAGCCAATATGGCTATGAACCAGTGTGACGTCATGGTTTGTCTTGGCGCGCGATTTGATGACCGGGTGACGGGCCGTCTTGATGCTTTTTCACCGAACAGCATCAAAATACATATCGATATCGACCGAAGCTCGATCAACAAGACGATCCGCGTTGATGTGCCCATCGTCGCCGATGTTGGCATGGCCATGCGTCAGATGATCGATGTATGGAAAGGCCGGAAGTATAAGAAGCAGCAACTCGACGAATGGTGGTCACGGATTGCCGGTTGGCGTGCGGTGGATTGCCTGAGCTATCCTGGCAGCACACAGGAGATCATGCCGCAATATGCAATTGAACGCTTGTTTGAAGCTACAAAAGACAAGGCCCCAATCATCACGACAGAGGTTGGACAGCACCAAATGTGGGCGGCGCAACATTTCCATTTTGACGCACCTAACAAGTGGCTGACAAGCGGTGGGCTGGGAACGATGGGCTATGGCCTCCCCGCCGCGATCGGCGCACAAATGGGCCATCCTGATGCCTTGGTAATCGATATTGCCGGTGAAGCATCCATCCAGATGAATATTCAGGAAATGGCCACGGCGACACAATATCGCCTACCCGTCAAAGTTTTCATCCTAAACAATGAATGGATGGGCATGGTGCGACAGTGGCAAGAACTAACGTATGAAAGCCGATATTCCGAAAGCTATTCCGATAGCCTGCCGGATTTTGTGGCTTTAGCCGAAGCTTATGGTTGGAAGGGAATACGCTGTGATGACCCAGCCAAGCTTGACGATGCTATCGCCGAGATGCTTGCCCATGACGGGCCCGTCATGTTTGATTGCCGAGTGCACAAAACTTCAAACTGTTTCCCCATGATCCCTTCAGGCGCGGCGCACACGGATATGATTCTGCATGCGGACGAAGTATCGGGCACTATGGACGACGAAGCAAAGGCGCTCGTATAATGCATATCAAGCAAGAAGTTACCGAGCGCCACGTTTTGACGCTCACCGTCGATAACGAGGCAGGTACGCTCGCACGCATCGCCGGTATGTTCACCTCGCGCGGTTATAACATCGACAGCCTTACCGTGGCCGATATCAGCGAAGACCATACGACCAGCCGTATTACTATCGTCACCAAAGGCCCGCCGCCCGTAATTGATCAAATCATTGCGCAATGCGAACGGCTTGTTCCGGTACATAAAGTGACCGATCTTACAGAAGCTGGGCCCCATGTGGAGCGCGAGCTTGCGCTGGTGAAAGTCAATGGCGCTGGCGACCAACGGGTCGAAGCAATGCGCCTTGCCGACATTTATCGTGCCCGGGTCATCGATGCGACCGTCAACAGCTTCATTTTTGAAATCACCGGTGGCCCGGAGAAGATCGACACTTTTGTCACGCTGATGCGCGAAGTCGGGCTTGTAGAGGTTGGCCGGACTGGAATTGTCGGCCTGATGCGCGGAGCGGACGCAAGTTAACATATTTATCGATAAAGGGACGGAAGAATGAAAGTATATTACGACGCAGATTGCGACTTGGGCCTGATCAAAGATAAAAAGGTCGCGATTGTTGGTTATGGCAGTCAAGGTCACGCCCACGCGCAGAATTTGCGCGACAGCGGCATTGCTGATGTAGCCATTGCCCTGCGCGCTGGGTCGGCCACAGCCCAAAAGGCGGAGACCGCCGGCTTCAAGGTATTGGCAAATGCCGACGCGGCCGCTTGGGCCGATATCCTTATGGTGCTGGCCCCTGACGAACATCAGGCTGCCATTTATGCCGACGACTTGCACGCGAACATGAAGCCCGGCGCGGCTTTGGCCTTTGCCCATGGGCTCAACATCCACTTCGGCCTCATTGAACCGCGCGCTGACATTGACGTCATCATGATCGCACCAAAAGGCCCCGGGCACACCGTGCGCAGCGAATATCAAAAGGGTGGCGGCGTGCCGTGCCTGATCGCTGTCGCTCAAAATTCCAGCGGCAATGCCCATGACATTGCGCTTGCATATGCTAGCGGCGTTGGCGGCGGCCGCAGCGGCATCATTGAAACCAACTTCCGCGAAGAGTGTGAAACCGACCTGTTTGGTGAGCAAGCCGTGTTGTGCGGCGGGATCACCCACCTGATCCAGGCTGGGTTCGAGACATTGACTGAAGCTGGTTATGCTCCAGAAATGGCCTATTTCGAATGCTTGCACGAAACCAAGCTGATCGTCGACCTTCTATATGAAGGCGGCATTGCCAACATGCGTTATTCAATTTCGAACACCGCAGAATATGGTGACATCACCACTGGCCCACGCATCATCACGGACGAAACAAAGGCTGAAATGAAGCGCGTTCTCGCCGACATCCAGTCCGGCCGTTTCGTGAAAAACTTCGTGTTGGATAACCGCGCTGGGCAGCCTGAATTGAAGGCAGCACGCAAGGCTGCGGCAGCCCATCCAATTGAGGCAACAGGCGCAAAGTTGCGTGCAATGATGCCATGGATCGCGAAAAACAAACTGGTGGATCAGGCGAAAAACTAAGCCCTTTTTCCTAGCTTGACTCATCTGGGGGAGGCACCGACATTGGTGCTTCCCCTTTTTACTGTCTGGAGCATTCCCATGCGTAAGCTTTTATGTGCCCTTCCCCTCCTTGTTGCTGTGCCACTGATCGCGCAAAGCGCGCCTCAGGTTCCCGGTACGATGGAGGTCGCCCGCGTAACCGCCGGAACCTACAACACTGATCCTGGCCACACGCTTGTCGGCTGGCGCGTCAGCCATTTTGGCTTCAACGACTATTTCGGCATTTTTGGCGATGCAACCGGCACGCTGACACTTGACCCCGCAAACCCGAATGCGGCCAAGGTCGACATTACCATTCCCGTTGGCAAGGTAACCACCGCCAGCTCTGGTCTGACTGAACATTTGTTGCGCGCGGGCAAGGACGGCGGCAAGGCAGACTTTTTCGGCCCGGCACCTACCGATGCCAAGTTTGTTTCAACCAGCGTGATGGCCGATGGCACAACCGCAAAAATCACGGGCAATCTGACCTTAAACGGTGTTACCAAGCCCGTCGTGCTGGACACCAAATTTTCAGGCGCTGGCAACAACCCGTTTAACAAGAAGGCGACCGTAGGCTTCCACGCCACATCAGTTATCAAACGCAGCGAATTCGGCATTGGCTATGCCATTCCCATGATTTCGGATGACGTGACCTTGGACATCAGCGTAGCCTTTGAAAAGGCGAGCTAAACTTTAAATTATCTCACGCAAAGTCGCGAAGGCGCAAAGAAGGAAAGGAAGGACTCTTCTTCTTTGCGTCTTTGCGGCTTTGCGTGATAAATTTTCGTTGCGATTAGGCGCAGGAATACGTTCATTTACCCCAAATAGCGCGCATCAAGGCTGGCTTTCGCCGCGCGATACTCCGCCTCCAGCTGATCAACAAACTGCGCGACGGTTTGGACTTCCTTGATTGCGCCAATGCCCTGACCCGAGCCCCAGATATCCTTCCACGCCTTGGCCTCGCTGTTGCCGCCTGAACCAAAGTTCATTGTGGAGATATCGCCCTTAGGCAGGTTGTTCGGGTCCATTCCGGCGCGCTCGATCGACTGGCGCAGGTAATTGCCGCTAACGCCCGTGAACAGGTCCGAATACACAATGTCGGCTGCCTTCGCCTCGACAATGTTTTCCTTGTAGCCGTCCACGGCATTGGCCTCTTTGGTGGCAATAAACGCGCTGCCGATATAGCCAAAGTCTGCGCCCATTGCCTGTGCCGCAAGCACCGATGCACCGTGCGCGATGGAGCCTGACAATGCCACTGGCCCGTCGAACCATTCACGAATTTCACGCATCAACGCAAATGGCGACGTTACGCCCGCGTGGCCGCCAGCGCCAGCCGCCACGGGAATCAGGCCGTCGGCACCCTTCTCGATCGCCTTATGCGCAAAACGGTCGTTAATGACGTCATGCAGCACAAGTCCGCCCCATGAATGTACCGCATCATTCAATTCAACCTGAGCACCGAGCGAGGTGATGGTGATCGGCACCTGCCATTTCGCGCAGGTCGCAATGTCTTCTTGCAAGCGATTATTGGATTTATGCACGATCTGATTTACCGCATAGGGCGCTGCCGGGCGATCTGGATTTTCCCTGTTATGCGCTGCCAGTTCTTCGGTAATCTGATGCAGCCATTCGTCAAGCTGTGCTTGCGGGCGGGCGTTAAGTGCCGGAAACGAACCTACAATTCCCGCCTTACACTGCGCGATGACCAGCTCCGGACCCGATACGATGAACAGCGGCGAACCGATCACCGGAAGCCGAAGATTATCGAAAATTGCCGGAAGTGCCATATGTCGAATCCCTTGTTAATTCACTGATTAAACGCCGGTTAGCCACAGCATGTGACGGCTGTCAAATGGCCGGTTCGGGACAAGCCGTTCCGTAGCGGCAGACGCAGCATTTCCGAGACTTGGCGATCCCTCCGAATGGGCTGAGTCGACTAAATAAACGGCCCGCTAAAGTTTAAATGGCCCCGGCCGTATTGGTCGAAACGGATTAAAGAAATTTACGGGGCTGGGATGAAGGGTGTTATTTTCAACATTGTTGAAGAAGTCGTAGTATCAAAATTAGGTCCAATTGCGTGGGACGAAATGCTTACTGTCACCGGGTTACCGGGTGTTTACACGTCACTTGGAAGCTATCCCGATGCAGAGCTGTTCCAGTTGGTAGCCGCATGTGCCGATATGACGGCCACTGAGGAGCCGGAACTGCTGCATATGATCGGAGAAGAATCCATTCCGTTGCTCTTCGAGAGATACTCCAAATTTTTCCATGACGCGCCGAACGCCCGCGCCTTTATTTTAGGTTTGAATACCATTATCCATCCTGAAGTGCAGAAGTTATATTCAGGTGCAGCCTGTCCACATTTCAATTTCGTCGAAGCGGAAAACACCATCAGCATGGGTTATAATTCTCCCCGGAAACTTTGCCATCTGGCGCAAGGTTTCATTCTTGGACTTGCCAAGCACTATGACGAGATCATTGAGGTACACCAACCGACCTGCATGCACGACGGAGCCGCCATGTGCCATATCAAGCTGGTGTGGAAATGAGTGTCGTAACTGACGAGCACGTAGTTCAGGATATCAAACAACTTCACGCCACAATTCATCGCCTGGAACGCGAAGTGATCAGGGAAAAGGCAGCCAGACGCACCGCGGAAGATATCGCTGAAGCTGGCTTGCGCAAACTTTACATCAGCCAAGACCAGCTAAAACTGCTTAATCGGATATCGAGCTTTGCAAACGACTGTGACTGTCCAACCCAGGCATTGCAGTTCGCTCTTAAGGAGATTTGTGAACAGCAAGTCTGGTCAGTTGGGCACGCCTTGCTGCGGACCGGACCAAAGGGGGACGAAAGGCTTGAAGGTTCGGACATTTGGTTCTCGCTACACCAGGATGTGGCCTTTCCATTCCTCGAGGCTTCCCGCAAAATCGTAGCATGGCCCTGCGCATCGGTTCCAGGGCGGTTGTTTCTGGAAAATAGCCCCATCTGGACCCCGGATATTTATGCTCAACATGCTTTCACGCGCGCCGCTGCCGCCAAGCGCGCCGGATTGCGGAGCAGTATTTCTGTGCCGATCATCATGGGCCACGAACTCGTAGGCGCCATGGAGTTTTACCAACCCGATTCCATCAAACCCAGCGAACAGTTGATGGACGTTCTTCTGCAAATTGGCACGCAGCTTGGAAGAGTGTTCAAACGCGCGCGGCATGCGGATATGCTTTTCAAGAATGCCTCAACCGATCCCCTGACCGGCTTGCCCAACCGCACAGCATTTGAGACCGAAATCGAGTCGGCTTTTGCAGAAGAGAAACGAAAGGCAGACTACAAAACGGCGGTAATTTACGTCGGCCTCGATGGCTTCAAGCTTGTCAATGATACGCTGGGGCATAGCTCGGGCGATGTATTGGTTGTGGAGATGGCAAACCGGTTACGTCATGTCGCGAAAACTTTCGATGGCGAAGATTGGGTTGATCGCGTGTCTCTGGCGCGTGTCGGCGGTGATGAATTTGTCATGCTGGTTCAAAGCATCGATGTCCGAGATATCGCAAACGACATAGCGGCTGAAATCCACAAATGCCTGCGCCCAATCCATCGCATCGGAATGAATGAGGTACAGGCAGTGGCCAGCATAGGCATCGCACTTAACGGACCGGAATACGAGAATGCGCAGGAGTTACTGCGCGACGCAGACGTTGCAATGTATGAGGCCAAAACGGAAGGGCCGGAACAAACTTATCATTTTACGGCTGAAATGCGAAATGCAGCACTCGCGCGACTCGATCTGGAAATCGATCTGCGGCGAGCGGTTGAAAGCTCCGCCTTTGAGCTGCATTTTCAGCCTATCGTATCACTCTCTGATCGCGAAACGGTTGGCTTCGAAGCGTTGGTCAGGTGGCGCAAGGCACACGACACCATCGTCATGCCGGACGATTTTATACCAACGGCAGAGGCATGCGGCCTGATTGTGCCTATCGGAACTTGGGTGCTACGCGAGGCGTGCCGTTCGGCAGTACGTTTTCATGCAAGCAATTCGCAGAGCGCCAGCCTTTACATCAGCGTAAACGTTGCACTTCAGCAGTTCCAGCAGCTTCATTTCGTTACCCTCGTCCGGGACATCCTGCTGGAAACTGGTGCAGATCCCAAATGGATCAGGCTGGAACTGACCGAAAGCACTGCAGCCATCAACCCGTCTCACTCGGCGCGCACGATCACCCAGTTAAATGCCATGGGTATTCTGGTTAGCATCGATGATTTTGGGACGGGGTACTCGTCGCTCGCTTATTTGCAGTCGATGCCATTTGATACGCTTAAAATCGACCAGTCATTCATCAGCGGGCATCTGGACGCCAATGCGGATTGGTCATTTGTGCTGGCGATGAAACAGCTCGCCGATTCGCTTGGCATGAATGTAGTCGTTGAAGGCGTCGAGAATGAATTCCAGCAGGCCGAACTGGAATCGTTCGGATGCCAGTTCGGCCAGGGTTGGTTGTTCGGAATGCCGCAGACCGAAGCCATGATATTAGCGGACCGCTGCATCGTGGCCTCGGGGCACTTGCCGGAAAGCAGCTAGGCTTCTTCCTGAAACGGGCTACCGGACTCCGTTGGCAGCGCTTAAAATTGCCCTCACGGACGCTGTGGCTACATCTTGACTGATGCCAACGCCAAACAATATCGGGCCGTCACCCACGCGGCATTCGACATAGGCGGCAGCACGTGCGTCGGTGCCATGGCCAATGGCGTGCTCGCTATAGTCGATGATGTCCAGCGGACCGCCAAGGGCTTCCTCAAGCGCATTGGCAAGGCTTGAGATCAGCCCGTTGCCGCGGCCGCTTACGCTTTGTTCAACGCCGTCAATCCGTATGGTGCCTGCAAAAATGCGCTCGGCGGATTGCCGTGGGCTTTGGCTCTCATGAAAGTCGATCAAGCGGAAGCGGCCGTCACCCTTGAGATGATAGCGCGTTTCAAATGCTTCCCAGATATCAGCACTTGTAAGCTCCCGTCCAGTCCGGTCTGATAGCTCCTGCACACTATTCGAGAAATTAGCCTGCATCCGCTTGGGTAATTTAAGACCTTGGTCCTGCTCGATGACCCATGCCACGCCGCCCTTGCCGCTCTGCGAATTGACCCGGATGACCGCTTCGTAATTGCGACCCAGGTCCGCTGGGTCAATCGGCAAATAAGGCACGCGCCAGATTTGGTCATTCTGACGATCATGGGCAGCAAAACCCTTCTTAATTGCGTCCTGATGTGACCCGGAGAAGGCTGTAAATACAAGTTCCCCGGCATAAGGATGACGCGGATGGACGGGCAATTGATTGCAATATTCGACGGTGCGGATCACCTCGTCGATGTCGCTGAAATCAAGGCCCGGGTTCAACCCCTGCGTATACATATTGAGGGCCAACGTGACCAGGTCGACATTGCCGGTGCGCTCGCCATTGCCAAACAAACAGCCTTCAATACGGTCTCCACCTGCAAGCAAACCCAGTTCGGCCGCTGCAATACCGCTGCCACGGTCATTATGCGGGTGAAGACTAATAACGACATGATCGCGCGCGCTTATGTTGCGACACATCCACTCGACCTGGTCGGCATAGATGTTTGGCATTGCCGCTTCGACCGTTGCGGGCAGATTCAGAATGAGCGGCTTTTCACTGGTAGGTCGCAGAACCTCCATCACTGCTTCGCATACTTCAAGGCTGAACTCGAGCTCAGCGGTCGAAAATGTTTCAGGGCTATATTCAAAATGCCAGTCGGTTTGCGGATATTTCGCTGCCTGCTCCCTGAGGATGCTAGCGCCTTCGACCGCAATGGCCTTTACGCCCGGCTTGTCGAGGTTGAAGACTATATCGCGCCAGGCCGGGCTGACAGCATTGTACAGATGTACGATGGCACGGGGCGCGTCCGCCATACTCTCAAATGTTTTCTCGATCAGGTCGCGTCGCGACTGGGTCAGGCTTTGAATGATGACGTCGTCGGGAATATGCCCCCCGTCGACGAGGCCACGGATAAAGTCGAAGTCCGTGGCCCCCGAACTTGGAAAGCCGACCTCTATTTCTTTGACGCCAACTTTAAGCAGCAGGTCAAAAAAGCGCTTCTTTTTCTCCGCGCCCATAGGATCAATCAATGCCTGATTGCCATCGCGCAAGTCGGTTGAAAGCCAGCGCGGTGCGCGGTCGATGGTCCGGTTTGGCCAATGGCGGTCGGGCAGATTGACCTGCGGAAACGGTCGGTATTTGCGGGATGGGTCGGATAACATCATGATAAATGGCAACTTCGCTAAGGTGCCCGATACCGGGCTTTTAGATTCTGGTGGTTGAAGCCCTTAGGCGGGTTGCCGGACAGGGCCGACAAAACAGGCACGCCTAAGGGCGTGTAAGTCGTAGAAGGAGCGAAATGGCGATGTGCGCGTTCATTATGACAGTCCGATAGCGACAGTCAGCAACATTCGTCTAGTATTAAATTACATTTCCGTCATTTTGTTACAGTAAGGTCCTTCTTACGGGTACCTGCAGCAGATTGGGTCAGATTTCGACCTGACTGCCCAGCTCAACGACGCGATTGCTTGGCAGTTTGAAAAACTCCATCGCATTGGCGGCGTTGCGGAGCATCCAAGCGAATATCTTCTCCCGCCAAAGCGCCATTCCCGGCACTTTGGATGCAATTAATGTCTGACGCGAAAGGAAGAAGCTGGTCTGCATCATATCGAATTTCGGTCCGCACAGGTCGACCATGTCTAGCGTTGCAGGAACATTGGTTTCTTCCAAAAAGCCGAACCGCATTTTCACGCGGTAAAAGCCTTCCCCTAAATCCTTACAGAAAATGCGGTCGGCACCATCAACATATGGGACATCCTCAATCTGTACGGTCAGAATTATTACGCGTTCGTGCAATATCCGGTTGTGCTTGATATTATGCAGCAATGCCGATGGCACGCCGCTCGCAGCGGAGGCCATGAATATGGCGGTGCCCGGAACGCGGGTAGCACTGTTGGCAGCTGACTTTATGAATATCTCCATCGGCATCGTGCTTTCGGCCATGCGTTCACGCATTAAGGCACGGCCCCGCGACCATGTCGTCAGTAACGTAAATATGACCAAGCCTATCAGCAGAGGCACCCATCCACCCGAGGGCACTTTCAACAGGTTTGCACCCAGATAAGCAAAATCGACGATAAAGAACAAAGCAAGGATCGGCAGCGCTTTCCACTTTGGCCATTTCCAGAGTGAGAGCAGGACGACTGCGATCAGGCAGGTGTCGATGAACATCGCGCCCGTCACCGCGATGCCATAGGCCGCCGCCAGATTGGACGAGGACTGGAAGAAAAGTACCAGCAGCAATACCATCACAGCCAGGCCCCAATTGATCGCCGGGATATAAATCTGTCCCGCAGCTTTCTCACTGGTGTGCAAGATGCTCAGGCGCGGCATGAAGCCCAACTGTATCGCCTGCTGCGTTAAGGAGAATGCGCCCGAAATCACCGCTTGGCTTGCAATGATGGCCGCCATGATCGTGAGGAAAATTACAGGCGTACTGAGGAGTTCCGGCACCATGAGGAAGAACGGATCGCGTATTGCGACCTGCGCCTCTTCGGGTGTCATGGACAATATCATGGCCCCCTGCCCCATATAATTGAGCATCAAGGCCGGCAAAACAAAAAACAGCCAGCTGAACTTGATAGGTCGCCGCCCGAAATGCCCCATATCGGCATAAAGCGCTTCTGCGCCAGTTACAGCTAGCACGACAGTGCCCATCGCCACAAACGCCCGGAACCCGTCGATGTAGAAAAAATAGAACGCATTTAACGGGTTGAGCACATCAAATATGATGGTTGGCATTTTAGTCAGGTGCAACAGGCCCAGCCCCGCCAGTGTCGTAAAATAGACCAGCATGATTGGCCCGAACCACGCGCCGACCTTCGCGGTGCCACGTGACTGAAATGCAAAAAGACCGCCGATAATCACGACAGCTATCGGCAAAATCCATGCGCTAAAACCCTCGCTGACATATTTCAGACCCTCCGCTGCCGACAGAATCGACATCGCCGGTGTAATCATGGAGTCGCCATAAAATAGGGCAGTCGCGAACACGCCAAGCATCACAAATGGAGCGGTCCATTTTGCGCCAGCCGTCTGACGGTTAATCAGCGCCAAAAGCGCCAGGCTTCCGCCCTCTCCTTTGTTGTCGGCCTTCATGATTGTGAACACATATTTAAAGGTCACAACAATCATCATCGACCAAAAAACGAGGCTAAGCACACCTTTGATGTGCATCGGGTCAGGTGTTATCGGATGGTGACCCGCAAAGGTCTCACGGAAAGCATAGATCGGGCTTGTCCCGATATCGCCGAATACGACGCCGATGGTACCCACGCATAGCGCCAACAGCGAGCCTTTTGGGGCATGGCTGTCTTGGTGATCTTGGTCACTATGACCAAAATCGTCTGCTTGCGGTCCAACCATATTGTTTCCCCGGCTTTTGCCCCATTTGCCAACTTAACGGTGGCTGGGGCGCGGGCAATAGCATGGCACCCAAACCTTCACAACAAAGCAAATTTCGTCGTGATTTGCGTAAAAATATATTAATTTCAGTTAATTAGGCGGAACATCTGATTGTTTCTGTGCAGCTTGCGCTTGAAGAGCCTTTGCGGCCTGCAGTTGCGACTCAATGCGCGCTTTCCATTTCGCTTTTGGCGTCGCGAGTGAAACGGTTTTTTCCCACAGCAAAATCGCGCCATCAAGGTCGCCGGCAAACAATCGCGCCAGCCCGGCAAAGTAATAAGGCGCGGGATAATTCGGCCTAATGGCGCGCGCCTTGTCGAACGCCAGCTGGGCCGGCGGGGACATTTGTCCTTCACTCGCCAGCATCAGTTGCAGACCAAGTGCGGACCACAAATCGGGATTTTGCGGATCCGTTTTCAGGCCAGATTGGATATAGGCCGCCGACAACGTATAATCGCCCTGCTTGGCAAAGGAATCGGCTGTTACGAGCCACCGTTTGGCGCTGCCAAAGCTCTGGTCCATGTCAGCGCGGATCGCAACCAGCTGCGTTGCGGCAACCTCGCTTGCGGCAACCGGTTTTGCAGGAGACGGCGGTGTTGCGGGACGCCCCTGAAGCGCATAGCCTGTCATTCCCAATAAAACCGCTGCTGCAGCGATCTGCCACAGCCCTTTCGACCTGCGCACGAAAAACACCAGCACCGCAAGACTCATGATCGATAGAATACCAAGTGCGACCCAGCCGTTCATGTGCGTCTCCGAAATAGGCCGCGGGCGAGCCATAAAGACACCAGCAACACAATAAGAGGCGTCAGCCACAGCAATAGCCCCGCGCCTTTCATATCAGGCTCAAAACTCACCCATTCCCCATAGCGGTCAATCATCCAAGTCCGAATGGTCTCGGGGTCTTGCCCGGCGGCGATTTGCTGCCGCACCTCGGCTCGCATTGAAGCTGCCATGGGCGCATCGCTATCGGCGATGGACTGGCCCTGGCACTGGATACAGCGCAAGCTGTGCATCAGACGGGTCGCCTCAGCTTCTTTGACGGAATCCGCAAGCTGCCGGTTGGCCAGAGCGGGGGTTGGACCACTGCCTTGCGCAAGAGCCGGAGCGGCCATTATCAGCAAAATGGGTAGAAACGCCTTCATTTCGCAGCGTTCACCTTTTCAATCAGCATGGGCACATGTTCCGCCCTGATGTCGCCGATATGCTGGAACAAGATTGTACCGTCGCATCAGATGACATAAGTTTCAGGAACGCCGGACGACCCGAGCTTCAATTGTACCGCCAGTTCGCTGTCCGAACCGATACGCCGGAACGGGTTGCCGAACTCGGCTAAAAAGGCTGCGACATCCTCTGGCCGGTCGCGAATGGCAATGGCGTCAATCTCGACGCCCGCTTCCTTCAATGCCTCAAGCTGCGGTGCTTCGGCCTTGCACGGGATGCACCAGCTGGCAAAAATGTTGAGCAGACGCGGTTTGCCGTCCGCCATGTCTGTATTTGCCAACGGCAGCACGCCCGTCGTTGCTGGAGGTAGTGCAAATTCGGGCAATTTCTTGCCAATCATCGCTGAATAAACTTGGTCATCCTTCGGCACAGCCAAGCCATAGATTGCCAGCCCGCCAATGAAAGCGACGACGGCAAGTGGTATCCACAAAAGCCAGGGCCGGTTCACGCGCGTTCCCACTTGTTGGTCAGAGGTTTCTTGGCTCGTCGGAATATACGGCCAAACAGGGCAATCATCCCGCCAAGGGCGATCAATAATCCGCCATACCAGATGAACGTCACAAAAGGTTTCCACCACAGACGGACCTGCCAACGGCCATCGCCTTCTTGGTCAGGTTGCGCGATGACCGCGTATAATTGGCCATTCCAGCGGGTAAGCAACGCCGCCTCGCTTGTTTGCATTTCCGGGCGGAAGAACTGGCGTGCCTGCGGCCGCAGAACAAAGGCATTGCCGTTTTTACCAGCAATCATTTCGCCTTCAATCGCCACCCAATTGTCGCCCACAACAGGATTTACGTCATCCAGCCTTACCTTCCAGCCTGCCACTTCCGCGCTTTCTCCCGGTGCAAGTGCCGTAAGTGTCTCCTTGGAAAAACCGGACTCTGCCGCCATGCCAAAGACGCTCACCGCAATGCCGAAATGCGCTATGACCATGCCAAAGATCGGCAGCGGTGTACGCAGCAATTTGCGGCCCCGAAGTGGCAACCACGCCGCAACCGCAAGGGCCAAGGACAATGCGATGCCCAGAAGCGGGAATATGCCGACTTCCGGCGCTAGCTTCCAAACCGCAATGCCGCTCCACAATATGATTGCCGCCGCCGCAATCAGCCAATATTTTATCCGTTTCAGCTCGTCGCGGCGCCAGCGTAACAACGGGCCGACAAGCAGGGCAAGCATCAAAAGCACTGCGATAGGGACTGTCGCCTTGTTGAAATAAGGTGGCCCAACCGAAATCTTGTCGCCCATGGCCTCCGCTGCGAGCGGGTAGAGTGTGCCGATCAACACGACAGCCAGTATCACGCTGAGGAAGATGTTATTGGCAACGATGCCGCCTTCGCGGCTTACCAGCTGAAATGGTTCACCTTGCTTCACCGTGCCGATCCGCAGTGCGAAAATGACGAAGGCAAGACCTGTATACAACAGCATCAGAGCAAGGATGAAAGACCCACGTTCGGGATCGACGGCAAAGGCATGCACGCTGGTCAATATCCCTGACCGCACAAGGAATGTACCTGCCATCGACATGGCAAATGCCACCAAGGCCAGCATAATGGTCCATGCACGAAGCGCGTTCCGCGTCGCAAGGACGCTAACCGAATGAAGCAAAGCCGTCGCTGCAAGCCACGGCATTAGCGAGGCATTCTCAACGGGATCCCAAAACCACCAGCCACCCCAGCCGAGCTCATAATAAGCCCAGTAGCTGCCGGCAGCGATACCAATGGTCAGGAAAATCCAGGCCGCCAATACCCATGGCCGCATGGCGCGGGCGAACGCAGGGCCCACCTGATTGGTCAATAACGCGCCAACCGCAAAGGAGAATGCGATGGAGAGGCCGACATATCCGAAATAAAGTGTCGGCGGATGAAAGGCGAGTCCGACGTCCTGAAGCAACGGGTTGAGCCCTGCACCTTCGACAGGCGCTGGCACAAGCCGCTCAAACGGATTTGATGCGAACAGCAGGAACGCAAAAAAGCCCAGTGCAAGGAAACCCTGCACGGCAAGAGTCGCATACAAGGTCTTCGGATCAATGCGCTTTTCAAGCAAGGCAATGGCGGCGCCCGATACTGAAAGCACTGCCACCCACAGCAGCATGGAGCCTTCATGATTGCCCCATGTGCCAGCAAGTTTGAAAATCATTGGCTTGTCGATATGGCTGTTGCTGGCGACCAGAAGTACCGACAGATCGGTAACGTAAAACAACCACATTAACGCGAAGAAGGCAAAGGCACACAAGGCACCTTGCACATAAGCAGCGGGCTTAATCAGCGGCACCAACTGCCCTGCCCCGCCGCGCAACAATGTCAGTCCGCCCAAAAGCTGAAGCAGTGCCATTGACGCGGCCAGCCATAAGGCCGCCAAACCTGCTTCAGCCATCATGTCAGAACTTTCATTGGGCCAAAGCCTTCATGGTACCAGCGTGTCCTTGGTATGTTCAGCCGCAGTCATGTCGATGTCGGCCAATTCCTTGGGAACGTAATTTTCGTCATGCTTGGCAAGCAGGCTTTCGGCCACAAACACCCGGTCGGGCCTGAGGCGGCCATCGGCGACCACCCCGGAGCCTTCAACAAACAGATCGGGGGTTATGCCACGATAGGCTACCTTTTGACTGCGAGCCTGGTCCTGCACGATAAAGGTTATCGAGACACCGTCGGCGCCGCGCTGTATTGAACCTTTTTGCACCATCCCGCCCAGCCTGATGGCCTTTCCGGGCTCGACCTTCGCGGAGGCCAAGGTCGTTGGCGTATAGAAATAGGACGCCTCTTCACGCAAAGCTGATGCAGCTATGAGGCCGGCCCCTATCAGAGCAACGACGGCGACTGCTGCCAGCACAAGACGCTGATGCTTGGGCTTCATGACCGCTCCCTCAATTCATCTGCCGAAGCCTCTGCCCGGCGCATCGAAACGTAGCTCGACACTATCAGCCACGTCATGCCCAAGCCTGTGAACACGTAGGAAGCGATGATAAATGGCGCGTGTGGCATTATACCTCCGCCATCCGGCGCAGCCGAGCCTCAATCCGCATCTCCGCCAGCGCCGTGCGCATACGCATCAACACGAGAGCGCCGAACAATAGGCTAAAGCCCGCAACGGCGGCGAATAAAGGAATGAGATAGGCAGTATCAATGGACGAACCGCCCAGGGTTATGCTCGCCTTTTGATGCTGGCTTTCCCACCAGATTACCGACCGGTTGATAATCGGAATATTCACTGCGCCAATGACGCCGAAAACCGCAGCCACGCGACTAGTGTCGCCTTTCTCGCTTGAAGCGTTGGAAAGCGCGATATAGCCAAGATAGAGAAAAAACAGCACCAGCATCGAGGTCAGCCGTCCGTCCCATACCCACCAGGTGCCCCAAGTGGGTCGTCCCCAAATCGAGCCTGTTATAAGACAAATGGCCGCAAAGGTCGCGCCAGGAACAGCTATGGCACGCGCCGCGACCCCAGCCAGGGGGTGCCGCCATACAAGTTGAATGATACTGGCAATGGCAATGCCGGTCCATCCACCCATGCCAAGCCAAGCGGCCGGCACATGCACAAAAATAATCCTGACCGTATCTCCCATCAACCTTTCAGTCGGCGTGAAAAACATTCCCCAAATGCACGCGGCAAGCGTCAGCAAAAGCCCTGGCCAGAATAAAGCTGGCGTAAGGGGCTTTGCGATGCGCAAGAAACGGGCAGGATTGGCGAAACGGTGCATAATCAGGGTGAGCGTCTAGCACCGCAAAAGCGTTACGCCAATGGATTTGAAGTCATCGACCAATAAGCTTTTGTGCCATATTGTCGGCGACTTCCGCTGGTGTCATACCGGTCGAATCGCTCTCGGTCCAAATGGCCGACAACCGCCCCGGAATGGCATCGATGCGGCGATCAATCTCTGCATCATCGGCATTTTCGACATGACGCAGCACGTTAATAATTCCACCTGCGTTAATCACATAATCGGGCGCGTAGAGAATTCCCCGATCGGCCAGCATTTGCCCCTCTGCTCCCGTTGCCAACTGGTTGTTCGCACCGCCGGCGACAGCGCGGACCTTAAGCGCTGTCACGCTGGCATGCGTCAGGATAGCGCCCAAAGCACATGGGCTGAAGATATCTGCCTCGACATTCATAATATCATCGGCTGCCACGCTGGTTCCACCAAGTTCCGCGGCAAGATCAGCAGCACGATCAGCATCGACATCAGCGAGGGTAAGCTTTGCGCCTCGTGCGGCAAGATAGCGGGCCAAGCCACCGCCAACGCTGCCGACGCCCTGAATGGCTACATGGACACCTGCCATATCGTCTGTACCAAAAGCATGCTTTGCCGCCGCCTGAACGCCCAGAAAGACACCGCGGGCAGTGTAAGGACCGGGATCGCCACCGTGATCGGGCAAGCCCGCGACATGCGGCGTTACTTTTGACAAAGAAACCATATCGGCCTCGGACATGCCAACATCCTGCGCGGTGATATATCGGCCACCAAGTGAATCTACCGCGCGTGCAAAGGCGTCAAGCATGTCCTGCGGCTTTGTCCGTTCCGGATTGGCAAGAATCACAGCTTTTCCGCCGCCTGCAGACAGACCGGCCATGGCATTTTTATAACTCATCCCCCGCGACAGTCGTAGCGCGTCAATAATCGCGGCCTGTGAATCGGCATAATGCCAAAAGCGCGTTCCGCCTGCCGCCGGTCCTAAATAGGTAGAATGAACAGCAATAACCGCCTTTAGACCCGTTGCGCGGTCATCAAAGACGTGAACCGCCTCGTGCGAGTCAAAATCAGGCAGATCCCATATTGCGGGCATGGTGCATTCCCTTGTGTGAAATTCCCGCCCCAACGGGCAAGGAATCATATTACTTTTTGGCGTAATAATATTACGCAAAGTAATTGTCACCCGGAATATGACAGAGAAGAAATGGGGCGACCGAGGGGTCTTGAACCCCCGACCTCTGGTACCACAAACCAGCGCTCTAACCAACTGAGCTACGATCGCCATAGCGTCACTGAGGCAGACGCGTTCCTTAGCTTTGACCTCGTGCGGGCCTTAAAATTATCACATGCCGGGCGTCAACCCGGCACATGGAATATCTTACTTTTTGAGGCTGAGGCCACCAAAACGCTTGTTAAACTGGGCAACGCGGCCGCCCGTGTCAAGCATACGGCCCGAACCGCCGGTCCATGCCGGATGCGATGTCGGATCGATATCCAGAGCGAGGGTGTCACCTTCTTTGCCCCAGGTGGAGCGCGTTTCGAAGATGGTACCGTCGGTCATTTGCACCTTGATCATGTGATAATCGGGGTGAATGTCGGCTTTCATACATAATTCCTTTGTTCAGCCACCGGTTTCCGACCGGCAACCCTAAATTCGGAAGCGCCGCGCATAGCGGGGCACAGGTGATATAGCAACATTGAAATGGTCACACTCAAGAACCCGGCGAATCTAAAGTTTCCTCCGCTCCTGCGGTCAGGAATTTAGCCGCAGGACCAAGGAACGCCAAATCAAGCAGGTGGCTCGGCAATCATAGCCATGAATTCGGCTTCGGCAGCGACTTGATCGCCAACCATAGCGCGCCCTGCAAATTTGCAGACCCGCGCCCGCTTTTGCACGAATTCCACATGCAGATGCAAGAGGCAACCGGGCTCAACGGGTGCCCTGAACTTGGCATTGTCGATAGACATGAAATACACAAGCTTGCCCGAACCGATAAGCCCCAGGCTTTCCATCGCCAATACGCCAGCCGCTTGGGCCAAAGCCTCAACAATCATTACGCCAGGCATGATGGGTCTTCCAGGAAAATGCCCCTGAAAGAACCCTTCATTCATGGTCACGGCCTTGACCGCGCAAATACGCTCGTCAACGACAAGTTCCTGCACACGATCGACCAGCAGCATGGGGTAGCGATGCGGGAGCACCGCCATAACCCTGCGGACATCATAATTGCTGAAGTCGCCCCCAGACATTCTGATTAGCGGCTTTCAGGCTGAGCTGCTGGTGTTGCTGGCGCAGCAGGCCGTTGCTGGGCAGCGGCTGCCTGTTGAGCTGCGGCGTTAATCAACTGCTGGATCTGCTGATATAGAGCGCCGATTTGACGCGAAGGGCGCCATCCAGCTGGTGGCGTGATCGGCACCGATGGCACTGCCTTATCAAGCTCCGCCGTAATAGCCGCAGTCACGTCAACAGATTCGGGCGCCCATACAAATGCATCGGGTGATAGAATTACGTTGATTCGCTTGGCTGTAATGACCGCCTGCTGCGCAGCTTCATATTTCAAGGCAATCTGTTCAACCGCATAAAGCTGAGCGAGAATGACCGGATCCTGTAATGTATTTAATTCGTTCTGCTTTGCATCGATCTGCGCGAGCACTGGGCTTTTCGCCTTAACCGCTGCATCAAGCTCGGCCTGAGTTACTTCGCGGTCCTTGTTAGTATCCAACTGCGCATTCAGATTGTTAATTTCCTGACGCTTTGCCTGCATCTGCTGCGCTACGGCCGCATATTGCGTACCGATCTGTTGATAGGCAGTGCCGAGCGCCTTTGAACGCGCAATAGCGACTGATGTATCCGCCGTGGCGATGCCCGATACCTGGGCGGTCGCTGGTGCAGATATGGCAGCTGCTGACAAGAGAGCAGCCGCAATGGCGGTGTTACGAATTTTCATTAGAATTGAGTTCCTACGTTAAATGTAAACAATTTGGTGTCGTCACCCGGCTGCTTTAGCAGAGCGCGGGCAATATCAATCCTGAACGGACCAAAAGGCGAATTCCAGTTAACACCAAAGCCAACTGACAAACGCGGCTTCCAAGTATCGCCAAAGAAGCGCTCTTCGAACCGTAACGCCGACACACGGGCCGAACCGTCCTCATTGGTCGCCGTCGTCGATGTCTGGAGCGTGCCTGCTGTATCCACAAAATAGTAAAGTGGAGCGCCCTGCGTACCGTCAGCCAGGACTTCACGCTGCTGCACCGTCTGCAGGATTGGCCGTGTCACGTCGAATACCGAACCCACGTCCACGAATATAGATGGACGCAAGCCTAATTCTCTGGCGCCGCTGCCTAACGGAATCTGCAATTCTGCGCGGCCAAGATAATAAAAACGACCACCAATAGCATCGTCCTGGATCTGGTTGCGGTCAGTAAGTGGCGAATTGACCGCCACACCGTTCACAACTTGGCCTTCGAAGAAAACACGCTGGACCCGCGGACCGACACCACGAATGTCAAAGCCGCGCATTTGCGGTTCGCCAAGATAAAAGCGATCCGTCAAACGTACGTCGTCGATACCTTGTGAAGTAAGACCGCGGTCCTCAAGCGGGTGGATATATCCGCCTTCAATCGACAAACCAAGAACGAAATTACCGAATGGCTTCCAGAATTTGTCCGCATTTATACGCGTTTTAATATATTTGACGCTCCCGCCAAGTCCGGCAAAGTCCTGGCTAATTCCCGCGCTCTGCCCACGGGTTGGGCGAATGCGGTTATCGCGACCATCATATAGCAACGTATAGCCGATCGATGACGTCAATCGCTTGCCAAGTGCATCACACAGGAAACGCCCGGCGATGATTGGGTCGCAGGACGCAGGAAGCGGTCCTGCACCGTCCGGATCCGAGAAGAACGTATTCTGGTCAAGCGAGATGTCGTCTTGACTTAAGCCATAACGTGCCTGGAAATAAATGAATTCGTTTACCGGCACGCCGACACGAACCTGAAGCCCGGTCGTGGCTTGCTGATAAGTTGTGTTGCGTTCGTTGTTAAAGAAATTGAAGCTGTTCAAATCGCGGCGGAAAATATCGCCCGAAACCGCGATCGAGCGGTCGAACAGATAAGGCTCGGTAAAACCAATTTCAGCTGACTTTGAATAAGACGAGTAGGAAATGTTTGTCCGCAATTCCTGACCAAGCCCGCGGAAATTACGTTGCCTGATCGAGCCCTGGAAAATGAAGTTTTCAATTGAGGAAAATCCGGCCGAAAGCGACAGTTCGCCCGTTGCCTTTTCTTCGACATTGGTGGTCAGGATGATGCGGTCGGGCGCGCTGCCCTGTGCCTGCTCAACCTCTAAGTCCTCCTGAAAATACCCGAGCGACTTGATGCGCTCCGCCGTACGCTTCACCTGAATGCTGTTGAACGCGTCGCCCTCGTTAAGGCGAAACTCGCGCCGTACAACCTTGTCCTGAGTGAGCGTATTTCCGTTGATATCGATACGCTCCACGAAAACACGCGGTGATTCCGCAACGTTGAACGTGATGCCCATCGTCAACGTTTCTTTATCACGCTGGAAATTAGGGTTTACATCGGCAAAGGCATAACCAAATAGGCCGGCGGTTTCAGATAGGCTTTCGACGGTATCTTCGACCATTTTGGCGTCATACCAATCGCCTTTTTTCATGCGCAATGTGCTGGTGAGACGACCTGAGTCAAAGTCGCGAATCTGGCTTTCAACTTTTACGTCACCAAATTTGTAACGATCACCTTCTTCCACCACATAAGTGATGATAAAGTCCTGCTTGTCGGGTGTAAGTTCCGCGACAGCAGACACAACGCGGAAATCCGCATAACCCTGCGTCAGGTAAAACTGGCGAAGCTTCTGTTGGTCAAATGCCAGACGATCAGGATCGTAGCTGGTTCCCGAGCTAAAAAACCGGTAGAAACGCGCCTGTTTCGTGACCATTTCACCGCGCAATTGGCCATCGGAAAACTTATCATTGCCGATGATGTTGATTTGTTGAACCTTGGACTTTGGCCCTTCCGTGATTTCGAACACGATATCGACGCGGTTCTGGTCCAGTTGAACCAGCTTAGGTTCGACTACTGCGGCAAAACGGCCTTGACGCTTGTAAAGTTCGATAATGCGCGCAACGTCCGCCCGCACTTTTGATCGCGAATAAATCTGGCGTGGGGCCAGTTTGATTTCCGGTTCAATCTTGTCATTCTTGATTCGCTTATTGCCTTCAAGAATGATCCGGTTAACGACTGGGTTTTCCCGCACTTCGATGACAACCGCGCCCGAGTTGTTGCGCACAGCAACATCGGCAAACAGTTCCGTAGCATACAAGTCCTTCAACGCTTGGTCAGCAGATACCTGAGTCCATGGCTGGCCAGTTCGCAGGCGGATGTATGACCGAACAGTATCGGGTTCGAGGCGCTGTGTGCCCACGACGGTGATGGACTGAATGATCTCGGCCGCTTCCGGTGTCGATGGCTGCGCAGTGGGCGCCGCCGTTGCATCCTGTGCAAAAGCGGGAGTCATACTGCCTGTCGCTGCAAGTGCAGTCGAACCCATCAAATATATGCCAAAATTCTTAAGGCTACCGAAAGGTCTACTATTCATTGTCATCCGATCTGATGTCCGGCCCCCACCGGGCGTTGGCGAAATGCCGATATAATATTTTTGCGTCCCTGCCCGATGCAGCGCCCGCAATCAAGTATGCAATGCCCTCAACTGCTTCCGAAAAGCCCGAAAGATGCGAGGTCGTTGAATGTTACCATTATCATGAATGTCGCCAGCATCGCAAATCCCGCACGGAAAGCCCACTCCTGCACTTTCGGCGTAGCTGGACGCCGACGCACTGCCTCAATTGCGTAGAGCAAGAGATGCCCTCCATCGAGCATGGGGATTGGCAGGAGGTTGATGAACCCCAAGTTAATCGAGATAAGCGCGGCAAGGCTGATGAAGGTCAAAATACCGAGGCTCATGGCCTCGCCCGAAACTTTCGCGATTTTCAGCGGCCCGCCAAGCTCGGTAATTGGGCGACGGCCGGAAATAATCTGACCTAGGCCGATCATCTGCTGCCGCAATATACCCCCTGTCTGCACCACAGCAGCCCAAGGCGCCTCAAGCAAGCTAACTTCACGAGTTTCAACCTTGCTCGCACCAACGCCGATGCGCCCAATCCGATATTCATTTCCGAAACGGTCCACCTCCGTTGCTGATGCAACCGTGGCTTCCTTTGCTAACCGTGCGCCATCTCGTTCAACTTCAATGACAATCTTTTCCCCCGGGATCATGACGACTTCATTTGCCATCTCGTCGAATGTTTCGATACTTCGGCCGTTAAGCGTAAGTATGCGATCGCCTTCTAACAGACCTGCCACTGCAGCCGGACTATTTGGCTGCACGACGTCGAGAACAGGGGGCGTTACCGACTTTCCAAAAGCCAGCAGGAAACCCATTGCTATCAGGATGGCGAGAAGGAAATTCACTGCGGGACCGGCAAAAACGATGAGCGCACGCTGCCACAATGTTTTGGACTGAAACGTCTGGTTGCGCTCATGCTCGGGCAGTTGCTTCCAGCTCTCGTCGGCCTGGCTTGACGGGTTCATGTCCCCGGCAAATTGCACGAAGCCACCCAATGGCAAAAGGCCAATGCGCCACAATGTGCCGCGCTTGTCCTCGCGCCCCCAAATCTGAGGTCCAAAACCAATCGAGAATTTTTCAGCCTTTACGCCAAACCAACGGCCAACCAAATAATGGCCAAGTTCATGCACCACGACCAGTGAACCTATCAGCAACAGAAATGCGAGTACGGTCAACAACATATGGGGTGATTCAGTTGCCACTGGTCAGTTTCTCCAATTCGCGCCGCGCATAATGTCGGGCGCCTGCATCAATGCTGAACAGATCGTCCAAACCCTTTGGCGCATCCGGCACATAAGCAGACAATGTCGCCTCTACCAGCGCCACGATTTCCAGAAACTTAATCTGCCCGTCCAAAAATGCGGCAACGGCAACTTCATTTGCCGCGTTCATTATCGCTGGCTTGGCACCGCCCTCGGTAATGGCTGCGCGGGCAAGCCGAAGCGCCGGGAAGCGCAACTGATCAGGCCGCTCAAACGTCAACTGCCCGATGGTTGCCAGATCGAGCGGCTTGCATGTCGTTGCGATGCGCTCTGGCCATGCAAGTGCACTGGCAATGGGGATTCGCATGTCGGGGGAGCCTAATTGCGCTAATGTTGAACAATCGACATATTCAACCATTGAATGGATTACAGACTGCGGGTGAACAAGAATATCAAGCTTATCCAGCCCCACAGGAAAGAGATGGTAGGCCTCAATCAGCTCGAGACCTTTATTCATCATGGTCGCTGAATCGATGCTGATCTTCGCGCCCATATCCCAATTTGGGTGCGCAACGGCTTGTGCCGGCGTCACTGCCCGCATTTCTTCAAGCGAAAAGGCGCGAAATGGCCCCCCGCTCGCGGTCAGCGTGATCTTGCGCACCTGGTCTATTTTGCCGCCAGCAAGGCATTGGAAAATGGCGTTATGCTCACTGTCGACTGGAAGCAAAACGGCGCCCGAACGGCGAACAGCAGCCATCATCAGTTCGCCAGCCGAAACCAAAGCCTCCTTGTTTGCCAAGGCTACGGTCTTGCCGGCCTCAATCGCAGCCATTGTGGACGGCAAACCAGCGCAGCCCACTATCGAGGCCATCGTCCAATCCGCATCGCGTCTGGCGGCCTCTATGAGGGCTTGTGGGCCCGCTGCAACCTCGATGGTTGTGCCTGCCAGTGCTTCCTTGAGCTCGGCATAAGCTGATTCATCGGCTACAACGGCCAGCTCTGCATCAAATTCACGTGCTAATTGCGCAATGGCCCTCGCATTGCCGTTGGCCGAAAGCGCGACCACCTGATATTTGCTGCGATGCTGGCGGATAAGGTCCAGGGTCGAAAGCCCGACGGAACCCGTTGCGCCAAAAATGGAAACGCGCCGAGTCATGAACTAACTCCCCGTCACAGACTGGAATACCATTATCAGCCCGGCTGCAAAAGCCACCGCGATGAGGCCATCAGTTCGGTCAAACAACCCACCATGGCCAGGTATCAACCGCCCAGAGTCCTTCACCCCTGCCCGCCGCTTCATCCAGCTTTCAAAAAAATCACCCACCTGTGCGACCACAGCAAGCGCGGCGCCGGTTAACATCAGGCGGCCCCATCCATAAGCGAGATAAACATCCCCGTCGCCAACGTGGCCGCCGCGCGAGGCGTAGATCGCGGCCTGAATCGCAACCATCATCAGGCCAGCGCCAATCATGCCGCCGAACAGACCAGACCATGTTTTGGACGGGCTGATCCTTGGCGCAATTTTGGGCCCGCCCAAGCTCCGCCCTGCAAAATATGCGCCGACGTCGGTGCCGATCACGCCTGCAATCAACAATATCGCTGGAGTCATGCCGAAAAACGGTGCGCTAAAAACCATCAACGTGAAGCAGGCGATACCTACATAGACCACGCCCCCCAATAGCCACAAAGCACGCGCTGGAAAGCTTTGCGCGAAACCAAGCACGAGCTTCGAAAATTCAAAAAAGACGCCAAGTCCCACTGCGATCACGAGGCCCATGAAAGCATAACCACCGATCCAAATCGCAATCACCGCGACCGACATCATGCCGACGCTCGACAACGTCCGTATGCCCAAGTCCGATCGCGGCTTTAAAATCGGCGCAACATTATCGTTCATCGACCACCATAGCGTCGTTCGCGGCGGGCAAATTCGTTCAGTGCTGCGGCAAGTTCGTCCTTGCTGAAATCTGGCCACAGGGTTTCCGTAAACCAGAATTCGGCATAAGCCGCCTGCCAAAGCATAAAGTTGGACAGTCGCTGCTCGCCCGAGGTGCGGATAAGCAAGTCCAGAGGCGGCAGACCTGCGGTGTCCAGATTGGCTTCAATACTGGCGGCGCTAATCTCGCCCTGCGCAGAGGCAGCACGGGCCGCACGAACCATTTCGTCCTGCGACCCATAATTCAACGCTACTGCCAGTGTCGTGCGGCTGTTCTTCGATGTTCGCGCAATGGATTCTTCAAGCATTTCCACAATATCTGGCGCCAATGCTTTGTAATCGCCAATTATTTTGAGACAGACGTCATTTGCAGCGAACTCATCCAGGTCTGATTTAATGAAATCGCGCATGAGGCTCATGAGGTCGCTAATCTCTTCCTCGGGCCGCTTCCAGTTTTCGCTAGAGAAAGCGTAGAGGCTGAGGGTTTCGAGGCCAAGTTCCCCTGCAGCACGTACAATATTGCGTACAGTTTCGACTCCGCGCTTGTGGCCCATCGCACGCGGCAACATCCGCTTCTTCGCCCAGCGGCCGTTGCCATCCATGATGATCGCAACGTGGCGAGGCATCTTGCCGGTTCCGGCTGCAATGCGCTCATGAGCTTCAGCGATGGCCATCAAATACCTAAACCCGCTCGTGTCGAGCGAACGGAGGAGAGGTTTGTTTCGAGACTCACTGGCTCAGAATTTCCTTTTCCTTATGCGCCGCCGCGTCATCGACCGCTTTGATCATCTCATCGGTCATTTTCTGGACTTCAGTTTCAAGCCGCTTGCGGTCGTCCTCGCTGATTTCCTTCTTATTTTCGTCGGTCTTCAAACCGTCATTGGCATCCCGGCGCACATTCCGGATCGCGATTTTCGCCTTTTCCGCATATTGGCCTGCGAGCTTCGCGAGCTCTTTGCGACGTTCCTCGGTAAGGTCGGGGATGGGCAAACGCAGAGTCTGGCCATCAGTTATCGGGTTCAACCCTAGCCCAGCCGAACGGATTGCCTTTTCTACCGGAGTTACATTCGAACGGTCCCAGACTTGCACCGAAAGCAAACGCGGCTCTGGGGCACTGACCGTCGCCACCTGGCTTAATGGCATGTGCGAACCGTAGACCTCGACCACGACTGGATCGAGCAAGGTCACGTTGGCACGCCCAGTGCGTAGTCCGGAAAGGTCGCTTTTAAATGAGTCCACGGCGCCCTTCATACGGCGCTCAACATCAGTTTTGTCATATTGCGGCATGGATCAGTTTCCTTCGCTTGTTACCACAGTTGAAGTGCCGCTTCCGTCGAGCACTTTCAATATATTGCCCCGTTCGCGGATGGAAAACACCACGATAGGAATGTTGTTGTCCCGGCACAATGCGACTGCACTCGCGTCCATAACCTTCAGATTATCTGCCAAGACCCGATCATAACTCAATGTTTCATAACGCTTTGCTGTCAACACCTTCTTTGGATCGGCATCGTAGACGCCGTCAACCGATGTGCCTTTGAATAACGCATCACATTGCATTTCGGCCGCACGCAATGCAGCTCCGCTATCTGTTGTAAAGAATGGCGCGCCCACGCCAGCCGCAAAAATGACAATGCGTCCTTTCTCCAGATGCCGTTCCGCACGGCGACGAATGACGGGTTCGCAGACCTTGTCCATTTCAATAGCGGATTGCACCCGGGTTGGTACACCAAGCTGCTCCAGCGCGTTTTGCATGGCCAGCGCGTTCATAACGGTCGCAAGCATGCCCATATAGTCGGCCTGCGCGCGGTCCATGCCTTTGGCTGCGCCCGAGACGCCACGGAAAATGTTGCCGCCACCGATTACGAGGCACAATTGCAGGCCAGTATCCTTAGCAGCCTTAACCTCTTCTGCCACGCGGGCCACAGTGCCGGGGTCAATGCCATAGGCTTGATCGCCCATAAGCACTTCGCCTGATAGTTTCAGAAGAATGCGGCGATAAGCTTGCGCGGCCATAATGTCCCTCGTCCCAATACGATAATGGCGCCCAGCTATAGGAGCCGCGCGCCACATCGCCAAGGCCTTATCCCCGCCTTTGGGCAGGGAAGCCAAGATTATTTATCCGCCGACAGCAGCAGCAACTTCAGCTGCAAAGTCGGACACTTCCTTTTCGATACCTTCACCAAGCTGGAAGCGGACATAGTCCTTAAGCACGATGGGCTTGCCAGCTTCTTTACCAGCAGCAGCAACAACGTCCGCAATCGGGGTCTTGCCATCCATGACAAAGGGCTGGCTCAACAAGGCGTTTTCCTTGGCGAACTTCTTTACCGCGCCTTCAACCATCTTTTCGACGATATCCGCAGGCTTGCCGCTTTCCGATGCCTTTTCACGGGCGATACCGCGTTCACGCTCAAGCGTTTCGGCGTCAAGGCCGGTTTCGTCGAGCGACAGCGGGAAAGCAGCCGCGATATGCATCGCCAACTGCTTGCCCAGACCATCAAGCGTCGCAGCGTCTGCTTCGCTTTCAAGCGCAACCAGGACACCGATACCGCCCATGCCCGGCGCTGCAGCGTTATGAACATAGGAAACAACACGACCATTGCTCACCGACAGCGACTTAACGCGGCGGATGACCTGGTTTTCGCCGATGGTTGCGATGTTGTTGGTCAAACGATCCTGAACGGTTTCACCGTCTCCATAAGGCGCGGCCAAAACAGCGTCTGCATCATTTGCAGCCAGGTTTAGCGCCACTTGGCTTACTGCAGCGACAAATTCTTGGAACTGTTCGTTCTTGGCAACAAAATCGGTCTGGCTGTTAACTTCGATCGCAGTGCCTTTGGTGCCTTCAACGGCAACACCGACAAGACCTTCGGCCGCAGTGCGGCTTGATTTCTTGGCGGCTGTAGCAAGGCCCTTGGCGCGCAGCAAATCAACTGCGGCTTCGATATCGCCATTGGTTTCTTCAAGCGCCTTCTTGGCGTCCATCATGCCAGCGCCGGAAAGCTCACGCAGTTCCTTGACGGCTGAAGCGGTAATTGCAGACATAAGATTGTCCTTTCGAATTTTGGTTGCGAGAGGCAGGAACCCCTCATCGCTCTAAATAATGTCACCCCCGACTCAATCGGGGGTCCATGGTCTGCCCAGTCAATTTAAACCGACCAATTAGACCATGGATTCCCGCCTGCGCGGGAATGACAAAAAAGTATTACGCTTCTGCGGCAGGCGCTTCAGCTGGAGCAGCTTCAACAGCAGGTGCTGCTTCTTCTGCCACTGGCGCAGCTTCTTCAACCAAAGCTGGTTCAGCCGCTGGCTCGACTTCCGCGCCAAGGTCAATGCCCTTGGCAACCTTCGCGTTTACATTGCCCTTGGTTGCCGCAGTGGCAATCGCGTCGCAATACAAACGAATGGCGCGCGCTGCGTCATCATTTGCAGGAACCGGGAATGCAATGCCGTCAGGCGATACGTTGGAATCGAGGATTGCGATCACCGGAATACCAAGAACATTGGCTTCCTTGATGGCGAGCTCTTCCTTGTTGGCGTCAATGACGAACATGACGTCAGGAATGCCACCCATGTCGCGGATACCGCCAAGGCTCATTTCAAGCTTGTCGCGCTCGCGGGTCATTTGAAGGATTTCCTTCTTCGTGAAACCGTGCGTGTCGCCCGACAGCTGCTCTTCAAGAGTCTTGAGCTTCTTGATGGAGTTTGAAATGGTTTTCCAGTTGGTGAGCATGCCGCCCAGCCAGCGATGGTTGACGAAATGCTGACCCGATGCGCGAGCTGCATCAGCGATTGGGCCCTGCGCCTGACGCTTCGTGCCAACGAAAAGAACCTTCCCGCCAGACGAAACGCTCTGCGCGACGTAATCAAGCGCACGTGCGAACAATGGCACGGACTGCGAAAGATCGAGAATGTGGATGCCATTGCGCGCGCCGAAAATATACGGCTTCATACGCGGGTTCCAACGGTGTGTTTGGTGGCCGAAATGGGCCCCAGCTTCAAGCAATTGCTGCATGGTAACGACAGGTGCCGCCATGGTACTTCTCCTTCCGGTTGAGCCTCTGGGAAACTAGAACTTCACTATTGCCTGAAAGACAAAGATCAGCACCGGTATGTGTGTTTCCCATGTGGAATGAGGGCGCCGTTATAGTCGTGACCGGGATTCGTCAAGAACAAACACGATCGCTTGGCTGCAGAACTTTCATAAAGACCAGCCTCGGGTCCAGTGCGGGGCCACTTTCACCGCGGAACGACGGTCAGCCTGTGAGCCCGCACCGAACACTATTTACCCCGAAATGGACCAACATGAACTCCGTCGCAGTCAAGCATCATGTTAGCAACATTGGTGGTCGGAATGACCGCTGTTATAACCGAGGGGAGAATATTTGTGACGACGCGCTTAACCAGGGAACATGTCCCGTTTCTCGTAAATGCAATGGATCTGAAGCATGGCATCACAAAAGCGGTGTCCCGCGAAAGTTCGCCCCACACCGCCGCTGCAGATGACATAAAGGGACCAATGAGCATTCCCGAACCGGTCGCAGTCAACGTACGCGGCGACATGTCTGTACAGGATTATGAAAAATGCTCACTCATCATGGCCGTTTGCACCAATATGGTTCAACAGACAATTTCCAACGCAGCGATCAATGCCGGCGTACCAATTACCGACGCATTGAAAAATATGGATGCCTGGGTCACCGGCTTTACAACTTTTCCTTTTCCGTTTTTTACCTTCACAAGCCAACAAGACGACGTCTACAAAAAAGCTGATTTCAGCTTGAAAGCCGATCCGGACATCGTCGAAAAAGTACTGAACATAAAAAATGTGGCTGGCCTGAAAGACGCCGTGATTGGTGCGCTGAAAAACAGTGGCGGAGAAATTGCCCGCTATTCCAACGAAGAACGCGATTTCAACTATTTTGGTGTCATCACCGGGTATAACCAGACAAATATTTCAACGCGTGTCATCAAATACGCGCTCCACATGAAAAATACTGACGCAAAAGCATTATGCGTAACATATGCCTCAACGGAACTTAACAGTACTTACAATACCTATGAATTTATCGGCGACAAATACATGATGATAAAAATGCAAGAGGCCGTTCAGGATAAGTTGGTCGATAAAATGGCTGAAAAACTTTTAATATTCATTGACGAGTTCTATCAGAAACAACTGGATGATTATAACGAAAAAGTGAAAGATATCATTGCGGGAACCTGATAATTCCCGTTTTTTCTTCTCACTCTACAGATGACTAAGAGAATTAATCATGTCAATTTCAGTAGGATTTTTAATTAAGCACGTACGACCTATCGGCGATGGCTTTGAAACATATTGTACGCCAATGCTTATCAGTTACTTGAACGAACGGTTGGATTTTTCAATGGGCGATATCGTTACGATTTTTAGCCTTTGGCGCAAAACGTCCGAAGCGGCCCCGCATGGCGCTTCAGACCTTTTTGTTGCAGCAGCCCAGGAAGTCGCCTTTGCCCGTTGGGATGAACTTTACCCCACATCAAGCAGCACGTTGATGTTTCTGAATAGTGACCAACTTGTTTCGCTTAGCCTCGCAGGGCAGGCAGCGGGCGCCGACAAGCAATTTAACTGGCGCTATGGAAGCGATTTGCCAATTTGCGTGGATATCAACCATGACTCAGGGGCGCATCATATCCGGTGGAATGCCGCCGGTTGCAGGGTCGCAACAGACACAAACCGCAACATAATCCACTTTTATAACCTGATATGAGATTCGCTTTCCAGCAAGCGCCCCCCCTGATGGCAGGTTATGTCTCCGGATCAGGCGATTAACATAAGGTTCACGCCGTGCCGCTACTCTCGATTGTGTAAATTTGGGAGAGCGGCGCTGTGAATAAAATCCTCCTTTTTGTCGGCGTACTGATTTCTGGTTCGATAACAGTTTCACCCTTGGCATTGGCACAGGTTGAAACATATGGCGAAGCCCAGCAGTCAGCCCCGCCGGAACGAATTTCGTTTCTCGTAACGTTCGGCACGGAAAAATGCCCGGAAGCGGCTGGTGACGAAATTGTTGTCTGTGCTGCACAGCCTGAGGGCGACCGTTATCGAATTCCGAAACCCCTCCGCGATGTTGACGAAGCAACTGAGTCCGGCGGCAGCTGGACATCAGCAGTCGAGAGCCTTGATAGCTATTCGCGTGCTGTTCTGCCCAACAGTTGCTCCGTGAACGGAAGCAACGGATTTACAGGATGCACCCAGCAACTCCTTCAGCAGTGGTTTGCAGAACGCCGCGGAACCCGCCACACACCTTAAGATGTCAAACTACTGAACCTTTTGTGTTCGCGTTAGTTATCCACAGGTAATCCACAGAGTTACCCTACGATGTTCCGCGTTTGAAATGCCGCTTGACATAAAAGAACATATAGTGAACGAAGGCGCATACCTTGTTCAAACCGAAACGGCCGCCCGAAACGGGAGCGGTTAAAGAAAGGACCAGTGCAATGACGATTATCGCTTCGATTCTTTTCATAGTCGCATTGAGTGCATCAGTTGGTGTGATTGTGCTGACGATCCGTAATGCCTTGCCGCAGATTCGTCAGGTCATTGATTTGGAATTTGCGCCGTCACACCAGCGTAGTCGCCGTATCATTCTCGGCGAGATGCGGCGTTTGGCGCCGGCAGAAGTTATTCCTTTCCCAAGCACAGCGCGGGCGCCATGCGAGCCTCGTTTGGCTGCATAACGAATGTGGGCAATAGTGCGAAATACAGCGTCTGATGTGCGGATATGACAGCTTAACTGTTGTGCGGCGGGGTGCGATGCTTGGCTCGACGCTGCGTGTTTAGTTTGTGCAACAACTTGGGGCAAAAATAAGGGCGGGTGCTTTCGCCCCGCCCTCTTTCACCAAATATTTTGGTTAATTCTTAATTGACAGCGTCTTTAAGCGCTTTGCCAGCCTTAAACTTTGGCTGAGTCGATGCCTTGATGGTCATTGGCTCACCGGTGCGTGGGTTACGGCCGGTAGATGCCTTACGCTTTGCAACGCCAAAGGTACCAAAACCAACGAGCCGCACTTCGCCACCGCTCTTTAGAGCACCCGTAATTGCTTCAAATGTCGCTTCAACGGCTTTGCCGGCATCAGCCTTGGTCAGGCCGCTTGCATCGGCGACTGCACTGACGAGATCTTGCTTGTTCATGTGGGAACCCCCCTCTCAAAATTATGTGAGACCCATTTATTACTAAATTGAGTCGCGGCTAAAGCCGGTGGCGGGATAATGAGGAGAATGTGGGCGCTGTCAAAGGAAATATCGGCCTAAAACCGTCATTTTCTGTGAAAAACTGTACGTTCTGCCCATTACATACAAGTTTAGGCAGAACGCACGGCCTTAATGTGTCACAGAAGCCCCGTTTTCGCCCCCGATTGCCGCAGGAATGGCCGCTGCCAGTTCATCCGCCTCTGTCCATTCTACTGGCACCAAAGGCGATATAAGCGCACGTGCCAGAACCTGGTCGACATGGCTGACGGGAATGATCTCCAACCCTTCCTTTATATTCGCCGGTATCTCCGCAAGATCCTTTTCATTGTCTTGGGGAATAAGGACAGTTTTGATACCGCCGCGTAAGGCAGCGAGCAGTTTCTCTTTCAAGCCACCGATCGGCAACACCCGACCGCGAAGTGTCACTTCGCCTGTCATGGCGACATCACGGTGCACAGCAATGCCAGTCAATGTAGACACGATGCAAGTGACCATTCCAATGCCGGCTGAAGGACCGTCCTTTGGCACTGCGCCTTCGGGAAGGTGAATGTGGACATCCTTGCGGCCAAACAGACTAGGCTTGATACCATAGCTTGGCGCGCGGGCCTTTACGTAGCTCAACGCGGCCTGAATCGACTCGCCCATTACTTCGCCCAATTTGCCCGTTGTCT
>NZ_JBKBQV010000027.1:0-32770 GCF_046292425.1 Sphingorhabdus sp.
GGTCGACGTAATCGATGAGCGTGTAGCGTTTCGGCTGCTTCATGAAGTGCGGTTGCCACGCGCTGACAAGATGGCAACGACCACTGAGCAGTTTCAACGTGAGCTTGATGCAATCGAGTCTATGGGCAGATAGAAAAAAGCCCGGCAAAGCGAACTCGGCCGGGCTATACTGTTAAATCACAACATCAAATCTTTGCCATTGGTGCTGACGGAGAACAGCGCGGCCGTAATCAATTGGCCATGGGCCTCGTACCCACATAAGGCCAAAATCATCACTGTTCTCTTCGCTTGCCCACCGCTCTTGGTATCCAAAGCTGGTCAGCAATGCGATAAGGTTTTCTCGCATTATCGCGGGCATTAAATCTGGATCGCCAGTGCCGCCTAACCGCCGATACGCTTCGTCGAAGCCTATGATTTGGTAGCCCGCAAATCGCTCAACGGCGCCTTGGATAAGGCGTGGATCAAATTCAACCATAATTATCTCCAATCCTTACGCCGGGCTAGCGGGTGATGATGCTGGAGTGCGCCTAGCTTGTAGGCCTGCTTCGATGCGACCCGTGGAGGTGACATCAACTGGCTTACCTTCGCTGTCAGCTTCAGCATCTTCCTCATCGTCGTTGCGATAGGCTCCGACTTCCTGCTCGCGCTTCTTCAACATCGCGATCTGGAGTGTCCGTTGCGGATTGGGCTTTCCCGTTTCGAATTCTGTATCTTCGTTCAGGGCCTCCAGAACGCGACGCTCGGATTCCAAAATGGCCTGCTGGAGTTCTCGGTGAAGCTCACCACATAAAACGTCAGCCAATTCTAATGAAGAGAACGGACGGTCAATCCGGGTCAAATTGGATACGCGGCTACAAAGAGCTGCGGCCAGATCCTTGTCTGACGTTGCAGCAGCGAACTCAGCCAAGCTGGCAAGCTCAACGGGGCCTGAATTGGCAATCTGTTGCATAATGCGGCTGCGACGTTCCGAGCCAAGCGTATCCCGCATTAGCATCTGTACGGGGCTTCTGTAGTGAGCTGCTGCGGATTTGATATGTTCTGCCAGTTCAACGAGCTCACGGGTGTGTGCCAGTCGTTGGTCAGCAGTTTCGCGCACAAGCTCCAAACGCTTGCCACTTACTGCTCTTGCAACCACAGAAGGGCGATCTTTTGCATCAAGGCTGCGAAGCGATTCCGAAACCTGTTGCTTATGCCGTTCTACATTTTCAGTCAGATTACGAAGCAAGTTGGAATGTGCATTTCGATTTGCATGGATGCGGGTAGTTGTAGACCTGATATCGGTCGGGCTCAGCCATTTGACGCCGAGTTTTGCAGTGGGTGCGGGCATGATATTCTCCAATAAGGTTCTTCGCGTCTCGCTCGAAGCTTCTGGACTCGACCATGCCCGGGCACAGCCCAAGCTTTATACCCGCCATCGCAGGATATGGCCGAGACGCATTTGCCTCGGTGCAACACACGGATATTGAAATGGGCTGGTCAGCAGAAATTAGGGACCAACATTAGCGCCGGGTGACCGTAGTCGGTGTCTGCCACGGTGCTTGGCTGGCAAGGTGGCAGACATCCGATTGGTACAAATGGGCAATTTACGGCTGGGCTAACCTATCTTCGGTCAGGCGCTTTATTAAATTTGTTTCGGCATAAGGATGCTCAGGACGCCATGCCGTGATATTCGGCACGGCAGATCAAGCCGCCCACTCAATCTACCCCTGATCGATTCAGGGATATGCTTATTAAGCAGTTTGAGCTCTACCTTCTCATTTTCGTAGAATTTTAATTTGTGACTTCTCAAATCACGGTCGTCAGAAGTCCCTATGAGTTTAAGAACATTTGGGAATGCAGCAGGAGTGGCAATTCGAACGTAGTTTATGTCCTCCCCGATGATGACGTTCGTCACCCATTCTCTTCGGCGGAAGCTAAAGACCACCCCTTTGTAAACGCCGTGTGCAGATAGCAATGGATCTACGCCGACAGAGCCATGGGCTATTGTGTCATCCCTCCGGATTGGCGCATTTGTGCCTTGGCTGCTTGTTTCGGTGAGCTGTGCCATTTCACAAGTCCCCGCAGTTGTGGGCAGCGTTGCAGATTACCGGCGCTTCGATCCGTTGCATGCCAAGTCTCTCTTCTGCATACGCTTTAACACAGTCCGGATAAAAATCGCTGCAAGTATCGATCCATTCGACGAAGTCAAAGCCGCTCATTGGAAGCCTGTCAGCCAGAGTTACAAATGCACCTGCAATGAGGTGCCTGTCTTTCTCGCTTAGATCTTCACCCCTATATTTATCAAACATAGCTTGCAGCTTCCGGGCGCCTGTCTCCATTGTCTTCTCGCGCACGCTGACCACAATATCGATACGCCTCGGCCGAGGCGGTGGCTGCAGAGCCACGATGACTTCAACTGGGGTTGCGGGTGAGTTCAGGATCTCGTCAGCGGATCCTACTTGCCGACTACGGTCAGCGCTGTTCACTATCTCGGGCATATTTTTTCTCCTTGCGACAGCCGGAATGGCCGTCGAGGGGAGATCATCTATGGGTACGAAATCGACTTGGAAAGCTCTTTAAAAATCTGGCCTAGGCCGACTTTTATTTTCTGGCCATGGCCGAATTTTAATTTTCACTGGGTAATTCAGTACCTTATCCTGTGGATAAAAAAATTTGATTTTGGGCCTGCGAAGGGGCGGTTTTCGACCCCATTTCAGTGTCGCGCTCGGTACTTTTTTGCGAATCACCCCAAAAATGCATGCCGTTCAAGCCACTATGATTCGCAACGTTCTGATAAGCGATTAGCGGTTTTTGCTTGTGCCAGATGCCCACATTTCTGGAAAATTGTCGCTTGACACTATTTGCTATAATTTGCTATTCAGCATTTTATAGCAGAAAGGAGCAAAAGCGATGGGTAGAATGATTGACGTCTCAACCGAGGTTTTCGCAACCATATGGGCACAACGCCAAGATGGAGAGGAAAGCGAAAATGCTATCTTGTCGAGGATTTTGGGCTTGCACGCCTTGGCGCCACAGCCTCCAACAGAAGTTGCTAAAACAGAAACTGCAATAGGCGTGTATGATTCTAGAAACGGCGTGTCCTTCCCGGCAGGCTTTGAAATTTTCAGGTCTTACAAAGGCCAGAAATTTACAGCGCAAGCGCGAGACGGCGTTTGGGTTCGGCAAAGTTCAGGAGAGACTTTTCCTACCTTAAATCAATTGAATGACTCAATTGTAGCGGGTCAAGAAAACGTTTGGAACGGGAACTGGAGGTATGTCAGGAAGGATGGAACGGTAGGTTCAATAGATGAGCTACGTAAGTGACCGTTTAGCATGGGTGAAATGCAGCCGAAAATGTTGCATCACCTGAACTGCTGTGTTCTTTTATGGAAGGTATCTTCGGGAAAAAGGGGTAGCGTCCCGAGGGCTTCCTCATGTGGAAAGGCTTTCCGCGTGATCTCGTAACGGTTCAGTGCCTTCAGCACACGCTCAGTCAGTGTATCGACGGCCAACCGTGTATCAACACCACGCGCAGTGACTAAACTCCGGATCGCGTAGTTGGGTGCAAGCGTGATTGCGATGCTTATCGCAGTTTCAAGTTCATCAAGTTCAGGTCGAATCATCATGTTCCAATAAGAACATAACAAGAACATAGTTACAAGCCTGCTATAGACCTGCCCGGCCGATCAGTCGCATCGTTGCATGCTCATGCCATCACCCAAGATGGTGCGAGTCCGGAGACCACCGCTCTGAGCCTTAGCAGCAATCTCCTTTGCTCCTGGTGCAAAGGCGTTTGTCAGGGGATCGGCTTCCCTAAATTGGGCCTGTTGAGCAGCAGCCGAGGCGCTCCAGTCATCCATGGACATCGGGGACGGCATCAACAACACGCCATATTTCTTGCTGGCATCGATCTTCAGGCTTGGATCATCGCGATCGCGATAGCCATGGCGCGCCTTCAGCAAGAACATGGCCGCAGCACTGTCACCGCGCCGGGCATTGGCTGTTAGCAGATCACATAACTCTGACTCTTCCAGGTCTTTGCGGGCAGCGACAGCGTCCATCAGCATTTTGTCGTCCGTTATCAGGCGACGCAGCGTCGTGACGTTGATGCCTAAGGCCGCAGCTATTTCGGCCCGTGCATAACCATCCAAGAGTGCCACGCCGACCGCGTCGCGCTCATCTGGCGTGAGGACAGTTTTATTCCAAGGGATCGGCTTAAGGCTTGGCCGTGTCGGCACAGGCTCATCAAGCGGATCGACGGCTTGACGCTTTGGCATACTAGCCCGTTCAGCAGCATGCGCTTGCCGATTAAGAATGGATTTTTCGCTGCGTTTCAATTTCGTCATGCGGGTGTATTTGCACGCGGGTAGTCGGCCATGATACCAGCATCATCGGTGCTGTGCTCGGTGCTTGGAAAGACATCCAAGCAATAAGCCTATGATTGCCAAGTCTTTGGGTGAGGCATATCACCTGATACACACTCAGTGGGTCTCGCTCACATACATACTTGAACAGTTAGGATCATGCCTTTATCTCAAGGCCACCCCGTAATGGCAACATCGCGGTAAATGGAGGGTTGGCTGAGAGGTTTAAGGCAGCCGATTGAAAATCGGACGTGGGTTTCGGCTCACCACGGGTTCGAATCCCGTGCCCTATTTTAGAAGCCCGCTCCGATTGATAGATCGTTGAGCGGGCTTCGTCGTTAGGCTAGCCCACGCGTGCGCGGGCGCGTTTTGGCGATCAGGCAACATACCTTTCAGCGCATGATTTCTTAGGTAGGTCGGTAGGTCAGCGCTTTCTCTCGTTCCATTATAGACGGTGCAGTTATCGTCCAGGGGGGAGCCACCTAGCTTCGGCAGCGACAATTTCTGATATTAATCTATATAACAATATGTGCTGACCTACCCGACCCACCCCTCCAAAAATGAAGCAAATACTGCGTTTTTAGGTAGGTCGCGCCTCAGCCTACTCGCCGATCTACCTTGGGCGCTGACCTACCTTTTTAAGGTGTCTTGCCGACTATCATAGAAGCCACAACAACAACTGCATCAGATTGCACTGACCTACCTTGCACCGGCAGGGGCTACTGACCTACCGGTGCATGCCGAATTTAATCTTCGTCTCCCACCTTAACATTATAGTACGCCATCCAAGCATCGATCCGTTTCGCCGCGCCTGCCTCCTCCCATTTGTCGTGATTTCGCATGGACCACAATCTATTGCCGGGGCGATTAGAACTGTCCTTCTTTTTATAGGCTGTGTGCTGGACAGCCCCGCTGTTTTTTAGCCAGTCTGCCACTCGGCCTCGCAAGTTGCGCGTTCCCTTAAAGTCACTCTGCACTTCTCGCCAAAC
The DNA here is from genome assembly GCF_046292425.1 of Sphingorhabdus sp. Taxonomy (GTDB): domain Bacteria; phylum Pseudomonadota; class Alphaproteobacteria; order Sphingomonadales; family Sphingomonadaceae; genus Sphingorhabdus_B. The sequence goes on from NZ_JBKBQV010000027.1 coordinate 5,333, forward strand.
ATCGTTCAACAGAACTAAGTCGAACTGGAAAAGCTTTTCACCATCTTCTAAAAGCTCGTCGAGAAATTGCTCTACATCACCAGTGCTGCGTCGGCGCATTTCCAACTTACCTTGCGTTGTTGGTGCCATGCCCTTGGGATTAAGTGCGACATCGCGGTTTTGGAGCATCCATTTTACGGCTGCAGCAAAATCATCGCCTTTTAAAAGCTCAAACAGCTTCTCGTAATAAGCTGGCGGACTTGGCTTTGCAGGAGAAAATAGCGTCAGCCATCTACGATCGCCATCTTCAATCGGCACAGCATTTTCATGGTTCGTGAAGCACAGCAAATTTAGGCCATTTGGAACTTCATATGTGTCAGTTCGCATACGTCGAATGCGCAGAGTGTCGCCCGTAATCACAGTTTTCAACTCATTTACGAGCTCGATGCGGCCACGGGCCATAATCTCTTCAACGATGGCTAGTTGACGGTCTTCCTGCCATGCCGTGTATTCTTTGGTAAGTTCCTGACTTTTGACCATGCGCGTATTGCGCATTCCGATCATCCGCTCGACAACAGATCCAATGAAGCTTTTGCCAGTACCCGGCGCGCCTTGAAGTAACAGAGCAAAATGGATTTTGACAAAATCGTCTCGCACTAGGAACGACAGGTAATCCAGCGCGTAGCCGCGCTCAGTCTCGTCAGGCAACAGATACACCATGTGCTCAAGAAAGACATTTGCAAGATCGTCGTTTCGCCTCGCATCAACGCCGCCCTTTCGCCAAGTATTGTAATGGCCAGCCCATTTTCCTTCGACAATTACCTCGGGGCCACCAGGCACATATGCGCAACCTTCAAATTTGCGCAGAGGCAGCTTGCCCTTCCAAACAGCACCAAGGATGTCACCATCAGACCACATGTGCTGATAATGTGCCTTAAACTGGAAAGGGGCAAATCGCTGACAATCACTGCGGCTGATGAAGTGTTCTGCGCGTGTAACCCAAACCCACTTACCAGCAAGGCCATCGCTTAAGGTTGGCTTGACGGGCTTTTCACCTGCAATTCGCGCCAAGACTTCAGGTTCTACGTCGTCTGGAAAATCCAGTGCAGGATCGTCGCGTGGGATAAGATCGCTTTTGCCCGCATCTGAAAGGTATTTATAAAGGGTCTTAACTGTAACGCGGCGACCTTGCGCGTCTGCATGCAAGCTATCCCATCTTTGGCCAATTTCGTAAGCGCGATCAGAGTACATCGGATCGTACGTCGACCAAGATAGGAACTCGTCGCGTCCTTCCCCCGCAGTGGCATGATGGCAAGCCATCATCAGGTTTAGCCATTTGTCTTGGTCCCTAAAATTCTCGACATCCAGTCCATCAAGCATTTCGCTTAACTGATCTGGCGATATCTCCCCCGCCTCGGCGACAGCAGTATGCTGCGGGCGTTCTATCAGTTTCATTAAACGCTCTGGCGCACTCCGCACATCGGCAGTCAACGGCGTGCCAAGTGGATCATCATCCCAAGCGTAGGGCGTCCGCGTCAAAGGATGGGAAGACCCCGGTGACACGACTTGCCGCCCATGGCCTTTGAATTCGATGCCGCGATAATCATCAAGTGTATCCACGGCTCGGAATCCCGCTGGAACTGTCATGTAAAAATGGTGGCCGCCGGCACCAGTTACAACGTGAGGCCAATCATCAAGATGAATTTCTAGTGCGTCTGAAAGCCGCTTAACGGGGTCATCACCAGGGGCAAAGTTGCGTGGATCGATGTCGATCACCAAGTCAGTTTCGCGCAGGCGAACGCCCACGTTGCTACCCTCGCCAAGCCGCTGTATCGCGTCATCAACATCGAGACTAGAGCAAGTTCTCCAGCCCTTTAGCGGAGCCTTTCCTATTTCACGTCCCTTAGCGTCAAGCGCAGCAGGCGAGTTAAGCGGTATCAACTCATAAGAAGTATGCCGAAACATTTCGAGTTCATTTGGCTTAAATCCAAACGACGGTCGCGCATCGCTCGACCCGGCGTTATTGATATTCTCATCAGACATCATTTGTCCTTATTTGCTAAAAGTTCTCTTGTCTGTCTTCTCATTGGCCCATTCCATTCCGGCCTACTTTTCAGGCGCATCCAGTAACACGGGTGCGCCTTTTTTTGATACTGATGGAAAGTTAGCCCGATATGAATCTGTCTAAATCGTCTCGGTGGTAACGCACCAAGCGATCTTGGATGATGTGGTATTTGGGTCCCTTCCCCCGCGCCCTCCAGTTTCTCAAGGTTCCGCTAGTTGAACCAAGATAGGCGGCAGCCGTATCGGGATCGAGCCAAGGGGTGCATGTTTGCTGTAGTTCTTCACGCACAACGGTGCGAATTGCGTCAATTGTGAGTTCCTGCACTTGCGATCTCCTGAAAAAGAAAGGCCGGACAATATGCCCGGCCTTTTAGTTGGGGACTTACCCACTGGTGCTAGTTCAAGCTGATCGATCAGGAACCCATCATTCGGGGGCACTCAGCGCTAATTTGAAGCCAAGCGGGTCGACGTAGGCCGCTTCCCGCATTACCTGTTGTTTGGGTGCCGCTTGAGCAAAGATGAAGTCTTCCAGTGCCTGAGTATGTACCCGCAGATGCTCGACAAGATGTGAGGCGTGTACGTAGCCACCAGACGCCCCCGGTAGCTTCTGGCCGAGTAGCAGCGCGCTTTCGGCATAGGGAACTCCAGCGGCGATATAGAGCGTCCTGGCGTGATGGCGATATTCATGCGGACTTGGCAGATCATCCTCACGTGGCTCCATGACATGCCCACATTTGCTGCTAGCTGACGGCCACAACCATTCACTGCCTAACGGCTCATCCGTATCCAGCCTTACGCCTAGTATCTGGGCTAGCCTGAAACCCATGGGAAGTTGCAAAGCTTCATCGCTCGTCTTCATGTGGGTGAGTGTAAGAACGGCCTTCTCGACATTAACCTCGGACCTTTTCACCTGAAGTATCGAAGATCGGCGGGCGCCAGTCAGCAACATCGCAACGTGCAAATCGCGCCGCATTGGCGTCAGCTTCATCACCCTTTGCCACCAATCGGCAATATCCAAAGGTGCAACCTTACGGCGCTTCGTTGTTGGAACATGCAAGGCTGCAACTGGATTGCCAGTCAACGTCTCATCAATGCGCATGGCAGTGTTCACGACGGCCCTAAGCGTACGCATGACGCTTCCAGCAGTTGTCTCACCATGTTTGCGCTTCAGTTCTTCAAACAGGTCACGCACCATCTGGCGTGAGATGTCGGCAATGGCCTTCTTCCTCCAATGCTTCAGATAATGATCGAGGTGGTAGCGGTAGCCCTCCTCCGTACGTGGGCGATGCGTCTTTTCCTCTAAGTGGGCGTCCAACGCCCTTTCAAGAGTGATTCCAGTCTCGGCAGGCCCTTCAGTCGGATCGATGCCTGACTGAATTTGCGACATTAACGACTTCGCTCTATTGCGGGCATCACGCAAGCCTATCCTGTCCACCCTGTCAATTTTGACCCGGACAGTTCTGACATGGCGGCCATTTCGCCTTACGTCACCTTGGCAAGCATAGGTCTTAGTAGTCTTGTGGCAGACGACCATCAGGCCTTTCACTTGAGCGTCCCGGTGGATGCCAGAACCCAGAGGCATCTCTCGTATTCGGGCTTCAGTTAAGTTGGACACGGACATTCTACATTCTCCTTCAAGTACCGCGTCAGACACCGAACGGCCGCCATCCTTGGCTGCCTCCGAGTGACGCTGAATGATTGGAATGTCGTGGTTTTACTAGCTTGCGAGCCCTAAAGTGACCATCAGTTGCACTGAATTACCACTTAATGCGCAACTCTTAATCAGCGGGTCGTGGGTTCGAACCCCTCAGCGTCTACCATTTTTAAATGACTTTCGCACTTGGGCTGGAATCACGCGGTTTTTAAACAGCGGACAGCACATATTGCTTTACCCGGAAAAGAGCGTGCCCGGTTTATGGGTGCATTCGGGTCAGCCTCTGCTATCTTCACGGGTATGCGCCGAAAAACCGTCATTGGCTTAACACCGCCGCCCCTGAATTTAAAGCAATGCTGCCTGTTTCTCGATTTTGACGGCACGCTGGTCGACATTGTTGAACGGCCGGAAGACGTCGTGGTAAATGAGCCACTGAACCGTCTCTTAAGGCGGTTACAGAGCGTACTCGAGCATCGGCTTGCGATTGTTAGCGGTCGCTCAATAACGCAACTTGATGCGTTTTTTGGAACCGGAAACACGGATCTAGCGTTAGTAGGCAGTCATGGTGCTGAAATACGGATAGGCACGCGAACGGTAACCGCACCACCCCGTCCCCACGCATTAAAAGGTGCAGAAGTGTTTTTCAAACAGGTGTTCGCTGATAATCCGAATATGGTGATTGAGGTAAAATCCTTCGGCGTAGCAATTCATTATCGTCTTGACCCGGCGATGGAGGGGACTGCAACCAAAATGGCTGCTGATTTTGCAATGACACATGCGCTGGAGTTACAGCATGGCAAAATGATGGTGGAGCTGCGAACGGTTGGCCATGATAAAGGCACCGCCATCAACAGGTTGATTTCTAGCGCGCCATTTGCCGGTTATACGCCCGTGTTTATCGGTGATGATCTGACTGATGAGCCAGGGTTCGACGCCTGTGCGGCCAATGGCGGGTTTGGCATACTCGTTGGCCCCGTGCGTAGGACGGCCGCCCATTATCGGCTCGAAAACGTGGCAGCCGTTCACCATTGGCTTGAAACAGCATGACCGCTTCGCTTGAACTGTGGCCCATTGGCAATTGTCAGGTTTCTGCGCTGATTGATCGGGCGGGGCGCTATGTTTGGGGGTGCGTTCCCCGGGTCGACGGGGACCCTGCTTTTTCATCGTTGCTCGATGATTCGCCGCCGGCTGGTGAGGGCGCATATGGCTTTTGGGAGATTGATCTTGAAGGGACCGTTCAAACCACACAATCCTACATTCGAAACACGCCGATACTGGTTACCAACCATGTTGACGGTCACGGCAATGCAGTTGAAATTATAGACTTTTGTCCGCGCTTCAAACGCAACGGGCGGATGTACCGGCCAGTTGCGTTTGTTCGACTGGTTCGCCCTGTAGCGGGCAGCCCCCGTATCCGCATCCGGCTGAGGCCTTCTACGGATTGGGGCAGTGCCAAAGCGGCGACGACCCGGGGGTCCAATCATATCCGGTATCTGCTAGGTGACGGATCAGTGCGGCTGTCTACCAGTGCGCCTGTAGGGTGGATCGAAGATGAGCGGCTGTTCCGTGTCGAACGACCGTTACATTTTTTTCTAGGGCCTGACGAAAGCTTTGGGGACGAAATTGGCGCTGCGACCGAGGCGATGCTCGACCGTACTGTTGAAGAATGGCGGCACTGGGTGCGTGGCCTCGCTACGCCCCATGAATGGCAGGAAGCGGTCATAAGGTCGGCGATAACCTTGAAACTGTGCCAGCATGAAGAAACAGGGGCGATTGTGGCGGCGATGACGACCTCAATCCCTGAACATGCGAATTCTGGCCGGAACTGGGATTACCGATATTGTTGGATACGTGATGCTTATTACACGGTGCAGGCACTGAACCGGCTCGGTGCACTCGATGTGCTTGAAGGCTATCTGGAATATTTGCGCAACATCGTTGATAACGCCGCGAGCGGCCACATTCAGCCCTTATATGGGGTAGGCGGGGAAGCAACCCTCACCGAATGGGAAGCCCCCGCATTAAGCGGCTATCGCGGCATGGGGCCAGTGCGCGTCGGTAATCAGGCTTATGAACAAGTTCAACATGACGCTTATGGACAAATTGTCCTGTCAAATGTCCAGGCCTTTTTTGACCAGCGGCTACTGCGGGTGGCGGGGATTGAAGACTTCGAGGCGCTGGAGCCGATCGGCGAACGGGCATGGCAAAGTTTCGACAAGCCAGACGCGGGACTTTGGGAATTGCGGACCAAAAGCCACGTTCACACATATTCCGCGGCAATGTGCTGGGCGGCTTGCGACCGTTTGGCAAATGCGGCGAAGGTTCTCGATATGCCATCGCGATGCGACTTTTGGCAGGATCGTGCCGACAAAATGCGCACCGTCATCGAGCAGGCGGCATGGCGGCCAGATACCGACCGCCTGTCCGCGACCTTTGCCGGGGACGATCTGGACGCCAGCCTGATACAATTGCTTGAGCTTCGCTTTCTGTCCCCCGAAGACCCCCGTTTTCAAGGCACGTTAAAAGCAGTCGAAGCCGGGCTGCGGCGGGGTGCGCACATGCTGCGTTACGCATCTGAAGATGACTTTGGATTGCCTCACACCGCCTTCAACGTCTGCACTTTCTGGCTGATAGAAGCTTTGCACTTTACAGGCCGGGACAATGACGCTCGGCTGTTATTCGAAGAAATGCTGTCACGCCGTACAGCGGCCGGACTTTTGTCGGAAGATATCGATCCTGTATCCGGGGAGCTGTGGGGCAATTATCCGCAAACCTATTCGTTGGTCGGCATGATCAATTGCGCGGTTCTGTTGAGCAAGCCGTGGAGCGCCATCAGGTGAGCCGGTTGATCGTCATATCAAACCGAGTGCAGGCACCAACCGAGGAATCTGGTGCACAAGGTGGCCTTGCTGTGGCTCTTACGGCAGCGTTGCGAAGCACGGGGGGTGTATGGTTTGGCTGGTCGGGCGAGGTGGGGGAAACAACCGAACCACGCTTTGCAACTTATGACGGGGTAACATCAGCGACTGTGGATTTGCCCGAGCAAGATGTAGAAGAATATTATGATGGATATGCAAACCGGACATTATGGCCATTGTTTCACTATCGCCTTGGCCTGACCGAGTTCGAACGTGATTTTGAAGGTGGATACGAACGGGTAAACCGCGTCTTTAGCGATGTGATTGCCCCTCATATCCAACCCCAAGACCTGGTGTGGGTGCATGATTACCATATGATTCCGCTCGGCTGGTTTCTGCGACAGCATGGGCTGACCAACAGGCTAGGCTTCTTCCTTCACATACCGTGGCCACCAACACGTTTGCTGACTGCGCTTCCGCAGCATCGCAGGCTGGTCGAAGCCTTGTTCGCCTATGACGTTGTCGGATTTCAAACGCAGGAGTGGCTGGAGACTTTCCACGATTATGTAGTCCGCGAAATGGGCGGTTGTATTGGCGAGGACGGAGAAATCACCGTGGGCGGCCGGACCATCCGGGCAATTGCTTGTCCCATCGGTATCGATGCCCAAGAGTTTATCGCTAACGCCTTTGGTCCGGAAGCGTCATCTGCCTTTGACCGTATGGTCACAAGTTCAGCCGGGCGCAGCCTTATCGTCGGTGTAGACCGCCTTGATTACTCAAAAGGGTTGGAAGAGCGATTCAACGGGTATCAGCGTTATCTCGAAACCCATGCAAACGCCCATTCCAACGTATACTTGCTTCAGATCGCACCACCTTCGCGGGCATCGGTTCAAAGCTACCGCGATATCCGTGAGAAGCTTGACGCCATGTCCGGGCGTATCAATGGTGCCTTTGCCGATGTTGATTGGGTCCCACTGCGTTATGTGAATCAGGGGTTTCCGCGCACAATGCTGGCAGGCATTTACCGTGCCGCCCGCGTCGGACTGGTGACGCCCTTGCGCGATGGCATGAATCTGGTGGCGAAGGAATTCATAGCCGCTCAGGACCCTGAGGATCCAGGCGTACTCATACTGTCCCGCTTTGCCGGGGCTGCCGAGCAACTGCAGGAAGCAATAATCGTTAACCCATATAGTCCTGACGAAATCGCCGATGCCATTGCCCGCGCACTTTCTATGTCGCTGGATGAAAGAAAGGCGCGGTGGAATCCAATGTTCGAAGGCATCGTCCGAAACGACGTCAATTGGTGGACAGACAAATTTTGCGATGCACTTGCAGCGGATTAACGCGCGCATGTTGGCTTAAGTGGAACATGGGTAAGCGACGAGGGTTGTTTTTCTACCACCCACGTCCGAACGGTGACGCTATTTTTACTTCAGTCATCTGGACTATCCAATGGAGAACCATGATGCAAAAAATGTCTCTTATCACACTCATTGCAGCCACCAGCTTGGCTGGGGGGTGTAGCACATATGGAAACGACTATGATGATGGCGGTTTCGGATATTACGACCGGACCTCGTACAACCGCTATGGCAGTTACGACTACAATCGCCCTGACCCGAGGTATAATGGATATTATGCCGACCGATACTATCGTAATGACCGTCGCTATCGTGAGCGCCGCTTGTCGGAAAACGACCGCATCTATAGAGGCCAGAATGGGCAATATTACTGCCGACGCTCGGATGGCACGACCGGCCTCATTGTCGGTGCGGTCGCTGGCGGCGTTTTAGGTAACGTCATTGCGCCAGGCAACTCGGAAACGCTCGGAACGATATTGGGCGCCGTTGCCGGCGGTGCTGCGGGACGCGCCATTGACCGTAATGAGGTCCGCTGCAGATAAGTCTATTTCAGGGTTGCTGGCCAGTCAGGCTAGCAACCTTGTGAAATATATCACGTAATTCTGTATCGCCATTGCGTCGCTGTTACTCGCTTCTAAGCGCCTCAATCGGCGAAAGTCGTGAGGCTCTTATCGCCGGGTAACCGCCGAACAGCAGTCCAATCACCGCAGAAAATGCTACCGCCATTAATGCCGTGTCCAGTCCAATAGGCGCCGGAAATTCGGCGACCCTTTCGAAGATAGAAGCAGCCAGCAAGGCTAGGCTCAACCCGATTGCGCCTCCGATGACGCACAGGACGGCAGCCTCCACCAGAAACTGGTTCCTGATGTCGCTTCGTTTTGCGCCCAACGCCATCCGCAGTCCGATTTCGCGGGTACGTTCTGTAACGCTAACAAGCATGATGTTCATGATGCCAATTCCGCCAACCAACAGCGAAATCGACGCAATGGCGACAAGTACAGCTTGGAAAATTTGAGTTACTTCGCCGGTAGTTTCGGCAATTTCTGTCGTGGTGCGAACGGTAAACGGGTTGATCTTGCCTTTGGCAACCCGATAGCGGTCGCGCAATAACCGCTTGATTTCCCGTTGCCCCGCCAGCAGCGAGTCTTCGTCTTCAAAGCCGACAAATATCAATGTCACATCGTCAGGACCTTGCGTAGGCGTGTTCAACAGACGCTGGCGAAGCGTAGTAATCGGTACAACGATCTGGTCGTCATTATCATTGCCCAGATTGCTGCCCTTGCTTTCTAGCAGACCGATGACGTTGAACGGCACGCGGTTGATCCGGATCGTTTCGCCAACCGGATTTGTTTCGGGAAACAGCTTGTCGGCAACAGTTTGCCCTATCACCGCGACGCGGGCCGCCGAACTGATGTCGCTTTGCGTGAGGAACCGGCCCTCGGATGCCGTGATATTGGAAATAACGCCATATTCAGGCGTGGCACCAGTGGCCTGAGTCGTTGCACTCCGCCCGGGTGCGACAATCTGGACGCTGTTGCGTATTTGCGGGGCCACCGCGCTTACGCCCGATACCTCGCGCAATATAGCCTGCCCGTCGCGTTCGGTCAGTCTTCCCCGGTCGCTCGGACGTGGCGGGCCGCTGCCGCTATCAGGCTGTGGTACGACAATTGCCATATTCGATCCCAACGTCGCAATTTGCTGCGAGACCGAAACCTGAGCCCCATTGCCAACAGCAACAGCCAAGATCACGGAAAACACGCCAATCATGACGCCAAGGGTGGTCAGGATTGACCGCATCAAATTGGTGCGGAGCGCCGTCAGCGCAATCGCGACATTGACTCCCCAACCAGCCATTGAAGCGAGCAGGTTTTTCATTCCGCATTTGCCCTGCGGCGCGATTTGACCGCAGCGTCCTCAATCACTGTTCCGTCGCGAAAGACAATGCGGCGTGCCGCATATTCAGCGATGTCCGGCTCGTGCGTTACGACGACGAGGGTAATGCCTTCGTCATTCAACTTCTGGAATATACCCATAATGTCCAAGGATGTCTGCGTATCAAGTGCCCCGGTCGGCTCGTCCGCCAACAGCATCAGCGGGTCCGTCACCAAAGCCCGCGCGATGGCAACCCGTTGTTGCTGGCCACCCGACAGCTTGGCGGGGGTGTTCTGCAAGCGGTTGGCAAGGCCCATCGCCTCTAGCTTTTCCTGCGCGCGCCGACGACGTTCCGCATAACCTAGACCTGCGTAGATGAGCGGCACGGCGACATTGTCCAAAGCACTTGTTCGTGCCAGCAAATTGAATTGCTGGAACACAAACCCGATCTTGCGGTTGCGGATTTCGGCGAGCGCATCGCTATCAAGCGACTTGGTATCTATCCCGTCGAGGAGCAGGGTCCCCGAGGTAGGAATATCCAAACAGCCAATCATGTTCATGAAGGTCGATTTGCCCGACCCGCTGGCACCCATGATTGCAACAAATTCGCCACGTTCAATCGACAGCGATACTTGGTTGACCGCATGCACAATTTCACCGCCAATCACATAATCTTTTACGAGATCATGCGTTTCAATTAGCGGCGTTGTCATCTTCATCCGCGATTTCGTCGGCCTCCGTCTTTGGCTTTAGCGATTTTGTGCGCACCAGTACTTTATCGCCGGCCTTTATCCCTGAAAGAACTTCTGTAAATTCTTCACCCTGTAGCCCCGTCCGGATGATTTTTTTCGTAGGTCGATAGGGGTCATCGCCCACCAAAAATACCGTGCCGCTGGGCACGGGTTTCTTGGATGATGCAGAAACTGGTTTTTCTGCAGCGGCCTTGGGGCGGTCGGCGACGCGCGGGCGAAAGCGCATCGCGTTAGTGGGGACACGCGTTACATTCGTCCTGACGTCAGTGATGATTTCGACATTCGCTGTCATTCCAGGAAGCAGCTTTCCATTGATATTGTCAACGTCGATAATGACCAGATAACTCACGACATTTTGGGCCTCCACAGGCGCTTGCCGAACTTGCCGCACCTTGGCTTCAAAAACATCATTGGGATAGCTATCAACCGTGAAACTTACATTCTGGCCCTCACGAATCTGCCCGATGTCAGCTTCATCGACCGATGCCTCTACCTGCATCTTCGTGGTGTCGGCTGCAATTTCGAACAAATTTGGTGTCTGAAAACTGGCGGCAACGGTGGTTCCCGGTTCAACCAGCTTGTTGATGATGACTCCGCTTGCAGGTGCGATAATAACCGTGCGATTAAGATCAAGCGTCGCAGACGACAACTCGGCATTGCCCTGCCGGATTTGCGCTCCCCCGCTTTGCGTTTGCGCCAGCGCCACCTGTAAGGCATTCCGGGCGCTGTTGAGCTTGCTCTGTGCTATGTCCAGACCAGCCTTTGAAACAAAGCCACGATCCGCAAGGGCCTTTTGCCGCGCAAAATCCCGCTCTTGTATCTCCAGTTCCGACCGTGCCCGCGAAACATTCGCGACGGTCTGTTGGAGGTTGGCGCGTGCAAGAGCGACTTGCGCTTCCGATTGTTCCACCCGTGCGCGAACGCGCGTGGGATCAATCTCGGCCAGCACTTGTCCAGCGCGGACGCGCGAGTTGAAATCGACATATACTTTGGTGATCTGCCCTGACACTTCGGCACCAACCTTGATTGTATTCAAAGCACGCACCTTGCCACTGGCGGACACCTTGCGAACCACGTCGCCGCGCGTCACGACCTCACTGATATATTCATAGTCATGCGGTGTCGGCCTAACGATACGATAGCCAATGAACAGCAGCACAAGCGCAATCAATACCGACCAAGCCGGGTGACGCTTTGTCCACAAGGTGAAGGTAGTCAGCATATGTCCCGCCCGGCATTTGATTATCGGCTGACTTGTATCTCGCGTTAGAGATGCTGGCCAGCGGTTATGTCGGTTAAACTGAAAGTTTCTATAATTCAGCAAACTAACATGAAAATGCATGACGGAACTATCGTTATCCATAGCACCACATCGTTGTGCAGAACTCGATCATTTTACGCTCTCAGCGCGCCTGAATAAGGAACCGTCAGTCGCTCCATGGTCGCCTCGCTACACTGCCGTCAGCGATTGCAGCCATCGGAACAATATAAATATGACAGCGTTTGCATGACGAAACGGGCGAAAATCGTCGGGAAAGCGAACAGCTTTCTCTCAGGTGTTTATCGCCATACGGCCATAAGGAGGGGCCGATGTGTGAATGACACTGGAATATTGGAAGACATTTGGACCCAGCAGCAGGTCCGCCTCGCAATCGACGCAGCATCCGTGGCCCTCTGGCGTTGGGACGTAGACGACAACAGTTTCAAAATGGACGCTCAGGGTTTCAGTCTTTGGGGAATTCCATGGTCCAACGACCTCCATTTCGAGCATCTTTCGGCCCAAATCCATCCTGCGGACCGAGACAGAGTTCGGGCTGCATTTATCGCCACCCGATCCGTGCCCGGACCTTATGAGCAGGACTTCCGAATTATCGTTGAAGACGAAGTCAAATGGGTTTCCTCCCGCGGCCGAGGCGCAGACGAAGGCATGGTCGGTCGCGCCATGTACGGTATCTTCTTGGATGTGACAGGGCGTAAGCAAGCCGAAGAAGGCCATGAACTGCTGGCTGGGGAGATGAGCCATCGGGTACAGAATCTGTTGGCCATTGCAAGCAGTCTCACCGCGCTCTCTTCCAGGTCTGCAGATAGCGTAACTGAGATGACCCGGGACCTGACACGCCGGTTGACGGCGTTGGGACGTGCACATAATCTTGTTCGGCCGCTGCCGCCGTCCCAAGGAACTGCTGCTTTATTGGGGGACGTCATCACCGTGCTGCTGGCACCTTATGACGATATTGGTGCCTTTAGCGGGCGAGTTCGGGTCGCAGTGCCGCGCATGGGCGTTGGAGAGCAAGGTGCTACGATTTTGGCTATGGTTGTGCATGAGCTGGCCACGAATTCTGTAAAACATGGGGCACTTTCCAGTGCATTTGGAATGTTGGACATTACCGGCACCATCAAGGGCGAGACGCTTGAACTGACCTGGGCAGAAACTGGCGGTCCCGCCATCGACGAGCCGCCTCAGTTAAACGGCTTTGGTAGCCAAATGCTAGTCAACATCATTAAATCCGAACTCAAAGGAAGCATTAGCCATAGCTGGCGGCCCAGCGGCCTCGTTGCCTCGATAACAGCAAATCTGGATTGTCTGGCGACCTGATTCACCGCGAGCCGGAACAAATGATATGCCTGACAAACGGTGATCGGTCACGCATCACACTTGTCCTTGGCGCGCTTGTCTACCAGCTGCAAAAAGTCGCCGGAACCGACCTTCATCTTGCGCGCCGGTTAATAATATTGAACCGGCAAGATAAGCGGGTGTCCCGGAAATGCCCAGTTGGAATGCGTCTGCTTGGGTCCGGTCCAACTGGCGGTCGATGTCCGCGGCATATGCTTCCAAATCTGCTTCAATCTGGCGCCAGCTCCCTCCGGTGTATTCGATTGCCTGACGCAAAGTGTTTTCTTCCAATGTGCGTCGTTCGTTCATCAGCCGAGCATGCACTAATGGATAAATGCCCTGGCGATCAGATGCGATTGCGACCCGTGCAGCGCGTTCCGATGCTGGCCCAAAAATAGGCCAGTCCCTGTAAATGATGCGAACATGGTCATCCTGCTGCAGCGCCTTTTCCATCGCGGCGTTGGATAGCTTGCAGGCCGGACACCGGTAATCTGTAAAAAGGACAAATGTTAGGGTGGGTTGTCCGACGTCGCGGCTGGGAAATGTCCGGTCCGTAAGTAGAGCCCGAGCAGTTTCGTTGGCGCTGACGTCACGCCCCACAGGAGACGATTTCCTTAGCATATGTCCAACGCCTGCTCCTGCGAGGGTAATCACGAAAAGCTGGGCCATATGTCGGCGAGAGATAGTCTTTACCACGATATTGTTCCGTCCAAAACCGAACATCTTGTACTGCCATGAGTAGGCAGTGAAACATCAACCGCATTTCCAATACGACAGTTCCGCTGTGCCTGACGTGATTGCAAGGCAGCCAATGCCCAACAGCGCCAGGACGAAACAAAATAATAATCCCATGGTTCAATATTGATTGCTTTTGTAACTTTGTTAGGAAGTAATATATCGTTTGATGGAGATGAAAATGCGTTCAATGTTTTTAGGTGGTTGCGCTGCAACTGCTCTTTTCCTGTCGCAGGCAGTGGTCGCAGAAGAGGGCATGTGGTTACCTAATCAAACGCCAGAACTTGCGGGCAAATTGAAAGAGGCCGGACTGGAAATTGATCCGGCAATGCTCAGTGATTTGCAGGCTGCACCCTTGAATGCCATCGTTTCATTGGGCGGGTGTTCAGCGGCATTTTTAAGCCCGGATGGTCTTGTCGCCACCAACCATCACTGCGTCTACGGGTCCATCCAATATAATTCAAAACCCGGACAGGACTATTTAACTGATGGCTTTCTGGCAAAAACCAATGCCGATGAAGTTCAGGCTGCGCCAGGATCGCGGATTTACGTCATCGAGGACTTACGAGATGTAACGTCCATGATGAACAAAGGCGTGACAACGAAGCTCGACGGATTGACACGATTTGATAAGCTTGAGGCCAATCGCAAAAACCTGATCGCAGCCTGCGAAAAGCAGGCAAATCGCCGTTGTGACGTACGCGCTTATTTTGGTGGTTACACTTATTACCTGCAGCAACAGCTTGAAATAAAAGACGTTCGGCTGGTTTATGCGCCGGCAAGCGGGATTGGTAACTTTGGCGGAGAGACCGATAACTGGCAATGGCCGCGCCACACTGGTGATTTCGGCTTTTACCGGGCCTATGTTGCGCCGGATGGTACTTCGGCACCATACGCCAAGGACAACGTACCCTATAGGGCAAAATCCTGGTTGAAAATTGCCACGACACCGTTGACTGAAGGCGACTTTGTAATGGTCGCAGGGTTTCCCGGTGTCACGCAGCGACTTCAGACTGCTGCCGAGGTCAAGCATGTGTTCGACAGTGTCTATCCAGTGGAACAGCAATTGCGCGCTGATTATTCCGACACCATCGTGAAGGCGACGGCCGGCAATCCGGCGACACAGATCAAATATGCGTCCATTTTAAAAGGCTCTGACAATTATAAGAAGAAATTGCTGGGGGAGATTGCCGGTGCCGACGCAATAGGCCTGATGGCGCGCAAAGATGCAGCCGACACAGCCTTTCGAGCATGGGTAGCAGAGGATAAGAGCCGCACTGCGAAATACGGTCCTGCACTCACCGCGCTCGATAGGAACATTTCCGAAGCGAACGATGCGCGTGTGAATGCATTGCGCCTTTCCACCATCAACCGTTCACAATTGTTGTCGGCGGCTACACTGCTCTATCGCTGGGCCAAGGAGCAGCAGAAGCCTGATGCACAACGCGATTCCGGTTATCAGGAACGCGACCGCCTGCCGGTTAGTGAACGTTTGGCGCAATTGGACCGACGTTATGATGCTGGTGTGGATCGCGTCATATTTGATCAGGCGCTGACCGAATACCGCAAAGTACCGGCTGACAAGCGGACTACCGCCTTTGAAGCAAAGCTTGCTGAAATTGGCGTCGACAGACTGTATGCCGATACAAAGCTGGCCGACAGCGCAACACGGGCCAGTTGGCTCAACAAATCGCCTGCGGAATTTGAAGCATCAGACGACCCGTTCATTCAATTGGCAGTTGCCGCCTATCCCACCATCATAGCGGACGAAAAAAATACCAAAGCGCGTTCTGGGCGGATCCAGGCAGCCCGTTCAGTAGTAATGGCAGGACAGTTGGCCTTCGCCAAATCCCAAGGGCGCACATTGTACCCGGATGCGAACGGGTCGCTTCGTTTTACTTATGGCAAGGTCACGGGCAAAGTGCGCGATGGACAGATCTGGACGCCGTTTACGACTGCCGAAGGCGTGGTTGCCAAACATACCGGGCGCGGGGAATTCGATGCGCCGGATGCCGCCATTGCGCGCTTGAAAGCCAAAGACTTCGGCAACTATGTCGACCCGACGCTTGGCACCTTACCCGTCAATTTTCTTTCGACTGTTGACATTACCAATGGCAATTCCGGTTCTTCAACACTGAATGCCAAAGGTGAATTCGTTGGATTGGCATTTGACGGTACGCTTGACGGTGTCGTCGCCGACTGGTCATTCGATTCAAGCGTCAACCGGACAATTCACGTCGATGGCCGGTACATGCTGTGGACCATGGAAAAAGTTGATGGCGCTGACCGACTGTTGCGGGAAATGGGGGTAAATTAACGGCGGGAGACCTGCACCGGTTTCCGGCTGTCGTCGTCTCCCAGACCCGTACCTCCGATAGATAATCAATTGATAATGTGAGTCATTTTGATATTCTGGCACCTTCTTGCTCCAGGGGGACGTCCGGAATGTTTAATCGCTTACTATGCATCTTTGCTATCTTGGTCGTGTTGTCGAGCTGCGCCGCTATGCCCAAACCTTCCGCTTTGGTCGCGCCACCGACGCCGGTAATTTCTGTGTCAGATTTTCTCATTAGAGGGCAAAGATCATTTGATAATGCGACGGTGACGGGAATGAAGAGTATCGTCCTCTTCACGCGTCAAAATAACGCGCGCAACAAACGGTTCTGTGAAACTTTTGTGAAACTGGCACCTATAGAGGTGGCTGAAGCGAGCGGCATCAAGGCGGATTTTGCGCCGATTTATTGGCTACTTAAGAAAGATGTTCCAGACCGCACAAACTGCGACCAATTATTGAAAGAATATGACTTCCAGCTCGCGAATCTGTACTTGCAGCGCTACGGTCAAGGGCTGTCCAAGGGGCCTATTTTAGTAGCGGTAGACCAGGACGGAAGATTTGCATTCATCGACACGGAAAAGGCCGACGGCCGGGACATCGCCCGAATTGTCATTGAGTGGGCGAACATGTTCCAGAAGGGCGGTATGAGCAACATATCAATTTCATCACCCACATTTCTGGAAAATTTGGCAGGTCTGTTGTGCAATACGACAAAGGCGGTGGTCACACTCAGGACCCCCGCAGCAGGGGCCGATGTTCAAAACCCAGCCAGCTTCGGGTTTGATCCGGGCACAGGCAAGTGGAACAGGCCCTCTTTATTCGGGGTTGGCGCACTTCTCTTTGGCGGCACGATAACAAACCTGGCTTGCAGCTTGGGAGAGTTGGTGACGTGATAACAGTTTGCGGTGCAGTTAGGATTTCGTTCACCCTATCTCCTAGCACTCCTTGACCTTGCACGGCGTACGAGAGGGATAGCATCTGCGTTATTCATTCGGCAGGGCTTGCAAAAATCCGACCGCATCTCGTTCCGAAATGACCTCGGCATATTTGGCCTGAAGATCAAACAGATTGGCTTCGTGCGGCGCGGGGTGCCGGTCGCCGCAAGCGTCGCGGACAACAAAGGGTGCAAAGCCGGACTGAAGTGCATCCAGCGCCGTTGCGCGCACGCAGCCTGATGTCGACAGCCCTGTAATGAGCAAGGTGTCGATGCCCTGGGACCGAAGAATTGTCGCAAGAGATGTTCCGAAAAATGCAGATGCATATTGTTTCGAAATGATATGCTCGCCCTTCAAGGGCTGAAGTGATGGCGGAAATGCGCCAAGGGGCGAGCCTTCCAAAAACACCTTCAACGATGGAATTTTCTTGTAGAACAACCCGCCGTTCGCGCCGCCTTCTTCATAAACGACCTTGGTAAAAATCACCGGAATGCCCGCGCCCCGCGCCGTTGCTAGCAAACGTTCATTGCTCGCCAAGACGTCCTCAACTGCGGCGTATAAGGGGGACGACGGGTCCAGATACGCCATCACAAAATCGACGATCAGCAAAGCGGGGCGCTCGCCAAATGAAAGACGCCCGTCAAACGCACCGACATAGTTCGCTGCAAGGTCGTCGCTCTTTTGTGTCATCAGATGGCACCTGCCGCGGTCAGTCGGGTCAACTCTTCATTTTCCATACCAAGCAGCCCACCGTAAATCTCTGCATTGTGCTGCCCTACAATTGAGGGAGCTGGCGAGCGGACGCTGCTTGGCGTCGCTGACAGCTTCGGAAATGCGCCTTGCATCCTGAGCTTGCCATAACGCTCCGTGTCGACTTCAATGATTGCCTCGCGAGCCTGAAAATGAGGATCAGCCATCATTTCCGGCGCGCGATAAACCCGGCCTGCGGGGATGGAATATTCGGTCATCAATGCGTCGACTTCGTCCACACTCAGCGTGGCCGTCCATGCGTTGATTAGCTCATCCAGCTCCAACTGATTATGCCCACGCGCTAAATGGGTAGCGTAACGTTCGTCGGTGCCAAGCTCTGGTCGGCCCATGGCTTCTGCCAGTCTTTGCCACAAGGAATCCTTATTCGCACCGATCATATATTCGCCATCTTTGCAGATGTAGACGTTCGATGGCGCAATCCCCGGGAGGATGGAACCGGATCGTTCGCGAATAAAGCCGCCATGGTCATATTCGGGAATAAGCCCCTCCATGACTTGCAGGACGCTTTCATACAAAGCAGCATCAATGACCTGCCCGTGACCCGTCAGGGTGCGATGATGCAACGCAGCCAGAACGCCCATGCATCCATATGTCGCCGTAAGCGTGTCACCAATGGATATGCCCATCCGGCTGGGCGAACGATCAGGCTCTCCAACGATGTAGCGCCATCCGCCCATTGCCTCTCCAATGCCTCCAAAGCCTGCGCGGTTGGAATAAGGGCCCGTCTGGCCATATCCCGACATGCGCGCGATGATCAGGCCAGGATTTTCCGCCAAAAGCGCATCAGGAGAAAAACCCCATTTCTCCATGGTGCCGGGTTTGAAATTCTCGATCAGGATATCGGCTTTGCCGATCAACTTGCGGACAATCGCCTGCCCCTCCGGGATGCGCAAATTGGCCGAAACCGATTTTTTGTTGCGCGCCACAACCTCCCATTGGACCTTTTCAGCGCCCTGCCCCCAAACGCGCATTGGGTCGCCGGCACCTGGTGGTTCCACCTTGATAACCTCGGCGCCCATGTCGCCAAGCAACTGGCCGCAAAACGGGCCAGCCAGCAGTTGGCCGAGTTCAACGACGCGTAACCCCTTTAATGCGCTCACTCGGCGGCCTCCAACGTCTTCCAGACCGGCCGAAGCGGGGGCGCTAGACCCGTTTCAGCCTCACAATTGGCGCGAAGTGTTTCTATACCGGGCCCATAATTGAACAAGGGGAGCGCTAGTCGTTCCTGCCGCAATGTGGCGCGCAACGCATTGGTGGCTTCAATGTCAACGCCGCCATCTGCATTTGCGACGACACCATAAGCTTTTGCACCTTCAGCTGTTACAACGCCTTGCACAATCTCTTTGCCTACAAGCGCGGGATCACGATCAAGTGCGTCGCCCCATCCGCCTCCGCCCCATGTGATGAAATGCAACTGGTCGCCTTCTTCGACATGGACGTCTTCGACCTTATTACCGATAATCTGCGAGCTGCCATCTGCCTTATCGAGAATTTTGCGCGCACGCTTGCCAGGCTCTCCGCCATTCACGCCCCATGGCGGAATAAACCAGCGGTCGTCATGGATGGAGATCGTTCCGCTGGCAAGAAACCGGTAGGTCATGTGAATGCCATTTCCGCCACGGTGCAGACCAGCGCCGCCACTGTCGGGCTCGGTTTCATAACGTTCGATGAGCAGTGGGAAATAACGCTCCAGAAATTCGTTGGGTACGTTGGTAAATCCCGGCCAAAGCGAATGGCCATCAGGTCCATCGCCCATCGGTCGGCCTGGTATGCCGCCAAAACCAATCTGGAACAGCTGGAACCAGTCGCCTTTTTTATCATTGCCTGAATAAAATAGGTGAGGACTGGAGGAAAAACCGGCCGCATTCAGGAACTCCGGTGTCTTTTGTCCTAAAAGACCACCTAGAATATCAAAAATGCGGCCCAGCGCGTGGGTGCGACCAGAGAGCGCTGCTGGAAATTTGGGCTTTAGAAGCGATCCGTCGGGGATGCGGACATCGATCAGATCATAGAAGCCATCATTGAACAGGATTTGGGGATCAAAAACCATAATCATGTAAATGCCGAAGAACATCTTGAACATGTTTTCGTTCAGGAAGAAATTGATCGATGCCTGGCTCTGCGGATCAGTACCGGCGAAATCCAGAACAACCTTTTCGCCTTCGCGCCACATCGTACACTTAATCTTGTATGGGCCAGCGCCCATACCGTCGTCACAGATATAGTCTTCAAAGCTGACAGGATCCTCGCCGATTGCCATGGCGATGAGCGATTTCATCGCACGATGGTTACGCGCCAGCAGTTCCTGCGTTGCCGAAATGTAAACATCATCACCAAAACGCCCGGCCATTTCGATCACGCGACGCGACGCAACCCGACAGGAAGCAATGAGCGCGTTCAAATCGGCCTGGCACCAATCCGGTTTACGGGTCTGATGCATCACAAGCTTCATCAGATCGTCATTATACTCGCCCTTTTTCCAGATCTTGACCGGAGGGATACGAACGCCCTCTTCAAAGATTGACCGGGCATTGATTGGCATGGATCCGACGACCTTGCCGCCAATATCTGACTGATGCCCGAACATCGATGTATAGGCGATCAATCGACCATCTTTGAATACCGGTAGCAGCACTAGCCAGTCGTTGGAGTGACTGACAGCACCGTCACAGGAATATGGATCGGACAGGAAGATCATGTCGCCATCTTCAAGCGTCCCGTCAAAGTTGTCGAGGAATCCGCCGATGAAACTACCGAATTGCCCGACGATCATTTTGCCGGTGTGGTCTGCGATCAAGGGAAAAGCGTCACCTTGTTCGCGAATTCCGGGCGACATGGCGGTGCGGACCAATGTTGCATCCATTTCAATGCGGGCATTTCGCAAGGCATTTTCAATAATGTCGAGCGTAACCGGATCGATAGCAATCTTGTTAAAGGGCGTATTGTTTGTTTGAATGATTTGGGCGGGCATGTCGTTCGCCTCCTCAAGCCAGATTGATCAGGATGTTGCCAACCTTGTCGACAATCGCGACGCAGCCAGTTTCTATGAGTGTGGTAGAGTCCATCTCGACCACGATAGCGGGTCCGGGAATGACATCCCCCTGAAGCAGCTTTGCGCGATCATAGATTACAGCAGCCTGTTCCCTGCCGTCCATCCACAAAACATGGTCGCGCATTTTGGCTGCCGCCGGGTTTCCATCACCTTTGGGCAGTTCCGCAGCAGGCAAGTCGAGCGCCTGCCCCAAGGCAACCGCGCGCAAGTTGACGATTTCGTGCGGCGTGTCCATGTTGAACGTGAACAACCGCAAATGCTCTTCATCAAACCGTTTCAAAATGCCAGCGACACCGTCACGCTCCAGAACCTCCGGCGTGATAGTCAGCGGCACTTCAAATGCCTGTCCGGCATAGCGCACATCAATTTCAAATTCGCTGCTGATGTCGTCGTCGCTTATCCCGTCCGACTGCAGTTCCGCGCGTGTCTGGTGCGCCATTTCCTTGAGGATGGCGATAAGCTCGGTTGCGTCGGTGGTCGTAGCCAGTCGCGAAAAGCTGCGCGCCGTTTCTGTCCGCATGCGCGTCGTAGCGTCGCCTAGCGCACATAACACGCCCGGCGAGACGGGCGATACAGCAGGCCAGCTACCCATCAGCCTTGCCACTGCATTGACGTGAAGAGGCCCGGCACCACCAAAGCCCATCAGTGCGAAGTGGCGTGGGTCATAGCCTTGCTGGACGGAAATCATGCGCAGCGCGCCGAACATGTTTTCGTTAACGATATCAATGATACCGCGCGCTGCCGCCATCAGGTCGATGCCAAGTGCATCGGCGATCGTCTGAACCGCCTTTTTCGCGCCTTCGCGGTCAAGCTGAAACGTACCGCCCAACAGGTTTTCCGGCAGATAGCCGAGCACGACATTCGCGTCCGTGACGGTCGGCGCTTCGCCGCCCTTGCCATAGGCTACGGGACCGGGAACAGCCCCCGCAGACTGCGGACCGACGCGCAAGGCTTTGGTCAGTTCGGGCACATAAGCGATTGACCCGCCGCCCGCGCCAACGGTCTTGACGTCCAGCGAAGATGCGCGCACCGCCAAATGGCCAACCTCAGTCGTACGGACGCGGCGTGGTTCAAGATTTTCGATAAGCGCTACGTCGGTTGACGTTCCGCCTACGTCCAAGGTGAGGATATTCTTGATACCTGCATTCCTGCCGACCCAAAGCGCGCCAGTGACGCCACCGGCCGGACCTGACATCAATATATCGACTGGGTGCTCCTGCGCTTTCTGCGCGGACATCAATCCACCATCAGACCGCAGCAGTGACAGTTTGCCAATAAAGCCCGCGTCTGCCAGTTTGCAGCGCAGATTTGAAATATATTTGCCAACAACCGGACGCACCGCAGCATTTGCGACGGTAGTAAGCGTCCGCTCATATTCCTGCATTTCAGGAAGCACTTCATGGCTTAACGACACAGGCACATCAGGCATCAATTCGCGCGCGAGTTCTCCGACGCGGCTTTCATGCGCGCCATTTGTGTATGCGTTCATGAAGCTGACGGTAATCGCCTCGACGCCTTGCGCCTTGAGATAGGCCAATGCAGTTCTGGCAGACGTTTCGTCCAAGGGCCGCACTTCGTCGCCTTGCGCATTCATCCTCCCGCCGACGGTAACAGTGTCTTCTAAAGCCGCCAGCGGCGTTGGCTTTGGCCAAATAATCCATGCTGCAAGACCGCCGGGCACGTACGACCGCGCGATCTGCATGATGTCGCGATATCCCTCGGTTACGATTAGGCCGACCCTTGCCCCTTTGCCTTCAAGCACGGCATTGGTTGCGACCGTCGTCCCGTGCAGGAAATATTCAATTTCTGCCGCATTCACCCCAGCATGATCGCAGATGGCATTCACACCGTTGAGGATACCTTCGCTGCTGTCATGCGGCGTGGACGGCGTTTTATGCCTCCAGAATGCGCCACTGTCTGCGTTGAACAGCAATAGGTCGGTAAAAGTCCCCCCGACGTCAACGCCCAACCGATACCCCATCTAACTCTCCCTTAAGCTACTTTTGGAAATGGTGGCGATTGCGCCACCATGCCGGGCAGTTTTCGGCCCATGATTTCCGATAACCAGATGCTAGTCTCGATGAGGCGCTCCAAATGCATCCCGGTTGAAATGCCAGCCCGTTCCAGCATGTAGACAACATCCTCACTCGGCACATTGCCAGCGGCCCCTGGTGCAAAAGGACATCCTCCAAGGCCGCCAAGCGACGCATCGACAACAGTTGCGCCTGCCAATACGGCTGCCCAAACATTGGCGAGGCCAGTGTTGCGCGTATTATGGAAATGAACACGAACGGGCAGCAGATTTACTTCCCTATGAATTTGCGCAACCAGACGTGCGACATGCGTTGGATTTCCCACGCCAATGGTATCCGCGAGCGCAATTTCCACCGGTCCCGCTTCAGCAATTGCTACAGCCATTTCAATGACCCGCTGGTCCGGTACTTCACCTTCAAAAGGACAGCCGAACGCAGCGGCTATCGTGCATTGTGCGGTCCGCCCTTCGGCTTTTGCCAGTGCAATGATGTCTTTGGCGGCTTCGACGGACTCCTTACTGGTTTGTCCTTGATTGGCCATTGCAAAGGTATCGGTCGCCACAGCTACAGCGCCCAGCTGGTCGATTCTCCCGGTTGAAAGGGCACGCTCCGCACCGCGCCGATTCAAAACCAGTCCGATATAAGTCATATCCTCGCGAACTGGCAGGCCAGCACAAACGGCTTCGGCATCCGCCATTTGCGGAACGCGGTTGAGGTTTACGAAACTGGTAACCTCGATTCTGCGCGCGCCAGCGTCGATTACGCCGTTGATCAGCGCAAGCTTGTCTTCTGTCGAAATCAACACAGCCTCGTTTTGAAGCCCGTCCCGTGGTCCGACTTCGACAAATTCAATTTGGTCAGTCATGGTCATCGCCCAAGCTGATGGCATAATTGTATACAAAATCAAACAGGATTATGCAGCCAGATTTGTCTTTTGAATTTCGGTGTCAGTGGAATGCGCCTCTGCATAGGCGTGAAATGCACGCCGAATATGCGCCGTCATAACCGCTGCCGCCCAGTCACTGTCACGATTGTCAAATGCAATTAACAACTCTTCGTGCTCATGATGCGAACGCCGCAGATTCTCAAGATCATACTGGCGCGCCGTTCTCAATATGACGGGCTGCTCTGTCACCTGTAAAAGCATGCTGGACAACCGCTCGGATGCAGCAGCCTCTAAAATTATGGCGTGAAACTGCCTGTTGTGATCAAGGAAACTTGGCACATCGGGATGTGCGGCTTCAATGGCTTGTTTAAGCTGGGCATTATGAACCCGCATACGCGCCAATTGCTCGCGCGTGACACGCAAGGCTGCACGTTTTGCAGCATGCGCCTCAAGCATCGCGCGTAGTTGAAAGGCGTCTTCAAGATCATCCAGCGACCAATCTGCGACAAAACTGCGCTGGGAGTCATTACGGCGCACAAACATTTCAGCCTCCAGCCGCCGGAGCGAATCGCGCACGGGGGTTCGCGATACACCGCATAATTCGGCAAGCGCCTCTTCTCTGATTTGCGAACCAGGGGGCAACTCACCCGACAATATCATGTTGCGGATGTGGTTATATGCGCGATCTGATGCCCTGGACATGGCCGTAACGCTCCTCTTGACGAATGGTATTTGTATACAATAAGCTGCATCCAAAGCAATATTAGGTAATACAGGGGGTAAGGTTACATGGGTATCGGGAAAAGTGCACTCCTCTCATCGATTGCAGTCAGTGTTTTAATACCCACGACAGCATTTGCCCAAACCGCCGATGAGGGCGTTGAAGCTGAAGAAATCATCGTAACTGCGCGGCGACAGAATGAACGGCTGATAGATGTACCAGCATCTGTCTCGGTGATTGATGCCGACGCGCTTGCAAAAACAGGCGCCGATAATGCGCAAGGCTTTGCGCAACTCACACCCGGCGTCACAATTGTCACCGGCACTGCGGAGGCTGGCGATACCCAGATCAACATTCGCGGCATTAACGGTGCTCGTGACGCCGAGAGTTCGGTAGCTCTGGTTGTAGACGGCATTTTGAAGACCAACACCGCGCAATTGAACCAGACGCAAGGAACGCTTCGTCAGATCGAAATCCTCAAAGGACCGCAGGGCGCGATCTACGGTCGCAACGCGGCAGCAGGTGCCATTGTTGTTTCGACAGTGAAGCCAGGCGACACACTCGAGGGTGCGGTCAAATTCAGCTATGCCAATGAACAGACTATTGAAGGCTCAGCTTATATTTCCTCACCGTTGGGAGAGAATGCAGGCTTCGTCCTTTCCGGGAATTACCGGACTACGGACGGCTTTTATCGCAACCTGTATTTGGACCAGAAAGTGGTGGACGACCAGGAGGTTTATTCCATCGACGGCCGCTTCATGGCGCAACTTGGCGATGCCACCGAACTCGATGTGAAAGCGCGCTATTCCAAACTGTCAGGCGCCTCAATCAACTTTAACTCGGTGTTTCATATCGAAGCCTTTGGCGGCGCCTTCTTTGAAGACGTCGATGCGCATGAACTTCGTTATTATAGCAATATACGGCCAACGAACGACCAACGCACGATCGACTTTTCGGCGAAGATCGATCACGACTTTGGCGCAACACGGCTGACCGCTTGGGCGCTCTATTCCGATGTCGACCAAAACCTTACTGCGGATGGTACCTCGGCCGATTTCGCGCGATACATCTCACCTGCGCTCGGTGCTCCTGCGAATGCAACGAATACGGCAGTGCAAAACAGATGCTTCGCGACGACCGCCGCATTGACTGGCTTTCCGCTAAACCCTCCTGGCTTTATTGGCCAGGTCCCCGTGCCATTTATTTTCGCACCCGCCACAGGATCCACCTTTGGCGCCTATAGCCCGACGACATGCGACGGCACGCAGTTGCAGATCCGTAACCAGAAAGACATTAGCGGCGAAATACGGCTGGCGTCGAACGGCGATGGACCATTGAACTGGCAATTGGGTATTTATGGCCTACACATCGACCGTACTGTGGGCGTCAGCCTTGGCGCAGATTTGGGACAAGGGGTCAGCCCTGAACTGTATAACGCGCCAGGCAGCAGCAATCCGACGTCGCAGTTGTTCAATGACAACTTCAAAACAGACGTATACGCGGCTTTCGGCTCCGTAGACTATAAGATGTCGGACATGTTTAAGGCCGGCATCGCGTTACGTTACGATGTCGAGGACCGCAAAACATCCAACCTTGTGCCAAATGTGGCTGATCCAATCACGGGCGCGAAGATCAACCCCGGACTTCCGGCCACTGGCAGCATTGCAGATAAGTCCGCGAGCTTTAAGCAAGTGCAGCCAAAGGTCACATTGAGCTTCACACCCAACAGCTCGACCAATATTTACGCAAACTGGGGCATTGGTTTCAAATCGGGCGGGTTTAACAACACCGGTTCCTCCGCTTTAGTAAATTCGAACTTCAATATTCCGGCGATTGGTGCAGGCGTTACTATCAATGACCAGTTCCGCAAGGAACGGTCCAGCTCGTTTGAAGCTGGCATTAAGGGATCACTATTAGACAACCGCGTAACATTTGACCTCGCAGGCTATTATACGAAAATCACCGATATGCAGTTCTTCGAATTCTTCGTCGGTTCGTTTGGACTGCTGCGCGTTGTGTCGAACATTGACAAGGTTGACGTGAAGGGCGTTGAACTGAATACGACCGCCCGGATCGTTGATGGCTGGAAGATATTTGGGTCGGTCAATTTGACTGATAGCGAAATAAAGGAAAATGCGTCGCGCCCGTACACCGTTGGCAATAAGTCGCCTTACACGGCGGATTACACGATCAATCTTGGAAGCCAGGTTGACGCACCATTAAATGATAACATCGATCTCGTAATGCGTGCCGATTACCGCATCACTGGTGCAACATGGTTCCACACAGTCCAGGATCAGACCCGCGCAACGATATTCAGCCAATTGCTGCCAATCTCCGCGTTGGCGCTGCCCGGCTTTGTTGGCAATGCCAATTACAGCGTTGCCAAGCGAGACCCTTTTGGTGTGCTAAACCTGCGGTTTGGGCTTGAGGGCGAAAACTGGAACGTGACGGCCTTTGCCGACAATATGCTCGACCGGAAGTATATTAACGAGGCCATTCCGGCGATCGAATTTGGCGGTTCCTTCATTTCACCTGGCGCACGCCGCCTTGTGGGCGTTGAGGTTGGCTACAAATTTTAAGCGTTCTTAGCCCGGGGCAATTTTTGCTCCGGGCTATGCTTCAACAGACGCGTCTAAATGTTGCTCCTGCCCAGCTCTGCCTTACCGAAACAACCAAACCAATCACGCAGGCGCGGGGCAGTATTGCTGTAGATATTCAGAATGGGTCGGCATATGCTGTACGACGAACTGGATGGATTTTTCCATTTCGTCAATCTCGCGACGCGTGGCGGGCTCCTTAATTGCATCTGCCAT
>NZ_JBKBQV010000028.1:0-32568 GCF_046292425.1 Sphingorhabdus sp.
TGAAAAAACTGATCTTATTTGCCAGCATAATCGCAATTGGCGTTGCTGCTCCAATATCCGCGCAAACCATCACCCAAGCTAAAGCAAAGCCCGAACGTTTGAAGGCCGACGTTGAAAAGCTCGTCAGCTTTGGCACGCGCCACACTTTGTCGTCGGCGACTGACCCTAAACGTGGCATTGGCGCAGCAAGGCGCTGGGCGCAAAGCGAGTTCGATAAAATTGCGAAGGCCTGCAAAGGTTGCCTCGAGACACAACTACTGGAACGTAACATGTCCGGCCCGCGCATTCCCAATGGCGTCAATATCGTGGACGTCCTCGCCATTAAGCCCGGAAAGATGGGCTGGGATCATGTCATCATTATTGCGGGGCATATTGATAGCCGGGTTTCCGACGTTATGGACTTTACCAAGGACGCACCTGGAGCCAATGATGACGGGTCAGGTAGCGCGTTAGCGATCGAGGCAGCGCGTCTCATGTCGCAGCAGCCCCAACATGAGGCAACAATAGTTTTCGCGCTCCTATCCGGGGAAGAACAGGGACTTATGGGTGGCCGGTTGCTCGCGGAGACGGCCAAAGAACGCGGCTGGAAAGTCAGCGCAATGTTGAACAATGACATCGTCGGCGGCACGCTTGGCACCGACGGACGCAAGGTTGACAATGTCGTGCGCGTATTCAGCGAAGGCATCCGCGCATCTGAAGATTTGGCCGGACAAATGGCACGCCGCAACAGCGGGGGCGAGGATGATGGCCCAAGCCGCTCGCTGATGCGTTACGCTGACAAAGTCGCAGCAAAGGCAAGTCCCGAAGTGAAGCTTGATGTCTTTGGTGTACGGCGGCCAGACCGCTTCGCGCGCGGTGGCGACCATTTACCAGCGCTTGAGCTTGGTTTCCCTGCAATCCGCTACACGGTGGGTGTGGAAAATTATCACCACCAGCATCAGGATCTACGCATCGAGGATGGCATCGAATATGGCGACACGGTCGACAAGATGGATTTTGACTATCTGGCCAAGGTAACGATGCTGAATGTGCTCACGGCAACGGCTTTGGCCAATGCGCCGCCTGCGCCTGGTTCCGCGACATTGGGCGGAGCGGTGACCTCGAACACCACAGTGAAGTGGGATGCGGTACCGGGAGCACAACGCTACCGCGTGTATCAGCGCCGCGCAGACGCGCAGGATTGGGTATTTGTCCGCGACGTGGAAGGAACCGATACTGTGCTTGAGGGTCTAATTGTCGACGACCATTTTGTGGGCGTTAGCGCAGTTGGCAATAATGGCGGGGAGAGTCTAGTCACCTTCGCGGGGCTGCCGCCCCGACGGTAATGCCTCAAAAAGATGGGCGTCGTCGTTTCTGACTCCGCCCATCAAGGCCCCCTCGGTAACTCTGCCGGCTGCGTCAGGCGACGAGCGGCTGCTCCATATCGTCGAGATCGCGCAGCACATAGCCACGGCCCCAAACGGTCTCAATATAGTTTTCTCCACCGCAGGCCAGCGCCAGCTTCTTGCGCAGTTTGCAGATAAAGACGTCGATAATCTTCAACTCAGGCTCGTCCATGCCGCCGTAAAGGTGGTTGAGAAACATTTCCTTGGTCAAAGTCGTGCCTTTACGCAGGCTCAACAACTCAAGCATGGCATATTCTTTGCCTGTGAGGTGAACGCGGCTGCCGTCGACTTCAACGGTCTTTGCATCCAGGTTCACTGACAATTTGCCGGTGCGAATAACCGACTGCGAATGGCCCTTTGAACGACGCACAACAGCATGGATACGCGCAACCAGTTCTTCGCGATGGAATGGCTTGGTCACATAGTCATCTGCACCAAAGCCGAACGAACGGACCTTTGAGTCCATCTCGTTAATTCCGGAAAGAATAAGAACTGGCGTCTGCACCTTGGCGACACGCAATTTTTTCAATACGTCATAACCGTGCATGTCGGGCAGGTTCAGGTCGAGCAAAATGATGTCATAATCATAGAGCTTGCCCAGATCGAGGCCCTCCTCACCAAGGTCCGTCGTATAGACATTAAAACCTTCGGTCGCGAGCATCATTTCGATGGCCTTCGCAGTGGTCGGTTCGTCTTCAATCAAAAGCACTCGCATTGGGCAACCCCTTTTTAAAACCCTTGCACCCCCGAAGCGACCATGTGCTAACCAGCAGTGCTTCGAACTTTATTAACCAGAATGGGAATAAACCGAAATGGTTAATTTGGTGTTAATGTCGGGATTGCGGTGAATTGTGACGTCTGGGTTATTAAAAAATGACTCATTTCTGCGGGTTTCCGGCCATTTTTGTAACGTGAAATTTTTTATTTTTGTGATGACATTTTGGATAGTTAGCATCATTTTTGAAAAAAAATCGTGATCGTGAGCAAAAAATTAGGAAAATTAATTCGGTTAACGAATCTGAACCGCATGGTTAATAATTCTTACCGCCCAAACTGGGCAACAAGATAATCTATTAACGTCGTTACCCTTTGCGGCCGGATTGTGCCGGGCGGCGTGACCAGATGCAAGGCGACGACGGGCGGTTGCCAATCGTTCAGTATCTCTATTACGGCACCTGTGGCCAAATCTTCACTGACAATGAAATCCGGTACAACCGCAATACCAAGACCAGACCGAAGGCTGTGCAACATCGCGTCGCTATTGTTCGCTCGCAATCGGCCACGCGGGCGGGCCGAAACATCTTCACCCGCTTCGTTTGTGAACCGCCAATGGTCGGGGGCGGTTAACAAGGAATATTGCAGGCACTCATGCTTCACAAGTTCGGCAGGATGCCTTGGCGTGCCCATCCGTTCCAGATATACCGGTGCGGCAACTATATAGGTTTTTACGTCCCGCAATTTGCGTACACGCAAACTACTGTCAGGAAGCGCAGCAATGCGCAGGCCGATGTCAAAGCCGTCCCCAATCAAATCCACCTTTGCATCGCTCAGGTGCATGTCAACGCTGATGCCCCGATTGGCACATAAGAAATCTGCGATTACTGGACCGACTTGTTTTAGACCGAAACTCATCGGCACAGCGAGACGAACGAGGCCAACAGGTTCGGACGCCTCGCCGCGCGCGGCTTCCTCGGCGGCTTGTCCTTCCGACAGGATTGATCTTGCGTGTTCGACCAGCTTGTTGCCACTCTCGGTCAAAGACAGCCGACGAGATGTCCGATGGAAAAGCGGTGCACCCACCTGATTCTCCAGCCGCATGACTGCTTTGGATATAGTCGCCTTTGAACGGCCAAGCGCCTGCGCAGCGCCCGTGAAGCTCTTATGCTCGACGACACACGCAAATATGCTCCACGCCTCAAAATCAGGTAGCTTCATTTTGGAAACAATATGTTTCTAATGTTTCTATTTCAATCCTAATATCCTTCTATATTTTGGCCGCATTGAAACACACCGCTGATGGAGTGCCCACATGACCGATGCCCTGTCGAAATTTGAAATCCGGCCCTTTGAAACGCTCGGGGCTGCGAACCATGGCTGGCTCGACGCACATCACCATTTTTCCTTCGGCGGCTACAATGACCCAACTCGGATGAGCTGGGGTGCAATTAGGGTCTGGAATGATGACCTCATTGCGCCGCAATCAGGCTTCCCGCCACATCCACATGCCGACATGGAAATTATCACTTATGTCCGCACTGGCGCCATTACCCACAAGGATAGCCTAGGCAATGAAGGCCGGACAGCAGCAGGGGATGTTCAGGTGATGAGCGCCGGCACTGGTATTCGACATGCGGAATATAATCTCGAAAACGAGCCCACCACATTGTTCCAGATTTGGATCATGCCCAACAGAACCGGCGGCGCACCAAGCTGGGGCGCAAAACCCTTTCCCAAGGATAGCCGGTCCGGCGCTTGGCAAATATTGGCCAGCGGCTTTGCCGAGGATAATGATGCCCTGCCGATACGAACCGACGCTCGGGTGTTTGGTGCGACCATCAAAGCTGGCGAAAGCCTCAGCCATGTCGTCGGCGCAAACCGCCACGCATATCTAGTGCCTGCAACTGGCGCAGTTGATATTGACGGCCAACGGGCAAATGCCCGCGACGGCGTGGCCATAAGCTCAGGTGTGATCAACATAACAGCAATTGAGGACGCAGAAGTCGTCCTGGTCGACTCCCGCTAACTTGCCCCCGGCATCATCCCTGACACTCTCCCATTTTAAAGGACCCCCACATGGCAAAAGTGCTTATTCTTTATTACTCCAGCTACGGCCATATCGAAACGATGGCCGAAGCCATTGCACAAGGCGCACGCACCGCAGGCGCTGACGTTACTATTCGACGTGTGCCGGAAACCGCGCCGCTTGAGGTCGCTCAAGCTGCGCATTTCAAACTGGATCAGGACGCCGAAGTGGCGACCATTGACGAGTTGAAGGAATATGACGCCATTGTCGTTGGCACGGGAACGCGTTTTGGCCGTATGTCGAGCCAGATGGCCAGCTTCTGGGATCAGGCAGGCGGTGTATGGATGCGCGGCGAGCTCACCGGCAAGGTGGGTGCTGCATTTACCTCCACGGCATCGCAGCATGGCGGGCAGGAAACGACATTGTTCTCCATCATCACCAATCTGCTGCATTTCGGTATGACGATCGTCGGACTGGATTATGGCTTTTCCGGGCAAATGCGCAATGACGAGGTTACAGGCGGCGCCCCTTATGGCGCCACGACAATCGCCAACGGCGACGGCAGCCGACAGCCAAGCGAAACCGAACTGGATGGCGCGCGCTATCTCGGCAAGCGGGTTGCAGAAACTGCGGCAAAACTAACTGCCTGATATTGGCATAATGTAGCGATGGCTGTTACAGCCATCGCTATGGCCTTTGACCTTCCCGAAGAATATCTTGAAGAAACATTCCTGGCCTCAACCGGGCCTGGCGGACAAAACGTCAACAAGGTTGCTACTGCATGCCAATTGCGGGTCGATGTCTATGCGCTTGGCCTGCAACCTTACGCATTCCGACAGTTAAAGTTGCTTGCCGGAAGCAAGATGACGCTGTCTGGTGAATTGATTGTCACCGCACGTAGCCATCGCACGCGCGAGGCGAACAGGCAGGACGCCCGTGCGCGCGTCGCTGAACTTATTGACCGGGCACATGTCCGCCAACCCCGCCGTGTTGCTACAAAACCTAGCAAGGCAGCAAAGGCCAGGCGGGTTGATGCAAAAAAGGGCCGGTCAACGGTCAAGAAAAACCGTGGCAAGGTCAGCTTCGACTGTTAGGGCAAAAAACATGTACTCTTTTGAAATTGACAGCGCAGCACCCAAATCCGAACTATATGCAGAACTGGTCCGGTCGGCCGACGCGTTGACCAGTGGCGAGCCGGACGCTGTTGCCAATATGGCGAATGTCGCGGCGCTCCTTTGGGAGTTTCTGCCGGACGTAAACTGGACGGGTTTTTACCGCGTGGTCCAGGGTGAGCTTGTCCTCGGCCCTTTTCAGGGCAAGGCAGCCTGCATCCGGATCCCGTTTGGCAGGGGCGTGTGCGGGACAGCGGCACAAACTGGTGAAACGCAGCTGATTGCCGACGTGCATGCCTTCCCCGGTCATATCGCCTGCGACGCCGTCAGCGCGTCCGAACTGGTGGTACCAGTGAAACGCGGTGGGATCGTTATAGCCGTCATCGATCTTGATAGCCCGTCGCTGAACCGTTTCGATACCCAGGATGCGAGAGGCATCGAGTTGCTGGCCGAAACGATTGCTACCCGCATATGAAGAGATGCATTATTTTGAAACAAGTATCTGTTTGAAAAGAAGTTTTTCTATCGCTCTGTAGCCAGCCCTGCATTTTGATGGTAGCCATTTGTTAACCATCAAATCCTGACCTTTTATGTGTCAGAACACCGGGGGGAGCAGTTTTTCATGGATAGACCATTTCGCTTGTGCGTAGCAGCACTTGGGCTGCTGATCATCAGCGCGCCCTCCATCGCCAAGCACGGTGAAAGCCGTACTGATCCCAACGACCGGACGCAGGATTATTCGGGCACACGATACGGGCCAAGTCTGCTGTTCGATTCCACCGCCTATTTCTGGAACGAGCACAGGCATGAACCGGTAGACGCGCCGGACAGGTCGCGGCCAGACAGCAGCTTTGGGAAACAGCATACATATGTCGTATCGGGGAATGTGCCAGTTGTTACCTTGGTAACAATCATGCCAGTCACAACCACAACGACCGTCGTGACGGAAGAGTTTTACTACGAAACCCTGCGGCTCCCCATCCGCAAAAAGGCTATGCGGAAATGGAAACTAAAACCCCGTTGCGCGTGCCGATAACCTGATGGGACTTGCGAAACCGCAATTCTGGGTTTGGCTTAATATAGTTGCTTATTGCATATCAGCGTCCGGATCGAACAGTTCCCAGCCGTCGGGGCCAAGTCGCTCAAGCGGACGATAGCGCGTCTTATACTGCATGCGTGCCGCACCGCTTACCCAATAACCCAAATAGACATAAGGAAGCCCTGCCGCTTTTGCACGCAGGATATGATCCATGATAATGAAATTGCCGAGGCCAGTACGACCCTCAATGTCCGGGTTGTAAAAACTATAGATCATCGACACGCCGTCGCTTTGCTGATCGGTCAGGCATGCACCGACCAATTCCCCAAGCCGACCGAACCGGGTGGGCGTGCGATATTCAATTACATGGCTGCGCACTGGCGATTGTTCGACCATGTCTGCATAATCCATGTCATCCATATTCGCCATGCCACCGTCGGGATGGCGCGAAGCAAGATAACGGCGCAGCAGATCATATTGTTCGGTAGTAGACCAAGGGCGGCATGCACTGACGACGAGGTCAGCGTTGCGCCGCAATATCCGGCGCTGCGTGGCATTTGGGCGGAATTCGTCTGTCCGCACGCGTACAGAAACGCATGCCTTGCAATCCAGACAGCTAGGCCGATAGGCAACATTCTGGCTTCGCCGAAAGCCAATGCGGCCAAGCGCCTCATTAAGCTCGTCGGCATGATTGCCATTAAGTTCGGTAAAGACCTTGCGTTCTGTTTTGCCCGGCAAATAAGGGCATGGGCCAGGGCTGGTAACAAAAAATCGCGGGAAACGGACTGGTGCGCTCATATTCTCTCCGCTTGGCCGCCGTGGCCATTAACATATTATTTACCTTTTATGCACACCTCGCCCGACGCTGAAAAGCGAATTTACCATCTTTCTTGCGATGCCTGATTATTTATTGAGTTCGACGCGCTCGACCTTGTACCCGGCAACGTTCAGGCCGTCGACAAGCCCCTGTAACTGCTCGGCGTCACGGGCTTCACATTCAATGTCGGTAATCAATCCCTTTGCGGGCAGCGTCGTAAAGATGCGCTGATGGTATATTTCGATGATGTTGACATTATGCTCGTTGAACAGGCGCATGACCTTGTACAAGGCGCCGGGACGGTCCTGTAACGTCAGACGCAGACGCGCGAGGCGTCCAGACCGTGCAAGGTCGCGCAAAAGGACATTGGCGAGCAGCCGCGTGTCGATATTACCGCCGCACAGCACGATGCCGACATTTTTGCCAGCGAAGATCTCCGGGTTGGCCATAACAGCAGCCAGACCAGCCGCGCCGGCGCCTTCGACCACAGTTTTCTCAATTTGAAGCAACAAACTAACGGCGGTTTCCAGTTCAGCTTCGCTAACCAGGACGATCTCGTCCACCAATTCGCGGATGACTTCGCTCGTGAAGGCACCGGGCACCTTAACCGCAATGCCCTCTGCAAGCGTGTCGCCCTCGCAGGGCATCTGCAGATTGTTAAGCAACGCATACATGGAGGGGTAAAGCTCTGCCTGTACGCCGATAAGGCCAATGCCGGGATTCAATGCGCGCGCAGCAGTCCCCATGCCAGACAGCAAGCCACCGCCACCAATAGGTACAACGAGCATATCAAGCGAGGGAATGCTCTCAAGCATTTCAAGCGCAACCGTCCCCTGCCCGGCGGCCACATTTGGATCGTCAAATGGATGCACAAAAGTAAGACCCTGCTCGGCCTCAAGCTGCCGGGCATGCTTATATGCATCGTCAAAGGTCTCGCCAAACAAGACAACCTTGCCACCCACGCTTTCGGTCTGCATTACTTTTACGGTTGGCGTAGGCACTGGCATTACGATGGTCACGGGAATGCCCAGACGTGTGCCATGATAGCTGAGCCCCTGTGCGTGGTTGCCTGCCGATGCCGCGATAACGCCTTTGTTGCGCTGTTCATCCGACAGCAAAAGGATCGCGTTTAAAGCGCCGCGTTCCTTGTAAGCCGCAGTAAACTGCAAGTTTTCGAATTTAAGATAAATGTTCGCGCCGGTCAGCTTTGATAGCGTTTGGCTGTGCAAGGTCGGCGTGGCCACGATGGAATCGCGGATACGGGCATGGGCGGCGCGGACATGGTCCAAGGTCAGGAGGTCAGACATATAAAATGGCCCCTAACGCATCTGGTGTTAAGTGAAAACAAACATTAAGGCTGGGCCATGACCAGAATAGCTTTTATCGGATTGGGCGTCATGGGCGGCCCGATGGCACGGCATCTCACACAAGCGGGGCACGATCTGACGGTCTACAACCGTTCGCGCGCCAAAGCGGAAAACTGGGTTGAGGCTTATGGCGGTACGCTTGCGACGTCGCCTGCCGAAGCAGCCAAAGATGCCGAGGTCGTAATCAGCTGTGTTGGAACAGATGACGATCTGGCTGGCGTGACGCTTGGGCGCAACGGCGCCTTTTCGGCGATGGCGAAGGGCAGCTTGTATATTGATCACACCACCGTATCTGCCCGGATAGCGCGGCAGCTTGGGGTTGAAGCCAAATCGCGCGGGTTGTTAGTGGTCGATGCACCAGTGACTGGCGGGCAGGCCGGAGCGGAAAACGGAACGCTGTCCATCATGTGCGGCGGTACCGAAGTCTCGGTCGAGGCCGCGCGCCCAATTATCGCCGCATATTCCAAACGGGTTGTGCATGTGGGTGGACCTGGCACGGGGCAGATAACCAAAATGTGCAACCAGATCGCGTTTGCTGGCATTATTCAATCGCTGTCCGAGGCCATGCGCTTCGCGCAGTCAGCCGAACTCGATGTTGAAAAGGTTTACGAAGCCATTTCCGGTGGCGCCGCGCAAAGCTGGCAAATGGACAACCGATGGGCAACCATGGCGGAAGACAAATTCGATTTCGGCTTTGCAGTTGATTGGATGCGCAAGGACCTCGGGCTCGCTTTCGAAGAAGCCCGCGCGGTCGGGGCGACATTACCCATTACCGCAATCATTGACCAGTTTTACGCAGACGTGCAGCACATGGGCGGGGGCCGTTTGGATACCAGTTCGATAATTAAAAGGCTACCCAAAGGATGATACAAACAAAGTGCCCGTCCGGAATCGCTTTCCCTATGCCGCTCGTGCCGAACGCTGTGGACACACCCATCCGTCCTGCGTTGCTCAATGGTGTCTCGACTACGCTCGACACCAATAACGGCTGGAATATGAAAGGAGCAAAAGGGGTGAAGAAAATTCTTGTCCTCGTCCTGCTTGCCACTACCGCCACCCCCGCTTTTGCCGATGGCTTGGTCGAGAACGTAAATGGCATCACGCTCGACAAGGACGGTAAGGTCATCCGCTTTAACGCGATGCTGGTCGGCAGCGACGGCAAGGTAAGTGAACTCCTGACCAAAAAGGAGAAGCTGCCCAAGCAGCTCGATTTCCGTTTGGACGGGCGCGGCGCCACGTTGCTGCCAGGCCTCATTGATGCCCATGGCCATGTCATGGGTCTTGGCTTTCAACTGCTTACACTAGACCTTTCTGCCACCAACAGCCTTGCCGAAGCCCAAGCCGCCATAAAGGCGTATGCAGCAAAATATCCGGAACGCCGCTGGATAATCGGGCGCGGATGGAACCAGGAAAAATGGGGCCTTGGCCGCTTCCCGACTGCACAAGATCTGGACGCAGCGGTCAGCGATCGTCCGGTCTGGCTTGAGCGAGTCGACGGCCATGCAGGCTGGGCCAATAGCCGCGCCATGGAAATAGCTGGCGTAAATGCTGCATCAAAATCGCCACCCGGCGGGCGCATAGAACTCGTCGCCGGAAAGCCAAGCGGCATCTTCGTCGACGCGGCATCAAGCCTGGTCGACAAATTCGTGCCAATACCCAAGCCACTCGAACGCGATGTTGCCTTAGGTGAGGCGCAGAAAAAACTTCACAGCCTAGGCATTACCGCAATAGCTGACATGGGTACGTCCATGGACGACTGGCAAAGTTACCGCCGTGCAGGCGATGCTGGTTGGCTGACGGTGCGTATCTTCGCTTATGCTGGCGGCATCGACAATATGATCGCGATCGCCGGGCCACGGCCAAGCCCATGGCTGTATAATGACAAGCTTCGTCTTGGCGGGGTAAAGCTGTACCTGGATGGTGCCTTGGGCAGCCGTGGCGCTTGGCTGAAAAAACCTTATTCCGACGCACCGGGCCAAACAGGCCTTCAATTTCTCGCCAGCGCAGAGATTCGCAACCTGATGGTTAGGGCTTCCATGGACGGATTCCAGACCGCCATTCACGCAATCGGTGATGCCGCCAATGCGGAGGTTATCAGCGCAATCGAGGAACTGTCCGAAACCTACAAGGGTGATCAACGCTGGCGAATTGAACATGTCCAGGTCGTTGACCCGGCGGACCTGCAAAAGCTTGGCAAGCATGGCATAATTTCGTCGATGCAGCCGGTGCACCAGACATCCGACCGGCTTATGGCCGAGGCGCGGCTTGGTCAGGACCGGCTAAAGGGTGCTTACGCATGGCAGTCGATCGCGCGAGCGGGCGGAAAGCTAGCTTTTGGGTCCGACGTTCCGGTGGAATCCGCTGACCCGTTTGCCGGTCTCGCTGCTGCAATGACCAGGGAGGACGCTGAAGGGCAACCCTTTGGCGGATGGCGGCCAGAAGAACGTGTGTCGCGTGAGCAGGCGCTGGCAGGCTTCACCACTGGCGCAGCATATGCTGCTTTTGCAGAGGGCAAATTTGGTTCGTTGACCCCTGGGCATTATGCGGACTTTATATTGATTGATGTCGACCCGATGCTTGCAAGCCCTCGGGAACTGCGTAATGCAGTGGTCAAGGAAACATGGGTCGGAGGACGGCCCGTATATAAAAATGCTGCAGCAAATGCTGCGGACAATAAAGCAAATGGAGAGACAAGATAATGCGCGCATGGACATTGGCTAGCCGCCCGGCAGGGCTTCCGAACGATAGCAATTTTGCGATGGTTGACCATCCTGACGCTCCGTTGGGCGCCGACGAGTTCCGCGTGACGAACAGCTGGTTATCAGTCGACCCATATATGCGCGGTCGGATGAACGACGCAAAAAGCTACGCTGATCCGTTCGTACTTGGTGAACCTATGACAGGCGGTGCAGTTGGGACAGTCACCGAAAGCAACAACGCCGAATTTCCCGTTGGCACGAAGGTTCTGCACATGGCTGGTTGGCGCGACACGGCGGTTTTTGGCGGTGGCAAGACCCCGCCGGCCGGAATGCCCCCGGCAAAGCTGCCAGACTTGGGCGTGCCAGACCAACATTGGCTAAGCATTATCGGTATGCCAGGTGGGACCGCATGGTTCGGCTTGCTTAAAGTCGCTGAAGCAAAACCGGGCGAAGTGATCTTCGTTTCCGCAGCCGCGGGTGCTGTTGGTTCCACCGTGACGCAAATTGCCAAGGCCAAGGGTATGAAAGTCATTGGCTCGGCCGGTGGCGCGGACAAATGTGCCTGGGTAAGGGATCTCGGAGCCGACGCCGTGATTGACTACAAATCAGGCAAGGTGTTGCCGCAGTTGATGGCCGCGCTGAAGGGCATGGGCGAGAATGGTATTGATGTGTATTTCGACAATGTGGGCGGCGAACATTTCGACGCCGCCTTGGCCACTTCCAAGGAATGGGCGCGCTTTGCAATTTGCGGCATGATTGATGTCTACAACGACTTCAAAGCGCAACCGATGCAGTATCTTCCCATGATCATTGGCAAACGGATTATGATCAAGGGTTTCCTATATCCTGATTTCTATGCGCAGGTGCCAGAATTCAACGCCGACATGGCAGCACTGATTAAGTCTGGCGCCGTCAAGGGGCGCGAAACGGTTAAGGACGGGCTTGAGAAAACACCTGAGGCATTTATCGGACTATTCAGTGGCGAGAACACCGGAAAAATGTTGGTCAAGCTTTAAGCTAGAAAATGCTGCGCAGCAATATGGGGCCAAAGACCGGCGACATTATCAAT
Source organism: Sphingorhabdus sp. (assembly GCF_046292425.1). Taxonomy (GTDB): domain Bacteria; phylum Pseudomonadota; class Alphaproteobacteria; order Sphingomonadales; family Sphingomonadaceae; genus Sphingorhabdus_B. The sequence continues at coordinate 12,232 of NZ_JBKBQV010000028.1, forward strand.
CGAAGCAAGCTTTCCGTAACGTCGTTCGATCTATTGTTGCACAATTGACGCACATATAAAATTTCAAGGATTCAGCACTTAACGGCGATGACATTCCTATGCGCATCCGTTAGATTGTAAAAAAATATCAAATAGGAGAGAGACTATGTTACGACGTGACAAATCCTTTAGCCATGCCTTGAAACTGTCGGCGGCTTGCCTCGCGCTTTCAGTCCCAAGCCTGGTTTTCGCGCAAGAAGCGCCTCAAGCCGAAGATACCTCCAACGACGAAATCGTCGTTACCGCACAGGGCCGTAGCCAGCTACTTTCCGACGTGCCCGTAGCCATTTCGGCTGTTAACGCCGAAACACTGCAAAACAGCGGCGCGAATGACATTCGCCAACTTAACCAGGTTGCTCCGTCCTTGCTGGTGTCGTCCACCGGTTCGGAAGCAAACGGCTCCGCCCGTATTCGCGGTATTGGTACCGTTGGTGATAACCCGGGCCTCGAAAGCTCGGTTCCTGTTTTCATTGATGGCGTTTACCGTTCACGTTCGGGGATTGGCCTGAACGAACTCGGCGAGATTGATCGCGTAGAAGTGCAGCGCGGGCCGCAAGGCACGTTGGGCGGTCGTAACTCATCGGCTGGTCTCATCAGCATCTATTCGAAAAAGCCAAGCTTCACCTTTGGTGGCAGCGGCGAGCTTACCTACGGAAATTATGACTTCATGCGTGCCGCCACCAGCTTCACTGGTCCGATTTCGGAGCAGCTGGCGTTCCGCGTCGATGGCGTTTACGTAAAGCGTGACGGTTTCTATCGCGATGACCAGAATGGCCGCGACATCAACAACCGCGACCGTTATTTCCTGCGGGGCCAGTTACTGTTTGAACCCACGGACGCGCTGTCGGTGCGCCTGATCGCTGACTATACATTCCGCCAAGAAGAATGCTGTGCGGCAACTTATGTTGACCAGACGGTCAACCAATTCATTGGCAATCTGAACAATCCTGCCACGCCATTATCGTCAACAACTGGCAATAACATCATCAACGTATTGCGGGATCTCGGCCAGCCACTAGCAGCTTTCAATCAAGGCTTCGGTCGCAATGTGTCCGTTAGCCGGAACCGCGAATTTTCAGGCGAAACGAAGGATTATGGTTTCTCCGGCCAGGTCGATTATGACTTTGGCGGCGCGACTTTGACCTCGATTACCGCTTACCGGCAATATCGTTCGGGCCAGGCGTCAGACACCGATTATGGCGAAGTGGACATTCTCTATCGTGCGCCAAGCGACGACGCCTATCGTCAGTTCCACACCTTCACACAGGAACTGCGTCTTCAGGGCGAAGCGTTTGACGGCCGGTTCGATTGGTTGGTCGGTGGCTTCTTTGCTAATGAAAAGCTGACCGTTCGCGACAATCTGCGCTTCGGCAATCAATATGGCCGCTTTGCAAACTGCCGCATCATATCGGGCGGCGCATTGGCGTTTGCTTATAATCCTGCTGCGCAAAGCTGCATTACACCAGCATTGCGGCCGACCGTATCTGGCGCTCTCGGGGCTGCAGGGCCGCTTGTTCTGTCGGCACTTGATCGCCTAGACACGATGAACAACGTCGGCACCACCAACGATCGTTATTTCCAAAATGGAACCAACTGGGCGGTGTTCACGCACAATATCGTACACATAACCGATACGGTGGATCTGACGCTTGGCCTCCGTTATACGAAGGACAAGAAAAAGTTCAACGCGACCTTTGGTAACGACAACACCATTTGTACGGCAAACCAAGCTGCACTGGCTTCATTGCTGACTACGCCATTGGCTGCAACCGCAGGCGGCATTATTGGCCTTTCCTGTCAGGGTAACTCGACCGCCGAGCTCAACGGCGTTTCGATCCGTGACAGCCGCAAGGAAGACCAGATCACCGGAACCGCCATTCTTTCATGGAAGCCAGTTGATGACCTTCTGGTTTATGGCAGCTTCGCACGTGGTTATAAAGCAGGCGGTTTCAACCTTGATCGCTCTGCGCTCAAATCACCCGTCCCGACCTTTGCTTCGGTCGGTGGCGCTCAGGCATTGGTCCGCAATCTGCAGTTCGATCCCGAACTGGTGGACAGCTACGAACTGGGTGCAAAATATTCCAACGGTCCATTTGGACTAAGCGTTTCTGCATTCCGTTCGGACTTCAGCAGCTTCCAGTTGAATACGTTCAACGGCACGGTCTTCCTCGTTCAGAACGTCAATGGTTGTGACAACCTGGTTGGCGGATCAAACGCGGATACTGACCTTAGCAATGCGACGGGCAGCTGCGCTGCGGGCGACATCACTTACGGTGTTCGCACCCAGGGCGTCGAGCTTGAAGCCTCGCTGGTTCCTGCACGCAACTTCCGCATGGCGGCTGGCCTGACCTATGCCAAAACCACCTATCGGGATGACCTGATCGGGACCAAGAACGGAGCGCCGCTGGATGCCGCACTGCGCAAATTGCCAGGCGACAACCTTTCCAACGCACCGGAACTGGTGGCCACATCAAGCGTCACATGGACGCCCGATATCGGCAGCAGCGGCATGAGCGGTCTCGTTTACATCGATGGCCGTATGACCAGCGACTACAACACCGGTTCTGACCTGTTCCCACAGAAGGAGCAGGATGGTTTCGCAGTGTTCAACGCGCGTATCGGTCTTCGCGGACCTGATGAATCCTGGGGCATTGAGCTTTGGGGCCAGAACATCTTTAATCAGGACTATGCTCAGGTCGCGTTCAACTCGCCATTTCAGGCAGGGGCAACGGCTGCACCGTTTGTCGATCCGCAATATCCAGGTGGACGTCAGATCTTCTCGCAGTTCCTAGCCGAACCTCGGACTTATGGTATAACCCTACGCGGCAAGTTCTAGGAACTTAGCCAGTTACAAGGAAATGGGCCTGCAGCGATGCGGGCCCTTTTTTTGCCCAGGTTATTGAGGAGATCGTCATCAAAAACCCCCGTCGTCCTGTGTTTTTTTCAGGATAACAGGCGACATTCACGCATCATCCCGAACCAAGTTCAGGACGATGAGCACAGGTTATTTTAAACTGGAGAAAACAGTCTAGGAGTTCAGCATTGCGGCTCTGGGCAGCTTAGGTGCCGAAACCCACACTGAGGAACCCTGGCATTGGACCATTCCAGCCATCATCGCCGCTTGCCGCTGCCCCGCTCGATTGATCGGATTTATCCGTTTCAGCGATAGGAACTGGCTTTTCACGTACTGGCTTTGCCGCTGCCTTCTCACGCACAGGCTTTGCTGACGACGGCTCAGGCGATACCTGCCGCGTCTCCTTTGATTTGCCCGCTGGCGCTTTTCGGCCACGCTTCTCAGGGGCGCGATTTTCGCTGTCCGCTGGCGCTTCGATCTTGCCGAGACGCTCGATCTTGTTGCCAATCAGTTTTTCGATGCTCTCGATCGCTTCTTCGTCAGCCTTGGTGACAAAGGTAAATGCCTTCCCCTTGGCTCCGGCACGACCGGTGCGGCCAATGCGATGAATATAGTCATCAGGATGCCATGGTGCGTCAAAGTTGAACACATGGCTGACGCCCTTGACGTCAAGTCCGCGCGCCGCGACGTCGGACGCCACCAGTAAATCGATGTCACCGTTTTTGAAGGCTTCCAATTGCTTCTGGCGCGACGCTTGGTCGATGTCGCCGTGAATCTCACCGGAGCGAAGGCCGTGGCGTTGCAGGCTCGTGTTCAACTCACGCACGGTTGTCTTGCGGTTGCAAAAGATTATCGCGTTTGACACTTTTTCGGTCCGCAAAAGATCACGCAGTACGTCACGCTTTTTCATTGGCGATACGTTGACCAAAAACTGTTCGATATTGACGTTGGCAGTGGCGGGACGGGCCACTTCAATATATTTGGGATTAGATAGGAATTTATCCGCCAGCTTTTTGATAGGCGGTGGCATGGTTGCCGAAAACAATAATGTCTGCCGCGTTGTCGGCAACTTGGTACAGATATGTTCGATATCGGGAATGAATCCCATGTCCAGCATCCGGTCAGCCTCATCAATGACCAGCATTTCGCAACCGGTCAGCAAGATCTTGCCGCGCTCGAACAGATCCATTAGCCGGCCTGGGGTCGCGATCAATACATCAACGCCCTTTTCGAGCGCCTTGACCTGATCACCCATCTGGACACCACCAATGAGCAGTGCCATCGACAGCTTGTGGTATTTGCCGTATTTTTCGAAATTCTCGGCAACCTGTGCCGCCAATTCGCGCGTTGGTTCAAGAATGAGGCTGCGCGGCATCCGGGCGCGCGCACGACCATTGGCGAGCACGTCAATCATGGGAAGGACGAAGCTTGCGGTTTTGCCTGTCCCGGTTTGCGCAATCGCAATGATGTCACGCATCATCTGGACTTGCGGGATAGCCGCAGCCTGAATAGGAGTCGGCTCATCATAGCCAGCCTCGCTCAAGGCTCTCAATAACTCGTCAGACAAGCCGATGTCGGCAAAACGCATATTATGTTCCGGAAATATATGGTGCAGCGCCACCAGTGATAAATACACGGAGACGAGGGTCGCCATTGGTCGCTGTGGCAGGAAATGTCAAGATAGATGCCGATATCGCCGTCATTAACGCGGGATCAGCAACCTGAATTTTTCGACCTCGCATTTTGCGCCTGTACGCGCATATAAAAGGTCGCGATTGACACATATCTTGCCGTCATAAGACCGTTCCATATAGGCGCCGGCATAAAATTCACGGGCCAGACAGCCATCACCCAGATAGGCGCGAATGATAATACCGTCTCTTGTCAATAAATCCAAAGTGCGGTCGGGACCGGGGCGTGATCCGCCCAGCTTGTCTACCCACAGGCATTTGCCAATCTTTTGCTCCTTATATTTCATCTTGGCCACAGCCTCTCTTTGCGCACCAACCGTGGCAGGCGCAGCGGCAGTGCTGGGCAAACGAACAATAACTCTTTGGTCGATGCGCACCTGATCGAAATCGGTCTTTAGCCGAAGCAAAGGCGTGAACTGGCTATCCACGGCTGCGACATCGAAGTCCGCCCAAGCTTTGTGCGATAATGTTGTCATCGCGACCGCAAACAGGATGATAACCGATACTGCGCGCAAGAAACATTCCGCTATGAAGTTGAAGTTCTATCGGCTTTACCCGATAGGGTTGAACCTATCATGAATTGCATGCCAGCCCCCTTGTAGACAATGGAAATTACCGTGCCGAACGCAAATATTTTATCGGAATTTCGCGCCATATTGGGACCAAAAGGATATTCAGATGAAAGTGACGTGGTTGCGCCATGGCTTACGGACTGGCGCGGGCGCTTCACAGGTTCGTCCCCTGCCCTGCTCTCGCCCGCCAACACACAGGAAATCGCCGCCATCGTGAGGCTTGCGGCAAAACACCGGATTGCCTTGGTTCCCCAAGGCGGCAATAGCGGAATGGTTGCTGGCGCGACGCCAGACAAAAGTGGTGAGCAATTGATTCTGTCGCTGCGGCGCCTGAATGATATCATTGCATTTGATGGAGACGACGGGCTGGTCACTTGTGGTGCAGGCGTCATCTTGCAGAATTTGCATGAGGCAGTCGCGATACATGGACGGCGTTTCCCTTTAACGCTTGGCGGCAAAGGCTCGGCAACGGTCGGCGGCCTCATTTCGACCAATGCCGGCGGGACTCAAGTATTGCGGCACGGCACAATGCGAATGCTTGTGGCCGGAATTGAGGCTGTATTGCCCGATGGTTCGATTTATGACGCAATGGCGCCTCTCAAAAAAGACAATCGCGGTTATGATCTGAAACATCTGCTTATTGGTGCGGAGGGAACCATTGGCATTGTCACCAAAGCTGTTTTGAACACAGTTCCTGCGCTCATAGACCGTTGCGTAGTATGGGCAGGCATCGACTCTCCCGCCCAGGCCTACAACCTTCTGCTGTTTATGCAGCGCTACGGCCGCGAACGGCTGGAAGGGTTTGAAATCCTGCCACAACGCGCGTTGGATGCAGTCACCACACATATCGCCGGAACGCGTCCGCCACTCAACACCGTGCATCGGTGGCATGCGCTCATGGAGTTTGTTCAGGACGATCCGGCCCAGTCATCACCTGGCGAATTAGCGATGCAATTGCTGGAACAGGCCATTGATGAAAACCTTTTGGGTAACGCGACCATCGCGAGCAGCGACGCACAAGCCGAAGCATTCTGGAAAATTCGCGATTCCATTGCCGAGGCCGAGCGTGCAGCAGGTCCAGCGTTACAGCATGACATCAGCGTGCCGGTGGCTGCGATGGCGCACTTCATTGAAGCTGAATCTCCGCCCATCGAAACCGCCTATCCCGGCACCAAAACGCTTGCGTTCGGACATTTGGGTGATGGCAATATCCATTTCCATGTAAAGGCCCCGGATGGCGTGGATATAACCGCATGGTATGCGGGCGATGGCAAGGCCATTACGTCGCATGTTTATAACCGCGTGCGCACCTATGGTGGATCGATCTCCGCCGAACATGGTATCGGACAGGCCAAGATCGAAGAGTTCGAACGTCTTGCCGAACCGGCACGACTGGCGGCTTTGCGTGCCATCAAAAATGCTCTTGATCCCTTGGGGATTATGAATCCCGGCAAGCTTGTTCCGCTTGCCTAACTGCGGCTGCCCGCCTAAAGCGCCGCAACGAATTTCTAACATGTAATCAAGCACTGGAGTTTCAAATGGCCACCGCGCCCCAAGCCGCCAACCTGCCGCTTTTGTACAAAGACCTGATCCCGTTGAACAGCAACGATCATGTGACGTGGAAATCGCGTATGCTCGAAAACGCGAAGTTCCTTGAGGGACAGCACGCGATCCCGCTTACGATTGAGGAATTTGTACCCGCCTCACGGACATATCCCATCATCTTTTCCGCAACAGACAATCCTGTCCCGCTGGTATTGATGGGCATGAATGAAGGTGTGAACACCTTTATGAACGAGGACGGCCATTTTGAGCGCCCCGTTTATATCCCCGCATATGTCCGCCGCTATCCCTTCCTGCTCGCAAAACTGCGTCCCGACACTGACGAGTTGTCCCTGTGCTTTGACCCGACTTCGGGCGCAGTTGGCGAATTCGAAGACGGCATGCCACTCTTTGAAGATGGCCAGCCAAGCGAAAACACCAAAGGGATTTTGAAGTTCTGCGAAGATTTTGAAAATGCCGGCGCGCAGACCCACGCCTTTGTCGAGGAACTCAAGAAACTAGACCTGCTCATGGACGGCGAAGTCTCCATTCAGCAGGAAGGTCAGGAGCAGCCATTCATCTATCGCGGTTTCAAAATGATCGATGAAAACAAGCTGCGCGAACTGCGTGGTGATACAGTTCGCAAGCTCAACCAGAACGGCATCCTGGCGCTCATCCACGCGCATTTATTCTCCCTGCAACTGATGCGGGAAATATTTGCAGTTCAGATTGCACAAGGTAAGGTGCCGCAAGTGACGGAATTACCTTCGAATTAATTTCATTCGATAATTCATGCCGTCACATAACCAACCGGGGAGTGGCGGCATGGGTAAATATAGTAAAATCGCAATCCTGTTTCACTGGGCTATTGCGCTTCTGATTGCGACAAATGTCCTCTTGGCCAATTTGGCCGATGATTTGTCCCGTTCCGCCAGTGCCGTCTTCATGAACCCGCACAAGGCAATAGGTATTTCCATCCTCGTCCTTTCCGTGGCGCGTCTTTTATGGCGCCTCGCTCATCGCCCGCCCCCGCTTCCAAACAAGATAGCTGGTTTGCAGGCCTTTGCTGGCCATGCAGTCCATGTCCTATTCTATGTCCTCATGATTGCAGTCCCGTTGACCGGGTGGCTGATGGTCGCGGCAAGCGACAGGGCACCGCCGATTGATTTTTTCGGACTGTTTAATATTGAATCGCCTATCGGTAAAAGCGAGATTCTTTCCGAGATCGGGCATGAGGGTCACGAACTTCTGGTCATACCTCTCATCATCCTTATTGGTTTGCATGTCGCTGGCGCATTGAAGCACCAGTTTATTGACAGGCTGCCCTTTCTTCAGCGCATGTGGCCTTGAACCTTTCCACGCCTGCATGGCAGGACAATTCCTCGCAGCTATCGGTCGGCTGGTCGGCAAACGTACACGCATTCCGACCCAAGTCTTGAAACTGCAATCGTGAGTCCCCATTCTTTGAGATGGACGGAATCCTCCCCTCCCGTTTCCGTTCATCGGTGCCTGTAGTAGGCATCAACTCCCTGAACCTAGGCCACCCCGGAAAAACTCCTGGGTGGTTTTTTTGAAGACATTGCCGCTATTCTGCTGCAACCAGACTGGAAGAACCCAGAGCTTCGTCGGCGAGTGCATTCACCAAGGCAGGTATCAACGTACGAAGGCGGTCAAGACCTGCCCCGGGCTGACGCAAATCCTGGTCCAGATACAGTGACCTGTCGACCTCAAGCTGAAGAGCGTGAATATTAGCGCGCGGCCTTGCGTGGCGGCGCAGGATATAGTCGCCTGCATAGGGATGGTTGAGCGCAGCGCTAAAACCCTGGGTCCGCAGGCGCGCAATCAACAACTCTGCATATTGCGAGGCTGCGCTTTTGCCGAACCGGTCACCAACCACAAATTGCGGCGCTGGAGCAGCGACTGCCGTGCGGATCGGCGGCATGCTATGCAGATCAAGCAGGATAGCGACGCCGAAGTGCCGCCGCATACGTTCCAATATGTCGGCGACGGCTTGGTGATATGGACGGTGGAATGATGTTATTCGATGCTGAACCTCGTCCAACGTGAACTGACGGTTCCACAAATCGCCCTCGCCTGAAAGACGCCGGGGGATTAGCCCCAGACCACCGCGCTGCTTAATGCCTGGAGCCGGATAATGCGCGCGCAATGCGCCTTGCACCATCTCAGTGTCGATATCCTGCTCATCGCGGTTGAGGTCAATCCACGCCCGCGCGCGGTGAGCCATGATCACGGGATGTCCCAATTGAACGCCAAGCCGCGTCAACAGGTCGGCATATCTGTCCTCAAGCCGGACCAGCACGGCCGGGGGGAGGCGTAACGCATCATATATATCTTCAGGATATTCGCGCCCGGCGTGCGGCACGGACAGCAGCACGGGCACGGAGAAACTTTCCGTGCCCCAACTTGCGAATCCGTCTGTTCCCGATGCCATCACACGCGCCTTGACTTAACCATATTGCCTGATTGACAGATTCTCCGCAAAATGGTGTAAAAAAATTAAATCTCTGCAGCTATATGGTTGCTTTAAAGGAGCACAACGCAAAGACTGCGCTGTGTGGAGATTTTTAAGGACCGGTGATGATCCGAATATTGCTCGCTGAAGACGAACAGGCCATGCGCGAATATCTGACGCGTGCGCTGGAACGGTCAAGCTATGAAGTGGTTGCAGTTGATCGCGGTACCGCAGCAGTCCCTTTGCTTGAGAGCGAACATTTCGATTTGCTGCTGACGGATATTGTGATGCCTGAAATGGACGGCATTGAGCTTGCCCGCCATTGCAACGCGGTCTCACCCGAAACTGAGGTGATGTTCATCACTGGCTTCTCGGGCGTCGCCCTGAGCGTCGGCGAGTCGATGCCAGGTGCAAAAGTTCTGTCCAAACCCTTCCATCTCAAGGACCTTGTTCTTGAAGTCGAGCGCCTGTTTGCCAAGGAAAGTTTCGGCGAACTGAAATAGGCTTGAATGATGTAGCAAGCCCAGCTAGAGGCTGCCTCAGCGTGGGCGTATAGCTCAGTGGTAGAGCACTGTGTTGACATCGCAGGGGTCGCAAGTTCAATCCTTGCTACGCCCACCATATTTTCTATAGATCTAGCACTTACTGCTGGGGCCGATGCCCTTATGCTGTGTCCGGTGGTTTAACTGGACGATTGGTTCTGTGCATGGCGCATTGGTTTATTTCGCGCCTCAACTCATCTCCGGCTGATAATTTTTTGGAGCAGACACCTTTATTTTGCTGTTAAGGGCATCAACCAGAAGTTTGCTGGTCAGAAGCTCAGAAAACTCCATACCAACCCGCCCCTGATCTGACCAAGCAACGATTCCGTTTACTTGCGTGTCGCCGCAGATGAGAGTGACTATCTCAAACACCCGCAATGGTTCTGCAACGTCGAGCAGCGCGCCATTAACTGAAACATCGCGCACGCAAACCTCCTGCGTTAAGCTTTCACTTTTCAGTTTAGCCTTCAAGAAAGAGGCCGTACGCTTGGGACTCCTTTTTTGAGCGGTTAGTTTTACCATTTTTTTCCTTCAGGCAGCACAGCCTTTGAACCTGTTCTGTTTGTTTCGTGGTGGTAATTTACATCATATCAGGCCGCAAAGTCTGATCCTAAAATGCGACCGTAAAGCCTGCTCGTCCTTGCAGATGATCGTAATTTAGACCGCCGACGATGGAATCGTTGGAATATGCCAACTCCACAAAAGCGTCGATTTTCTTGGATGACCGCGGACTTTCAATGCGCAATTGCGCGAAACGGGCGGGTTGCCAGCTGCTTCCGGTGCTTCTCTGAACGCCCAGGCCTCCGGCTGCCAGATACATCCACCCGGCATTGAATCTCCGCAATTGAAGAATGGGCATTGCACGAACGAAATTGGCAGGTGAAAAGTAATCAAACTCTTTTGGTTCGGTTGAATGGTAATAACGCAAATCCATCTGCGCGCTCAATCCGACTTCCTCGTTCAACACCTGAACGAACCGACCACGCAGGTGAAGACGTTCATTTTTACCTGAAAATTCCTGCACGCCGGCTGTTAAAGCCAAGCTGCTATTTTGATCGACCGGAATGTCCGTGCTGGCACCAATAAAGGTATAGTAAATTCTACGATTCAGACCCTGTTCGGTTTCAATGATTTCCCGTTCAATGAACACACTGCGCGACCAATCGGCGCGGCGCAGCTCCGCACTACCGAGAACGGTTTTACCATCTGTGCCGACCCTTGCGCGCCAGCGCCAGCCGTCATCCAACTTGTTCGCAACGTCCAGATATACGCGGTTAAACTTTTGTTTCTCACCGGCGACTGGCGTAAACCACGCACGTTCGACCACAATGCCAGCATAGTCGTCCTTGCCATTGAAACTCCACAGAGCCCTTCCGGCCAGCTTTGAAACCTTGGTGCCTTCTGAGTCAGTGCTGACCAATAGTTCGGTGCCGGCGGCAGGTTTCGAAGCAGGTTCCTCTGCTCCATTTTCTGTCGATTGTGCAAATGCCTGGCTAGGCAAGGCTATGGCCGCAATGCCGAGCGCGACACAAAGGGTGCTGAAATATCTAACGCCATTCATTATTTTGTGCCCCAAGATTTGCGAAGCCCAAGCAGTTCGGAGCAATATCCCCATACGCAGACCGGCTGCATCAAGAGACTGTAGCCAAGCGCGTAGAAAAAGAAGCCGCGAAGATTGCGGCGGACGATCAGCCCTTCGCGTTGATAAACCCCCGATTGAATACGGAAGATGATGGCATTCCACAGTATCGTTAGGGGCAATACCGCGACCGTGAGCGGACCAGCGATATAGAAATAGCCAAAGCACGCAGCAATCAGGCCCGGAATGAAGACAAATGTGTAAATGAGGTCAAGGGGCAGGAAACAGACATTCCACCAGATGAACAGGGTCGACATGCGGCGCTGGAACAACAATCGCCAATGTGCCCGGAATGCTTCCATGAGTCCGCGCGACCAGCGCTTGCGCTGCAACGAGAACTGACGAAGGGTCGACGGTACGTTCGTGAAGGCGAGTGCGTCGTCGGCGTAACCAATACGGTGACCCATTTTCAATATTGCCCAGGAAAGGACGATGTCCTCACCAACACATTCTGGCCAGCCACCGGCCTCTTGGAGGGCCGATCGGCGGTAGATCGAGAACGCCCCTTGCGCCACAAGCGTACCGTTATACATGCCTTGCATGCGCTTCACCGAAGCTATGCCATGAAAATAGTCCCATTCCTGTGCGCGGCAGAGGAAGTTTTCCCGAGAGTTTCGAACCATAACGGCGCCAGCAACTGCGGCAGTATTCGGTGGGTCCGTTAATAAACGTTCGACAATTTTGCGTAGCCCGTCTTTCTTTACCCAGGAATCCCCGTCGATCGTCAGTATCAGGTCGTATCGCGCTTGCTTGAAGCCATCATTTAATGCCGCAGATTTTCCACGGTTCACGCCAAAGTCGAGCACACGGGCCGTTACGTTTCCTGGAAAAGTGAGATCCGCTATTGCCTTATTTGCAAACTCTACTGTCCTGTCAGTCGAGCCATCATTCAGCACCAATATCTCAACCGGACCGGGATAGACTTGGCGCGACAAACTGACGAGCGTGTCATGGATAGCCGCTTCTTCGTTATAAGCTGCCACCAAAATGGTAGTTCCTGGATAAAATGTCGGCGCAATGCGCCTTGGTTTGCGGTCCATCGCAAGCGTGGACAACAAAAAAGCATTCATGAAACCCGGCACATAGGCGATGAATGTGATAACTATTACAGCGAACCAAAAGCTGGTGACATTGGCAAGCTCCTCCAGCCAAGGAAACGAAAGCCAAACACTGAAACCGGTCCATGCTATTGCGATTGCGCAGGCTAAACCGAATTTGGTACCCAATGAGATATAGCGGTGTCTGCTATCAGGCGTCTCATCGCTCGAGACAATCAGGTCTTCGTCGTCGATTTGACAAAAAAGACCATCCTCGTCCTTCTCGACGAGATCGAACAGACTGTCGTCGCGAGTGGCTGCCAGCCAGTTTTCTTGTTGTGTATCCATAGGCCGTCTTTAGATGGGACGGGCTTAAAATTGGTTAATGTAAAACTTTGTAAATTAATCAGGGCCTTTAATTCGCTTTGGGTCCATGTCGATTAGATCCATGCCGGCTTGGTGGGGTGCCCGTCCAGTTTTTATAGGCCCGCGTGAATGCGCTGAGGTCGCTATAACCAAGCAGCAAGGCGATCTCACCAAGCGAGCGTGTGTCTTCCATAAAATACAATTGGCACATATCCTTGCGGACGCAATCAAGAAGGTCGCGGAATGACATGCCTTCTTCGACCAGCTTGCGACGGAGAGTTCGTTCGCTCATCCCGAATGACGCTGCCATCCGGTCGAGTGTAGGCGGCGATTTGTCCAGTTCGCTGGTAAGATAGAAATAGCTATAGGCCAAATGTGTCTTGCCCGTGATCATCCACGTGGCGGGCCGCTCATACCGTCTGGACGCAGCATCAAACAGCTTCTGATTTGCAAAGGGCGAAGGACGAAACACCTGACGCCCGGCAATCTCCATGCGCGTTTGCGGCATGCCAAAATCCACTGGACAGCCAAAGACTGCTTTGTATCGGTGAATATCAAATTGCGGCTCATGCCGAAACTGAACGGACCGTAGCAAAGGCGGCTCGTTCAAAACCTGACGCGACAGCCGCGCGAATGTCACCACCGAAAATTCGACAAAAGTCGCGTAATCCCGAATGAGGTCGGGCGAATATTCCCACGTAAAAAATGGAGGTCGTCCATCTGTATCGAATGTCGTGCGCACCATATTCTGTCGCAGCGGCTGAAGCTGGACATGCGCCTTGATGACCGAGGCCAAGTCGGTTTCAAGGCGGGTCGCATAGCCGAAGTCGGAGAAGTTCTGCATGGCCGCTTTCTCACCTAGCCGCAAATGCACCGCTGGATCGTTAAAATGTGCCTGCAATACCTTGAAAAAGCGGATCGCGACTTGCCATGAAATACGGCTGAGCGGATTGCGTAACCGTGTCTCATCAAGTCCAATTGCCGAGAGGATTTCACGCCTGTTCCCGCCTTCTGCGGCTGCGGCACGCAATATACGGACAGCCAAATTCGCCGACATGGTGTCGGGCGGAATGGCCTTGCCGTTTTGCAGCAGATTGTCGATCCAACTGTAAATAAGTCGCCCCCTTGACGTTGGACAGGATTCAACACGCAAGGGCCTGAAACGCAAGTGGCATCTTGTGTGTGGCTTGCGACTTTGGATTTCCCTCGCTAAGCCCAAAGCATGAATCTCGCATCGCTTCTCGCCCAATTTGTACCCGGCGCTACACCCCATAAAATCTCTATTCCCCCAACCTGGCATCAAGGACGCACCTCTTATGGCGGCCTTAGCTCTGTACTTGCTTATCAGGCGGCAAAACTCGCGGCGGATGACCTGCCACCGCTGCAATCGGCACAGATAGCCTTTGTTGGGCCTTTGGCGGGTGAAGTGGAGGTCACAGCCCATATCTTGCGACGGGGCAAAAACACTGCCTTCATACAGTCTGACATAAAGGGTCCGGGCGGGATTGGCCTCACGTGCAACTTCATTTTCATGAACCGCCGCGAAAGCCATCTGGATTACGTCAATCTTCCTGCGCCGTCATTTCCACCTGTGCCATCGCCCGACACAGTGCGCAGCGGTCCGCCCGAATTTTTTACTGGCCATATGCAATATCCCGACAAACGCCTTGAGCTCGGTTTGGCGACCAACCGGCTCGCAAGCTGGCACCGGCTGACCGAGCATGAAGGGTTGGATCATATCGCCGAATTAATCTGCATCGGCGACGCCCTTCCCCCGTCGGCGATGGGACTCATGACCGAAAAAGGCATGGTCAGCTCCATGAACTGGCAGATCAACATGCTGACGGATGTGCCGACAACCGAAAACGGATGGTGGTATCTATCCAGCGAAACGCACCACGCCGCCAATGGCGCAAGCAGCCAGTATATGACCGTGTGGAACAGCCGCGGGGAAGCGGTGCTGACGGGCATGCAATCAGTCGCGATATTCGCTTAAGCGACGGGTTTTGTCCGCGCAAAGCGCAGGGCCAAAAATACCAGGCCAATGACAATGAAGTTGTCGACAAAGGTTTTGTAGAAAAGCCAATTGTCGGTGGTTAGCAACTTTGCGGCGCCGTAATTCAGCCCGGCCATGATCAAACCGATGACGCCCATGACGATGGCAAAGCGGCCCGCGTCGATATCGGAATAGGGCATATAGCGGGCCAATCCCTTCCCGATATAGGGCCCGCCGCGTGCACCATCGATGATGAAGAAGCTGGCGGCAATAATTCCCGTAATCGTGCCGCGTAGCTTAATCCATTCATCATCGTTCAACCAGACCGCAAGCGCGGCGGAGATACACAACATCAATATCCCGAACAGCGCCAGGCCGCCCGTTACGTCGATTTTTGTGATCCGCTGAAAGATCACGAGGCCAAAACCAACGACAATGCCAAGCATCGCAGCGGTCTGCAAATCGGTCAGCTTCGCGACGAAATAGAACAACAAGCCTGTGCCCACATCAACGGCAAAGGGTAGCCGGTTACGCCGCGCGAATACGCCCCCGTTTATGCCTTGAGCGCCTTGCTCGGCCTTGACGATTTCACCAAAGCTGCTGTTCTGCACTGCTGCGCTCTGATATTTTTCAGGATAGGCAGGAACGCGCCCCTTGTGGCTTTCGTACACAACGACGCCATCGACACGGGCAACAACCCCAGTTGTCCACAAACCCATATAGCCAAGCTCGACCTCCAGCATGCGTCCGTCGGGAAGAGTGGTCCGCAGCAAGTGGTTGCGCACCGAGTCCGGCCCAAAGACCGGGGTCTGATCTGTGCATTGCGGGGCGCCAAGCATTGACAATGCTGAATGGAGTCCGTCGCTGCGTGCGCGGCTGGCGACGGCAAAAGATAGCCCGTCGACCGAAAAGCGCCGTCTGGGATATCGCCACCACGTAAAACTCATGGTTTAACCCAAGGCCGCCTGTTTTTCCTCAGCGAGGCGATCTAGCTCGGCGCGGCTTTTCTTCTCGCTGGAGGATTTCAACTGACCACAGGCTGCCATGATGTCCCGGCCGCGCGGCGTGCGAATAGGCGCGCTGATACCAGCTTCGAAAATGATGCTCGAAAATCGCTTAATGCGTTCAGGGTCGGAGCATTCATATATTGCCCCAGGCCATGGGTTGAACGGGATGAGATTGACCTTCGCAGGCAGCTTATATTGACGGATGAGGCTTACGAGTTGGCGCGCGTCTTCGTCGCTGTCGTTCTTGTCCTTCAACATCACATATTCAAATGTGATCCGGCGGGCGTTGCTGACGCCGGGATATTCGGCACAGGCACGTAAGAGTTCATCAATGCCATATTTGCGATTTATGGGCACGATTTCGTCTCGGATTTCCTTGGTCACAGCATGCAGCGAGACCGCGAGGTTGACGTTAATCTCTTCACCCGCGCGCGCCATCATCGGCACGACACCTGAGGTCGACAAAGTAATCCGGCGGCGCGAAAGGCCAAGGCCGTCCCCGTGCATGACAATCTTCATCGCATCGCGCACATTGTCGAAATTATACAGGGGCTCACCCATGCCCATCAGGACAATGTTGGTCAGCATCCGTCCATCAGCGGTGTAATGGCCAAGATCGTCATCTTCGTCCTCGTCCGCCGCAGCAAAGGCCATGTTGCCCTTCGGCCACTCGCCAAGCGCGTCGCGGGCAAGCATGACCTGCCCGACAATTTCGCCGGGCGTCAGGTTGCGCACCAGCCGCATCGTGCCCGTGTGGCAGAACCGACAGTTTAACGTGCAGCCAACCTGGCTTGAAATACACAAGGTCCCCCGATCAGCGTCAGGAATGAACACCATTTCATAATCCTGCGCATCATCTGTGCGCAAAAGCCACTTGCGGGTGCCGTCTGACGAAACTTGCGCCTCGACAATTTCGGGACGGCCGATGACGAACCGGTCGGCGAGCCAAGGCCGCATGGTCTTGGAAATGTCGGTCATTGCCTCGAACTCTGTCACGCCGCGATGGTATATCCAGTGGAACACCTGCTTTGAACGCAGCTTTGCCGCTTTTTCATCAAGCTGTGATTCTTCGAACAGCTGACGGATCTGGAAGTGGCTCAGACCCATTAGGTCAATACGTCCATCGCTACGCGGTGTGATCGCGCGCGGTGTGACTACGGGGTCGATGTGGCCGGGAATCTGCATGATGGGCGCGCATATAAGGGGGTTATTGCCGAAAAGCCAGCAAAGCCGCTGATTAGCTTCGGACGACCGATACCTTGGTGCCGGGCGCGCCATCCGTCACGATAACAACCGCCCCTAATTGGGTCGCAAGTGCCTCCACAATGCCAGTTCCAAGGCCGGGTTTACGATCGTCCGCGTTCTCAGGCATTCCCACTCCGTCATCCGCGACGACCAATGTCCATGCCTTGCCATCCGACTTATAACCGACTTGAATGACACCCTTTTGGGTCCGCCCAGGAAATGCGTGTTTGAGTGCATTGATCACAAGCTCGGTCACTACCAGCCCAAGGCTGACCGATGTGTCGGGATCCACAACGCTGTCATCGACATTAGTACTCAACACCAACCGTTCAGGGTCACCGATCATCGACGCGCCGATGCTTGCGCACAAATCCCTGAAGTAATTTTTTAGGACAACATCATCAACCGCCGTCGATGAAAGATGCTTTTGCAGCATCGCAATCGACATGACGCGGTTGTGAGCATCGCGCAGATGCTCTCGCGTTTCGGTCGACTGCACTTTTCGCGCGCTTTGCAAAAGAACGCTGGCAATAATCTGCAGGCTGTTGGCTACGCGATGCTGAATTTCATGCAGTAACAGCTGCTTTTCGCGCACAAGATCATCCCTAACCTTGTCGGCCAGACGCTGCGACGTGACATCCGTAATCGCAAGAACCACACGAATGCTCTCAGCTTCGAAATAATCAAGCGTATGCGCGTTGATAATAAGGCACAGAGTTTTCTTGCCGACGCGCACAAGGTCCATTTCATAGACATCGATAGCCGCGTTGCCGGCGACCGTGGCCCGCAATAGCGAATCCAGTTGTCGGACGTTCCATTCCCCCTCGCCGAGATCGGCAAGTTTTTTATGGGCGATGTCTTCACAGTCGACGCCGAACGCGAGGCAAAAGGATTTGCTTGCAGCAATGATCGTCAGATCCTCATTCAACAAGACAAGCGGTGAAAAAGACGAAGATATCAACGCGATCGACATTGTGTCGGCGTGTTCAGGCAGGCGAGTCACTGGTTTTTCCATGGCATATAGCCGTCATAAACTGGAGACTCGCGGGGCGAGAGCCATACCCAGGCGCATTTTCTGCATTCAATTGGTTCAGAACGTAAACGTTGTTACCATATTGCTCGTTTTCTAGTGAATCATTTCGAAAGCGCAGTGATTCTAGCGCGCGCACACCCCAGTGCAGCAGCGTCGATCGCGCTTGGCCCGCCGCGAAGACTATATGCGTCCACGATTGACCTGCCGTCACGGCCAATCGTTTCAATGCTCAACGATGGAGCAGATCGCATTGCAGCCACAATGGCCAGATCCATCCGCCTGTCTGTTGCCCAAGCTGCGTCTCCCGCAGCCTTTAACCGGAAACGTCGGCCACCGGCAGTTAAGGTTACGCCGCCATCAGGCGCTCGGCTGCGGGACAAGCGCACATGGATCTGGTGGGTAATACTGCGTTTTGGCCAAAAGCCGATGGAGAGAAACGCGGGCTGCGTTGGCTCTCGAATTGTCTCCTCCGGCGCAGCAATGGCATAGCATCGAGGCGTTTCTAGGTCGCGGAACGCAGCCCAGCCTTGATACACGCCCAACCGTTCTTTGGCCGCCAACGGCGTGGATAGCATGGCAGCGCATAACAACCACGCGCCAGTCTTCATGCCCGCTCCCCCTGCCCGCTGCCATCGATTACGAGCTTCTCGACGCCGTCGCGGATCATAACCATGCTGCCCTGGGCAAGGCTTGGCGCTATCGGTGCGCCGAAACGTTCCATAGGTTCCAGGCCAAGCAACAACCCGCGCAGCACGCGGGCGGTCATTCCATGACAGATGATTAGCATGTCCTGATTAAATGGCAGTTCGCCCAGCCAATGCGACAGGCGCTGTGCCACATCTTCATAATATTCGCCGCCATCGGGGCGGACGGAAAATAATTTATGCTCCATGTCGACAATGGGACCAATTTCCGCAGAAATGTCGGCGTAGGTTCGGCTCGACCAGTGTCCGACGTCAATTTCCAAAAGCCGGTCGTCGCGATTGGTATCGTGCCAATCTGCATTTATTTCTTCGGCAATGAGCGCAAGGGTCTGCAAAGCCCGGCCGGCCGTGGACGACCAAAGTTGAGGCCGATCGTCGGGCCCGAGATAATCGGCCAGCGCCTTGCCCATTTGCCGCGCCTGCACGCAACCTTCCCAAGTAAGCGGCGTATGCACTTCGGCTTGGCCCTGCATCCGCGCGATCTTGTTGAACACTGTCTCGCCATGCCGCGCGATGAACAGGCGGCGGTTATTCGTTGAAATCCCCATCCTTGTCTTATTCCACAGGATATTGTTTGACGCAAAAGCTATCGGCTTGCCCTGCGGCCCAAAGCGGTTATGGAAGATTCGGCATAGAAACAGGGTTTTTGGCTGGTTTGCGGACCGCTTGGCCCGACAAGGGGATTTTGAATGAGAGCCACGATCGAACGCGCGACCCTGCTGAAAAGCCTGAGCCACGTCCAGTCCGTGGTGGAGCGGCGCAACACAATACCAATTTTGTCCAATGTCCTTATCGAAGCCAGTGCGGGCGGCAAGATCAAGCTGACCGCGACTGACCTTGATTTGCAGGTCGTTGAAACTTTTGCGGCCGATGTTGAAACGCCAGGTGCCACCACCGTTTCTGCGCACACCCTTTTTGAAATTGCCCGCAAGTTGCCCGACGGCTCGCAGGTGCAACTGCACGCCGCCGACGGCCGCATGGCTGTCAACGCTGGCCGTGCTCGCTTCTCTCTCGCGACTTTGCCGCGTGACGACTTCCCCACCATTGCCGAGGGCGAACTTCCCACTTCGTTCGAAATTCCGGCAAGCTCGCTGATCCAGATCATCGACAAAACGCGCTTTGCGATTTCTACCGAAGAAACGCGTTATTATCTGAACGGAATCTTTCTGCATGTCACCGACGACGCAGAACCCGTCCTGAAGGCTGCGGCCACCGACGGCCACCGTTTGGCCCGCGTCACGCTTCCGCGTCCCGCTGGTGCCGAAAACATGCCCGACATCATCGTGCCACGCAAATGCGTTGCCGAAATCCGGAAGCTTCTGGATGAAAGCGGTGGCAATGTCATTCAGGTCGACCTGTCGGCCAGCAAGATCCGCTTCACCTTTGACAGCGTCATCCTGACATCAAAGCTGATCGACGGTACCTTCCCCGACTACAGCCGCGTTATTCCAACTGCGAATGACAAGCTGCTGCGCATCGATCCCAAGGCATTTAGCCAAGGCGTTGACCGCGTTGCGACCATTGCCACGGAGAAAACCCGCGCAGTCAAAATGGCGCTCGACAAGGACAAGATCACTTTGTCCGTCACCAGCCCCGA
>NZ_JBKBQV010000029.1:0-31580 GCF_046292425.1 Sphingorhabdus sp.
GTTGCGGGCCTTTGAAAACCTTCGTCAGGCCACCCCACAGGGCTTTCAGGTCGTTAACCGAATTGCCGATAATCAATGCTCCCGCACATGCCCCGCCAATAATGAGCATTTCATGAGGTAATGCGTGCATCACCGGAGCGAGGTTGCCACCGGTCAACGCAAAGCCCCCAAACACCATGACGAGCAAAACAATGATACCGATAATGGCTAACATGAAAAATCTGGCCCCTGCTTTACAATGTCCGCTGTTTAACGGCAGGGACCGGTGATTATTGCGCCCTTTTAGGCAAGAAAATCCATCAAGGTTCGTCGGTTGATGCGCGCGAAGGCACCCTGAGCTGCCTCGAGCGTCAAGGTCATGCCGTTTAGTTCGGCGATCGCAGAACTTAGATCTGTGTCCTCAAGCTTTGAACGTTCTTCGCTTAAATCGATGCCGCGCTGCGTGGCGTATTCCTGCAGCCGCTCAAGACGCGCGGCGTTGATTCCAATTATCGCTCGCGCATCAACGGCATGATTGATCGCACTGCCAAGCGCGGTCAGTGCATTACCCATGAGGGGAATGTCGCCTGCTGCAATGGCCGAGGCTGCGTCACGCATGATCTGGCTGATGGGCACACCGCCCGTTTCAAAAATATCCTGTCGCGCCGGCACGGGGGCAAAGGCGATATCATCGTCAAAACGGATGGCGTTTGCATTACCGTTCGAAAACAAGGCCTCGTCGGTTGGCGATTTTACCGATGCCATCGAATCAATCTCGTCTGCCATCGCGCGTATTTCTAACGCCATGGTCGCCCGGTCTGCGGGGCTTACGCCCGAGCTTGACGCCGCAATAGTCAGTTCTTGTGTTCGTGCCAGCAGGTTGGACATATTGCGCAGCTGGCCATCGGCTTGGGCTGTCATGCTAATGCCAAGACCCAGATTTCGTGCGCGCGCGCTGTCATTAGCCTGTGTACGGGAAAGATCAGCAATGCGCGCCGTGGCCGCGGGATCGTCGGACGGCCGCTGAAGACGTTTGCCAGTAGATATTTGTGCCTGCTTGGCTGCCAGTTTCGACGACAGGCGCGATTGCCGCGCTACTTCCTGTGTCATCCGGTTTCCGGTCGCATTAATCATTGCACGGGCTTTCAGAAGATGTTGAGCATGGTCTGCATGGTTTCCCGAGCAACCTGAATGGTCCGGGCGGCAGCTTCATAGGCTTGCTGAAAGCGCAAAAGGTCTGCAGCTTCCCGGTCAAGGTCGACCGCACCAATTGCGTCACGGGCGGCGAATGCGCCGTCGCGACGTCCGCTGGCGGCGGCTTCCTGTGCGCGTGCAGCTGCCGTCATTTGCGCCTGTTGTGTGATGAAGGCGGTGCTGTTCTGTTCGATGCCGCTGCTGGTGCGAACGGCATTAAAGGCCAAGATATTCCCGTTGCTCCCCAATGCATTCGCAGCCGCAACCTCAGCAATGGCTAGCGCCGCTGAGGTCATTCCGGCAGCGGAACCGCTAAAGTTGAGCAAGGCCGCGCCTGGATTGCCGTTCGCATCAATACCTGCTTGATGAGCGGCGTTGAGCGTATTGCTTAACTGCGTAGCAAGCGAGTCCAGCCCCGCGCGCTGGCTTGATATATGGTTCGCGGCATCAGTCAGCCCAGCGAGCGCACCCGATGCGGGCTGAAGCAATGTGGCGGGAGAAATGCCGAAAGATACAAGACCGGCGGCGGAAACATTAAGCGTGACTGTTGCCACATTGTCGCCTTCGACCAACGGGTCGCCGGAAGGTGTGCGGACAATTGCAGCACCACGAGCATCATAGCTTACCTCGACATCCATCGCGCTGGCGATGTTACCAACAAGACGGTCACGTTCGTCAAGTAAGGTAGCTTCATTGCTTGACCCCGCTCGTGCGCGGCGCAGGCCGTCATTGACGCGAGAGAGCGCCGACAAATCGGTGTTGAGTTGGTCTACTGCGCTTTGGGCTTCCGTTGCCACGCCATTCGCGGCCGACCCCAATGCCGCAGCCGTGCGCCGGAAAGCGCTTGCGCTATCATCTACACTTGCAAGGAACTGGAGACGCAACGTGGCGTCATTAGGATTTGCGCTGAGCTGATCTGCGGTGGCGAAAATTGCGGTGACGCTGCCGCTGATGCTGTTACCGCCGTTGTCGAGGGCGCGTTCAGTCGCAGATATCCAGTTAAGGCGTGTTGACTGCCGTGCCGCTTCACCCGATGCTGTGCGCGCGTCATCAACAAGCCATTGGTCAAGCTCGCGCGTGACTCCAGCGGCTATGACACCCCCAGGACGAATGCTGTTGCGCGACAGAACAATGTCCCCTGCGGCAGGTGCTTCCTCTAGCCGGACGGTACGACGCACATAGCCATCAGTCTGGGCATTGGCGATATTGTCGCCAACGACTGACAGCGCGCGGCTGTAGGCCTTAACGCCTGAAGCACCAATGGCGAGTAGGTCGCTCATCTTTTGCCTCCAAGCTGTTTTTCGACCAAATCGGCAATGCCGAACAGGCGCAAGGCGGCCATGCTGTCGGCAACGCGCGCGTCAGCCATCTCGCGGAAGTTATCGGTGGCACTCGAGCCGAAGATATCTTCTCCGAGCTTTGCCTTACGCATACTTGCCATCATCTGGCGCAGCATGACTGCCTCAAAAGCTTCGGCCGCTTTGCGCAACTCGGGGTCGGGCTTGGGTGATGCTATGCCAGATGTAGCAAGAGGCGTAAGGGGCATCATATCACCACCAGCTCCGCGCTAAGCGCGCCGGCCTGCGACAATGCTTCCAATATGGCGACCAGGTCGCCGGGCGAAACATTCAACCGGTTGATGGCCTTTACGATATCGGAAAGCGATGCCCCCTTGTCCCACAGGAATGCGGGATTTTGGGCTTCTTCGATAATGATGTCGCTGGCCTGCTCGACAGTGGTCTGCCCCGCGCTCAATGGCGCCGGTTGAACCACCATCGGGTTTTCCTCTACACGGACGGTCAATTTGCCGTGGCTGACGGCGGCGGGACCCACTCGGACTGCGCCGTTGATTACGACGGTGCCCGTGCGTGCATTGACGATGACGCGGGCAGGCGGAGCTGCACGCTTAATCTCGATATTCTCGATCAAGCCCATCATACGGATGCGTGCTTCGCCGCCTACCGGCGTGTTGATGCGGATGGATGCACCATCAATCGCCTGGGCCGTGCCGGCACCCAGTTGCTTGTTGATTGCGTCCGCGACGAGGCCAGCATTGCTGATATCGAATTGCGAGAGGTTAAACATCAGGCTTTCCGATTGCGCAAAGCCGGTGTCGACGCTGCGCTCCACTGACGCGCCGCCGCTAATCCGGCCAGCAGACGGAATGTTGACAGACAGCTTTGAACCGTCCGCTGCATCGACACCAAGTCCACCGACAACCAGATTTCCCTGGGCCATGGCATAAATTTGACCATCCGCCCCATAAAGGGGAGCCAAGACAAGCGTTCCGCCGCGCAAGGACTTTGCCTTGCCTATCGCCGAAACGGTAATATCCAGCCGTTGGCCAGGTTTTGCAAAGGGGGGAAGCTCAGCTGTGATAAGTACTGCGGCGGCATTTTTGAGCGCAGGGTTGATGCCGGCCGGAAGATTTATTCCAAAACGCGACACCGCGCCCTTCACGCCTTGGGTGGCGTAATCAAGGCTATCATCACCTGTGCCTGCAAGCCCGACAACAACACCATAGCCCGTGAGCTGGTTGGCCCGCAGGCCCTGAAATTGGCCAATATCCTTTATGCGCTCCGCATGTGCAGCCGGCGCAAACAGCAAAGCAAGGCAGAGGAATAACGCGCGCATCAAAATGGACTCATCTTCGAAAAGAAGCGCTGCAACCAGCCCTGCTGGCTCGCGCGCGCGATTTCGCCCTTACCAATATAGCGAATGCGCGCAGCGGCCACACGGGTAGAAAGCACGCGATTGTCGACGCTGATGTCAGCCGAGCGTACAATTCCCGAAAACTGTACATTTTCGTCACCACGATTCAGCGTCAGGGCCTTTTCACCCTGCACCAGCATATTGCCATTGGGATAGACAGCGGCGACGGTCACACTCAATTCTCCGGACAGGGCATTTGACTGGGCAGTTTCGCCCTTGCCCTTAAACGACTGATCGCCGCTCATATTTACATCGCCTGCACCGATGAGGCTCAATGGCCCATTCACCGGCGGGCTTAGTCCTATATTCCCGTTGCGGCCAGTTGTCGCGCTGGTGCTTTTGGTGGCACTGGTGCGCTCTACCAAGGTGATAGTCAGTATATCGCCCACACGGGCTGCGCGCGCGCCGGACGTCAGCGGGCTATAGCGCTCGATTTGGAATATCGCGCCATTGGCTGGGGCCGGGGCCGGGTTGGCTGGCAATGTCGGGCCAAAATCCGGCGCCGCGACGTTGCCCTTTTTTGCTTGGACGCCAATGGGCAACGCAAGCAATGCCAGCATCAGGATGTTAAAGCGTCTGCGTAGCATTGCGCATCATCTCGTCAGTTGCCTGGATCATCTTGGAATTGACCTCATAAGCGCGTTGAGTTTCGATCATGTCGACCAGCTCCTCGACAACATTTACGTTGCTCGCCTCAAGCGCACCCGACCGCAGGCTGCCACGTCCCTCCGTGCCCGCAGCGCCAACCTGGGGCGCACCCGACGCGGGTGTTTCGAGCAGCAAGTTGTTTCCGATCGATTGGAGTCCTGCCGAATTGGTGAAGCGCGCAAGTTCAAGCTGCCCGATCTGCGTGAGGTCAGACTGTCCCGCGACTTGCGCAGAGACGGTTCCATCGGCGCCAATGGATACGGAGGTCGCACCTTGGGGAATTTGAATCTGCGGCTGGACAGGCATACCGTCGCTGGTCACCAAAGTGCCTTCAGCGGACAGGTTAAAGTCCCCGGCCCGCGTGTAGGCGTTTCGGCCGTCGGGCATCTGCACCTGAAAATAGCCCGCGCCCTCAATCGCCAGATCCAGGCTGTTGCCGGTTGTGGTGAGGGTGCCTTGCGTGTCAATTCGCGCAGTGCCGTTAATTTGCACACCAGTGCCAAGATTGGTGCCAATGGCATATCTGTTCTCAGCCGACGACGCTGCGCCGGCCACGGTCATCGCTTGATAGGCCAATGTTTCAAAGCTTGCGCGGTCGCGTTTAAAGCCTACGGTATTCACGTTGGCCAGGTTGTTGGCGATTACTTGCATCCGCATATTCTGCGCATCAAGGCCAGTGCGGGCAACGTGCAGTGCTCCATTAGACATCAGACTTCATCCTTTTATGCAGTTCAGCTTATTGGGAAAGTGACATGAGATCGGCACTTGCCGCATCCATGTCGCGCGCATCGTTGAGCATCTTTAATTGGGTGTCCCATGAACGGCTGGCTTCTATCATTTCGACCAAGGCTTCCGTCGCGCTGACATTTGAGCTTTCGAGGCTGCGCGTAACCAATCGCGCGTCTGGATCGGTCGGTAATGTCCCGCCGTCGCGCACGCGAAACAATCCATCCACGCCCTTCACAACATCGGACCCTGCGGGGCTGACGAGCTGAAGCTGATCCACTTGCTGGGGTTGCGCCCGGTCACCACCGACTGGCACGATCCAGACCCGACCTTGCTCATCAATGTTGATGCTGTCCGACGGCGGCAAGCTTAGCGGACCTTGCGATCCCTGGACTGGCCGTCCGTCCCCTGTGGTCAACAGACCAGTGGGCGACAACATCAGGTCGCCGCGCCTTGTATATCCAATCTCACCATTTTCGGCTTGTACGGCCAGCATGCTGTCGCCCGATAAGGCGATATCGAGATCGCGTCCGGTGGCGGTTACCGTGCCGGCTTTCATATCGGCGGCCTGCACCTCTTCGGATGAAAAGGCACAGGTGTCGAGTTGCTTACCATCAAGCCAAAGAGACTGTGCCTCGGCGAGATCAGCGCGAAACCCAGGCGTATTTGCATTAGCCAGATTATGGGCAATTGCCGTCTGCCGGGCCATTGCACCCCGCATCGCGGTAAGACTGGTGTAAATCAGGCGGTCCATGCGTTAACCTTTACCGAATAGCCACAATGGCCTGCGTCATGTTCGACGCGGTTTCGATGGCCTTTGCATTGGCCTGAAAATTGCGCTGGGCGGAAATGAGCGCAACCAGTTCCTCGGTCACATCGACGTTGGCGCGCTCCAGTGCGCCAGAGCGAACCGATCCCAACGGGCCATTGGTCGCCGCGTCAATCGCTGGGGGCCCGCTGTCGCCGGTTGACTGCCAGTGGCTGTCGCCAATGGGACGAAGGCCTTCCTGAGCTGTGAAGCTTGCCAGCGCGATTTTGCCAAGCATCTCGTCGGAGCCGTCGGCATAAGTTGCGGTCACCAGCCCGTCGATACCGATCGACACGTTAATTAATGGGATGGCAGGGTTGCCGGGCGCACTGGCAGGCAGAACGAAGTCAGTGGCACTGGCAAGTGTTGCCGAGGTCACATTGCCAGCCGCATCAACGGGCAGCAACTGCAGCGTTGAGCCAATGGTATCGACCACCTGGCGGTTGGCGTTCACCTGAAACGCGCCGTTGCGCGTGTAGGTTACAGCCTCACGTGGGGGGTCACCACGCGTTACGAAAAATCCTTCGCCCGCGATGGCAAGGTCCATCGTTTTGTCTGTCGCCTCAAGAGTACCTTGGGTAAACTGTTGAACCACCGCATTAAGGCGCGCGCCTTGGCCGGCCTGCATCTTGGTGCTTTGGGTCGGTGATCCTGAAAACAGATCGCCAAACTGCGCACGGCTTCTTTTAAATCCGGTTGAACCAACGTTGGCCAGGTTGTTGGACACAACCGACAAATCTGTTTGCGCACCTTTAAGGCCGGACAGTGATGTATAGAAGGACATGCTTATTCTCCTGATTTGCTGGTTGTGGACGCGGCTTTAATGTCCGCAAGCAATGCGGTTTGCTCACCAATCTGCGCAGCGATGGATTTCAACGCGACGTTCATTTCCGAAATGCCCGCAACGCTTGAAAACTGCGCCATTTGCGCAATCATGGCCTGATTATCGACGGGGCTGAAGGGATCCTGCTCTTTAAGCTGTGTTGTCATCAGGCGGAGGAAATCCGTCTGGCCCAATTTCTTGTCGGCCATGTCTTTCGACAGAACGGGAAGGTTTTTTGAATTTACCGGAGCTATGCTTGTCATGTTCTTATTGCTTTCATTGGCCAAGGCGCAGAGTTTCGCTGATCAGGCCTTTTGCCGTGGCGAGCACCTGCACATTGTTTTGATAGTGTCTGGAAATCTCAAGCATCTCGACCATTTCGGCGGTGCTATCGACGGCTGCTTCCCAGATGTTGCCATCTTTGTCGGCGAGAGGATGATTGGGGTCGTTCCGCTTCACTGGTGTGGCAGTGCTGGTATCGATGCGGTCAACCTGAACGGTGGCGCGGCCTGCTTCGCCCATCACGGTGCGGAACACTGGTTTCATGGCGCGAAAGGCTTTGTCCTCGCTGCCCGATACGGTGCCTGCGTTGGCGAGGTTTGATGCCGATGTGTTCATGCGAACAAGCTGCGCCGCCATTGCGCGACCGCTAATGTCGAAAATGGATAGATTGTCAGCCATTATCATTCACCTTTCAGCGCGCGGCTAAGCGTGCCGATGCGACCTTGGAGGAAAGACAGGCTCGAGCGGTAAGCGAGCGCATTTTCGGCAAATGCGGTCTGTTCAGTCGCTAGCTCCACAGTGTTGCCATCAAGCGATGCTTGCAGCGGCACGCGGTAGCGCATGGCGCCCTCAGCCGACTGGCCCTTTTCGGCCAGTTTTAGCGCTGACGAGAAATCGATATCGCGCGCTTTGTATCCCGGGGTTGATGCATTGGCGATGTTCGATCCCAGAACCGCCATGCGCTGCTCGCGCAGTTTCAGCGCGGTTGCGTGAATTCCGAATATATTGTCCAAAGCCGGCATGGCCGTTCCTTTCGTCTTAGCATCCCGCCTGTGGGCGCGAACGAAAGGTTCACAGCAATAGCCGTGCCAATTTCATAAAAAAGCCAGAAATCCGCTGTGTTCGAAAGTCCTGACATTAGTCTGACAGGCACGTGTCAAAATTCCGACGGACGCCTCAGTCTCGGCGCAAAAGAAACACCGCATGCTGCGCCAACAGATTTGCGAAGCGCTCGTTGCGTGGTTTATCGCCAGACAAAAACCACTGCCCCTCAATCCTGATATGGCGGTCCTGCAGAAAACTGCGAAAATCGTCGATGGTGACGTGGTGGATATTGGGCGTGTCATACCATCGGTGCGGAAGCTGTTCCGTTACTGGCATCCGACCGCCAAACATATGCGCAAAACGGATGCGCCATTGTGCGAAGTTAGGGAAAGATACAAATGCCTCGCGTCCAATACGGACGAGGTGATCCAGCACCAAATCGGGTCTTTTGGTAGTCTGGAGCGTCTGGCTAAGAATGGCATAGTCAAAGCTTTTGTCGGGGTAATTTGCCAGGTCGATGTCCGCGTCGCCCTGAACCACCGAGAGCCCGCGTGCGACTGCAGTCGCGACGTCACGGGCGTCAAGCTCCATACCACGTGCATCGACATCCTTGGTATCGCGCAACGCTGCCATCAACAGGCCATCCCCGCAACCAACGTCGAGGATGCGCGCCTTCGCGCGGACTTCTCGGGCGATGATCGCAAGGTCGGGACGAAGCGCAGTCAACGGCATTCTCCTGCGCGCAGGAAACCGTCGACAATGCGGTTCATTTCGGGTGCCTCCAGCAGGAAAGCGTCGTGGCCAAAGGGACTGGAAAGCTCAACGAAGCTTGCCGCCGCGCCTGCGGCATTCAGCGCATGGACAATCCGCCGCGATTCCGCCGTGGGATAAAGCCAGTCGCTGTCGAAACTGATCATGCAGAAACGCGTTCTGGTGCCGGCAAAGGCCTTGGCAAGCACGCCATCATGGGGTTCTGCCAGGTCAAAATAGTCCATCGCGCGGGTAATGTAGAGATAGCTGTTGGCGTCAAAGCGGTCGACAAAGCTCAGGCCCTGATAACGCAAATAGCTTTCAACCTGAAAATCCGCGTCAAAGCCAAAGCTTTTGGCATCACGGTTTTGCAGTCGGCGGCCGAACTTTTCGGTCAGACCTGCCTCGGACAAATAGGTGATATGCGCCGCCATCCGGGCGACAGCAAGACCCGACGCCGGTGCCTCGCGGCCATAATATGCGCCATTGTTCCAGCGCGGATCGGCCATGATTGCCTGTCGTCCGACCTCGTGAAAGGCGATGTTTTGGGCTGAATGTCGCGCGGTCGATGCAATGACAACCGCTGAGCGGACGCGTTGGGGGTATAAGGCGGCCCAGCTTAACGCCTGCATCCCGCCCATGGAACCGCCAACCACGGCCTCCAAAGTTCCAATGCCCAGATAATCGAGCAAAAGGGCTTGGGCGCGAACCATGTCAGCAATCGTAATAACCGGAAACCCCATGGCGTAAGGCGCGCCAGTCGCTGGGTCGTTGCTGGCGGGGCCCGAAGACCCCATGCAGCTGCCCATCACGTTAATGCTGACGATGCAATGGCGGTTAGGGTCGATGGGCTTGCCTGGGCCCACCATCCGTGTCCACCATCCTGCTTTGCCTGTCACAGGGTGGTTGGACGCGACAAATTGATCGCCCGTCAGGGCATGGCAAATCAGGACGGCGTTGGACTTGTTGGCATTCAGCGTTCCATAGGTTTCATATGCGAACTCAACAGGCGCAAATTCTGCGCCGCTGTCGAGCTTCACTGGCCCAAGCAGCTGCACCTTCTTATCCAGACCAAAACGCGTATCCCCTTGCATATCCTCTGCCATATCAGCGGTTTCGCGCGAAACAACAGAAACTCGTAAAAGAACCTCGCCGGCTGGCGGGCGACACGTTGCGCTTCGCTGCTCCCGCCGCTATGGCCGCGGGCATGACCACACCCACAGCCAAACCTTGGATCGAAGCCATCAGCGCCTATACACCCGGCAAAGCAAAGTCGGACGACGGGCGCGTATTGATAAAATTGTCGGCGAATGAAAACCCGTTGGGGTGCAGTCCCGATGCTGCGGCGGCGCTTGTGGAAAAAGGCCCATCGCTTGCGCGCTATCCTGACCCCGCAAGTACTGCGCTCCGCGAAGCGCTGGGCGCGGTATATGACATTGACGCCGACCAGATCGTCTGCGGCACAGGTTCGGACGAGTTGCTGAACCTCATTGCGATGGGCTATGCTGGCGCGGGCGATGACATCATTTACGTCCGCTATGGCTTTTCTGTCTACGACATTGCGGCCCGTAAGACCGCAGCCAATGTCGTCGTTGCCCCAGACAAGGATTATGGCACAGATGTCGATGCATTGCTTGCGCTTGTAAATGACAAGACGCGGGTGGTTTTTGTCGCCAACCCGAACAATCCCACTGGAACATATTGCAATAACGCGGAAATTTCCCGGTTGCATGCAGGGCTTCCCGGTAATTGCGTGCTGGTGCTTGACCAGGCTTATGGCGAATATCTTGAGGATGATGGCCCATCAGCGCTTGATCTGGCGCGCCACCACGACAATGTTCTGATCACGCGCACGTTTTCGAAGATCTACGGTCTGGCAGCAGAGCGTATTGGCTGGTGCTATGGACATCCCGGCCTCATCGCGACCCTGAACCGTGTGCGTGCGCCGTTCAATGTCACAACGGCGGGACAAGCTGCAGCCATCGCGGCCTTGGCTGACACCGAATTTGTCACGCGCAGCCGTCAGCACAATGCACAGTGGCGGGAGTGGATGGCATCGGAATTTGCGTCCTTGTCTAATCATGGCTTGAAGGTCATTCCGTCGTGGGCAAATTTCCTGATGGTCTTGTTCGAAGGAAAATGCTCAGCAGAGGTCGCATATAACGCGCTGATGGCTGAGGGATATATTGTCCGCTGGCTGCCGGGCCAGGGACTTGGCAATGGCTTGCGGATCACAATTGGCACCGAAGTTGAAAATCGCGGTGTGATGACTGCCTTGCGCAAAATTTTGGACGCAAACGGCTAATGCTCCCTTTTACGCGCCTGACGATCATTGGATTGGGCCTGATTGGTTCATCTGTCGCGCGCGCGGTCAAGGCGCAAATGCCTTCAGTGCGCGTCATCGGCCATGATGCCGACCCCGCTGTGCGCGAACGCGCTATTGCCTTGGGTATTTGCGACGACGTCACCGATACGGTAGGGGCGTCAGTTACCGACGCAGACTTGGTGATATTATGCGTTCCTGTTGGCGCTATGGGGACCGTCGCGGCGGAGTTTGCTGCTGATCTGCCCGCCGACGCCATCGTAAGCGACGTGGGATCATGCAAGCAAAGCGTTGTTGAGGCACTGGCCGCGGTTCTGCCGACAGCAACGATTATCCCTGCCCATCCCGTGGCGGGCACCGAAAAAAGTGGTCCTGATGCGGGCTTTTCGACCCTTTTCAAGGGCCGCTGGTGCATCTTGACGCCGCCTGATGATGCGCCTGACATCGCGGTTGATCGCTTGCGCATTTTTTGGCAACGCCTTGGTGCGGATGTCGAGATTATGGACGCCCGTCACCATGATATGGTTCTCGCCGTTACAAGCCATTTGCCGCATTTGATCGCATACACCATCGTCGGCACAGCCGATGATCTCGAAGGCGTGACGCAAAGCGAAGTTATCAAATATTCGGCAGGCGGCTTTCGCGATTTTACGCGGATCGCGGCATCTGACCCGGTCATGTGGCGCGATGTATTCTTGTCCAACAAGGACGCGGTCCTCGAAATGCTTCAGCGCTTCTCTGAAGACCTCAGCGTGTTACAGCGCGCTATCCGTTACGACAAAGGCGATGAGCTGGAAGCACTATTTGCACGTACCCGCAATATCCGCCGCTCAATCGTCGAGCAGGGCCAAGATGATGATGCCCCCGATTTCGGGCGCAAGCATTAAGGCGCTAGACGTTAAGCGCGTTAATGGCAGCATGCACCCGCGCCTCGATCTCGGCCCGGGGCAGGCCAGTTGGCAACTCTTCGCCCACCTTGTAGGTAATCGTCCCCGATTTCCAGATACCAGCCTTGCGCGGGCATAGCGTCCCGCTGTTCACGGCGATCGGGACTACAGGGAGATTTATCAACTTATACAGTCCAGCAAAGCCGGACTGAAGTGGCGGCTGACTGCCCGGTGCCACGCGGGTGCCTTCCGGAAAGATCACAATAGGTCGCCCCTCCGCAATCATCTTTCTGGCCAAAGCAAGCATTGCCCGCAATGCGGCCGCTCCGCCGTTGCGGTCGACGGGGATCATGCCATATGCACGCGCGGCAGGACCCCATAAGGGAATGTCAAAAAGCTCTTTCTTGGTGACCACAGCGGGTTTACGAAACATACGCGGCATGTCGATCGTTTCGAACATGCTTTCATGCTTGATGGCATAGAGCACAGGTCTCTGGGGGAGAGTACCCTCCACCTTGATCCTTATACCTAAAATGCGGCGGTAACAGGAATATTGCCATTTCGACCAGCCCTGCACCGCCCATTGCATTAAAGGGATGGAGAACCACTGCGCCAGAAAAGCGGTAACGACAAAAAACACCGATCCTGTGTAAAAAACCAGTATGTACAGGGCAGATCGGATAACCGCGATCATGTGCTATAGCCCAAGAAGCGACGCGACCGCTCGCAACCAGTATTTGTTATATTCCTTGAACAAGGCCCCAAGCGATGGCTGTGTGGATACTGCGTCGCTGGTGACGGCAACGCTATTGGGCAAGGCCCGGTCAAGTTCGAAACGCGCGCGGCGCATATGCCAATCATTGGTAACAAGACGTAAGCTGCGCACTTTGTTCCGCTTTACCCAAGCTGCCGTTTCGAGCGCGTTTGAACGTGTATCCACCGATTGGAAACCCAGCGCGATGCAGCATTCGAAATATGTCGCCGATCCGGGATATTGCGCTGCAAGTTCGCGGGGTTTCACGTCGCGATCAACCCCGGAAATCAGCATTTTCTTAGATTTTCCGGACTCCAGTATTTCAAGTCCTCGATCAATCCTGTTTGGGCCGCCCGTTAGCACGACAACAGCATCGGTTTGCGTGATTGGCGCAGGCTGCGGCAACAGCAAGGCGAACCAGGCAAAGCCAAGCATCCAGATCAGCAATATAAAAGCGATGGACCGTCTGATCATAACATTTTCTTCAGCGCCGAAATCACTGTGAACCGCGCCATAAGCATAGCAAGCGCCGTGACAGCAAGCGGAATGATTGCAAGGATTGCCCAACCGGCAACTGGAAAGGCGACACCGGACAACAGACCCGACTGTGCTGCGGCGAATCCGTTGTTAAGGGTAACAAGGACAGCTGCTGCCGCGCAAAAACCGACAAAGCCGCCTAGCAAGGCATCCAAGGCCATGCGACGCTGAAACAAGCGCGCAGCTTGCACATCGGTGCCACCCATCAGATGCATGATTTCGATCGTACCGCGGTGCGTATTTAACGTGCTGCGGACCGCCAGCACAACAACTGCAGACGTCGCCACCAACAGTAAAAGAAATATTGCCCCGGCTAGCCACAACAGCATGTCCATCAATCTATAAAATGGTGCCATCCAATTGCTGTGCGGGTCGAGCCGAATGCCGGGTGCAACACGTTCAAGCGACATACGAAGACCGTTAAGCATGGCGGGCGATGGCGCGGCATCGAAACGGACATCGATGAGTGCAGGAACCGGAACGTCGACGTCCAATATGTCAGCGCCCAATACAGGTTCGAGCAGTGCGCGCACATCCGTATCTGCAATGGGCTGGACGGATATTACACCGTTTGTTTTTCGCAGGTTGCGCGTTACCGCTTCGCGCTTCGCGACACGGCGGACCGGATCGGTTTCGATTATCTGCACGGTAACTTGGCGCGATAAATCCTGTCCGCCCTGTCGTGCAGCATCCGCCAGCGTAAGACCGGCGGCCGCGACCAGCAGCGTCAGGAACAACATGATAGCTATGACCCAAGGCATGGGGCCTGACAGCCGCCCCTCGGGAATGAGCTTGCGGTCATGCGCGGGAAGGGCAAAATCCAGCAGCATCAGTTTTTAAGTATCAGCGGCTTGGGCGGATGCCGAAGTGAGCCGGTGGGGTCGGACAGCCGCCCTTTGTCCAGTCGCATCATTTGCGCGCCCTCGACCTCCTGAAGCAGATGGATGTCATGCGTTGCAACAACGACCGTAGTGCCAAGCTTGTTCAGCGCGGAAAACAACTGAAGCAGCCTGCGCGCCATGTCCGGGTCGACATTTCCCGTTGGCTCGTCAGCGACAAGAATTTCGGGACGGCCGATGACTGCACGCGCAATGGCGACCCGCTGCTGCTCCCCGCCCGAGAGCATCGGCGGCCGGGCATCCGCACGTTCAGAAAGGCCAATCCACGCGAGCATCTCTGTGACCGGGCCCTTGAGATCACGTTCCGATATGCCTGCAATGCGCAACGGCAAGGCGATATTGTCAAACGTCGACAGATGCGGGACCAGGCGGAAATCCTGAAACACCACACCGATGCGGCGCCGAAACCCCGGCAAGCGACTGCGCGGCAACGTGATTGCATCGTGACCGAACATACGGATTGCACCGCGGCTTGGCCGATGCGCCAGATACAATAATTTCAGAAGCGACGTTTTTCCGGCGCCCGATGCGCCGGTCATGAAATAAAAGCTGCCGGGATACAAAGTGAAGCTGAGATCAGTCAGCGTTTCCGCGCCTGTCCCATATCTGAGCCCCACATTGTCAAATTCCACCACGCTCTGCATTAGCGGGACAAATGGCACAAACAGCAGAGCGGGGCAAAGGCTATTCGTAGACGCAGCGCAGGGTGAAATATCCATCGTCCACAGCATTTTACGACAGCAGGGTTGCAAGTCACGGGCTGCTGATGTTTATGCGCGGGGATGCTGCTCGTCTGTCCATCCTGCCGCACACGCTATGTGGTCCCTGACAACGCCGTTGGTATCGACGGTCGGCAGGTCCGATGCGCCAGTTGTAAACATAGCTGGTTTCAGGCTGGAACCATTCCGCCAGTCGCGCCGGCGCCTTCAATCGTTGCTCCAGCAGACCCTGGCGTCGTTGCGCCCGCCCAAACGCCACCAATGGCAGCCGAACCGCTTTCTTCGCATTCGCCTCCGTCGGCCATACCGGCAACTGCGGGCGAAGTTCCCGCCGCCGTGGCGAGCCAGGATTTTTCTGCAAATCCAGCGCCCCGATTTATTGCAGATGCCGCCGAAGCTGTTGAAGGCCAGCCTGCATTCCCCCGTTTTGCACCAGAGCGCCCTGCGTCGCCAGACCCTGTTGCGGTCTATGTGGATCCGTTGTTAGCCCCCAGCGGTTCGGCGGATGAAGGGCCTACCCATAGCCGATTCGCATATGAGCCACCATTTAGCCAGCGCCGCGATCCGGCCAAAATCTGGACACTGGTTGCAGTCGTTTTTGCGCTAATGGTTGCTGCTGCGGGTGCAGCGATTTCATATTACGGCATGCCAAATATTGGACTTTCCAGTGTGGCGGCAGAGCCTGACTTGAAGATCGTGTTAAACGAAAATCTGGAGCTTAATGAACGCGAAGATGGAACTCCGTATTTCATTGCCAGCGGAAGCATCGTCAATCCGACCGCGGTCAGGCAGAATGTGCCTGAATTACTTGTGACGCTGAAGGACGCCAGTGGTAGACCTGTGTACAGCTGGAAAATGAAAGCGAAGACGAGTTCGCTTGCTCCGGGTGCGAAGGTCGATTTTAGCGAGGCGCGGCTTGATGTGCCGTTGGCTGCCAAGCAGATCAGCGTCGGCTGGGTGCTTTCCGGCGATTAGCCCACCCGTTATTTGGCAAGTGCTGCCCAAGCATAGGCAATTTCACTGAGCGCGGAACGCACTTCCGTTACTTCGTCAACATTATTTGCCTGTGCAGCATGGTTTAATGTGCGGACCGCAGACGTGTAGATGCGCTGCAATACACCCGCCAAGTCCCCGCCATTGTCGAAATCGATACTTGAATCAAGCGCGATGAGGATCGATAAAGCTTTGATGTGATGCGGGTTGCCGGAAATCGGAGAGCCTCGGCCCACGGTCACCACCAAAAGGTCGAGCGACCGGAGAAGTTCTTCATATAACAGACTGACGAGGCCGTGAGGGCTTGCGCTCGCCACACGGCTTTGCAATTCCATGTTCCGATAATGCTGGTTAGCGAGGGCAGGATGGGTTCGGGCAAGCATCACTCTTAATCGTTTCCGCTATTCCAGAGCTTAATCTGCTGTTCCAGATAGCTCTGCGTTGCTTTCAATGCGGTAATGCGTGCGTCCATACCGGCAAATTGCTTTTCAAGCCGGCTGCGATAGGCAAGCTCCCGTGCCTCCATTCGGCTACGGTTTTCGCCAATCGAGTCGGCTTCGCGTTTTAATGCAAGCTTTACCTGCTCAAGCGGGCCGTTGGTAGCAACAGCAGCATCGCGCAGGCTGTCCAGAACAAATGCAATGCCGGGGTCAGTGCTTTGCGTTTGACCTGCGTTGCGTGGGGGATTGAACATTGCCTCGACGGCATCGGGATTATCGCGCAGCACAGCGTCCAGCCGTGCGGTATTGAGTGCAAGCGTTCCGTCGCGCGTCGTGGCAATGCCGATGTCTGATAGGCGGCTCAGGCTGGGGTGAGATGTTAGCGGGAGGGCAATGAATCCGTTCAGTTGACGCTCGAACGCCCGAAGCGCCGGGTTGCCATTGTTGGTTTTACGCGCGGTCTCTACGTCCTTTTTCAGGGTGTTGAAAACCGCGACAAAGTCGGTCAACGTCTGCTTCAAGATGTCCGAAGGCCGTGTCGCGCTTATGGATATCGTAGCAAGTGGATCCGCCTTTTTAAGCGTCAGATTGATACCCGGCACCACGTCATCGATATTGTTCGACTGTCGGCGATAGCCAACGCCGTCGAGAGTGAAGGTGGCATCACTCGCCACCTGGCCGATTGTCATTGCGGAAGTGGAAAAGCGCTGCAGGCTTGCTGGAGCGTCGACATCTGCGGTCAATTGAAATGCGTTGGCAGCGCCGCTTTGTCCCTTGAGTACAAGCTTGAATTCCCCGGCATCATTTATGACGCTGGCGGTGACGCCGCTGCCAGTCGCATTTATGGCACTAGCCAGTCCGTCGAGACTGTCATTGGTGCCATCGATGGTAACCGCGAACACGGAGGTTCCCACGGTAAGTGACATATTGCCTTGACCGATAGCCGCGCTTCTTGATGCCACATTTTCCGAATAGGCACTTTGCGCCTTGCCCAATGTCTGCACGACCAACTGGCCGCTAAAGCTGCCAAGCAGGCTGCCAGGACGGGCAGTGATCGATATTGCCGCTGTATCTGATGCTACTGGCTGGCTTCGGAGCGTGCCGCCTGAAGCGAGAGACTCCAGAGAGTCGGCAAAGTTGTCGAGATCGCTGCGCGCTTGCGCAAGTGTGCTTACCTTCGCCTGATGCGCGCGGGATAATGCGTCAAAACGCTGTACCTTCGGGGTTCGTGACGCCGCGGCAAGGTCCGCGACCAGCGCGGCGGTATCGATACCGGAACCAAAACCTAGACTATTTGCAATCGATGTGACCATGTTCATTCCCTTGCCGCCTTATACGGCCATTGCGATCGGCAATTTAGGCTGTCCTGCGTCCGTCCTGATCAAAGCGTTTGCTTGCCGGCACTTCCACATGGGGCCGCGGTACATCTTCACCCGACACGGATTCAAGCCGGAACACAAACGCAAGGATCGCGGCGACGGCAACATAAAGGTCTTCGGATACCGCCTTACCCGTGCGCGTCGTAAAATAGATGGCGCGGGTGAGTTGCGGATATTCCAGTGTTGCCACGTTTCTTTCCGCAGCCATCGCCCTTATTGCCAGTGCCACCTCACCGCGACCACGGGCGACAACCACGGGGGCTGCATCCGAACCGGGACGGTAACGCAGTGCGACGGCAAAATGTGTGGGGTTGGTCAAGACCACGTTTGCATCGGCCATGCCCTTGCGCGCCGATGACATCATGACCTCTTGCTGGCGTGCGCGGATTGCTTGTTTCAGTTCTGGCGCGCCGTCACTTTGACGCAGTTCGTCCTTCAGCTGCTGCTTTGTCATCCTGAGTTTACGGTTGCGCTGAAACCATTGAATAGGCACATCGACAAAGGCAATCAGCGTCAGGCCTGCCGTCAAAAGGGCAATAGTGAACAATATCTTTTGCCCGATCATGCCAACGGCAACTGCGGGATCAGCGGCAGCCAGCCCGGGCAAGGATGCGATCTCGCCCGAAATGATCCAGTATCCGGCATAGCCAAGTACACAAACTTTAGCTGTTGCCTTGAACAGTTCGATAAGGCCCTGTGTACCGAAAATGCGCTTGAGGCCAGCCAATGGGTTGATGCGACTGCCCTTGGGCGCCATCGCCTTACCGCGCATACCAAAGGAACCAAGCATCGCAGGCGCGGCAAAGGCGGCAATCAGCGTCAGTAGAAGCAGTCCTGCAAACGGCATCGCAACTTGCGCCAAGGGCCAAAGCAATGCGTCAAGAGGATCGAAATGGTCAGGGTCCGAGAGGTCCAGAGACAAGCCACCTTTCAGCAATGTCTTGCTTGCACTGAAAAACCAGGTCCCAAGCGCCATGAGCCACGCTGTGGCCGCAATCATCATGACGGCGGCGGCCAATTCTTTCGATGCGAGTACATCGCCTTCTTTAATGGCGTCGTCTTTGCGCTTTTGTGTCGGCGCTTCGGTCTGTTGGTCTTTATCCGGTGCGTCAGACACGGCCACCGCCAATGCTCTGCGCTTGATCCAGCGCGAGACGAAGTGCGTTGCTCAGCATGTCGGCCATCACGGGCATCGACACACCCAGCAACAATATGCCCGCAAGCAAGGCCGCTGGCATGCCGACAGCGAACAGGTTCAACGTAGGTGCGGATCGCGCAATCATTGCCATAATCAATTGCACCAGCACCAGTGCAAAGCCGACCGGCAAGGCAATCGACAATCCTGCGGAAAATGCAAGGGTCCCAAATTCGACAATATTGCCAACAGCTGAAAAAGACAGCCAGGCCGCCCCGGGGGGCAGCGTCCGGTAACTTTCGGCGATAGTGGCAATCAACGCCAGATGGCCATCGGCAGCAAGGAACAAAAACATGGTGAGCATCGACAAAAATTGCCCGACAGCAGGGCTCGCCTGACCACTTGCTGGATCTGCCATTGAGGCAAAGCCAAGGCCCATAGCGTTGCTGATAGCTTCACCAGCCACCAGCGCGGCGGCAAAGGCGATCTGGATAACAAAACCCATTGCAAGGCCCGCCATGACCTCGGCTACAATCATGAAAAAGCCGGGAATGGAAAGGATGCCTTCGGCGGGTAACGCCATATCGGCCATCGCAGCCGAAGGGATGCCAACG
This sequence comes from Sphingorhabdus sp., assembly GCF_046292425.1. Lineage (GTDB taxonomy): Bacteria > Pseudomonadota > Alphaproteobacteria > Sphingomonadales > Sphingomonadaceae > Sphingorhabdus_B. The sequence continues at coordinate 19,368 of NZ_JBKBQV010000029.1, forward strand.
GCAAGCGCCAACACGAGACGAAGCTGCACTGGCACTGCACCTGCTCCGAACATGGGTGCGGCTAAAAAGGCCGCGCCCGGTCGGATCATGGCCACCATCCAGATCAGCAACTGGCTTTCAACATTTTGCAGCCCAGCCGGGATCATCGCACCAGCAATGGAATTTGCGCGAAAATGTCTTTGGTGAAGTCGGCGAGCAAAATCATGATGCTTGAACCAAAGACTGCGAGCGCAATGGCCACAATGACCAGCTTGGGCACAAAGCTTAGCGTCTGCTCGTTAATCGACGTCGCGGCCTGAACCATGCCCAAAACGACGCCGGCAATCAGCGCAGGGATAAGAATGGGCGCCGAACCAAGGGCGAGTATCCAGAGCGCACGCTGCGCCACGTCAATGAAAAAATCCTGGTCCATGGCTACATCACAAACGAGCTGGCAAGTGACCCCATGGTCAGCGCCCAGCCGTCGACTAGGACAAACAGCAAGAGTTTGAACGGCATCGAGATGATCGTCGGCGACAGCATTACCATGCCAAGAGACATCAATGCCGACGCCACGATCAGGTCGATAATCAGAAAGGGGAGGAAGATCATGAAGCCGATCTGGAATGCCGTTTTCAACTCACTTGTTACAAAGGCCGGCAAAAGGATAGAAAATGGAACATCAGCCGGTTTGGCAAATTTCCCTGCCTTGGCGATCTCGCTGAACAAGGCAATGTCTGTCTTGCGCGTCTGCTTGATCATAAAGCCATGCATGGCGTTGGCTGACGTCGATAAGGCCTGTTCAAACGTGACCTCATCGCGGCCGTAAGGCTCAAGCGCCTGAGTGTTGATGGTGGTCAACACCGGCTGCATCACGAAAATGCTCAGAAACAGGGCAAGGCCCACCAGCACTTGATTCGGTGGCGTTTGTTGCAGACCAAGCGCCTGCCGCAAGATCGACAAGACGATGATGATCCGGGTGAAACTCGTCATCATCAGGATCAGCGACGGCAGGACCGTCAGCAACCCCATCAGCAGCAGGATTTGCAAGGAGATTGATAACGGGCGACCATCGCCCGCCACTGTGTCGAGCGCCTTTTCCATTCCAAGCGACGTTGGCGATGCAAAAGCCGACTGGCTCGCGAAAAATACAAAAAGGCACACGCAAATGCTTAGCAACCTAAACATGTGGCGTATCCTGCTCGGTTGATGCCAAAATGCTGATGCCCGTGCGCGATGCACCCAGCAACAGAGTATCTTGGCCAAACTCCACCACCAAAAGTCGGCCATTGCCGCCTAAAGATACTGCATCCACAACGCGCACGGCGCGGGCGGTCTGGCTTTGCAGCGGCAAGCCGATTTGAAGTTTTTTCCAGAGCCACAGTGACCCCCATGCGAGGCCGCCAATCAACGGCATTATAAGCAAAAGGCGTCCAAAATATTCGAGGATCATGAGCGCGCCTCCATGCCTGTAAGACGTTCGCCATCTTGTGCGACGTCAATCACACGAATGCCGTAGCGGCCATTGGCTTCGACAATTTCCCCTTTGGCGACCAGCTTGCCATTCACGAGCAGATCGAGCGGGTCGTTCACTTGCCGGTCAAGTTCAAGCACGCTGCCTTCGCCGAGGTCTAGCAGTGACGCGAGCGTCAAGGATGTTGATCCAACCTCCACCGTGACCCGCACGGTTATATCGGCCAAAAGATCCATCTTTACGGTGCGATCGGCTGGTCGGGTGTTCGGGGCTTCGGTCATATCACTCACAATAAGGGCCTTCCATATTTTCAATTTTGAGGGCAGCACGGCCATTGGCCTCACCAATAGTGCCCCGTGCGAAGCGACGACCGGCGACCAGAAGTGGAACATCAGCTGGCAAGAGCACTGGCAGGATGTCGCCGGTGCGAAGCGACAACAGCCGCGAAACAGGTACGTCTGTGTGCGTCAGTACGGCGCGGGCGGGCAGTGCAACGCGCATCGCAGCCGCCTGCATTTTCGCCTGCCATTCGGGCTCGGCGGGAAGTTGCGTCGGGTTTGCGTCGGCATGACGCATCGCAATTTTTTTAGCCTGAGCATAGCCGATGAAGCAGTGGATTGCGGTCGGTCCCAAGACGCCATCTTCAATGCCGATCTTTCCCAGCACGATACTGTCGCGATATTGCGGTAGATCGAATGCCTGCATGTCAATCACGACTGGCAACGCCCGTGCAGGTTCAGCCATTATCCCTTGCATCGCGCGATTGATGGACGGCAGCAGATGGGCAGTAAGGCGGGTAATCAGCCGCGTCTCGGATGTGCTAAAACTGGTGCGTGTGGGTACGTCACCTGAGCCGCCATATTGCATGTCGAGAATTTGGCTGATGAGTTGGCCGGGGACAACGACAACCACTTCGCCGATATCCTTGCCAAGCTCGAACCGCATCAAAAGGCTGAATGATGGTTGTGATGGGCACCATTCCGAGTAGCGCGCCTCGGTCACAGCCTCTACGCTGGCTTCGACCTTTTGCGATCCCGCCATGAAATCGCACATCGCATCGCCCAAATATTCTCCCAGCTTTCGGAACCAGCCAAAGTCATCCGGTGTGGCCGCGCGGGGGCGCAATAAAAGCGATGCGCTCACTGGATCACCAAATTTGAAAAATAGACATTATCAACGCCTCCAAAACCTTCTTTCTGGCGCAGGACCTGATTGATTGCTGTGGTAAGGTCGCGTTGCAGGAGCTGCTTGCCTTGCGGGGTAGACAATGCCTCGGCATCCTGTTGCGACAAGACCATCAAAATGGCAGAACGGATAGGAACACTCTGGCGCTGGATGTTCTGCACCACCTTGCCGTCATAATAGGTCGACAGGCTCAACCCAAGCTGCACAAAGCCTGCACCGTCGGCGAGATTGGCCGTAAAGCTTTGTTCGAGGTTGACATAAGTCACCTCATATTTGCGTGGATCGATCGGGACGCGGTCATTCTCCACATCCACGGTGCCTTCCTTCAGCACTGGGGCCGCGCCCTCGCCCTCCGCCGCAGGCGGTTCGGGCTCTTCGCTGCGTTCCACCAATTTGGGGCGGTGCGGGTCTACCTTCGGGGCCTGCCCCGTGATTCCACCTGCGAGATAGACGCCAGTCGCTGCACCTGCTCCGACCAATGCGACGGCAGCGACCGTCCCGACGATAATCTTCTTCTTTCCCTTTTTGGGTTTTGATCCGGGTTCTGGCGATTTTGCTTTGCTCATGGCGTGTCTTTCATTCAAGCGTAGCGGCCGCCGGCTTTCAAAATGGCCGCGGGCTGCACTGGGGTTGATATTGTTTCGAAAGCCTGGTGCTCAGGCGTCGGTGGCTTTTGCTGTCCGTTGCCGTTCTGCCGATTGGACATGTCGAACTGGCCAAGTTTCAGGCCCGCGTTACGCAGGTCTTCCACAAGTCGCGCTTGGTCTGCAGATATGATCTGCGCCGCCGCGTTGGTGCTGGTCTCCAGGCGGATATCGACATGGTCATTGCCCATGGTCACTGCGACATCCAGCAGCCCGAGATTTTCGGGCATTAACGTGAATTGCAAATGGTTGTCGCGCGCCGCGCTGCTGGCAATATCTCGCGCCAGCGCGCCAATCCATTCGCCGTCTTGAGTAAGAACAAGCTGTCTAAGTTCGGCGATTGAGGTACTTCCGGACATCGCTGTGGTTGGACTGGAAGATGCGGTCGCGCCAATAGCAATGCGCGTATCAAGGCCAGCCGCGCCATCGCGGATCAGCTCCGACGGTGGCGCAACCACCTTGGCGGATATATCTGTCACCAATTCCTTCTGTATGGGCGTGGAAAAGCCATTTGAGAGCTTGTCCAGTCGCGCCAACTTCGCCTCAACGCCATCTGCTACTGTTGCTGCAATGTCGGTGGTTTTCTTGCGTGACTGCAGCGTAGCAGGGGTGGCGGGCATAGCTGTGGCAGTATTGCCCTGTACCGGCATGTGTACGGCGGCCAGTAGGACGGACGCAGTCTCAGCCGGTGCCGGATTGGAGGGTGAATGCGCGGCATCTTTCTCGTCCGCAGGCAGCGGCGTTGTATCTTCGGCATTGCTGGTCTGCACCTGAGGCTGCAGCATGCTGAGCGACGCTGTCCACTGTTGTGCTTCGACCAGCAATGCCGGCGCTGGTGCCGATGTGCTTTCGATGCAGTTGGCGCTAACATCAACCGAATCGGCTGAATGCGAAATCTGTGCATCAGCCAGTTCGACTGAGCTATTTAAAACATCCTGAAACACATTACCTAGGTCATTGGACCGGTGGGCAAAGCATAACATTGCAGGTGCAGTGGTTGCCGTGACCGGGTTCATATCATTCTCTCATACTTCGTTATCTTGCGGAAAATTGCCGTCCGGCTTTGATGATCGACGGCACGTTTTGCCTCTTGGCTGGCAGTGGTGGTCTCCAGCTTCTCCGCGGCCATTTCACGTTGTTTGGCGGAGACCAGGGTGCGCCGCTGGCGGTCGCGCGCTTCGACAGCATTCTGGCTTGTTGCGGCGAGTGCGCGCTGCGCAGAGTCCAGCCGCGACGACAGTTCGGAAATGGAGCGTAGCATGATGCCATTTTGTTCGCCCGCAGTCGGTTGCGCAGCTTTACGAATGCTGGAAATACGGTTCCTGAGATCGACAAGGTTGCGCACCTCGTTTTCACAGCGATGTAGCTGGACCTCGACCATTTGCCTTTGAACAGAGCGCACTTTTAATATGCGATTCCAGCGTTGAGCGGACGCGGTCATACGCCCATTCCTTCGATAAGTTGGGCGCGCGCGTCATCGAAAGCGACGATTGACTGCATGGGTTGCTTGATGAAGTCGAGCATAGCTGGTCGCTTGGCTATGGCTTGGTCGAGCACCGCATCACTGCCCTGAGCATATGCACCCAGCATCACCAGATCGCTATTCTGTTCGTAGCTTGACCAATATTGCCGGAACCGTGAGGCAGCGGCCAAATGCGCAGGGTCAACGATGTCGGGCATCAACCGGGAAAGCGACCGACCGACATCAATTGCTGGAAATACGCTGCTTTCGGCAAGCGGACGCGACAGGATGATATGGCCGTCAACAATAGCGCGCGCGGCATCGACAACGGGGTCTTCCAAATCGCCGCCGTCGGCCAATACGGTATAGATAGCGGTAATTGATCCACCCGATTTGCGGTCAACGCCAGCCCGCTCGACGAGCTTTGGAATCAGTGCAAGCGATGATGGCGTATAGCCCTTCATGGTTGGCGGTTCTCCAATTGCCAGACCAATTTCGCGCTGGGCGTGCGCGATGCGCGTGAGGCTATCGATCATCAGAAGAACGCGCTTGCCCTGGCGGGCAAAATATTCCGCAATTGCCGTTGCGCGCATGGCGGCCCGCAAACGCAAAAGCGGGACTTGATCGGCGGTTACCGCCACCACCACTGACTTATTAAGAATATCCAGCGGAATCTTACCTTCGACGAAATCCGAGACTTCGCGCGCACGCTCGCCGATCAGGCCAATGACAATGATGTCAGCATCAATGCCCTGCAGTATCTGGCCCATCAGTACCGACTTGCCGACCCCTGATCCCGCGACAATCGCGACGCGCTGTCCTTCGCCTATGGTCAGCAGCGCGTTGATGGCGCGCACGCCCGAATCCAGCGCACGGACCACGCGACCCCGATCAAGTGGGTTGGCATCTTCACCGGCGATCTTCTGTCGGCCACTGCACGCAGGCACCGGTCCGCCATCAAGCGGCCTGCCTTTTGCATCAATCACGCGACCAAGTAATTCCTCGCCAACTTCAATCATGTCATGGCGTCCATTGGCATGGACTGCAGCCCCATTGGCGATGCTTCCAACATCACCCAGCGGTTGAATGATCGCACGCTGGCCCTGAAAGCCGACTACTTCGCCCTCAGCAAATTCGCCGTTTTGGGTTTGCATTCGCGTGCCGGTGCCAAGCGGGTAGGGAAAGCCGCTGACTTCGCAATATTGGCCGTTCAACGCGGCCAAACGGCCCACACGACGCGGAGCAACGTCAATCAGACCAGCAAAATCGCGCTGTGCAGAGATGATGGATGCAAGACGCGTGCTCATGCAACGCTCCGTTCATCTGCGAGCGCTTGACTCAAACGGTCGAGCGCGAACGCGGGCCCGTGTTCAATCCAGCCGTCCGAACATTCAATACGCAACGCGCCGCGTGCCAACTGCCGGTCGGGTGCACAGGCAAAAGGCAGATCAGCGTCAGCCAGCAGCGCAAGGTCTCCGGGGTGAAGGCGCAACGTACGGTTTTGGTCGGCTTCGGTTAGCACTTCGGTTGCCGCATCAATCTGTTGTTTCAGAAATGCGGCATCAACGGGAAGGTCGCCAACAATCTTTGTGACCACTTTGCGAATGATATTGTCGAGCAGAAAACCGATTTCGGCGTTGTCCTCGGGCCGCAATGCGTTTGCAGAACCAATTAACGCCTGAAGCTGCTTGCGTTCGATGGAAAACGCAGCCTCGGCCATTTCCTGCCCATCTGCAAGGCCACGGGCATAAGGGTCCTCGAACGCGTGCAAAGGCTCCGGGCAGGACGACCTCATATCGCGGGGACGAAATTCCCTGCGCTGACCAAAATATTCTGCGAGCGAGAGTTTCACCGCTTCAGACATAATCATTGCTCTGCTTGCCGAGCATGATTTCGCCCGACGCCGCCATGCCGCGCGCAACGGCAATTACTGCCTTCTGCGCCTCTTCGACATCGGCGCGGCTGACGGGGCCCATCTCGGCAATTTCGTCGCTGATGGTTTGCGCTGCGCGTGCCGACAAAGTGCCAAGGATTTTTTCGCCCAACGCAGCATCTGCACCCTTGATAGCCAAAGCCAAGCGGTCGGCCTCTACATTGCGCATGACCGCCCCCAATGATTTGGTGTCGAGCTGAGCAAGGTCAGCAAAAATGAACATGCCTTCTTCAATGGCGTCGGCCAGTCGCTTGTCCTTCTTGCGGATGCTTTTCAAAAGTTTTTCCGCTTGCGGGCGCGCCAGATTGTTGACGATTTTAGCGACGTCACCATGACCACCAAGGTTGACGAGAGGGTTGTCGCTGCTGCTGGCCGCGTAATTTGCAAGGATTGCTTCAATATCGGCAATCGCCGCGGCGGGAACCGAACCCAATGTCGCTGTGCGGAATAAGAGGTCCGCTTGAACCTGCTCCTCAAGTCCAGCAACGGCGTCTGCAGCCACTTCGGCTGGCAATGCGGATAAAATGATTGCCGCAAGTTGCGGATGCTCGTTTGCGACCAGCGATGATACCGTGGCCGTATCTAGCCATTGCAGGGCTTCCAATGAAGGCGCTGTGACCTGGGCTTGCGCTGGAGCGATCTGTGTCCATATCCGGCTTGCGGTGGAATCACCAAGCGCAAGGTTCATCATTTCACGGATACGGACAGGTGCGCCGACGGCCAAGTTCGACAGGTCGCGGTTGTTGCTGACAAATACCTCAAGCGCATTCTCGACGTCATTTTCCGTCGCGCACGATGCTTCGAACATGCCTTTTGCAAGCGATTTGACTTCGGCAGGGTCCAGATGCTGCAAAACGGCGGAACTGTCTGCGTCCTCCAGCAGCATAAGAAGAATGGCAGCGGAAAGCCCCCCGTCGAGTGGCGCTTCTGGCGTTGCTTCCGCGATTTCGTCCAGATCTTCATCCATTGGATGGCTGCCCCAGCATCTGGCGCACGACTAGTGCGGCGCGCTGCGGGTCTTGGCGGACGAAAGCCCGGACAAGATTTGCGCGGTCTTCATAACTTGGCGCGGATTCAATCATGTCGATTGTCACTTTGCCATTCGCAGGTTTTGAATCCTGTTGCGCCGCAACCTGCATTAACTTCTGTTCGGTCTCGGCGAGCTCTTTAGACGCCGCCATCCGGGCCTTGACCGCTTTTACGAGCGGGCGGCCAATAAAGACGAATGCAAGCAATGCCCCAAGTACGGCGCCCACTTGCTGCACGAGCGGGAAGAACCATGGTTCATCCCAGAAATTAACGACGACTTCTGCTTCCTCGGCAAAGGGCCGAGCAGATATGGCGACAACATCGCCGCGGTCCGCTTTAAAGCCAACGGCACCCTTTACCAGATTCTCAAGCGCAGCGATTTCTGCAGGCGTGCGCTTCTGTGCTCCCTTTCCATCGCGCAGGGCAACCGCGACAGACAAACGGCGGAGGGCACCCTGCGGCTGGTGCGTGACAGCAATTTCGCGGCCGACGTCAAAGCTCCGATTATATGTCTCTTCACTTTGAGTCGGGCCTGCGCCTGCCGCGCCCGCCGCAGGGGGTTCATTGACGACCTGATTGGCAGGTGGCGGCTGGTTGGCCATGGCGCCGGGTATGCCGCCGGCCTCTGGCGCAGCGCCGCTTGTTGATTTATTGCCTTCTTCACTGCGTAAAGCCCGATCGTTTTCGGGATAGGTTTCCCGGGTGGACTGGCTTTCGCTGGCGTCCACATCGGCGTGCACTTCAACGGAAAAATTGCCGGGTCCGGCAATCGGCGTCAGCAGCGCCACGACTGCCTGCCGATAGCGTTCTTCCATCTGCATCTGTAGTTGAAACATCCGGTCGTCGGCGCTTGCCTGATCGGATGAAAGCAAGGCACCACTTTGGTCGATGACGGAAACATCCTCGGCCGACATATTGGGCACCGATGATGCGACAAGATGGCGAATGGCCCGCACTTGTGCGGCAGAAAGACTGCGCCCCTGCTGAAGTGTAAGCATAACCGATGCGGCAGGCTGTTTGCTTTCGCGTACAAATACGCTCGCTTCAGGTGTCGCGAGATGCACGCGCGCTGTTTTGACGGCATCAATTGCTTCAATGGTGCGCGCAAGGTCGGCTTCACGCGCACCGCGCAAGGTCTCGCCCTCAACCGCCCGGCTTGAACCCATGGGCAATGAAGCCATCATTGCATCCCCCGTGGGCTGCGCTTTGGGAAGGCCTTGGCCCGCAAGCAACATACGCGCTTCATGCAGTTTACCCGCATCAACGGAAATGGCACCGGTGGCAGGATCAAGGCTGTAGCTGATACCTGATGACTGCAATGCGTCGGCGACGGCTGCCTTGTCGGCTTCGGCAAGGCCTTGGAACAGGGGGGCCTGCGCTGGCGTACTGAGGGCGAAATAAGTAAGCGCCGCTAATCCCATAGCGCCCGTCATCGCAAGGGCCGGCAATGCTTTGCGGACCGCTGGCTGGCGGGTCATTCCACGTAAGCCATCAAAGCCGAAATTGTTTGCAGGCGTGACGTTACGCGCCATCTGGCCGCCGGCCATCGGGGCCTCAGGGGCCAGGATTTGCTGCTCTGCCATCTGTTATACCGGCATGTTCATAACGTCGCGATAGGCGGAGAGCAGCTTGTTGCGGACCTGAAGCGTCGCTTCAAAGCCAATGGATGCCTTCTGACGCTCGACCATTACCGATACGATGTCATTTGTCTCTCCCCGCTCATAAGAAGCCGACAATGCACTGGCCTTGCCTTGTTGCGCGTTTACTACCTGCAACGCGTCGGTCATGGTCTGCGCGAAGGGTGTCGTAGATGCCACCGCTTCTGCAGGTACGTCACGACCGGCAGCACGCCGCAGCGCGTCATTCTGGTTCAGGATGGAGGAGCGCATCTGTAAAAGCCGGCTCTGATCAATCGTCGACATGTACTTGGTCCACAGGCGGGATTGCCTCTGCACCCTGCTTGCAAAAGATGTGCCATTTTAACGAAAGCTCTTGTTTTTCAAGGTTTTTATGGCTTTGCCCTTCCGCTTCGCCAAATTTCCGACGGGCTAAATTAAAGGCTTGGGCGCATCCGCCGTTTCTCCTTGCCGAGGCTGCTCACCCCTGTCGGGCTGCCCCATAACAGAGACAGCAAAAAGGAATTATCATGACAGTCATCAATACCAATGTCAGCGCATTGCGCGCCCAAAACGCGTCACGCATGGCGAACAATGCGCTTGGCTCGGCTATGGAGCGCCTTTCCACTGGCAAGCGTATCAACGCTGCTAAAGACGACGCCGCTGGCCTTGCCGTTGCTACACGCATGGACGCAAAAATTCGTGGTTTGAGCCAAGCAATCCGTAACGCCAATGACGGCATTTCACTGACGCAGACTGCCGAAGGTGCGATGGGCGAGATTTCCAACATCCTTGTCCGTATGCGCGAATTGGCGGTCCAATCCTCTAACGGCACAATTTCTGACGATGACCGTACCGCCATTGACGCTGAATCCGTAGCTCTGCGTGCGCAGATCGACGATATTGCCGGCCGCACTGACTTTAACGGCACCGTTTTGCTGGCGAACCAAACCATCAGCATCCAGACAGGCGTTGATTCCGGACAGACCGTTGATATCGACCTTGTCGTTATGGACGACGCAGGACTCGGTACTGACGGAGTTGACCTGTCAACCGCTGCTGGCGCATCGTCGGCGCTCACGGACATTGACGCTGCCATTAACCTGGTGGCGGAACAACGCGCAAACCTTGGTGCGGTTCAGAACCGGTTGGAGGCTACTGTCAACAATTTGACATCAACCACCACCAATTTGACAGAAGCCAAATCACGCGTCGAAGACGCTGACTTCTCCGCGGAATCGACGAAGCTCGCTTCTGCACAGATCCTCGCGCAGGCATCGACAGCGATGTTGGCACAGGCCAACCAGAGCCAGCAGGGCGTTTTGAACCTGTTGCGTTAAAGGCATCGCCAAGCCGCAAGAGCTATGGCGTCTTACCAGATCACGCGATACCCCGACGGCCCGCCAGCCGCCGGGGTATTTGCTTTAAAGGTCACTTGAACTCGCAAGCGCACTTGGCTATGCGAACCGCTCGGTTGAATTACCAAAGCCGCCTTAGCTCAGTTGGTAGAGCATCGCATTCGTAATGCGGGGGTCGTAGGTTCGAATCCTATAGGCGGCACCATCACTTCCAGCAGCTAGTTTGAGCGTTTCCTTGTGAAAGAGCGCAAAACTCAATGCATACCCATTTCCTATTTTAAGGACGCTTCAGAGCTAACCGGCCGGTGATAAAGTAAAGTTATTTGGGTATGCAGTGGGTGTCTTTGTTTCGTTACGATGGATAACGACACTGCGAAAACGCTTGAGACATTTGAGTTAGTTGGCAGACGGCTTAAAAACGCATTCGCGATGGTAACTCAGAAAACCAGCTTGTTTTTCGGTAAACGTTCCAACGTTGTTGATATGATCTAAGGCCCGATTTTTTTGATAATATCTGGCGCCAGTTTTGCCGAAAGGATATACCTACGGCAGCTAACGCGGGATTGAACCTGCTGCCTGTATGACTGGAATGTTGTGGGTGGCGGACCGTCTGCTCGACGCATCGCTTGCATTCCTTAAATAAGTATGTCGTGCTAGCACGAAGCCACGTCAGAAAAGTCGGAGGGTTCAGTCATGCATCCACTTCACATCCAGCGTTTAATCGCACTTCCCTACTTGATTCTTGGCGGATGGTGTCTACTCGCACCGGGAATGGTTGAGCGCCTTACTGTAGCTCCAGATTACCAGCATCTCAGTGCAACAAGTGCACTATTCATTGGTTGCTTTGGTGCTCAGGCCATTCTGGGTGGCCTGTTCATTTGGTTCAGCCAATGGCAGCGTAAGACATTTATGGTTTACGCAATCGCGCTCTTACCGTTTTTCTGGTTCAACTATTGGTTTGTTTTTGCAGTGCCGATCTTCAATCGCTGGCTGGCTCTGGATTTTGTAGCAAACGCCGCGATGCTGACGCTCAGCTTATGGGGCTGGAAACTCATGGGAAAAGCTGAGCGTTAACGTCTGCATTGTTGTCGGGAGCGGAACGTCCGCTCTAACGGTTTGGCCCTATTATTCAAATGTTTGAGTAGTCGAGCGCACCCCCTCTGTGGCTCTCCAGCTTATTCGATAGGTAACACTTAGCGCATCATGATCGGATAGCATCCGTCCCTCGATCGGATAATCGAACATAGCTGCGATCCTGATTGGCTCGATATGCACACCATTGCCATCGGCAAAGCCTTGCAAGTCGGGAGTGTCCATCCAGGGCTCATCGCTGTCCCATGATTTTCGCACATCGCAACGTTGACGGTTGAAATGGCAGTATCGATGCGACAGTTCGCCGGGTGTCCGGTCGTCCTTATAATCAAATCGGTCAGGCGCATTTCGGGTATTGAAATCACCCGCGTATATTAACGGTCCCTGCCTACGCCAATCGCGCTCCAATAATCGCGCCAGCTCGTCAACCTGACGGTTGTG
>NZ_JBKBQV010000030.1:0-30251 GCF_046292425.1 Sphingorhabdus sp.
CCGCGCAAAAGGTGCATCCGACGTCACCGTGTTCGATGACGCGATGGTAAAAATCGCCGAGATCGAGAAGGAAAATCCGGGCGTTAACTTCATCACGCTGTTCAACAGCGTAGATTACACCAAGGGCCAGTATAAAAGCTCGATGGCTGCCATGATTGAGGGCGCATTGCTCGCCATCGTGGTGGTTTTCCTGTTCCTGCGTGATTGGCGTGCGACCATTATTTCGGCGATTGCGATTCCTTTGTCCGCTATTCCAACTTTCTGGTTTCTTGACCTCTTAGGTTTCACGCTCAACACCATGTCGCTGCTCGCGCTCGGACTTGTTGCAGGTGTGCTTGTTGATGACGCAATTGTGGAGATTGAAAACATCGTCCGGCATATGCGTATGGGCAAATCCGCCTATCAGGCATCGATCGACGCTGCGGATGAAATCGGGCTTGCGGTGGTGGCGACCACATTTTCGATTGTCGCCGTCTTCTTGCCCGTTGGCCTGATGCCGGGCGTTGCCGGGCAGTTTTTCAAGAATTTTGGCCTTACGGTCGTTGCATCAGTGCTCATGAGCCTTGCCGTCGCACGTATGATTACGCCAATGATCGCGGCTTATTTCCTGAAATCCAGTGGCATGGCCGAACATGGCGAGGCTGGCTGGATCGACAGATATATGAAAATCCTGCGCTGGTCGCTTGGTCATCGCCGCTGGATGATGGGCATAGGTGCGCTGGCTCTCGGCCTGACTGTTGCCCTGTTTATCATACTGCCAAAGCAGTTCTTTCCTGACGGAGACACAGATTTCAGCCGTGTCCGCATCGAAATGGTTCCCGGAACCACCTTAGAACGGACTCGTGAAATCAGCAGCGAGGCAGCAGCGATTATCGAAAAGCAGCCTGAAGTCGAAACTGCGCTGCAAAGTGTGCGTGAGGGTAGCGCAAGCTTGTTCATTACCTTGAAAAAGGACCGCGAGCGGACCAGTCAGGAATTTGAAGAGGACCTCACGCCTGCGCTGACAAAAATCGCCGATGCGCGTGTTACGTTTCAGGCCAATGGCCCGGGCGGCGGCGGCTCGGGTCGCGACGTTTCGGTCATGTTGTCGGGTTCAGACCCCAAGAAGTTGGACCAGACAGCCGCAACGCTTGTTGAGCAGATGAAGACGTTACCTGAATTGCGGGCACCGCGGATCTCGGCGGATCTGCAGCGCCCCGAATTGATCATCACACCGCGCACCGACATTGCCTCGCAGCTTGGCGTGTCCACCGTGGCATTGAGCCAGACAATCCGTATCGCAACGCTTGGTGACATCGACCAGAACAGTGCGAAATTCTCGCTTTCTGACCGGCAGATCCCGATCCGGGTGATGCTGGCTAAGGAATCGCGTCAAAGCCTTGATGTCATTCGCAATTTGCCAGTGCCGCTGGCAACTGGAGGATCAGTTCCACTTTCCCGCGTTGCGGACATCAGCTTTGGCGCTGGCCCGACCTCGGTTCAGCGTCGTAACCAGAATTTCCGCATTTTCATCGGCGCGGACTTTGCACCTGGCATCGTTTCGTCCGATGCTGACAAGAAAATCAACAACCTGCCCATCATGAAAAACCTACCGACTGGCGTTTCACGCGCACCTTTTGGCAGTCAGGAATGGGAACAGGAAATGCAACGCGACTTCCTCGTGGCGCTGATTTCTGGAACATTATTGGTGTTCGCGGTGCTGGTGCTTTTGTACCACCGTTTCATGTCACCTTTGGTCAACATGGGCTCGTTGCTGCTCGCACCATTGGGCGGGTTGCTCGCGCTTGGCCTGGTCGGCCAGCCGATTTCGATGCCCGTCTTCATTGGCGTGCTAATGCTCTTTGGCATCGTGGCAAAGAACTCCATCCTCCTCATCGACTTCGCAATTGAGGAAATGGCGCGCGGCGTACCCAAGTTCCAGGCAATTATGGAGGCTGGTCATAAGCGCGCACAGCCGATCGTCATGACCACCGTAGCCATGACCGCCGGTATGGTTCCCACTGCGCTTTCCCTAGGCGGCGATGGGCAGTGGCGTTCGCCAATGGGAACCGTTGTAATCGGTGGCCTGATCGTATCGACATTGCTGACCTTGCTTATTGTTCCTGCCGGTTTCAGCCTGGCCGACGGCTTTGAAAAGCGCGTTGGGCCATGGCTGCGCACTAGGCTGCTGACGTATGATCCCGACAAACATGGTGAGAACGTGGCTGACCCGGCCAAGCCTGCTGGAAAAGCCGCAGATCAAACAACAGGCAAGGACGATCTGGGCGGACTTCAGCCTGCAGAGTGAGGCTGTGCTTGGCAGCGTGGTTTGCCTTGGCTAAGGCAGTGTTGTGAAAGCTGCCAACCAACTAGGTCTCTCGGAGAAATCCCGATACGCCGAGCGTGACGCAGAATTGCGTCAAATGCGGATTATCGCGACCGCGTTGCTATTGTGCATGGCCGCACTGTTCGTGTTCGGCAAATATATGGAAACCCGCTACATTGGCTATTGGGGTTTTCTAAGGGCCTTTGCCGAGGCGGGGATGATTGGGGGCCTCGCCGACTGGTTCGCAGTGACAGCTTTGTTCCGGCACCCTCTGGGCATCCCTATCCCGCACACCGCGATCATCCCAAACAACAAGGAACGGCTTGGCAACACTTTAGCCAACTTCCTCCGTACAAATTTCTTGACAACAAAGGTTGTGGCCCGCCGCGTACAGCGCATGGATGTGGCAGGTGCGATGGGTAAATTCCTGAGCGCACCTTCGGGCGGCGAAGGCCGCATGCGCATGGGTGCATCACGGCTGATGGGAGATATCATTGCTGCGCTGGATGACGAAAGGCTTGGCGGCGTTGCTAAAGGGGCCATTCGCCAACAACTCGACAAGCTCGATATCGCGCCGTTGCTTGGCCAATTGCTGACTGCCATGATTCGCGAACGGCGGCATATCCCTGTTCTCGACAGCATCATCAAATGGGCATCCGCAACGCTTGAGGCCAATGAGCATCTTATACGCGAAATGGTCGAGGAACGCGCCAACACCATCATGCGCTGGACCGGTTTAGACGACAAACTGGCCAATGCCATCGTCAATGGACTCAACAAATTGTTGCATGAGATGGCGGAGGACCCGGACCATCCCTTGCGCGAAAAGGGAGAGGAGGGCCTTGCCAAGCTTGCCCACGACCTGCGCCATGACAAGGAATTGCAGGCCAAGGTTGCGCATTGGAAGGGGCAATTGCTTGAAAATCCCGCGATGAGCAAATGGATCAACAGTCTTTGGGATCAAGGTCGCGATGGCTTGCTAAAGGCTGCACGTAACCCGGATGCAGCGCTGGCGGGTAGCTTTGGCGATGCGTTGATCAAGCTGGGTGGCACGCTACAGGAAGATGCGCGGTTGAAGCACCAGATCAACCGTTTTGCACGCCGTGCGATTGTCGGCACGACGGAAAATTACGGCGATAATATCGTAAAGCTTGTGTCCGAGACAGTGGCCCGCTGGGACGCATCGACCATTACCGACCGCGTCGAAAATGCGGTGGGCAGCGACCTTCAGTTCATCCGCATTAACGGAACATTGGTTGGCGGCATGGCCGGCGTCATCATCCACGCCGTCGGATTGCTGATTTAACCGCGCGGTAAGCTACCAATCATGCGTTCGGTCGCCTCTGCGGCCACTCTGGCAGCACGTTTCAGATTGGCCTGAAAATCGCCAGAGCTTTCGCCGTCGGCATTGTCGCTGGTCGCCTTGATTGCGGCCCAAGGCACATCCATGCGCGCTGCAGCCTGTGCTACGGCTGCGGTTTCCATATCTACAATATCACCACCTAACGCCTGATGTAGCCTTTTGCCGTGATCGGCATTTTCTACAAAACAATCGCTAGTGATGATCCGCACCTTGGGCAGTCCGGTTTCCGGCATATGCGCCGCATGGAAAGCTTCGGCATGCGCCTCCCCAATTGGCCATGCTCCCGCACTATAATGCACAAATCCTGACGTGCGGGACGCGCCATAGTCACCCTGAATAGCTTCGACGATCTGGAAACATGCCTCATCGCGCCTACTCAGCTTCCCTGCAGTGCCGACAACAAGCAGCAGGTCGGCATGATAATGTTCGACCAGCATCATTGCCGCCATTGCAGCGTTCACCTTGCCAATTCCGCTGCAGGTGATGACGATATTGTGTTCGGCGAGGTTTACCTGTCGCACCATGAAGCCGTGCAACGCCTCGTTATTCGCGCTTTGACCCGGATACAGTGCTACTGCTTCGGCATCGACGCCGGTAATAATGCCAATGGTTCTGATCATACCTCGCCCGTCCTTGCTAGATTACCACAGTGCCTTAACGGGACAATGGCGAAACTATCATGACATTTCTTGTTCGCAGGCAAATTACTTTTGCGCTGCGATCATATCATCGATGCGCACGAATTTCTCGCGCGGTGCGCCGTCACGGGCGCGGGCAATTTCGGCTTCTTCAATTTTTTTCCAGTCGCTAAACTGGACGGCATTTATCCCGCGGCTTTGCAATAACCCGTCTAGCCCCACCCTGCCCAGCTTGTCCGCCGTTCCTAGACCAGCCGCCCAGTCTTCAGCTATCAGCTCGACAATATTTGCGCCATCCGGCCGGTTGGTCCCGATTGTGCCTGATGGCCCCCGTCTGGCCCAGCCGACACAATATAGCCCAGGTAATATCCGCCCCTCGACATTGGCAAATCGCCCACGCCCATGTTCATATGGCACACCGTCAATGGGGGGTGTTTGATAACCGATGCAGCTGATGATCAGGGAACAATCGAGCTCGTAAGTCTCACCGGTTGCCATGCTACGCAATTGATCGTCAAGCCGCGTTCGTTCGATACGGATACGCTCTACCTGGCCATCCCCTTCCACGGCAACGGGCGCTGCAAAAAAGTCAAAATTGATACTGATGCTTTTGTCGGCGCGGAAAGCTTCTGGAATAGCTGCGAACTCGCGCAGATGTGTCACCGACTTTCGGATGCCCGGCTCGAGCAGCACATCCTCACCAGGATCGGGCAAGTCGTCCTTGTCTACCCGCACTGTTGCACGAGCCAGATGGCCGAGCTCTCCCAGTTCCTTGGGCGTCATGGCAATTTGATGCGGGCCGCGCCTGCCCAATATCGTGATTTCTTCGGTCGCGGCACTGTCCAAAGCATCCAGCGCATGACTGACAATGTCAGAGCCAACAAATTCGCTGCGGGTTTTTGCCAGAATCCGCGCCACATCAAGCGCAACATTGCCGTTGCCGATGATCACGACATGGCGGCCCTCCAGCGTTGGTTTCAGGTCTGCAAAATCCGGATGACCATTGTACCAGCCAACGAATGCCGCGCTACCAAGCACGCCCGGCAAATCTCCGCCAGGAATCTCAAGCTTGCGGTCATTGGGCGCGCCAGTCGCCAGCACCACCGCGTCATAATGCTGTTGGAGCTCGTCAACGCCTACATCGCTGCCCACCGCAACGTTTCCAACAAAGCGCACATTGTCCGACAAAGCGACCTTTTCATATCGGTCGGACACCGCCTTGATCGATTGGTGATCGGGCGCGACACCAAAACGGATAAGGCCAAAAGGAACAGGCAACCG
The DNA here is from genome assembly GCF_046292425.1 of Sphingorhabdus sp. Taxonomy (GTDB): domain Bacteria; phylum Pseudomonadota; class Alphaproteobacteria; order Sphingomonadales; family Sphingomonadaceae; genus Sphingorhabdus_B. The sequence continues at coordinate 5,588 of NZ_JBKBQV010000030.1, forward strand.
GTCGATGATGTCGACCTGAACCTCCGGTCCGAACCTCTTTTGCGCGGCTTCGGCTGTATAATATCCCGCCGGACCAGACCCAATGATTGCGATATGTCGCATGTCGTCGTCTCCGCTTGTGCCGTGAGTCGGCAGGCTAGCGGGTCACGGACAAAAAGAAAGGGCCGACCTGTTTGCGCAGGCCGGCCCTTGTAAATCGGCTGGGAAGTGATTTAGAACTTCGCGGCAACTTTCACGCCGTAAAAGCGTGGAGGTGATGGATAGACTGCAAAGCTGTTGCCCTGTTCAGGGATCGGGAACGCAGTGATATTGTAATAGGTGTCGAACAGATTTTCGACATAACCTTCAATGCTGTACTTGCCATCGCCAAAGTTTACACCAGCCCGCAGGTTGACGATGCCAAAGCCGTCATTCGCGGTGAAACGACGCGCAAGCGGATCGTTCAGCGGGAATGCATCGCTCTGCTGACGGAAATCGACATGGAACAAACCACCGACGCCAGGCGTAATTTCGGGCGTCCAGGTCATCGCACCGGTAATGGTATGCTTTGGCTGGTTGGAAGCCTGACGCCCGTTGTCGCCACCCGCAAGCGGGCTTGCATCGGTCGCCTTTGCGTCAACATAGGTGTAGCCCAAATTGAACGCGAGGTCTGGATGCGGACGGATGATGCTTTCAAGTTCGACGCCCTTTGATACCAGCTTGTCAAAGTTCAGGACTACGAAATTGGTGCCTGAAAAACGGTTCGACTGATAGTTTTTGAAGTCCGAATAGAACAACGATGCGTTGAACTGGAACTGACGGGTGAAGTTGGTTTTGATACCGAATTCATAGGCATCAACCGTTTCATTTCCGAATTCCAGATCTTCGATCTGAGCACCATTGCCGCCCAAAAGAACGGAGTCAAAGCTACCACGGTCAAGGTTGTAACCACCCGATTTGTAGCCGCGATCATATCCGCCATAGACCAGAATATCGTCGCTTACCTTGAACGCCAGCTTGGCTGTGCCGGTGAATTCGCTTTCCGAACGATCGCCTGAACGCACGCCGTTAAATTCGCTGTTCACCGTTGGGTTACAGGTCAAAAGGAACGCCGAATTCAGCAATCCTGCGCCCTGCAATGCTGCACGATAAGGTGCAGTTGCCGGGTTTTGGAAAAACGCACAGGCCGGAACAACACTGTTCAGGTCGGTTTCGATGTCCTTCTTTTCGTAGTTGTAACGCAGACCCAATGTCAGCGACAATCTGTCGGAGAAATTGATGATATTATGCGTGAAAGCGGCAAATGCCTGCGTGTCGACCTTGTATGCGTCATTCTGTTGACCAGCGCCGTTTGGTGTGCGTGGCAGCGGACTGTTGAACAGGCCGAACAGGGCCGGGTTACCAGCAGCAGCAGCGGCCAGGGCCGGGTTAGTTGCCAAAGCGACCTGACCGAACAAAGGTGTTGCCGGTCCGAGCGTGCCAAACAACTGCAAGCCGGATGGCAGGCCAGCACTGCGTGTCAGTTCACGAATGACGCCATCGACATATTGGTCGGCCTGCGCGCCAAAACGCACCGTGTCATTCAACGTCAGCTTTTCATTCAGGTAGAAACCGCCAACAAGCCAATCGAGCCTGTCGTTAAACGCGGTACCCTGCAGACGCAGTTCCTGCGTAAAATCCTTGATGCTTGTGCGGTAATTGTCACGATAGGCGCGATCAAGACCGGAAAAATCAATGTCTTGGTTCCGCTTTGCGTCCCAATCACGATAAGCGGTGATTGATGTAAGCGTGGCTGCACCGAAATCCCAGTTCAACTCGCCTGAAACACCCCATTCGTTGACCGCTTCGGCCAAGTCACGACCGGGCGTGACCGCCATGTCGCGGCTGCCGGGCGTATAGTTGGGAATACCAATTGTACCGGCTGTGCCGCCAAGCGATGGAACGCCGGCAAAGCCACGGATGATGTTGGTTCCAACCAGCGCAAGTGCCGAACTGCTAGTTGCGTCTATACCGGGGAAGATCGACAGGCCGCTAAGCGTGTTCACCGCGCCACAGCACGACTCGTCGGTCTTGGCATAGTCGCCGATGAGGCGGAAGCTGACATCTTCATTTTCAAAAAGAGCCTGACCACGTACAAAATAGCGGTCGATGTTGTTGATGCGGTTGTCGCTGTTGACGTCGCGGATATAACCGTCACGCTTGTGATAGCCACCGTCGAGACGCAGCGCGAGCTGTTCTGACACTGGGCCAGTGACGCCAGCCTTCACTTCGATTTCGTCGAAATTGCCGTAGCTTGCCTCCACATAACCGCCGAGTTCAAACTTCGGCTTTTGCGTGGTGATGTTCAATGCACCAGCGGAGGTATTGCGTCCGAACAAGGTGCCTTGTGGACCGCGCAAGACTTCAACGCGCTCAATCGGGGGCAATTCGGCAAGCGCAACGCCTGCGCGCGAACGGAATACGCCGTCGATGAACACGCCAACAGCAGGTTCAAAACCGGGATTGTCGCCAGCGGTACCAATACCGCGGATCGACAACACCGCGCCGGTCGCGGATGATTGGCCAGTGGTGGTTTTCAAAGATGGGGCAAGCTGTTGAATGCCGCGAATGTCAACGACGCCGGCATTGGCAAGCTGCTCACCGCCAACAACGCTCACAGCCAACGGCACATCTTGAGCGGCCTGGTCGCGACGGGTAGCCGAGACAATAATTTCATTATCAGAATAAGCGTCGTCGTTGACGCTGGTTGTGGTCGCTTCCTGCGCCCGGACTTCGCCCTCTTGGGCAAACGCAGCCGTTGTAGGCGCGACAAGCACAGCAACGCCGGCCAGCAGCATATGAATGGATTTCATGATGTTCCTCATTAGACTTTTTCGCGGACGAACCGCTTGGGGGAGAAAACGACAGCTTTTGATGCCGACGTTCTCCCCCTGTTAGGACATTTTACATCTTCAAGCCAAGGAATTTGAGGGGTTTTGGCTATTATCACTGCATTTGTTGTATTGCGGCAACAGCCACGCTGGTCAGGCCGCCTGACGCGCCTCGCCTGCATCGCGATCAAGAAATACACGAATCGTGGCGATGCTCTCTTCAACGTGGCTCAACAGGAACAAATGCCCCCCATTTTCGACCACGAACAACTCGCTATTCGGGATCAGAAAGTTGAGGAACTTGCCGTTGGCCAACGGCACGATCTGGTCATCATCACCCATCATGATCAGCGTTTCCGTTTTCAGGAAGGGCAGGAACGGCGCGCTGGTCCAACCCATCATCGCCATTAACTGATAGAAATATCCCGTCTTCGACGGTGGCTTCAACCGGTTAATATGTTCGGACTTGTTACCGACCATGCCGCCATACAACGTCTTGAAATGTTTCGCCATGAAATCGGGGTCTATATACCGACGCGGGTCAGCCATTTTAACGAGCGAGGCGGGATTGCCCGGCACCATCAGCATGCCTGCACTTGTCGCAACGAGAATAAGCTTGTTGATGCGCGCGGTGTTCTGAAGCGCAAATTGCTGCGCCATCGCCCCGCCCCAGCTGACGCCCATGACATCCACGATGGGCATGTCGAAGCGATCAAGCAGCAACGCCGCAATTCGCGACATTAGAATGGCATTATAAGGCACGACCGGATCTGGCGATCCGCCAATCCCGGGCATGTCAAAAGTAATGAAATCGCGGTCATCCAAAAGCTCCGCCATCGGGGCCATAGCCTCGATATTCGCGCCAATGCCGTTGAAGAACAATATCGGCAACTTGTCCTTCGGCGCCGAAGCACGCCAAACAGCCACCCGCAATACGCGACCGTCGACGGTCTCCATGCTGAATTTGGGGGCGCGGTTTTTGGTCATATGTTTTCCTTTTGCTCTGTTTCGAGCGAGGTGCAAGGTCTAGCCGATGGGAGTCATGGTGCAAGCGGGAAAGTGCGCGTGCTACGTTCTGGCGATTTTGCTCAAACGCAGCCCGCGCCCTCTCACTCCATAACATACAAGCCCGGCGCGGCTTCCATCGTGGGGTGCGCATTGCTCCCCAACTCCGCTGGCGCAGCAACCTCCGCACCTGAGCGCGCGTGAAGCCACTCCATCCAATAAGGCCACCAGCTTCCGGCGACTTCCTCAGTGCCTTTCATCCATTCATTCACATCAGCGGGGGTCTTGCCCTTTGAATGCTTCCAGTATTTCGCCTTTGGGTTACCGGGCGGGTTCAGGATTGCCTGCATATGGCCAGCCTGACTCAGGATGAATTCGACATTCTTGCTGCCGAACAATTGGGTCGAGCGATAGCAGGCGCGCCATGGCGTGATATGATCGGTCGTGCCGCCAAGAACGAAGAGGTCGCCTGTTACCTTGGTCAGGTCAAGCGTATGACCCGCAATCTCGAACGTGCCGGGGGTGGCATAAGCGTTGGCCTCAAACAATTCCAAAAAGTCACCCATCAGCGCCGATGACAGATTTGTCGCATCCGCATTCCAGAACAAAATGTCGAACGCTGGGGGATCATCGCCGAGCAGATAATTGTTGATTACATAATTCCAGATGAGGTCATTTGGCCGCAACCATGCAAAGCCGCGCGCAAGGCTGCTGCCCTCAATCACGCCTTTCTTTGCCGCACGTTGCCGCGCCAGCGCGATGCCATTGTGTGACACAAGGCTTGATGCCTCGGTATCGCCGGGCTTGGGTTCAAGCACGCACACCATCATGGTGATCGCATTGGCGCGGGTGTCACCCATTGACGCGAGTTTGGAAAGCAGCACCGACATAGTCTGCCCGCCCGAACAGCCGCCCGAAATGTTGACCTTGTCGCTGCCGGTAATCTCGCAGACGACATCCAATGCCTTGATGCAGCTTTCGATATATTCGGCCATACCCCACACACCCATATCGTCGGTGGGGTTGCGCCATGAAATCATGAATGGCTGAATGCCGTGGTCGGTCTGCCATTTGATGATCGATTTTTCAGGCGACAGATCGTTGATGTACATTTTGTTGATCTGCGGCGGGATGGTCAGTTGCGGCGTTGCAAAAACCTTCTCGGTGGTTGGCGCATATTGGATCAGTTCAAAACGTTCGTCGCGATAGACAACCGCGCCCTTTGCGGTCGCAACATTCTCACCCAATTTGAATGGTTTTTTGTTGACCTGGCTCACCATCATGTCGTTGTGAACCATGTCATTATAGGCGTTTTTCAGGCCCTTCACGAGGCTAAGTCCGCCAGAGTCTACTAACCGTTTTTGTGCAGTCGGGTTACCGATCAGCGTATTGGTTGGCGACATTGCGTCGATGATAATTTGCGATATGAAATTCGCGCGGTCACGTTCCAGCGCATCAAGCTCCAAATCCTGAATATAGCTTTTCACACCCTTTTGCACCGCGAGATAATATTGCGCGCCTGCCTTGAAAAACGGGTTGAACGTCCATGCGGGATCCATGAAACGCTTATCCTTGGGGTCAGGCGTCAGGTCCGATTTTCCGGTCATGATCTTGACGACATCCTCGGAGAAGCTTGTAGTGGCCTTCCATGCCTTGTCGGGATTGCTCGCGGTCTGCCGCAGCATCAGGCCAATTGCGCCGATGAAATCCTCCCGCGCCAGTCCGGCCAGTGGGCCAAGCGCCATGGTCGCATCATTGGCGGCGTCAAATGCGCCCGCCACACCAGAAAAAGGCGCACCTTTCTTTTGTGTTTTTTTCTTCTCAGCCTTCGCCTTGTCGCCTGTTTGCGCCTTACTTGCCATCACCCTCTCCTCTTCCCTCATGCGAAGGATTACACGGTGTGCGCCCGACGTCAAACACTCCGCGCAATCTGAACATTTGCAAATAAACAGTTCTAAACAGGAGACAAGCCGTCAGGCAGCATAAGCCCGCATGGATCGACAGACATCTGGCACCTTTAAAGGCCGATATATACGCCATGAACGCGCAACAGGAGTTGCTTGCCATGTCGGCTTCATTCAGACTATGTAGATACTCTCTTCTCATTAAAACAGGCCGTTATGCCAAATATTCCAGAGCAATTGTCTTTGCTCGACGTTGACGAGGTTGCCACGTCATCGGCGTTGTCAATCATTGCCTCACGGCCTGTGGTTGACCTGAGCAGTCGTCAGGTAATGGCTTACGAATATATGGCTTGCGACCATTATAGTTTCTTGCCGAGCCAGAATATTTTGTCGGTCGTAGACCTTCAATATATCTTGGAAACCGGCAAGCTGCTCTCTTTGCCTGAAATCCTGTTGTCGGTGCCGACTGACATCTTCGTGGAACTGGATTTGTCAAACCAGATGGCGTGGGCGTTGCGGTCATTGCTGTCGCATGGCACCCATATCACGGTGCTGTTGGCCGCCACGGAGAATGATGCAGCCAACAACGCGGTCGGCGGCGCAATGCAAAACTGGCGGCGGGTTGGCTGTAGCGTTGGCATTGACGGTTATGGTTATGCAGCCGTGCCTGCGCTTTGGCCGCTGGTTCACCATGTGGACGTCGTGCGCTTCGATCCGCGCTTGATCGGCATGGTGCGCGCCAATGTCATTCCGGCTTTACCTGCCCAGAAACTTGTCAACCTGGTGGCCGCGATGGGCATAAAGCGCATCATTCTCGACGGCTGCCTTTCCATCGATGACGCTATGATGTTTCAGGAGGCTGGCGCCACCCACGGCCAAGGGCCAGTGTTCGGCGAATTCAGCCTGACGCAGCCACATTAACCCGCCGCCCTTGCGTCACACGACAGGCCCGTTAAGTCGCTGCATATGAGCTTGCTTGAAATCATTGCGGTCCTGCTTGGCGTTGCCAACATCTTGCTGATCATCCGGCGTTCAGTGTGGAATTTCCCGGTCGCCATTGCCATGGTCGGGTTGTATTTCGTTATTTTCCGCGATGCCAAGCTTTACAGCGACGCAGGGCTGCAGATCTTTTTCGCTGTCGTGAACCTCTACGGCTGGTGGAACTGGACTCGCAGCAAGGCCGAAAGCGGCGCAATTGTCGTCCGGCGGATTCAGGCAAAGGGCTACGCGCTTTGCATAATCGTATCGATCGCCGCCATCTGGGGCTGGGGCGCGATTATGCACGCGGAAACCGATGCCAGCTATCCTTATTGGGACGCGTCGGTCGCGATGCTGTCAATTGCCGGGCAAATATTGATGGCGCGGCGCTTTGTCGAAAACTGGCATTTCTGGATTGTCGTCAACCTCATCTCTATCCCGCTATATTTTGTTAAAGAGCTGTATCTGACCGCGGGCTTGTACAGCCTGTTTCTCGTGCTGGCGGTTACCGGCCTGATTGCGTGGCGCAAGGCAGAGCAGACGTGAAACGCATCTGCCTCCATGGCCCCGAAAGCACGGGCAAGTCGACGCTCGGCACCCGGCTCGCTGCCGAGCTTGGGTGCGAGGTCGTGCCTGAATATGGCCGCGCATATTGTGAAGCCCACGGCACCGACATTGGTATAAAGGAACTTGTGCACATTGCGCAGACGCAAGACGCCATGAACCGGGCTGCGGCCGCGCGGGCAAATGCATTGGGTTCGGACTTTGTCTTGTTCGATACAGACCCGCTGATTACGGCAGTGTGGGCTGACATGATGTTCGGCGCGACCGCAGGATATGTGCTTGACACCTATTTTAAATCATTTGCCGGCATTGCTGACCTCTATCTCTTGCTTGATATTGATCTGCCCTTCGTCGACGACGGCTTGCGCGTATATGCGCAGCAGCGCGAAAGGCAGCATTTTTTCGACTTGTGTCAGGCTGAACTTGAATCGCGCGGCGTGTCGTATCGCCGCATATCAGGTGTTGGCGAAGCAAGGTTTGCAGCAGCGAAGGCTGCCCTTGGGATGACCCTGCCCCGCGAACAACCGAACCGAAAATCGCAGCCGTGACGGCGTTAGTGTACATTGCCGCTGCGATCGCTGAAATCGCGGGCTGTTTTGCATTTTGGGCATGGCTCCGGATGGGCAAGTCGATATTTTGGCTTGGCCCGGGCGTGGCATCCTTATGCCTTTTTGCCTATTTGCTCACTCTGGTGCAGGCTGAACATGCCGGACGCGCTTACGCCGCTTACGGGGGAATTTACATCATCTCGGCCATTGCTTGGCTTTGGCTGATGGAAGGCGCAAAACCGGATCGCTGGGATCTGATCGGCGCGGCAGTCTGCTTAGGCGGCGCAGCAATCATTTTGTTCGGGCCGCGTCCTGTCTGATATGTCGAGGAACGCAAACTCTATGAGCGATAGCTTACGCAGGACGGTCGCGTTGGTTGCCTTACTCAATCTTGCTTATTTCGGGGTTGAGTTTGCTGTCGCACGTCAAATCGGGTCGGTCGCCCTGTTCGCTGACAGCGTCGACTTTCTCGAAGATGCATCGATCAATATTCTCATCTTCCTTGCGCTTGGCTGGTCCGTCAAAAACCGTGCGCGCCTTGGAACAGCTCTCGCTTTCATCCTTTTGATCCCTGGCGTCGCCACATTGTGGACGGCGTGGTCAAACTTCCTCACCCCAGTCGTGCCAAGTCCATATTTGATGACTGCGACCGGCACGGGTGCATTGCTGGTCAATCTGCTTTGCGCTTTCCTGCTCGTGCGGTTTCGCGACCAAAGCGGCAGCCTGACCAAAGCCGCCTTTTTATCGGCGCGAAACGACGCGCTGGCAAATATCGGCATCATCATCGCGGGGTTGCTAACACTTATATTCGCGTCGGCTTGGCCTGACCTCGTCATTGGTCTCGCAATTGCCGCGATGAATGCCGACGCTGCCAAAGACGTTTTTACAGCAGCCCGCAAAGAAGCGAAGCAGCAGGAACCGGTAGCCTAAGCCTTCTCAAGTGCCTCGCTCGCCGCGACCCAGCGGGCTTCGGCGGCTTCTTGCGCTGCAATAATCTTGCCGCGCCGTTGGGACAGTTCGCCCATCGTCAGGTCCTTATATTCATTGGTTGCAGAAGCCGGATCAAACATTGCCCGGTCGATTGCGCCCAACACGACCTCAAGCTTCGCAAGGTCCGCTTCGGCATCGCTGACATCGCGATTAAGCTTGGCCTGCGCCTCACGCGCAGCGGCCTGCGCCTTCTTGTCTTCCTTGCGATCGGCCTTGGAAACTTTCTCCTTGGCCGGTCCCTTACCCAGGATGAAGTCGGTATAATCCTCGATCGTGCCCGAAAATTCGGTCGCGGTTCCATTGTCGACCAGCACCAGCCGGTCGGCCGTCAGCTCGAGCATATGGCGGTCATGGCTGACCAGCACGACAGTGCCTTCATATTCGTTCAGCGCCTGTACCAATGCCTCACGTGCATCGACGTCCAAGTGGTTGGTCGGTTCATCGAGGATCAGCATATGCGGAGCGTCGCGCGTAATCAGCGCCAGCGCCAATCGCGCGCGCTCACCGCCCGACAGCTTGCCCACCTTGGTCGTCGCCTTCGCACCTGAGAAGCCGAAACGGCCCAGTTGCGCGCGCACAGCGCCGGGGCTCGCGCCCTTCATCTGCTGGGTCATATGCTCAAGCGGGGTGTCGTCGCCGTCAAGTTCCTCGACCTGATATTGCGTGAAGTAACCGACGCGCATTTTACCCGACGAGTTCATCGCGCCTTCCATTGGCGTCAGTTGCGCCGCGAGCAATCGCGCCAGCGTGGTCTTGCCGTTGCCGTTACGACCGAGCAGAGCAATCCGGTCATCGGGGTCGATCCGCAAATTCAACCGCTCCAGTATCGGTTTGCCCGCCGTATAGCCAACGCTGGCCAGATCCAAAGTCACCAGTGGCGGTTTCAGCTCTTCAGGACTTGGGAAGTCAAAGCTCAACGTCGGATCTTCGGCCATCGCAGCAATTGGCTGCATGCGCGCCAGCGCCTTGGCTCTGGACTGCGCTTGCTTGGCAGTCGAGGCACGGGCCGAGTTGCGCGCGACATATTCCTGCAGCTTTGCGCGTTGCGCATCCTGGCTTGCCTTGGCCGCTGCAAGCTGCGCTGCACGCTCGGCGCGCTGGCGCTCGAACGAGTCATAACCTCCGGAATACAGCGTCACCTGACCGTTATCCAAATGCAGGATATGATCGACAACATTGTTCAGCAAATCGCGTTCATGGCTGATCACCACCATCATCGCAGGATAACCCTTGAGGAAATTTTCCAGCCAAAGCGTCGCTTCCAAGTCCAGGTGGTTCGACGGTTCGTCGAGCAACAACAGATCCGGCTGCGAAAACAGCAGAGACGCCAGCGCCACGCGCATTTTCCAGCCGCCGGAGAAGCTATCGAGCGGTCGGCTCTGCATGTCTTCGTCAAAGCCAAGCCCGACAAGGATACGTGAGGCGCGCGCCGGTGCTGTGTAGGCGTCGATCGCGATCAGGCGTTCGTGCACCTCGGCCATGCGGTCCGGGTCGAGATCCTCCTGCTCGCTCTCGGCCATTAATGCAGCGCGTTCGGTATCGGCGGCGAGTACCGTTTCAAACGGCGTCGAATCGCCGGCAGGTGCCTCCTGCGCGATATAGCCGATGCGCGTGCCCTTGGGCATGTCCAGCGAGCCGTCATCTGCCTCCAACGAGCCAATCATCACCTTCATTAGCGTCGATTTGCCAGCGCCATTGCGCCCGATCAGGCCAACGCGCCCATAAGGAGGCAGCGCCGCAGTGGCGCGGTCGAGGATAGTGCGTCCGCCAAGGCGCACGGTGATACCGTTCAGGTTAAGCATGCGCGCCGCCTAGCAGAGTGGACGCACGCTGTCAGTCAGAGATTTGGCCTGTATATGTGCGGTGTGGCGCTGACCATATCCGCAGGGTGGCGCCGACTATATGTGCAGCGCAGCGTTGACGACAGGTGCAGCGCGGCATTGGCTATACGCGCCACTTGGCGATGGCGAGGATGCAAGGACCGACGACGCCAAACGTCACAGCCTGCAAGGCATCAATCCCGTCATCCTGAACTTGTTTCAGGATCTTAAAATCATGCTGCGCGAACCAAGATCCTGAAACAAATTCAGGATGACCATGGTGAGCTACAGCACCGTCCCGCGCACGATAAGTTTCAATATACTATTGATTAGTATACGAAATTTAATGGCCCTTGAACCATTGACTGTCCGGTGAGAGCACAGTTAGATCGTATATGCCCCGCCAATGCGGCAATTCTGAAATGGAGGAGACGATATGTCCTATATGGAAAATAATGCCGCCTTTGCACCCGCTGGCGGGATTCAGGAATTGAGCTTTGATGAGATTGACTTGGTTGGTGGTGCTGGTCGGAATCTTACTGCCACAGAAGTTGGGTTGGTAGCTGGAGGCGTAGGTACTGCAGCTACCGTCGTGGGCTTGGGGGTGGCGATCGCCATTAGTGGACCGATCGGCATCGCAATTGGCATTGGCGCTGGAATGTTGGGGCTTGGTGCAGCTTCGGTTGGGATCGGCGCTGGTATGGCTTCATGGAAAACCGAAGAAGCCAATGTAAAGAAAAAATGATATCATACTTATTAGGGGTCTGCCATCAATGTACTAAATATTAAGGTGTAAAATGAAAAAACTACTTCTATTATTTATAGCGTTAGTTTTATCGTGCTTTATATTGCACTTCACTGAAAAAATTAGTGCTTCATCCCTAATATTAATGATTTCGATATTTTCATTTTGTACTTCACTCATTTTAATTTTTGTTTATCTTATTTCAAAATCTAAGTAAATTAGAATTTATAAATAATATTATAGTATTATACATTTTTTAAAAATCTTGACTTAATGTAATTAAAATATTACTATGCTATGAAACATTTAATAAATTTATATGGGATTCTATTTGCTTTTGCAGGTATTATACTTGTATGGCAAGCATTAATTCCTAGTCCATATTTGTGTTTTGCTTTAGTTTTTGCTGGATGTTCTTATTTTATATTTGCGCTGATAACTTATTTATCATCTAAAAACGGATCTTCTAACATCTAATCACCATGGTATATGGAGATTCTGCTAATGTTCCGGACCGAAGTAACTGGTCTCCAGTCTGATCGCCTCTCTGCAGGCGTGGATATCGCGGTACCAATTAGTTGGCAAAGCATCGGCTTTCTGATTTTCCTGTGGCGTTGCGTTCGGCGTGCTGTTTCTATCGCTTGCAAGCTATTGCCGCGTCGCGACCGCACGGCATGATCATACTCGATACAGGCGTTTCGACTATTGTCCCTACCCGGGACGGGTGGGATTGGTGTCGGCCTATCGTCCAAACTATGTTGAGCAACAATAACAGCCATGAAAATACGTTGCCAAGAATGGCTATGGTCAGATTTTGATATACCAATGATTAGTATACGAAAATTAAAGCCCGTTGGACGTTTGACTGTTTGGCGGAGGCACAGTTACCACGTCCATGCCGCGACGATGCGGCCGTTCTGAAATGGAGGAGACTATATGTCCTATATGGAAAATAATGCCGCCTTTGCACCCGCTGGCGGAATTCAGGAATTGAGTTTTGATGAGATCGAGCAAGTTGAAGGCGCAGGTTGGGTTACCAGAGGCGTCTATGCGGCTCTTGTCGTTGTTGGTGTATCATCAGGCGTCGCGTTAGTTGCCGGTGTTGCAGTAGGTATTGGCGTGGCTTACTACAACTAAAGAGATAACAACAACACGAAAGAAAAGTAATGTGGCTAAGATTTAAAAATTTATTTCAAGAAGCCATATCAGAACCTAGCAATTTACTGCTTGCTGCAGTGATTTTTGGTCTTTTGATATTTGCTTTCAGGTATGGATACTACCTAGGAAAAGATTTTGGATTATTGATTTTTTCTTGATTGGAGAGAACTAATGAGTTTTAATTCTTATAGCGACATTCAAACTATGTCCGAGTTTGAGATTGATCAGGTTGACGGTGGCGCGCGAGTAGGTAGTGCGGCCGCCGCCGCCGCTTCAGCCGTTGTGGCAGTTTGGGTTGCCGCCTTTGGTGTTGGATACCAAATTGGCAAAGATATTGGTCACGTAATGTTCAAGTAAAAAGCTCACGCAATTTGCCAACCAAAAAGCATGGCTGTCACTTCACAAAGTGGCAACCATGCAGCGAATCGATTGTTTGCTTTATGTTTAGAGCTGAGGTTACCACGAAACATCACAATCGCTTGTCTGGAGACGTAGCGATCGCAGTACCTGTTGCATGGCAAAGCATCGGCTACCTGATCTTCGGCGGGGTCGTGCTGGGCCTGCTATTTCTATCGCTAGCCAACTATTCCCGCGTCGAGACCGTCACGGGCTTGATCAGCCCCAATACGGGCGTTTCGACTATTGTTCCCACCCGGGCAGGCGTGATTGCGTCGTTGGCCGTGCGCGATAGTCAGAATGTTCCTGCTGGCGCAGCATTGGCAACGATCCGCGCTGAGGAAGGCGGCGCCGCGGCGCAGTCACCTGCCGCCCTCGTCGAAGTTGCCATTGCTAGACAGGATGCTAACTTGGTGGCGCAGTCCGATGCCGCCAGTGCCGCTGCTTATGCGCAGGGCGCGCAATTGGCGGCGCAAAGCTCCGGCTTGGTGGCCGAAATTGTGCAGTTGCAGTCGCAAATAACAACACAGCAAGCGTTGATCGCGTCCGCACAAAAGGACCTTGATCGCGCTCGCTCTATTGCCGATCGCGGTTTCATCAGCGGACGCGATTTGCAAGTGCGCGAAGAAACATTGCTCGCCCGGCAACAAGGGTTATCGCAAATAGAACAGGCGCTTGCCGCCAAACGCGCTGCTGTCGCACAGAATGCGCGCGCCACGGCACAAATAATGGCCCAAGCCCGCGCCCAAACCGCAAGCCTTTCGGCTACGCGCGCGCAAGTCGCCCAGCAAGCGGCAAGCGCGGTGGGTGCTCGTTCCTATGTCTTGCGCGCACCCGTGGCGGGACGCGTCACCGCGCTGACGGCCCGTGTTGGTCAACCTGCCAGTCCACAAGGGCAGTTGATGGCTATTGTGCCCGCTGGCGCAAAGCTGCATGCCGAATTGGCCGTGCCTAGCGCTGCCATCGGTTTTGTGAAAGCTGGCCAACAAGTGCGCCTTGCGATCGATGCTTTTCCTTATCAGCGCTTTGGCACCGTCACAGGAGAAGTGCAAACCGTGTCGGCAAGTGCAATTAACGCTCAAGGGCCGAGTGGCGCGACGATTGCCGTGTATCCCGTCACCGTTGCCATCGATAAAGCGCGCGTTTCTGCTTATGGCCGCAATGAACCGTTAGTGTCCGGAATGACCCTGACCGCGCGGATCGTTACCGATAAGCAATCCTTGCTTGAATATTTGTTTGAGCCCTTGTTCGCTGTGCGGAAGCGGTAGGCGCTGCCATGCTAGACCTTGGCTTTCTGACGCGCGCGCGTGTTCGCCTCGTTCGACAAACCGAGATTGCGGAATGTGGCCTAGCCTCTCTAACGATGGTCGCCAATTTTCACGGGCTGGACATCGACCTTGGCACGATGCGGCGGCGCTTTGCACCCAGCTTGCGCGGGGCCGCGCTCAAAACGCTGATCGGCCTTGCCGACCGGGTCGGCCTGACCCCACGCGCGGTTAAGCTCCCACTTGAACAGCTCGGCAACCTGCATGTGCCGGCGGTGTTGCACTGGGACATGAACCATTATGTGGTGCTGGAGCGGGTAAAGGGCGAAAAGGCGTTAATCCATAACCCGGATGGCCGCTCTACATGGATGCCGATGGCCGAAGTCTCGGACCATTTTACCGGCGTCGCCCTAGAGTTACGTCCAAGCAATGATTTTAAGACCGGCAAACGGGGCGAGCGGTTGCATCTATCGCAGCTGTGGCAACGCATGACGGGTATTAAGCGGGCGTTGCTTCAGGTGCTCGTGCTGACACTGGTTTTGCAGGCCTTTGTCCTAGCCTCGCCTTATTACATGCAACTTGCGATTGATCAGGCTTTGCCTGCACTCGACAACGACCTGCTGACGGTGTTGGCGTTGGGGTTTGGGCTGTTTACGGTCATTAATGCGGGCGCTGCTCTGCTGCGCTCATTTGTGCTTTTGGTTGCCGGGACCAACATAGGGTTCAATCTTGCCTCGAATATTGCGCACAGGCTGTTTCGGTTGCCAATCGACTGGTTTGAGAAACGCCATACCGGCGATATTCTTTCGCGGTTTCAGTCGATCGCTCCCATACAGAACATGTTGACTCAAGGCGCTGTGGCAGCACTCGTCGACGGGATTATGGCGATCCTGACGTTGGCTTTAATGCTGTGGTACAGCGCGCTGCTTGCGGGTGTCGCGATTGTCGCCTTCATTTTGTATACCGTCGTCCGGGTTGTCTCCTTCTCTTTTGAACGCGAAGCTATTGAGGCGTCGATCATAACGGGCGGTAAAGAGCAAAGTACGCTGATTGAAATTTTGCGCGGCATGACGACATTGCGCCTGTTTGGGCGCGAAACGCTGCGCCATGCGTTGTGGCAAACGCGCCTAACGGATGCGGTCAACGCTGATGTACGCGTGGCCCGGATTGGCATTTGGCAAGGCACGGCCAATACGCTGATTTTCGGGATTGAGAATATCGTCACCATCTGGCTCGCGGTAGGATTCGTGATTGAGGGGGCGGGGTTCAGCGTCGGCATGGTCTTCGCTTATATGGCCTATAAGGGTCAGTTCATTGGCAAGGCGGCGGCATTGACAGATCAAGTAATCGCATTTCGAATGCTTGGGCTGCATCTGGAACGCCTATCCGACATCGCGCTGTCCGAGGAAGATAAGAGCTTCGGCGACAGCGTCGACACGGAAACCACGCTCAAGGGCAAAATCGAGCTGCGCGATGTGTTCTATCGTTACAGCCCCAGCGATCCCCTGGTGCTCGACGGTGTCAATTTGACCGTTGAACAAGGCGAGCATGTCGCAATCACCGGACCATCAGGTGGCGGCAAATCCACGTTGGTTAAGATACTGCTGGGTCTGGTCGAACCCGATGCTGGCGACGTCCTTGTTGACGGCCTCCCGCTAGCACGGTTTGGTTACAAGACCTTTCACAATCAAATTGCCGCTGTTTTGCAAGAGGACAGTCTTTTCGCCGGCAGCCTTGCTGACAATATCGCACTATTCGATGAAACCGTTGACATGCCGCGCGTGCTTGCCGCCGCCGCGGCGGCATCAATCCATAAAGACATATCGCGAATGCCCATGCAATATGAGACGTTGGTTGGGGATATGGGTTCGACGCTCTCCGGCGGGCAAAAACAGCGCGTCCTTTTAGCCCGTGCGCTTTACCGTCTGCCCAAGATACTAATCATGGATGAAGGCACTGCGCATCTCGATTCAGGCCATGAGCAAGCGGTCAACGCTGCTATCGGGGCCATGGGCATCACCCTCATCATTATCGCGCACAGGCAAGAAACCCTCGCTGCCGCAAACCGCGTGCTAGTGATGGAGGCCGGAAAACTTGCGCCTCCCTTATCCGTCGCGCCGCACTAAACGCCATCTGCGGAATGCAGACATTGTCTTTTAGGCGCTCGCACATGCCGCGATGCTATGTCACCGCCAACCGCACGGCAAATTCCGGCGCGCGGAAACTTCCGCTTTCAACGATCTCACGCAGCATCTCGCCCGCACGCCAGATGTCGGCGTGGCTTAGGTACAAGGGCGTCAGGCCAAAGCGCATGATATCGGGATCGCGGAAGTCGCCAATGACGCCCCGCGCGATGAGCGCTTGCACGATCTCATAGGCCCGCGAATGGCGGAAGCTGATGTGGCTGCCGCGCTCGCTTGGATTGCTCGGCGTCACGCATTCCAGTCCGGCAGCCGTGCCAGCCGCATGAAAGATATCCCACAAGGCCGCTGATTTCGCCTCGACTTGGCGCATGTCGATGTCCGCCCACAGTTTGAGCCCGCTTTCGAGCGCGACTAGACTCAACACGCTAGGCGTGCCCGTCAGCCAGCGTTTCATCCCCGGCGCAGCCTCATAAGCATCGGCAAATTCAAACGGTGCGGCATGGCCCATCCAGCCCGACAGCGGATTGTGCAACTTGCCTTGCCAGCGCTTCGCGACAAACAGAAACGCAGGCGCGCCCGGCCCGCCATTCAGATATTTATAGCCGCAGCCTACCGCCATGTCAGCATTGGCCGCGTTCAACTCCACTGCAACCGCGCCCGCGCTATGGCTCAGGTCCCAGCAGATCAACGCGCCCGCATCATGCGCGGCCTTCGTCCACGCGGCCGTGTCGAAGCGTTCGGCGGTCTTGTAATGCACATGCGTAAGCATCAACAACGCGGTGTCGGCACCCAATGCCTCTGCCAGCGCGCCGCGTTCGACCACGCGCAACTCCGCGCCTGCGACCGCCGCCACCGCGCCTTCTGCAATGTGCAAATCCGTCGGGAAATTCCCTGCCTCACTCACTACGACCTTGCGCGTTGGATCAAGGCGAAGCGCAGCGACGATCAATTTGTACAGATTTACCGAGGTGGAATCCGCCGAGATTACCTCATCCGTCTCCGCTCCGATCAACGGCGCGATCATTGCCCCAACACGTTGCGGCGCATCAATCCAACCTTCGTTCCAGCCACGGATCAGCCGCTGGCCCCAAGCGTGGGAAATAGCCTCCGCGCCTGCTTCCACCGTCGCCAGCGGTAATTGACCCAGCGAATTGCCGTCGAGATAAATCACCCCATCCGGGCATACGAACTGCGCACGAAATTGCGCCAGCGGATCCGCAGCATCGAGTGCCAGCGCTTGTTCTAACGTCATGGCTTTGGCGCCTTCAGGCCAAACATCTTCAATATCTCCGCGCGCTGCTTGCCCCAGGACACCGTCTCTGGCGCGATGAGCTCGGCATGGCCTTCATGTGGTGTGGTCACCATCTTCGCGCCATAAGCCGCGCCAAATGACGGCGGTGATATGCTGTCGAGGTCATTGTTAAACTGCAACTCGCGTGCACGCCCTTTTGGCATTTCTGGCGGAGAGGTTCTCGCAAAGGCATCGCCCGCCATCTTGGTCGCAGACTCATTGCCGCAACCATGATCCGGCAGCGTCATCTGCGCACGCAAATCGGGTAGCCCCCCTTGCGAGATCGCAAGATCGACCTGCAACGGCGCGTCCCCGCGCAATACATCGCCCTTTGCCAGCGCCGACCGCCGCGCTAGCCACAGCGACAAATGCCCGCCAGCCGAATGGCCAATCGTTACCACCGGCGCGTCCGTCCGGAACCCGAACTCCGCGCGGCTGGCCGCAAATAAATCCGCCGCCGCGCCGACGTCGAGATACGTCCCCGGATAGCCACCGCCCCGGTCCACCCCGCGATATTCGATATTCCAGACGCCCACACCATGCGACCGCAGATCATCGGCAATCCAGTTCATGATGTCACGCTCGGCAATCGCGGTCTGCCAGCATCCTCCGTGGATCATTACCACCGCTGGATGCGGCCCGCGCCCGAACTTTGCCGCCGAAGGCTGCCACACATCGACCACTTGTAGCGCGTCCGCGCCATAGGAGACCGTCGCATCGGGCGCTGGCTTTGGCCGCGAGAGCAGGTCCTCCCACACCATGAGGCGCTTGGTTGGGGCAAGGCCAATGTCCGAAACAGGCGTAGTCACTGCCCCGTGCCCCACGCATCCAGCAAGGCCAAGTACCAACCCGCACAACATCCCAAATCGCGCATATCCCAAACTTCTGTCCTTCTTGCCGTTGCAGACTGTGTTCTTGTCATATGCGCAGAGAGGGCAAAAGCGCAATCACGCCAAAACAACGCTTCAAAACTTTGAAGTACCGTCATCCAGCAACCGAGCGACCAAATACGCGATGGACAGCTCACAACTCTATGATATCAATAGATTATCTGGATTCGTCAACGGGGGCAGCAGGCAAATGGGGTCAAGATTCGTAACTGCAATTTTTTGCTTGGTTGCCTTGTTTGTTCCGGGTCAAGTCAATGCCGAATGGCATGAGGCAAGCAGCGACCATTTCCTCGTGTTTGCCGATCAGAATGAAAAGGACACCCGCGAATTCACCGAACGGCTGGAACGCTTCAACAGCGCAATGCACGTCATTCTGGGGCGTGAAGTCCTGACACCAAGCCCGTCAAACCGCGTAACCATCTACGTCGTTCGAAACGCCAGCGAGGTGCGCAAACTGGCAGGGGACAAGACTGGCTCTTTGCTCGGTTTCTATCAGGCACGGGCCGGCGGCTCGGTTGCATTCGTCGCCAGAGTGGACAGCGATGGCGGCCCGGTCACGCAAAGCGAACAGGTGCTCTTTCACGAATATGCGCACCATGTCATGCACAGCAGCAACGAATGGTCGACCCCGCGCTGGTTAAGCGAGGGATTTGCTGAATTCTTCTCGACCGCACGGTTCGAAAGAATGGCGGCATGGGACTAGGGCTGCCAGCAATACATCGGGCCAACGAATTCAAATATGCCAAGGACGTCCCGATCGAGGCTCTGCTCGATGCAAAAAGCTACAAAAAACTTCGGAAAGGCGTCTACGATGAGTTTTACGGGCGTAGCTGGCTGCTATACCATTACCTGACATTGTCCGGCAAACGCCCTCGCCAGCTTATCAATTACCAGGTTGCCCTGGCCAATGGCGCGAGCGAGCTTGATTCTGCGAAAACTGCTTTTGGTGACCTTCGTGCGCTGGATGCGGAACTGGACGCATATCTTGCTCAACGACGCATGCGCTACGTTCCCATTGCAGGCGAGAAATTGAAGGTGGGAACCATTTCGGTCCGCAAAATGCGTGAGGCCGAGGCAGCGATCATGCCAGTCATTCTGGAATCCAAGCGCGGCGTAAATTCGGAAATGGCAAAGGCGCTGCTGCCACGTGCCCAGGCAGTCGCCGCCAGCTTCCCCAATGATCCATTTGTACTGGCGGCTCTGGCAGAGGCGGAACATGACGCGGGAAATTTTGCCGAAGCTGCGAAAATCGCCGACAAGGCTCTCGCCGCGAACCCCGCATTGGTCAACGCACATGTGCAAAAAATCTTTGCCCTCTCCCGCCTTGCAAGGGACGCACAAGACCCTGATTCCGCCTGGAGACTTACCCGAAAGGCAGTCACCGCGCTGAATAAAGTGGAGGTGGACCACCCGATCCCGTTGATCTATTATTATATCAGCCTGAAGGCGCCGGGTAAGGAAGTTACCGATGTCGCCGCCCATGGCCTCGAACGCGCGCTTCAACTGGCGCCCTATGACAAAAGCGTCCGTTGGCAATTGGTGCAACAATTCATGGACGAGAAAAAATATGCCGTAGCCTATCGCACGCTGATGCCACTGGCCAACGACCCGCACAATCAAAGCGATGACAATCCGGCGGTGGCCCTGCTGGCGCAGATTAAAGGGAAGTGGGAACAGGAAGCAAAAGGCGCCGCCGATGCTCCGGCCACGTGAGTCCACGGCAATGAGAGATTTTGTTCGCTGGATTGGTTTAGTTATCTGGATGACGATTTCATATTTTGTCTTCGGCGAAATCTGGAAGCTTATCCTATAGGATTGGGAGTGAACGCGCCCGGCTTAGCGCGGTTGGTCGAACATGCCATCCACGACGCCCCCGAAACGATCATTCAGGGCGGTGTAGTTGTCACCGAACGCCGCCTTTTCAACCACCGCGATGATGTGGATCGTCAGCCAGCGCTTCCCCGAACAATATGGCAGCGCGACCGGCATTATGGATATGCATGGCATGAGCCACGCGATGCAGAAACTGAAGGCCAAATGGGAGGCCGAATGGCGGACGAAATATGAGGCGGAGCAAGCTGCCATTGCAGAGGCCGAAATCGAAGAACAGGAAGCGGCGTTGGAGGCCGAACGCCGCGAGCTGCTCCCCGCATTCCTCGTCAAAATGTACCAGCAAAAGGTCCGCGAGGAACGCAAATACCGCCTAAGCGGTAATGTGAGGAGCGCCGATGTCACCCTGCGGCAGCTCACGCATCTGGAACTTTACATGGAGTTCGCCAACCTGCCCGAGCCGGAAATCATGGCCTTCTTCGACAGCGCCGCCACCGACCCGTACCCATGGGAAAACGAAATCAGCCGAGCCATAGAAGCCCACCGCCAAGCCGCCTGGGCGATGGATGGGGAGGATGACAGTAACCCCCTCCTGCGCCCCACGCCCTTAAGCTACGGCCCAAAAGGCCCGCCCCACCACGTCATGATGGCCGGCCCAAATATGCGAGAGAGAGAACCCGCGCCCGCGACCAGGCCGAAGCCCAGATGGCGGAAGCGCAACGGTTGTGGGAAGCCTGTGCGACGGAGGAAAGTTGGGTGGGGTTTGGCAAGGGCTAAGTCACAGTTTCACAGTTATAGATGCTTGTGACGACTGGCGGTGGCGCGCCTATTTTATGCTGGGTTTGCCCCGAGCCGTGTAGGAAAGGCTCGTATAAGAAAAAGTGGCATATACCAACGCTTCGTATACCAAAAAATCAGCTTTGTTTTTAGCTGGCCATTTGAAACGTCTACAGGTGTCGACAATAAAGTTGACGTCAGGGAGAACTGAAATGATGGAGTGGACAAAATCGGCAAAACCAAACAACCGTCTTACCGCTTTCGCTGAACTCGCAACGCCCGTTGGAAAATCAGGAGCAAATGAGTCAACGCTTCTGGTTGCCATTTTGTGGGGCATTGCAATTGCCTTGAGCTGATAGATTTAACATTAGAACGGCGGGATTTATCTCGCCGTTCAGTCAAATGAAGCGAAATTTTTATGCCTTGTGAATTTGAAGAAGCAGTAGCTGAATTCGATGCAAGAATGCATGACATAAAAGTGCATGAGCATTTTTTTCCAATATTCATATTTTTTCTTCTATTTTAAATAAAAATCTTTATATAAATCGAATGAATGCTATCTTAAAATCAGTACTCAATAGAACTTCTCAAACAAATTTGTATTTAATAACGGGAACTTTTATTTCTTTACATAGTTCAAAATACAGTAATTGTATCATAATAGGACACAGTCATAAGTCAGAATTTCTTTATATGACTCCTATTTTTTCTTTTCAATCCCCTATTTCTGGATCAGGTTATTCAATTGATAGATATAGGTTAGTTAATGACGACTTTGTTCAAGAAATTGACGCTGAAACTAGGATCGAATTCGTCAATCGCGAATTTATAGATCCATTCAAGATAGCTAAAAAGTCTGGGACTGGCGAAATAATCGATGTTGTTAATAAAACGGATGATGAGATATCGTTTTCCCTCCGAGTGAGCTCAAATCCAATAAGCCCATTTCAAATAAATTTCGATAGGAATACATTAAAGACATTTGGAATAACCCCAGTTGATCCAATGTCTAGCAATTTAACAACGATATTTGACCTTTTAGCTGACATATCCGATCAAAGTTCAATTGAATACCTCCTTCCATTTGTGAAGCACGAACTCCACTTTGTAAGGTGGCGAGCCATTCGTTCTATTTACTCGATAGACGAGAACGTCGGCTTACAGTTGATCCAAAAAGCTTTGTTGGATTCGCACGAACACGTACGTGCTGCGGCTGCTTCTACAATGGCTCAAATTTCTACCTGAGGGAGAATTGTGGTGTTACTGATTTCTGATTTGGATGAAAAACGAAAGATAGGGCCGGAAGAATGTTTGGCACTCGCTGGCGAATTGATCCGCGAAAATAGTGTAGAAGCGATCTGGGAAAATTCATGGATTCTTCGAGCACTTGCAAATGACAGAAATTTTCTGATTAATCGCTATAATGAGCGCCTAAAGTCTTACTGGGCTGGCGATGAGAGAGATAAGTATCAGCCTCAATCACTCGAGCTCGCCAACAACAATCGGTTTTACATTCGATCTAACATCTGGATGCCGCTTTCGGCGTCCTCAAAAACCCTAGAGTTTGAACAGAAGTTATTTGCTTATGAGATTCCTCACGATCACAATTTTCAGCTGCTGACGGTTGGCTACTACGGGCCCGGCTATCCAACCGACATATACGAGTACGATTCGTGTCGTGTAATAGGCGCCGTTGATGAAGAAATTGAAATGTCAAAGAAAACTGAGACCGTTCTCAGTCCGGGGCGTATGATTTTTTATCGGCAGAGTCGAGATATACACATCCAACATACTCCGCCGGAGATGTCCGTTTCTTTAAATCTCAGCCTGTCAGATCCAAGTTATGATCTCATACCTCAGTATGTGTTTGACGTGAACGCTAAGAAAATTGTTGGCGGTGCCGGAGATTTACACTCAAACCGCTTATTTCTGCTTGACGTGTTCAAAGCTGTGAATGACGGCAATACGGTCGAGATACTTTCGGATTTCGTTCGCTATTTCGATTGTCCCCGTACACGTGCTGTAGCATTTCAGGTGCTCGGCGAGATCGAACCGGATGCATGCGCGCCGCTTCTGGCTAAAACAGATATTGGCAAAATTGCCTACCGTAGCGAGTATCTGGCGCGTGGGAACGCTGCACGAGAATATTCCAGGTTCTAGATGAGCAGACAAAATATCGACCCGCCTATAAAAATGCCCGGCTTAGCAAAAATCAGAGGTTGGCAGTTATTACTGGCGACGTTTGCTTTACTGTGGATTTATAGAACGACTGCAAAAAATTTAGAAACTGATGCAATTAACTGGCCCGCGTGGACGGTGTGGTTTTTGCTTACCATACTGTACAGAATGCGCGCATCAAATGCAGACTGTGGCCCATTCCCCGCCTCTCATATGCTTGCTCGCTCTTCTGCTGGTGCTGCTATCCTTGTGTCAATATCTAGCATCTCTATAATAAGGGACGGATCCATATCCGCAGAACCACCAATACTTTTGCTTAGCTGCACCATGGGGTTATACATCATATCCGGCTTAGCAACGCTCAAACGAATATCGCGATACCAACCGTTAGATTGTGAGAAGCAGTCATTCTCAACATGGTTGAACGTATGGCTGCCCTCCGGCCTGGGCGCGGTCCTCGTGCGTGACTTGCGCATAATAGCCTTCGCATTTTCGCCCAGACGTCGGCGAATAGAACACAATGATGAGTATTCAACAGTATTTACGAACCACTTTGTCGCCAGACCGATGCTTATCGCTTTACTCGCCATTTCTTTAGTAGAACTCGCTGTAGTTCATATATTGCTTCGCTCACTTTCACCTTGGATCGTATTTGCGCATTTAGCTTTTGGTGCCTTTTTTGTTTTGTATTTGATGGGTATCATAAGGTCTTTTGCCAACATGCCGACAACTATCGAAGACGGATTGTTGCGCGTAAGGATGAGTGTTTTTTTTGAAGCTGTCAGTCCAGTTAGTAATATCTGTGCCATCTCGCGGATTAATACTATGCCGTCGCAGAGCGCCGAGATAGTGGCAAACGGAGCTATCTTCGTGGCTCCGAATATCCTCATTGAGCTGACGAATGAGGTTGAAGTTGAACGCATGTTCAAACCTAAACATCGCGCGAGATTTATCGCTATTTATGTGGACGACCCATCAACCTTCATTGCTTCAACTTCCTAACATCGTTCGAGCTCACAGCATTGCGATTTGGCTTCATCTCAAACTCATCTGACCGCTGGTCGCCTGACGGCCCCACGCATCCGCAATGAGAGAATATCTATTCCTCACCCATCCGAAGCGCCGCAATAAAGGCTTCCTGCGGGATGCTCACATTCCCATACTCGCGCATCCGTGCCTTGCCCTTTTTCTGCTTTTCCAGCAGCTTTTTCTTGCGGCTGATGTCGCCGCCATAGCATTTCGCGGTCACGTCCTTGCGCATCGCGGCGATCGTTTCGCGGGCGATGACCTTGCCGCCGATCGCGGCCTGAATGGGGATTTTGAACAGGTGGC
>NZ_JBKBQV010000031.1:0-29227 GCF_046292425.1 Sphingorhabdus sp.
CTCCGCCAGTGCCGCAAACGTCAATGGCGCCTTCAGGGGCGTCTATAGGTATCAGGCGATCACGCAATGCCTGCGCCGCAGCCGCAATTTCGACCATTGTCTCGCCGCGTGCGCTAAGTGCGATCAGAAAGGCCTCAATTTCATCCTCCGACGCACGGGCATCGAGTATGTCGGCGAAAGCCTGCGCAGCCTCGTCATGATTGAACAAATGTTGCGGGTCGGGGAGTTTGCCAAAGGGGTTCAATATGCATTTCCTTGGTCTATGTCCGTCACGGCCATCCCGGAAATGCGCATGAAATTGGCAAGCATGGCGTGCCCATGTTCCGTTGCGATGCTCTCGGGATGAAATTGAACACTATGGATTGGCAAGGTGGCATGCCTGAATCCCATAACATGGCCGTCATCACTCGTCGCGTTAACCACCAAGGTCGAAGGCACATTCTCGACAATCAATGAATGGTAACGCGTGGCCTGAAACGGGGAGGGCAAGCCCGCGAAGAGGCCGCTGCCATCATGTGTGACTGGCGAAGTCTTGCCATGCATGAGCCCGCCACGCGCAACTGTACCGCCGAAATGCTGGCCAATGGTTTGATGCCCGAGGCAAACGCCTAGCAACGGCTTTCCCGCTTCGGCGCAGGCTGCCACGAGATCCAGACTCACGCCAGCCTCATTGGGGGTTTTGGGACCCGGAGAAATCAGGAATGCTTGCGCGCCGGACGAAATGGCCTGCCCCGCCGAAATATCGTCATTGCGCACAACCTCTACCAGCGCCCCAAGCTCCATAAGGTAATGGACCAGGTTCCAGGTAAAGCTGTCGTAATTATCAATGACCAGGATCATGCGGCGTCCCTAGCGGCTTTGCCACGCGGGTGGAAGAGGCACTATTGCGCTAACAATTTAGCAAGTTCATCCTTCCAGAATTTGGCCCAGGTGTGCGTGCCATGTCCCTTGGTTTCCGGCGAGGCCGGGATGAGAATAAACTTGGAGTTGGGAAGACGCTTCATCGCCTGTTCGGTGATGCCATAATTGTACGGATTGATGAAATCGTCCGCAGAATTAATCCACAGAGTAGGAGCCTTGATTGCCTCAAGCGTTGGCCAGGGATTGTAGTTACGCGACGAGTCCAGCTGATAAATGATATCGTTCGCGTCGTTCCGGGTCACGATGCGGGCAAAGGCTTCGTCCGTATATGCCTCCGCTGCAGCACGGGTGGGATATTGCGCTTGCAAGGCCAGAGGATTCGCGCCGGCAACGAGGCTCAGTGTCGCCGCAGTCCGCAAACCCGATAGTGGCGGCGCGGTGTAATTGCCTCCATTCCATATTGGGTCAGCTTTGATCGCGTCGATGGACAGTTTGCGCCACATGCGATTTTGACCGGCAATTTCGACAGGCAGGCAGGCAAAGGGCGCAAGCTTTTCAACAGCTTCGGGATACGTCGCGCCCCACATAAAGGCATGCATGCACCCCATTGAAGTACCAAGAATGAGCTTCAGTTTCTTGACGCCAAGTGTTTTGGTAACAAGCCTGTGCTGCGTCGAGATCATATCGCTATAATCATATTTCGGAAACGCCATGCGCAGGCCGTCGCTTGGCTTCGACGATTTTCCGTGCCCAACATTATCGGGCAAGATGATGAAATATTTTGATGTATCTAGCACTTGGCCCGGGCCAAAAAGTTCACTCGCAAATTGCGGCTGGAAGAACTGGTGCCCGGTTCCGCCTGTTCCATGCAAGATCATCACGGCATTTGAAACGTCGCCACTGGCGTCGCGCTTCGGTGTTCCCAAAGTGGTGTAATGTATTTTGACCTCAGGCAGCCGCTCGCCCGTGGAGAAAACATAATCCTTGAAAACCGCATCCGCCTCTTTGGATGGCGGAGTTTGAGCAATCGCGGCGGAGGAAACCGCCGAAAAAACGACGAGTGAAGCTATCAACAGGTTACGCATGATCACTTGCTAGCGCCGTTTACGGGTGCGTCAAGCTACTGCCCGAATTTCGCTTCACCAACGACGCGAATGGCTTCACGCGCCGCGGCAATGAGTGCGCCAGCTTTGGCTTCACATTCTCGCTGTTCATACGCAGGGTCGCTGTCGGCAACGATCCCAGCGCCGGCTTGTACATGCATCATGCCATCCTTGACCACCGCCGTGCGCAAGACAATGCAACTGTCCATGTCGCCATTCGGTGAAAAGTAACCCACGCCGCCGGCATAAGCACCGCGTGTTTCCGGCTCAAGCTCAGCAATGATTTCGCACGCGCGTACTTTCGGCGCACCGGAAACGGTGCCCGCGGGAAAGCCAGCAAACAAGGCGTCAATAGCGTCCTTGTCATCGGCCAATTCGCCTACAACGTTAGACACGATGTGCATGACGTGACTGTACAACTCCACCATATAGCTGTCAGTGACCGTGACGCTGCCGCCTTTGGTAACGCGGCCAACATCATTTCGGCCCAAATCCAATAGCATGAGATGTTCCGCACGCTCCTTGGGGTCAGTAAGCAAGGATGCCTTGTTCTCCGCATCTTCAATACTGCTTTTGCCGCGAGGGCGTGTGCCCGCAATTGGCCGAATGGTCACTTCGCCACCACGCGCGCGGACTAATATTTCGGGGCTTGAGCCAATCAAAGCAAAGCCCGGCAAGTCGATGAAATAGAGGAATGGCGAGGGGTTTATTCGACGCAACGCGCGATAAAGATGGATTGGCGGAAGATCGAACGGCGCGGTAAAGCGTTGCGCCAAGACGACCTGAAAAATGTCGCCAGCTTCAATATACTCTTTGGCCGCAGCCACCATTTCAGCATAGCGACCCGTGGGCAGAACTGGCTGCAGTTCAAGGTCTGCCCCATCTGTCTGTGACACGAAATGCGTCACTTTGGAATGTCCGGCATCTAACAATCGCTCAGCCTCATCCAGGCGTTCGTGCGCAAGCGCAACGGCCTGCGCGTCCTCCATGCCCGTCCAGACAGGCGACACTAGGAACATCTCATCCTTCAACCGGTCAAACAACAAAATGACGGTTGGCCGGACGAACAGCATGTCCGGCAGCTCCAACGCCGATTGCGGGGCGCGTGGGAGTTGTTCGACCAAGCCAATGGTTTCATAACCGAAATAGCCAACGAGACAGGCAAGAGCAGGCGGAAGCTCTTCTGGCACATCCATCCGGCACTCTGCGGCCAAGGCGCGCAAGGCGTCCAATGAAGGCAAAGCGGAGGGGGCAAATGCGCCCCGATCAACCATCCACTGGCTGTTGACTTCAGCCCGATCGCCTGCCGCGCGAAAAACGAGGTCTGGTGCAATACCAATAAGGCTGTGACGGCCGCGCGTTTCGCCGCCCTCGACGGACTCCAAAATGAAATCCCCGCGCTCTGCCTCAAACAGCTTCAGCGCAGCCGACACCGGTGTTTCGGTATCAGCTATGCGCTTACGCCAAATGAGTTGCGGCTTAGTTTCCGTCACGGCTAGTTAGGCGGGCACGCAGTTCTGCAATCCCGTCTTCGTTCTTCTTAACGCCAGCATTTTTGGCGGCAGATGCGATCATCTGCACTGCATATTCCTGTTGCAGTACGCCTGTCAGTTCCTGCTTCCGCGCGGTTAGCATGGCCGGATTACCAGACGCGTCGCCCTTAACCACTTCAGTCAGGTGCACGACATACCAACCCCGATCACCGCCTGCTTGAATAATTTTCGCTGTGCCCTTCTTCATCGCGAACATCAGTGACAATGGTGGAGGGACAGCCTGACCCTCACGTGAGATATCAGCGCGTGTCCCCTTCAATGTCTCAACCTGGGCGCCTTGTATGTTCGCAGACGCCAGAGCTGCAGGAAGTGGCTGGCCACCGTCCACCGCCCTGCGTAATTTGTCCGCTGCCGCCCGTGCGGCTTTTGCTCCCTCGGAAAGCGCCCATTGTTGCTGAACGATTGCGCGCACGCCGTTTAATGGCGGAGGTGCCGCCTCCTCAAAATCGGCGACTGCGATCATGGCAAATTTCTCCCCTGGTACCAGTTCGATAAGCTGCGCTTCGCCGTTTGTTTCCATCTGGAATGCTGCGGGAAGAATGGCCTGCATTTCAGGGATAGGTTGGTAGGCAGGATTGCTGATGTCTTGACCGGTGGCGAGCAACTTTGGCGATGTGTTGACACTGAGACCATTTTGCTTTGCCACGTCCGAGATGGTCGCACCGCCCGCAAACGCGTCTTCGATCTCGGCGGTCATTTCAGTCAGCATCTCTTCGCTGCGTGTTTTTAGCAATTCTTTTTCAATCTCCGGGCGCGCCGCCGCCAGCGACTTTGCCGCGACATTGTTAATCGCATCGACCCGTACCACCGTCCAGCCAAGCTTCCCGCGCGCAGGCTTGGCCACGGTGCCTTGGGCCGCTGCGAACACCGCGTCAGCAACGGCCTGAGTTGCAGAGCTAGTGAGGCCCGTCTTCGTCACATTTGCGGTGGTTGTCACTGCGAGGCCCAACTCACCTGCAACCGCCGCGAGCGTTTTTCCGCCAGCCACCTGCTGCGCCACGGATTTTGCAGCAGCTTCTGTCGGGACAATGATCTGGCTGATAGTCCGCGTTTGCGATGCAGCAAATTGCGACGCGTTAGCCTTGTAATAAGCCGCAATGTCCGCCTCGCTTGGCTTGGCGCGAGCGGCTATAATGTCGCTGCCAAAGATAGCGTAGCTGACCGCCCGTTTTTCCGGAATAATAAACTTGGCGGCATTATCGTTGTAGAATTTGGTAAGAACGGCCTCGCTAGGTGGGCGCGTCGGCAAAAAGGAGGTCGCGGGGAGGGCGGCAATCTGGCCAGCCCGCTGCTCAAGCATTAACGATGCGTAGGGTAGCACGAGGCCGTCCGGCGCCTGCGGACCACTCGCAGCTGCCGGCAGAATCTGTTGCGCAAACAAGTTTTGGGTCAAATCATCGCGAATGGCTTTTTCGGTTACGCCTATCTGTTGCGCAAACGCGCGAAACGCTTCTGCGCTGAATTTCCCGTCAAGCCCCATGGCACCGGGTATTTTCCGAATTTCTGAATCAACGAGCCGTTTGCTGACCGCAACGCCATATTCTTCGCCAAACACAGCAATTGCATAGCGGTTGATCAACTGATCCAAAGTGGAATCCAACCCTCCGCCCTCGACAAAGCTGACCATATCAAGAGTAGGGTTGTCCTGCCGTTCCGCTCTCAGGCGATTGTCGAGTGCGTCATTAAGCTCGCCCAGCGTAATATTTCGGTCACCTACGCGCGCAACATTTCCTCCGCTTAAGCCGCCGAAATTGCCGGAACCACTTACATCGCCCAGCGCGAATGCAATGGCGATCAAGCCGATGAACAGCAGCGCAAAAATTGCACCGAATTTCGAGTTTATGAGGGAACGAATTGAGCTGATCATGAACTGCGATATCCTGAAATTGCGACGCAACGTGGCCTGTGCGAGCCGCTTTAGGCGGCAAGGCGCTGGCAATCAAGGGATAGACTTGCCCATTGGACCGAAAGCATGGATAGCTTTTGGCAGAATCGCACTATCAAAAGCAGAGGTCTCAAATGCGCAGGTTAATCGTCGGAAACTGGAAAATGAACGGCACATCCAGTGACCTGGATGAAATACGGGCTATCGCGGCTTCAGCCCAGCAATATCCCAGCGTCGATTCTGCGGTATGCCTCCCGGCAACGCTTATAGACCGGTCGACCCGGGCAGTGGACGCATTTCCAATCGGCGGTCAGGACTGCCACATGCAAAATTCGGGGGCACATACCGGCTGCGTATCGGCAGATATGTTGTTGGATGCAGGCGCGACTCTAACGATTGTGGGTCATAGCGAACGGCGTGCGGCGCAACATGAAACAGATGAGGACATCCGGGCCAAAGCCACGGCAGCACATGCCGCCGGCCTGAAAGTCATTGTGTGTGTGGGTGAAACACTCGACGAACGTGAGGCGGGCAGTGCATTGGACGTCGTATTGGGGCAATTGGGACGTTCGCTTCCTGACGGTGCGGCGGGAATATGGCTTAGTGTGGCGTATGAGCCTGTTTGGGCCATTGGAACCGGGCGCGTTGCCGAGACAGCGGATGTTGCGGAAATGCATGAAGCCATCCGGACCGCTCTTGTAAACCGCTTTGGCGAAGATGGAAGAGTCATCCGCATATTATACGGGGGATCGATGAACGGAGACAACGCGGCCCAGCTACTGGCCGTGGAAAATGTGGACGGTGGATTGATTGGCGGGGCTAGTCTTACCGCTGCAAAGTTCGAACCGATATTGGCTGCGGCCGAAGCTACCAGCGAATAGCATTGAAGAATTGCCGTCCGCTCGCTATGTGGGCGCCATAACCGGTAGCAAGCTGCCTTTCATATTCGGATATTTACATGGGTCTTTTTCATTTTCTCATTGTCGTTCAAGCAATTATTGCCGCTTCACTGGTCGGAATTATTTTGATGCAGCGTTCAGAAGGCGGTGGATTAGGAATGGGGGGGAGCCCGTCGGGCTTGATGTCGGCGCGCGGCGCTGCTGACTTTTTGACGCGCACGACAACCATTCTGGCCACCATGTTCATTCTCTTGTCAATTTCGCTTGCCTTTGTCGCGGCGAAAAAAGGTAACACCGGACCAATTGATGACAGCCTTCAGCGCACCGAGGTTCCCGCGACGCAAACTGCGCCTGCAACCACTGCGCCTGCAGTCCCTGCGCAAGCTGTGCCAGCTCCCGCAAGCGAAGTGCCTTTGGATAAATAATCGCGACGGAAGAAAAAACCGTTTTGCACAGTTTATTTTGTGTCGGACGGATTCGTTCGCTTGTGTTTTGGTGAAAAGGTAGCTTAGGCCTTTTCTCCCATGACACGGTTTATTTTTATCACCGGTGGCGTGGTCTCCTCGCTTGGCAAAGGTCTTATGGCAGCATCGCTTGCTGCCCTTTTGCAGGCACGTGGATACCGCGTTCGCATCCGGAAATTCGACCCATATCTCAATGTTGATCCAGGCACTATGTCGCCTTATCAGCATGGCGAAGTCTATGTTACCGACGATGGTGCAGAAACCGATCTGGATCTTGGCCATTATGAACGCTTCACTGGCGTTTCGGCGCGACAGTCGGACAACATTACCTCCGGGCGGATATACCAGAATATTATTCAGAAAGAACGCCGCGGCGATTATCTTGGCGCGACAGTTCAAGTTATCCCGCACGTCACGGATGCCATCAAGGAATTTGCCAAGGCTGAAACCCAAGATATGGATTTCGTGCTTTGCGAAATCGGCGGCACCGTTGGCGATATTGAATCGTTGCCATTCATCGAAGCTATCCGCCAGTTGCGGAACGAACTTGGCCGCGAGCGGACCTTGTCTGTTCACGTAACGTTGGTTCCCTACATAGCCGCTGCAGGTGAATTGAAGACCAAGCCCACGCAGCACAGCGTTCGCGAACTGACTTCGCTGGGAATTCAGCCTGACGTTTTACTGTGCCGCTGCGAACATCCGCTACCGGACACCGAACGCGCGAAGATCGCCGCATTTTGCAATGTTCGCAAAGAAGCAGTTATTCCCGCTCTTGACGCCAAAAGCATCTACGCTGTTCCGTTGCAATATCATGCTGAGGGACTTGATAACGAGGTGCTACGCGCCTTCGGTCTTGAATCCGAAGGCGAGCCTGATCTTGCACGGTGGGAAGACATCATCGACCGCCAGTCCAACCCCGAGGGCGAGGTTACGATTGGCGTTGTCGGCAAATATGTTGGCCTTGCGGATGCCTATAAATCACTCAACGAGGCGTTGACCCATGGTGGCCTTGCCAACCGTGTAAAGGTCAATGTTAAGTGGATTGATGCCGAGCTTTTTGAACAGTCCGAGGATGATATTGCGACTGCGCTTGAGCCTATGAACGCAATCCTGGTTCCTGGCGGATTTGGCGAGCGTGGCTCCGAAGGTAAAATTGCGGCAGTGCAATTTGCGCGCGAACGTCAGGTGCCGTTCTTCGGTATCTGTCTTGGTATGCAGATGGCATGTATTGAGGGTGCGCGAAACACCGCTAATGTTGCCGGGGCTTCAAGCACAGAATTTGGCGCAACAACTGAACCGGTCGTCGGCATAATCACAGAATGGATGAGCCAAGAAGGCATTCAAAAGCGTGAAACCGGCGGCGATATGGGCGGGACCATGCGACTGGGCGCTTATGATGCGGTGTTGACAGGCAACAGCCATGTTGCGTCGATCTATGGCTGCCAGGAAATTTCGGAGCGGCACCGCCACCGCTATGAAGTGAACGTCCATTACAAAACGGCTCTTGAGCAGGGCGGGCTGGTCTTTAGTGGCATGTCACCAGATGGTGAGCTACCCGAAATTGTCGAACGTCCCGATCATCCATGGTTCATCGGGGTGCAGTTTCATCCGGAACTCAAATCCCGACCGTTTGCGCCGCATCCATTGTTTGCCAGTTTCGTCAAGGCGGCGGTGAAGCAAAGCCGTCTCGTATAACTTATCAACTTGTCAAAAACGGCCATAATTGCGTCGTCGTTAATTGTGCATTATTGTCAGCCAATTGAGAGTCGTAACCTAAAGGCCCAATTGCGACCCGGGCTGATCGGATACGCAGGGGCGGGTGAGTGATCGCCCGCCCCCAAATCCTCAACGCTTAAGCAGCGCGTGGTTCTTTTTTATTGGACTTCTCATCATGTTCGATAACTGTCGGTGCCGATTTCGCGCCTATCTCGATTTTGCGCGGTTTCAACGCTTCAGGCACTTCACGCACCAAGGTAATGATCAGCAGCCCATCAGCCATATCGGCATCCGTCACATGTATGTGATCGGCAAGCTGGAACCGCCGTTCGAAGTTCCGATTGGCAATCCCCATGTGTAAAAAGTCCCGATTATCGTTGCTTTCCGCCTGCTTGCTACCAGTTACGATTAACAGGTTTTGCTGGGCAACGATTTCGATTTCTTCCATCTTGAACCCAGCGACTGCGACCGTGACCTGATAGTCGTTCTCGCCGGTACGCTCGATGTTGAAAGGTGGGTAATTTTCATTCTGCGCGGAACGGCCCGTTGTTTCGAGAAGCTCGAAAAGCCGGTCAAAGCCGACGGTGTTCCGGCGATATGGTGTAAAATCAAAACGGTTCATTTCAAATTCTCCTTCAAGCAATTTGGTTCTTTGCTGACCCCACCAAGCAGCGGCCAGCATGTTCGTTTTGGAGCCTTAACGGCCTCCGCAACCAAAGATGGGTTTTGCCAAAAAGATTTCAAGGAAAAAATGAACTGATGCAACGCGACACGGCACAAAAAACAAGGCCGCCCGGATTAACCCGGACGGCCTCGCTCTGCAGCTTTGCTAGCGCGTAGTTTCAGGCCTCTGCCGGTCCCCACCGGCGGGTCTGATTTTCCCCCTGAACCATCGGCCGATACCGGCACTCGACGAATTCAATTACTTCATCATCCTTTGCCGAGCGCTTTGCAATTGGAACTACACTCCGCCGGACGCTTTTTCAAAAGCTGTTGCGCCGCTGCAACAATACTTGCCAGCCGCAATGGTGGAACCTAAGAACGGGTCATGCCGAAATTATTGATAGGTGCACGCACATGATATTGTCGCGATATGAACGCATGGTTGCGCGGCGATACTTGCTTCCGGGCAAAGGTGAGGGCTTCATTTTTCTTGTTGCCAGCATCAGCTTGGTTGCAGTTGCGCTGGGCGTCGCCGCTTTGATAATTGTGATGAGCGTCATGAACGGGTTTCGCGCCGAATTGTTCGACAAAATTGTCGGCTTAAATGGTCACGCGGTTGTGCAGGGCTATGGTGGGCGCCTGCAAGATTGGCGTCAGATTCTGCGTGATGTAAAACAAACAGATGGGGTCACCGATGCTACAGCGTTGATCGAACAACCATTATTGACGACCTTCAATGGCAGGGTCGAAGCTATTCTTGCTCGCGGCATGTCGGTTAATGACATCCTGAAAAACGAGACGTTGAAGGGCAAGACAGTCGCGGGAGACCTGCGAAAACTGAGCCCGAACGAAGACAGGGTGGCTATCGGGTCCCGGCTGGCACAAAATTTGGGTGTTCAGGTTGGCCAAAATGTTACGATCATAAATCCTGCTGGGCGGACAACCCCCTTCGGCACCGTCCCGCGCGAAATTTCGTACGAGGTTGCGGCCATATTCGAGGTGGGGGTGTATGATTATGACAAGGCCTTTGTCGTCATGCCCATCGAGCGCGCCCAGTTGTTGATGTTAATGGGTGACGAGATCGGTATGATCGAAATCAAGACCGAAAATCCCGACAAGGTAAATGAGATCCTCGCTCCTTTACTTCCGAAGCTGGAAAACAAGGGACAAATCGTGGACTGGAAGAGTATGAACGCGTCGCTATTTGAGGCGTTGGCGGTCGAACGCGTCGCAATGTTTGTCGTCTTGTCCATCATCGTGCTGGTGGCCGTGTTCAACATCTTGTCGTCGCTCATCATGTTGGTGCGCGCAAAAACACGTGACATTGCGATATTGCGGACCATGGGCGCGTCGCGCAAATCGTTGCTGAAGATTTTCATGACGGTCGGTTTGCTGATTGGGTCGTCAGGAATCGTGCTTGGGATGATATTGGGAGCCATATTCCTGTATTTCAGGCAGTCGGTCGTGAACTTTATCCAGTTCGTCACGGGACAGAATTTGTGGGATCCATCGATACGGTTCCTTACTGAGTTGCCATCGCGCACTGATCCCTTTGAAGTTCTTGCGATCTGCGGACTGGCGCTGTTGTTCAGCTTCCTTGCAACCCTGTACCCGGCCTTAAAGGCCGCAAGTACTGACCCAGTTCAGGTACTTCGTTATGAATAATATTTTGGAACTCGTGGATGTCCGCCGCAAATTTGTGCAGGGCGATGTCACTATTGAAGTACTCCGCGGCGTCGACCTTGCAATCGGAAAAGGCGAGCTTGTTGCGCTGGTCGGCCCATCCGGATCGGGTAAGTCAACGATGCTTCAGGCCATAGGGCTTTTAGAGGGCGGTTTTTCCGGCTCAATAAAGCTTGATGGCGAAGAGGTTAGCGAAGCAGGCGTGGATCGCCAAACGGAGATACGCCGCCAAAAGCTTGGATTTGTTTATCAATTCCATCATTTACTGCCTGACTTCGACGCTTTGGAAAACGTGGTTCTACCACAATTGATCTCCGACGCCGCGCCAGATGTTGCAGTGAAGCGCGCAACCTATCTGCTGACCCAACTTGGTTTGTCAGAGAGATTGCATCACCGCCCGTCAAAGCTTTCCGGCGGGGAGCAGCAGCGCGTCGCAGTGGCGCGGGCTTTGGCAAACCGGCCAAAGCTGGTGTTGGCGGACGAGCCGACCGGCAATCTTGATGAGCATACCGCCGACATTGTCTTGGGCGAATTTATGGCGCTGGTGCGAGAAGAGGGATCGTCAGCCATTGTTGCCACGCACAACGAACGGCTGGCGTCAAAAATGGACCGTGTCGTGCGGTTGCATGACGGCAGATTGGGCTAGGTAGAGAGAGTGACGATGTCAGTATATGATTTCACTGTAAAAATGCCCGGCGGCGGAGCCGAGGCCATGGCAACGCACAAGGGCAAGGTGCTGCTTGTGGTAAACACCGCCTCCAAATGTGGCTTCACACCCCAGTATAAGGGGCTGGAGGCTCTGTACAGGCAGTATAAGGACAAGGGGCTGGAAATTCTGGCGTTCCCCTGTAATCAATTCGGCGCACAGGAACCGGGTGATGAACAGGAAATCCAGAATTTCTGTTCGCTGACCTATGATGTTTCATTCCCGCTGGCAGCGAAAATAGATGTGAACGGAGCGGATGAAGACCCGTTGTGGCATTATTTGAAGCAGCAGCAGGCTGGCCTTATGGGGTCGCGTGGTATCAAGTGGAATTTCACGAAATTCCTCGTGGACCGCAAAGGCAATGTCGTTGCCAGGCACGGCCCACAGGTCAAACCAGAGGCGCTGTCGAAAGATATCGAAAAACTCCTGGCTGAAGAGGCCTGATTGTCCACAGCTTAGCCCAGAAGTGGGTTTGTCGAATCGGGCACGTGATCTATCGTAGCGCTGATGGCTTACGTACCCTTTGTCCCGCTGCGCGTGTACTCCGCTTACACCATTCTGGAAGGCGCAATTGAACCCAAGGCCATAGGCGAAACTGCAAAAAAGCTTGGCTTTCCCGCCATAGCAATTTGCGACCGCAACGGGCTTTATGGCGTCATGCCATTCCAGGACGGCGCAAAATCCTATGGCGTGCAGCCGATTATCGGCGCCCTGCTTGGGATCAAACGACCAACCCGCGACGGCCAATTTGTTCGCGACTGGCTGCCATTATTTGCGCAGAACGATAGCGGTTACAATAATCTGTGCCGTCTGGTCTCGATGGCACATCTTGACCGTCCAGAGGATCTTGACGCGCATATAACGTTGGAGCAGCTTGGTTCGCATAACCATGGCCTGATTGCGCTTACGGGTGGCGCAGAGGGAGCGTTGGCTCGATTACTGAGTCAGGGTCAACATGACGCTGCATCCAGCTACCTGACTCAGCTTCAAGCGCTGTTTCCCGACCGTTTGTATATCGAACTCAGCAGGCGCAACGACGCCATTGAAGAGGCTGCCGAAGATGCCCTGATCGACCTTGCTTACGGACGCGAGATTCCATTAGTAGCCACAAATCCGGCATTTTTTGCCGAGCCCGATTTCTTCGATGCACATGATGCCATGCTGTGCATATCCGACGGTGCCTATATCGAAAGCGAGGATCGCCGCAGAAGCAGCCGTGACACCTGGATCAAGACGGGTAAGCAAATGCGTGAGCTATTTGCCGATGTGCCTGAGGCGCTGGCCAATACGCTTGTCATCGCACAACGTTGTGCCGCGCTCGCGCCATACCGAAGCCCAATTTTGCCCAGCCTTGCCGGTGATCGTGCAGCGGAAGATGCGCAATTGCGCGAGGACGGGCGGCTTGGCCTCGAAAAGCGGCTTGAAATTGCAGGCATCACGGACCCAGCGGAACGGCAAGTCTACTTTGATCGACTAAAGTTTGAAGCTGATGTCATATGCGCCATGGGCTTTCCAGGGTATTTCCTTATCGTTGCCGACTTCATCAAATGGGCAAAGGAACAGGATATCGCCGTTGGGCCGGGACGTGGTTCCGGAGCAGGCTCGCTCGTCGCTTGGGCGCTGACGATTACTGACCTTGACCCGATCAAACTTGGACTGCTGTTCGAACGCTTCTTGAACCCAGATCGTGTTTCGATGCCTGACTTTGATATCGACTTCTGCGAAACGCGACGCGGCGAGGTTATTCGTTATGTGCAGAAAAAATACGGAACGCGTCAGGTTGCGCAAATCATTACATTTGGAAAGCTGAAGGCGCGGGCGGTTCTGCGCGATACGGGGCGGGTCCTGCAGATGAGCTATGGTCAGGTGGATCGCTTGTGCAAACAGGTACCCAATCTGCCGGCTGACCCATGGGATTTGAAACGTGCTCTGTCCGGTGTGGCAGAACTGCGTGAAGAATACCGGCGAGACGCGCAGGTAAAGCGCCTGTTCGACCTTGCGATGAAACTTGAAGGTCTGCCGCGCCACAGTTCGACGCACGCGGCAGGCGTGGTCATTGGCGACCGCGAATTGTCGGAACTCGCTCCCTTATATCGCGACCCGCGTTCGGACATGCCTGTCACACAATTCGACATGAAATATGTCGAAAGTGCTGGCTTGGTTAAGTTCGACTTTTTGGGTTTGAAAACACTTTCTGTCCTTCAAAAGGGCAGCCAGATGCTCGCCAAGCGCGGCGTTCAGATCAATCTTGACCTACTGCCGCATGATGATCCCGCCGTGTATGAATTGCTGCAGCGGGGCGATACGGTTGGCGTGTTCCAGCTGGAATCTGAAGGGATGCGGCGCACACTTGCCGCGGTAAAGCCTACCAACTTTGGTGACATTATCGCACTCGTGTCACTTTACCGTCCCGGCCCGATGGACAATATCCCAATGTTCGGTCGCCGTAAAAATGGGGAAGAAACCATTGAATACCCACACCCATTGCTGGAGCCTGTCCTAAACGAGACCTACGGTATCTTCGTCTATCAAGAGCAGGTCATGCAGGCGGCCCAGATTCTTGCGGGCTACAGCCTTGGCGAAGCTGATTTGCTTCGCCGCGCAATGGGCAAGAAAATCCAGGCCGAAATGGATGCCCAGCGAGAGCGCTTTGTGAGCGGTTGCGCCACGCACGCAATCCCTCAAAATCGCGCGAACGAGCTGTTTGACTTGATCGACAAATTTGCGGGATATGGCTTTAACAAGAGCCATGCCGCCGCTTATGCTGTGCTTGCGTATCAGACCGCCTGGCTAAAGACGCACCATCCCGAAGAATTTTACGCCGCATCAATGTGTTTTGACATGCATCAGACCGACAAGCTCGCCATATTCATGGACGATATGCGCAGGCTTGAGGTTGCCTGTCTGCCGCCCGATATCAATCGTAGTGAAGCAGAGTTTACGGTGGAAACAAATGAGCATGGTGAGCATGCGGTGCGCTACGCCTTGGGCGGCATCAAAAATGTTGGCGAGCGAGCCATGGAAATTCTTGTCGCTGAGCGGTCTGCCTCTGGCCCATTCAAAAGCCTTGATGACTTTGCCGATAGGGTAGATCCCAGCCAGATAAACCGGCGAAGTCTCGAGAATTTGGCCGCCGCGGGTGCCTTTGATGGATTGGAAGCCAACCGTGCGGCGGTTTATGCTGCTGCTGAAACGCTGTTGGCGGCCGCTCAATCCGCACGCGATGCACGCGAAAGCGGGCAGGGTGGTTTATTTGGTGAGGGCGGGTCAGACATGGCTGCGCTGAGGATAGACGGCAGTCTCCATTGGGTGCCCGGTGAACAGATGAACCAAGAGAAGGACGCGTTCGGCTTCTACTTCTCCGCTCATCCCTGTTCGCAATATGACGCAATCGCCAGCAGCCATGGCGCCAAACCATATGCTGTGTGGCTTGATAGCGGTTCTATTCCTGAAGGCGTTCGGCGCGCCGCAACCATGTCGGCGCTAATTGAAGGCGTTCGCTGGCGCGAGTCCCGCAAGGGCAAGCGATTTATGGTCGCGGATTTTTCGGACAAGAGTGGTCAGTTTTCGGTGCGATGTTTTGATGAAGCGGTCGGTACGCAACTTGCGGAATGGGCGAAAGAGGCCGAGTGTCTGCTGCTGCATTGCGAAATGGACATGAGGCCCGGCGATGACACACCCAGTTTTTCAGTCAAAAGCGCCAAACCGTTAAGCAGCCTGACCAGTGTTTCCCGCTTGAAAATGCAGATGGATATAGTCCACGAGGCGGCGATTGCGAAGCTGGCCGATATGGTCGCGACATTGGACGGAGGTCGAAGCGAGTTAGTCATTAAAACCCGCGCTGCCGACGGCCGCTGGGTCCATATAATGCTTGGGCGACGCTACCAGATTGATGCGTCATTGCTGGAGCAGGTGCGATCAATTGACGGCGTCGAAAATGTAGAGCTTGCACCATTGGGCCCAGTTTTGGCATTGGTGCACTGAACCGCGAAAATCGTGGACAGATTTTGCGTCTGCACTATCCTGCGGCGTTGGATAAGGGAGAGATTTTGATGCACGGCACTATGCAAGATTGGGACCTTCGTGTTTCGCATTTGATCGATTACGCAGCGCGCGAACATGGCACCCGCGAAATCGTGACGCGTTGGACCGACGGCACCATTGAACGCACCAACTGGGCGGGCGTAGCAGCCGAAGCGCGCAAATTGTCGCAAGCCTTTGCCGGACTTGGTCTTCAAAAGGGCGATCGCATTGCAACTTTTGCCATGAACCATCATCGGCATTTGGCAGCTTGGTATGGCGCGATCGGCTTTGGCGGGGTGATCCACACCGTCAATGTGCGGCTGTTCGACGAAGACCTGATCTACATCATGAACCACGCGGAAGATAACGTTTTGATGTATGACGCTATGTTCCAACCCATCATTGACCGGCTGAAGCCGCATCTGAAGACTGTTGAGCATTATGTCGTTTTTGATCGCGACGACAGCTACGGCGCGTTCATAGCCGCGCAAGACGGCAATTATGAATGGGCCAATGGCGACGAGCGAGACGCGTGCATGCTCTGCTACACCAGCGGCACAACGGGTAATCCAAAGGGTGTCTTGTACCAGCACCGTTCGACGATGCTGCACGCCATGGCGGAAATCGCCCCAGCCATTTTCGACCTCAGCCCACAGGCGGCGTTGCTGCCCATTGTTCCGATGTTCCATGCGGCGAGTTGGGGCCTGCCATTCGCTGGTGCGGCTGCTGGCGTGAAATTTGTGTTCTCGACCACCAATGACGCTGCAACCTTACATGGCCTGATGCTGCAAGAAGGCATAACACATAGCGCTGGTGTGCCAACCGTCTGGCTGGCGATGTTTGCGCATTTGGATGCCGAAGCGGCCGCAGGGCGTGATGCGACGCTTGGTAAACTTCGGCTTGTTACTATCGGCGGTTCCGCCGCACCGCGCGCAATGATTGAGCGCCTGATGAAGTCCGGCGTGCGTGTCTCCCACGCATGGGGCATGACAGAAACGTCGCCTATTGGCACCATGGGGGCGCCAACGCCTGATTGGGACGAGCTAACGCTCGATCAACAAATTGACGTGGTCTGCAAGCAAGGCCGCACACCATTTGGTGTTGAGCTGCGAGTCATCGATAAGGACGGTAACGTCGCTCCGCGCGACGGGGTGACGTCCGGCGCACTGCAAATACGCGGACCTTGGGTTATTAGGCGATATTTTAAGGCAGACGCAGATGCTGTCGATTCGGACCAGTGGTTTGACACGGGCGATGTTTCGGTTCTTCACCCTGACGGTACAATGCAGATTACTGACCGCGTGAAGGATGTCATCAAATCGGGTGGCGAGTGGATTAGTTCTGTCGAGCTTGAAAATATCGCCGTTGGCTGCCCCGGCATTGCCGAGGCTGGCGCCATCGGTATTCCTCACCCCAAATGGGATGAAAGACCTGTTCTGGTTGCCGTGAAAAAGCCTGGAGCGAATGTCGACGAAGCGATGGTGAAGGCCTATCTCGCCGAACGGATCGTTAAATGGTGGATGCCCGACCGGGTATTGTTCGTCGACGAACTTCCGCACACAGGAACGGGCAAGATCCAGAAAGTAGCGCTGCGCCAGCAGTTCAAAGATTTTGTGCTGGAAGATTGAACGTGTCTGACAGCTATATAGACCCGAGCCGCGCGGCATTTGATCTGTTCAAATCATTGCCGCGCGACGTACCCATCAACATGCTCAACTTACTGAAGTTCAATGCCGTAGCTAATTACCCCGCTGATCATGCCAATGTTGGGAATAATTGGAGCGGTGAGCGCGCCTATCAGGAATATGGCAGGACCAGCGGGCCGATATTCGCGCGGGTAGGGGGCAGCATCATCTGGCGAGGCAGCATGGAAGCTATGGTGATCGGGCCAGAGGATCGGTATTGGGATTCGGCCTTTATCGCTTATTATCCGAATAGTGCGGCATTTTTAGAGATGGTGACTGCCCCTGAATATCAGATCGCCGTCGTAAACCGGCAAGCTGCTATACGGACAAGTCGCCTTATCCGGTTCAAGCCGCTCGAACTTAACGGCGCCGAGTTTGCTTAATACAGGCTAAGCTGGCCGTGCACATTTGGTGGTACGAATAGGTCGCTGCGAACATTCCACTTCGAACTATCAAGCCCATACCGCTTTCGTGCGATTTTTATGCGTGTTCGGATGAGTTCCGCCCATGGCCCGTGGCCCTGCATTCGTGTAAAAAAGTTTGCGTCATTATCCTTTCCCCCGCGCATTTCCCGGATCAGGTTCATCACCTTTGTTGCTCGGTCTGGATAATGCACATCCAGCCAGTTTCGGAACAGAGGCGCCACCTCGTGCGGCAAGCGAACTGGAATCCAGCTAATACTTGACGCGCCATGCTCGGCAGCAGCACCAGCAATGGCCTCAATCTCGTGATCCGTTATCGCGGGGATGATGGGTGAAATGTTTACATGTACATAAATGCCTGCGTCCGCCAGCTTGCGTGCCGCTGCAAGCCGCA
Source organism: Sphingorhabdus sp. (assembly GCF_046292425.1). Classification (GTDB taxonomy): domain Bacteria; phylum Pseudomonadota; class Alphaproteobacteria; order Sphingomonadales; family Sphingomonadaceae; genus Sphingorhabdus_B. Next base: position 18,058 of record NZ_JBKBQV010000031.1, read on the forward strand.
TGGCAGGAGATGATGCCCGTGGCTCAAGCGTTCGGGCCAATTTCGCGTCCAGCGAGGTTACTGACAATGCCACGCCCGTCAACTGCTTGGCAGCGAGTTGCGACAGGACATCGATATCCTCAATGATCCGGGCTGATTTGGTAGTGATGACAATGGGATGTGAAGTTTCGACCATAAGAGCCAAAATGGAACGCGTAATCCGGTATGTGCTTTCGATTGGCTGGTAAGGGTCAGTATTTGTGCCGATGGCAATCGTCGCCGGCTTATACCCCGGCTTTGCCAGTGTTTTACGCAATATGTCGGCCGCATTGGGCTTTGCAAACAGCCTGCTTTCGAAATCAAGCCCCGGGGACAGGTCATGATAAGCATGTGTGGGGCGCGCGAAGCAATATATGCAACCGTGTTCGCACCCGCGATATGCATTGACCGAGCGATCAAAGGGAACATCGGGCGAAGTGTTAAACGACAGAATCGACTTTGCGAATTCCTCCGTTACTGTCGTCTTTAGTGCAGGGGGACCGCCATCCAGTTCTTCGCGCAAATCGAGCCAGTCACCGTCACTTACGCGCTCGTTCAAATTAAACGGTGTCGGAACAACGTTGTCGGGCGCACCCCGACCTTTCGTCGCTTCTGGATGGGCTGGGTGGTGCATAATAGGTTCCTACCGCAATAGGCGGAACAAATAAAGAACAAATTATTGTTCGCGCAGGCGCGGCATCAGTTCAACAAAATTGCACGGTTGATGGCGACTATCGAGCTGGTGAACCAAAATCTGGTCCCAGCCGTCCTTTACTGCACCGTTAGAACCGGGAAGCGCGAAAATATATGTTCCACGTGCAAGTACTGCGCATGCTCTTGATTGAATGGTCGACGTGCCAATGCTGGCGTAGCTCAACCATCTAAACAGTTCACCAAATCCTGGAATTTCTTTCGTTTTGACGCGATCCAAAGCTTCGGGCGTCACATCCCGTCCGGTCAATCCGGTGCCTCCGGTCGAAATAACGACGTCGATGTTATCATCGTCGATCCAGTTATGGAGCCTAGCGGTAATCAGAGCTGTATCATCCCTCAGAATCGCTCGGTCGGCGATATTATGTCCAGCAGCCACAATACGTGCAGCCAGTATGTTGCCGCTACTGTCTTCATCCAGCCCGCGGGTATCAGAAACCGTCAGGAGCGCGATATTGACCGGCTTGAAAGCCATATTTTCATCGAGCGGCAATGACGCCTCCAGAAGCTCGGCGCGCGGTCACCATTCCATTAGAGTCTGGAAATTTGGGCCACATATACTGCGCCAAACCTTTCAAACTGCCAGACGCTTTGTTTTCGCGCATTTCGTAAATCCAGTAATTGCGCAGGATGATGGAGACATAACCGCGCGTTTCCCAATAAGGGATGGATTCAATGAACAGTAACGGGTCACCATTGTCGCGAATCTCTGTATTCCAGCGGGCCACTGGCGTAGGTCCTGCATTATAAGCAGCAATCACTTTCGGCAGGAGGCCACCTGTTGCCGGTAGGTCGCGTAATTTTTCAAGATAAGACTGCCCGTATTCCAGATTGATTGCAGGTCGATCAAGCTCTCCCGGAGTGAAAAACGCGCCTCGCGCCCGCGCCATATCCTGGGCTGTTCCCGGGCGCACCTGCATAAGGCCTCGCGCGCCCGCAGGACTGATAACATCAGTGCGGAAGTTGGATTCTTGTAATGCATGGGCATAAACCAGAGTAGGCGTGACCCGCCAGCCACCCGTTGGTTCCCAGTTTGGCATGGGATAGCGTGCCATTGCGTTGCTCTGGTCACGCGACGGGCCGTAATGCCCCAACCAGAACTGCGTGGACGCCAGATTCAGGGATCCCGCTAATTGCGCAAGATTGGCATGTTGCCGCGCATCGCCAATTCTAGCCTGATGACGCAGAGCTTCATCCGCCAGTTTGTTTTGGCCGATCTCTGTCAAGGACACGGCAAGTAGCGCGTTTTGCTGATCTTTCAAACTTGCCCAATCGAGCCTGGCTACCTTGGCTGACTTTCGAGCAATGGGCTCCATGCCCAGCGTTTCGCTGGCGAGAAGCCCGTAAAAGGTTTCCGGTAGCTGAGCTGCCTTTTGCATTCTGGATTGAATATGTTGTGGCTGCTTCGCGGCCATCGCTGCGCGTGCACCCCAAAACAGCCCTGCTGCCTTTAAATCATCGTTCGTTGCCAACCGGGATACATAATCAAACGCCTCGTAAGCAGCGGCATAATCGCCCATTCGCCACGAAGCAAGCCCGCGCACCCATGCTGCCTGCGTGGCCCAATCGCCGCCGGCCATTTGTGCGACCGTTGCCAGACGCTTCGCAGAGGCGTCATCATTTTCGATATAATAGGACCACGCAACGCGGTACCGCAATTCGGTCAACGCTTCTGGGGACAATTCCAGCGATCGGCTCTCCAAAAACTGTTCCGCCGCAAGAGATTCATCGTTCTTGATAAAGGTCTGCAATTCAGCGCGGATCGTGTCGCTAGCTTTGTTTGCCGGCAGATCCCGTTTGGGAGCGCCGCCTAGCCATGAAAACCTTCGAATTCCTGGCCGACTGGGAAGAAGTTCGACGCCGCGTTTGCGCGCCATATTGGCCAGTTGTTCAGCCTGCGGCAGATAAGGTGCAGCCTCAAGCAACGCCTGCAGTTGCGCGGCCTCAACCTTGGGGCTATTCGGAGCGACATATAGCTGCGCCCTAGCCATTGCCGACATAGGTCCCTGAGGCGCGGCATCGATCATGCGCGACGCCTCGTCCCATTTTTCCGACCGAATAGCATCGTATATCGCAGCAAAAACGGCCTTTTCCTTGGCATCCAGCACGGTTGGCGCCGGCTGAGCAGAAACGATAGCGCGGAAGCCATCACTTGTGTTGGCCTCGGCGACAGCAATCGGTGACAAAGCCAGCGTACAAGCCAACCATTTCATCATATGCAAATTGCTGCTCATTGGACCGCCCTTTTAGCAAACATCTGCAAATCCCTCCAAGCCTGCATTTTCATGGCAGGACGCGCAATGAGAGTTCGCGGATGAAATGTCGTCAACGTAGTGATATTGAGGCCATCATGATTAATATTCCGTAACTCTGCACGTGCATTCATCAATTCTTCGTTTAGCAGAGCCTTACATGCGGCTGAACCGAGTATCAGAACCGATTTGGGCCGAACAAGCTTAATCTGATGTCGCATGAACGCAGCCAGTTCCGTCAATGCATGCTCTGGAACCTCTCCGGTTGGGGGTATCGTTGTCGCAAGCCACGTGCGACAGCAATCAGCAACGTCAATTCCTATGGCGGACATCATTTGACCCAACAGGGCGGTATTGGCGCTTGCTGTCGCTGATGCTTGGCCAGCGTCGACGATGTCAGGCAGATCTGAAATGATCATCACCTGGCAATTGTCGGGCCCAGTTGGCGCAAACCGCACCGGACCAAATGCATTGCCAGGCAGGGCAGCGCCAGTCATCACCATTTCGGATAGTGTCTTAGTGTCTGATGGCCAGGCAATTGCAGGCGCCACCGGCGTATCGGTCGGGCCTTGCGAGGCAGCAACCACCACTGAAGGCTGCGCGCCATTGGGTACGTCGTTATCCGACAACCAGTTGACGGACGTCTCACCCACTGCTGAATCAAGTCCCGCCTGTTGCCACCAGCTCGTGAGCGATTCCACCACGGCAAGAGCAGCTATATCTCCCCTTTTGTCCATAAATCCCTTCAGACACTTGTTGACGGCAGGGTCAATTGCTTGGCATGGCAATTCCCACAGGCTGGTCAGTTATCGGGATGGCCTGATTTACATGCCGGGTAAAGGATAAAGGCAATGAGTGAACGCGAGTCGATGCCGTATGATGTTGTAATTGTTGGTGCGGGGCCAGCAGGCCTTTCGGCTGCAATCCGCATAAAACAGCAGTCGCCGGACACCAGCGTCTGTATCCTTGAAAAAGGCTCAGAAGTTGGGGCGCACATCCTTTCCGGTGCGGTTATCGACCCCAAGGCATTGGACGAGTTGCTTCCTGATTGGCGTGAAATGGGGTGCCCGCTCGCCGATACGCCGGTAAACGACAACCAACATTGGATACTTACCCAAACCGGCAAGTTCATCATGCCGCATTTCCTGACACCGGGCTTTATGCATAATAAAGGCACCTACACCGGCTCCCTCGGCAATTTGTGCCGCTGGCTGGCAGGACAGGCCGAAAACCTTGGTGTCGAAATTTTCCCCGGTTTTGCTGCTGCCGAAATTCTTTACAACAGCGATGGTTCAGTCAAAGGTGTCGCAACCGGCGACATGGGCGTCGCCCGCGATGGCAGCCATAAAGATGATTATATGCCCGGTATGGAATTACATGCGAAATATACCTTTTTCGCCGAAGGTGTACGCGGGCATCTGACCAAATTGCTTAAGCCGCAATTTGCGCTAGACACGGACTGCGAACCGCAGGTTTACGGCATCGGGCTGAAGGAGCTGTGGGACATCGCGCCAGAGCAACATTCCGCCGGCCGTGTTATCCACAGCCAAGGCTGGCCGCTATCCGATTCCAACGGTGGCGCTTTCTTGTACCATCAAGCAAATAACCAAGTCGCGTTGGGCTTCGTTGTTTGGCTTAACTATTCAAATCCTTACCTGTCACCCTTTGATGAGCTTCAGCGTTGGAAGACCCATCCAGAGGTGAAAAAGATTCTTACCGGCGGCCGGCGCGTTTCTTACGGTGCCCGCGCGATTAGCGACGGTGGTTGGCAGTCGGTGCCGAAGCTTGCGTTTCCCGGTGGCGCGCTGATCGGTTGTTCGGCGGGCTTTGTGAACGTGCCACGAATCAAGGGTACGCACACGGCGATGAAGTCAGGCATGTTGGCTGCCGATGCCGCTGTCGAAGCATTGGCTGCGGGTCGCGAGCATGACGAGCTGACAAGTTATCAGACGGGGTATGATAATAGCTGGATTTATGAAGAGCTTCGCATCGTCCGTAATGTACTGCCGCTGGTCGAAAAATACGGCAATGTACTAGGAACCATGCTGGCAGGTGTGAACATGTGGCTGGAAAGCTTTGGCCTGCGCATGCCATTTACGATGAAGCATCACCCAGACCACAAGGCCCTGAAAAAGAAGAATGCCGCGCAGCGGATCGACTATCCAAAACCCGATGGCGTCTTCAGCTTTGACCGATTGTCTTCGGTATTTTTGTCGAATACCAACCATGTTGAAGACCAGCCGATCCACCTGCAGGTCAAGGACATGAATTTGCAGAAAAATAGCGAGTTTATGGAATTCGCGGGACCATCGACGCGGTATTGTCCTGCCGGTGTGTATGAATGGATTGAGGAGGAGGGCAAAGACCCCCGCTATCAAATCAATGCCCAGAATTGCGTCCATTGCAAAACCTGCGACATCAAGGATCCGAACCAGAATATCAACTGGGTGACTCCAGAGGGCGGCGGTGGCCCCAACTACCCCAATATGTAATTAAGACCGCGCTGCGTACGACAGCGACGTTGAAGGGGTTTTGTGGGCCAATCTGAAGTTGCCTTCGCAAAGATCAATCTCGCCCTGCATGTTCGGCGGCGGCGGCCGGACGGCTATCATGATATCGAAACTTTGTTTGCCTTTGCCCGGCATGGCGACGTTTTGCATGCGGAGCATGCGGACATGCTAAGCCTGAAAATAGACGGCCCTTTTGGACGCGGTTTGGAGGATGATAAAAGCAATCTGGTTCTGCAGACAGCCTTGTTGCTGCAGTCCCACTTCGGGGTAACCAACGGCGCGATTATTCATCTCGATAAGCGGCTTCCGATTTCGTCGGGAATCGGCGGTGGGTCAGCCGACGCAGCGGCCATCGCGCGGCTACTTAACCGGCTCTGGGGCTTGGGGGCGCTCGAACAGGATCTGGCGAACATTCTTGCGCAGTTAGGGGCAGATATCCCGGCTTGTGTTTTCAGCCGATCAAGCTTTGGCAGCGGTAAGGGGACGGATCTCGAATTTCTCGATGACAGCAATGTCGCCGCGCGGCATTTGTTGCTGGTGAACCCGCGCCAATCCGTCTCTACGGCAGCGATATTCGGGGCATGGAACGGTGACGACGGCGGCGCAATCGAGCGCAGCGATATGTGGGATACCGCGATTGCGGGCCGAAACGACCTTGAGCCCTTAGCGTCGGCAATTTGTCCAGCCATAAGTGACATTCTAATCCGGCTCTCACAATCAAGCCCTGCATTAGCCCGGATGTCCGGTTCAGGAGCAACTTGCTTTGCATTGTACGATGATGCGGCAGCCCTTGCGGCAGCGAAGGCAACGCTTGATCCGCATTGGTGGTCTATGGCCACGATGCTGCGATGAGCCCTCGTCCATTCGATATATTGGGCGCGCCACAAAAAGGTGGCTTTCTCATCATTGGTGATCATGCATCGAACCGGATTCCCGACGATATCCATCTAGGTATCGACCCTGAACTTCTCGGCGCGCACATCGCCTGGGATATCGGCGTTGCACCCGTTGCGCGGTTAATCACTCAGGACGACCGGTTTACTGCGTTTCTTGGCGGATATTCCCGCCTGGTGGTGGACTTGAACCGGGACGAGGGCGACGAAGCCGCAATCCCGCGTGAAAGCGACGGCTTTTTGATACCAGGTAATGATCTTGCACCTGCTGGCCGCGAATTGAGGCTAGCTCGATTCCACAGGCCCTATCATGACAGGCTACAGCAGATGCTGGCGGAATGTCGACCTGCGCTCATTCTGTCCCTGCACAGTTTTACGCCAGCGCTGGAAAGCAGGCCGAACGAAGCGCGACCGTGGGAAGTAGGCGTCCTGTATAATGAACAGGAAGCCGCGTCCAAGCTGGCCATTCCATTTCTGGAAGATGCTGGGTTCAATGTCGGCGATCAATTGCCTTATTCCGGCAAGATATTGAATGCTTCCATGAACCGCCATGCCGAGGCCAATGCTATCCCCTACATCGGCATCGAAATGCGGCAGGATTTGGCAGGCAGTAAATCAGGCCAAGCAAGATTTGCTCGAATATTATCAAAAATGTGTCATTTTGTTTCGGAACATCTTGGCTAAACGGTACAAAACGGCTTAAAGCGCCGGCCTGAAACGGAGTTCACGATGCCAAACCAGTTCGATAAGTCCAAATTGCCAAGCCGCCACGTATCTGTCGGCCCCGAACGCGCACCCCATCGCAGCTATTATTATGCAATGGGCCTTACCGAAGAAGAAATTGCCAGGCCTTTTGTCGGCATCGTATCGGCAGGTAACGACAGCGCGCCGTGCAATACGACGTTGGATGCGCAGGCTGACATTGCGCGCAAGGGCGTAGAGCAGGGCGGCGGCATGCCGCGCCGGTTCAACACTATCACGGTTACAGATGGCATCGCCATGGGGCATCAGGGCATGAAGTCCTCGCTCGTCAGTCGCGAAGTCATTGCGGATTCGGTAGAACTTTCCGTCCGTGGCCATTGTTACGACGCGCTTGTCGGCTTTGCCGGCTGCGACAAGTCTCTGCCTGGAATGATGATGGCGATGTTGCGCCTCAATGTGCCATCAATCTTTGTCTATGGCGGCTCCATTCTTCCTGGTCGCTATCATGACAAGGATGTTACTGTAAAAGACGTCTTCGAAATTGTTGGCAAATATGCGGCAGGGGCTTGCCCATTATCGGAGCTCGAGGAACTGGAACGCGTTGCATGCCCGGGTCACGGCGCTTGCGGGGGCCAATACACGGCCAACACCATGGCTTGCGTTGGTGAGGCTATCGGTCTTTCAATGCCGAACAGCAACATGGCACCGGCGCCTTATTCCACCCGCGACCAGATTGCTCATGCAGCGGGTGTTCAGGTCATGGAATTGCTCGCGAAAAACATAAGGCCGCGGGACATATGTACCCGAGAAGCCTTTGTAAATGCAGCAAGAATTGTAGCTGCAACTGGCGGATCGACCAATGGCGCGTTACACTTGCCGGCCATGGCGCATGAAGCTGGCATCGACTTTGACTTATTCGATGTGGCTGACGCGTTCAAAACGACCCCCTATATGGCGGATTTGCAGCCTGGCGGGCAGTTTGTGGCGCGCGACATGTATGACGCGGGCGGCGTTTACATGTTGATGAAGTCGTTGCTGGCAGAAGGGCTCTTATTCGGTGACTGCATGACTGTGACAGGCAAGACGCTTGGCGAAAATATCGACCAGATCACGTGGAATCCTGACCAAAAGGTGATCTACCCCGCTACGGCTCCGATCACGCCAACTGGTGGTGTGGTGGGACTTCGCGGCACGCTTGCCCCCGACGGCGCCATCGTGAAAGTCGCGGGCATGGACCGACTGACCTTCACTGGTCCAGCGCAGGTTTTTGATTGTGAGGAAGATTGCTTTGCTGCAGTTGAAGCACGCGAGATTCGCGAAGGTTCCGTGATTGTGATCCGTTATGAAGGGCCACGTGGCGGTCCCGGTATGCGCGAAATGCTTTCAACAACTGCGGCACTATACGGGCAGGGCATGGGCGAAAAAGTCGCACTCATAACCGACGGACGGTTTTCCGGCGCGACGCGTGGTTTCTGCATTGGCCATGTCGGACCGGAAGCTGCATTGGGTGGCCCCATCGCGCTTATTGAAGATGGCGACGAGATTTTGATCGATGCCGAGACAGGTGTAATTGATCTGAATGTTCCTGCGGATATTCTTGTAGATAGGCGAAAGAACTGGGTCCCGCGTCAAACGGATTACCAGTCCGGCGCGATTTGGCGTTACGCACAAAATGTGGGGCCCGCTTATAAAGGCGCCGTAACGCATCCCGGTGGTGCCGCCGAAACCCATGTTTACGCTGATATCTAGGTCATGCTGCGCGGCTTTGGTGCTGGTGGCGCTTGCGGGCTGTGGAGGTGACTCAGATGCTTCCGACGGAACAGGAAGCGGCAACACAGAGCGAGATGCAGCCGATGGAAAGATAGAGTGTGCCCTTGCTGGCTCCGACCACTTTGAACGGCTCTGCTCTACCGAACAAATCGCGGCTAATGGCGCGACCATATTGGTGCTCCGCCACCCCGATGGCGGCTTTCGACGGTTCAACGTTTTGACAGATGGGCGTGGGCTCGCGGCTGCCGATGGTTTTGACGAAACGCGGATCAGTGTGCTCGAAGGCAGCATGATCGAACTGTCATCCGGTGACGACAGATACCGTCTGCCCGCCCAGATCAGGAACGCGACTTCTACCCAAGACAATAAATTTGGCAAAGACGCCAGTTGATTGCTCGACCCTTCACGGGCATGAGGCATTATGGAAATGACTGAAGAGATTATCAGGGTTGCCGCACGCGGTGACGGCGTCACTGCAAATGGCCGTTACGTCGCTTTGGCGGCCCCGGGTGACATTGTGGATCCGTCAGGGGGATTGATCCACGGAACGCATCACGTAACGCCGCCATGCCAGCATTTTCCATTGTGTGGCGGTTGCCAGTTACAACATCTCGACGAAGACAGCCTGCGCCTGTTCATTGCGGAACGGGTTACACACGCCCTTGCCACACAGCAGGTCGAGATCAGCGAAGTCATGCCGGTCCATCTGTCGCCACCCAAGACACGCCGCCGCATTGCGGTTCGTTCGGCTTGGGCAGGCAAGCAGTTTCAGCTTGGGTTCAGTACCGAAAAAAGTCACCGTATCATTGACTTGCGCCAATGTGACGTCATGGCGCCAGAACTCTTCGCGTTGCTCGCGCCAATGCGCGCGTTGCTTGAGCCACGGCTGAACCGTGCGCGCCAGGTGCAGATTAAACTGGCTATGGTCGACCAAGGTGTCGATGTTCTCATCGAAAACTGGATTGCCAATGATCTTGATACGCATGAGCTGCTGTCCGAGTTTGCCAAGACTCACAATCTTGCGCGTTTGTCGCTCGATGAGGGCTATGGCCCAGTGCCATTTTACGAGCCTGAGCCTGTTATGGTAACGCTTGGCGGGGTCGCAGTCGGGTATCAGCCATATGGCTTCCTCCAGGCCACTATCGATGGAGAAGCCGCGTTGGTGACCGTAGTAAATGAAATCGTCGGCAGCGACACAATTATCGCAGACCTGTTCGCAGGCTCCGGCACATTTGCGCTTTCGATGGGTGCTGGCCGAAAAATTTATGCTGGCGAGGCAGACCTGCAGGCCAGCCTAGCGTTAAAGGCGGCTGCAGGCCGTTCGGGCCGGACGATATTTGCCGAGCATCGCGACTTGTTCCGGCGGCCGCTGGCTGTGGAAGAGCTGAACAAGTTCCAGACGGTGGTTCTTGATCCGCCAAGGGCAGGGGCAAAAGAGCAGGTCGCGCAACTTGCTGCCTCAAATGTACCCAATGTCGCTTATGTAAGCTGCAACCCAGCAAGTTTTGCCCGGGATGCAAAAACCCTAGTTGCCGCTGGATACAGGTTGCAGCGGATCTGGCCCGTAGGACAGTTCCGCTGGTCAACCCATATCGAGCTTGTAGGCCATTTTAGTCGTTAGTGCAGAAGCACCGACATGACTGCGTGTACAACAAGCATCAGCAATGCGACTGAGGACAACGCGAACAAAGCAAAGCGTACGATTACGCGGTTAGAAAAAATCTGAACCAGGCTATGCGCCACGCGCAGGCCGACATACGCCCAAGCGATCGTCGCATTTAAATTGTCGCCTTGACCAACCATCGCCAGCACTAGGCACACTGCATAAAAAACCGTAGGTGCTTCGTGTAAGTGGTTGTAATTATCTGCAACCCAAGATGCTTTTTCTTCACCCTTTGCAATGAGCGCCTCGCGCAACGCGCCGCCAGTGGAACCCACAACTTTGGTGCCATCAATGCCGGCACGGCCCATCGCTGGTAGCCGGGTTGCGTACATCCAAATCCAGATAACCATGGTCCACGCCGCAAGCGCGACGACTGGTCCTAATATTGCACTCTCCATTAATCTTCCCCCTGTTAATTAGTCGCAAGCAACGCCTGTATTGCCAATATGGTCAGGCAGACAGTCGATAGTAAAAAGAACACAAAGCGGATGCTGACGGTATTGACCGTCGCTTGCCAGATGCTGTGGATCACGCGCAGGACAGTATAGCCCCACGCCAGCATGACCGAGAGATCTGTTGCACCGCCAGAAATCGCCAAGATCATGATGGTAGCATAGAAAATTGTCGGCTGTTCCATAAGGTGCGCATAAT
>NZ_JBKBQV010000032.1:0-28423 GCF_046292425.1 Sphingorhabdus sp.
GGCCACGGTATCGTCGACAAACCAACTCAGTTGCTCAAGCGTCATGTCGCTGGCTTCGACCGCGAAATATGCGATGGGATCGCTTGAAGTTGCGACCTTGAAAATTTGCGGTTCGAGGATGCCATCGGGCAAGTCACTGCGGATCTGGTCGACGGCGTTTTTCACTTCGCTGACTGCGGCGTTTATATCGTCGCCAATTTCGAATTCAGCGCTGACCGTCGTGTTGCCTTCGCTTGAGGTCGCGTCAATGTTGCGGACGCCCTGCACGCTGCGGATCGCGGATTCGACCTTCTGCGTAATCTGCGTCGTTATTTCACTTGGTGCGGCACCGGGCTGTGAGATCGAAACGACCACGACGGGGAATTCAATGTCGGGATCGTTCTGCACGTCCATATTCATGAACGACATGATTCCAGCAATGGTAAGCGCGACGAACAGGACGATCGGCACCACCGGGTTGCGGATGGACCATGCAGAAATGTTGTTTAAATTCATGATTTATATCCCGAATAACCCAGTGACTTACTGCTTTTTCAACAGTTTAGGGTTGATCGTTTCGTCTGGATTGAGGAAACCGCCAGCATATAGGACAACACGTTCCGTGCCATCCAAGCCTTGTTCGATAATCAGGCCATTGGCTGTCACAGAGCCAACCTTGACTGGGCGCTGTTGCACCTTGTTGTTCTTGCCTACGATATAAACAAAGCTGCCTTCGCGGCCCGTTTGAACAGCGGATTCAGGCAGAACCGGCGCAGTCATAGCGCCTGACTTGATTTCAACGGAAGCAAACCCGCCGGGGCGCAGTGCCTTGTCAAACGGCAGCGCAACACGAGCCATGCCTTGACGGCTCTGAGTGTCAATCATCGGCGAAATTTGCCAGATATTGCCATTAAATACCCGTTCAGTGCCGACGGGGGTGACGGTCGCAGGAATGCCCACCGCGACTTGCGCGAGATCATCTTCACTCAGCTTCGCCTGAAGCTCAAGCTGTCCGTCCTTGGCAATGCGGAACAATATGCCGCTACCTGCCGACACCGTTTGTCCGGTTTCGACGTTGCGTTCCAGTACATAACCCGAAACGGGCGCTCGAACGTCAAGCCGGGCATTGCGGGCGCGTGTTTCGGCGAGCTGCGCATTTGCAACGTTGACGCGCGCGCGAGTGGCGTCGCGCGTAGCAGTCTTGCGATCAACGTCAGCCTTGGAGATGAAGCCCCGCTCCACAAGTTGCATGGCCCGGTCGAGTTCGTTTTGCGCAAGTTGCAAATCGGCGCGAGCAACGCCAATTTGAGCCTCAAGCGCAGCAGCCTGCTGGGTCTGCACCGAGCGGTCAACGCTTACGAGCACATCGCCCTGGCTAACCCAGTCCCCGGCATCGACGTAGACTTGCAGCACACGCCCGCCTTCACCCACGACACCAACGGGAATTTCCCGTCGTGCCGCCAATGTACCGGTAGCATTAATGGCGCGCACAACGGTGTCGCGGCCCGGAGCGACGACGGTTACCGTCTGGGCCTGACCGCTTTTGTCGGCATCTGCCGGTGCGGCAGAACCGCTACTGCCGAAGAAATAATAAGCGGCACCTGCAATAACCAAAATGGCAACTATGATGGCAGCTATACGGATCCGCCGCTGGTTGCGATCACGGTTGTCTTGTAGAACCTGGCCATTCAGCGTGCCGCTCATTGTTGTTTCGTAATTCATACCGGAGTTCCAAATTGTAGATCGAGGTGCGTAGGCTACCCCATATTGTCCATAATGCCGCTGTATTACCCTAATAAGTCACTATCCGCAAGCGGCAGAAAGTCGAAGGGTTAAACGCCTCTTTGTTTCCTAGAATATCGCAATCGTTCGCGCGCAACAATACAGACTGACGTCTGATATGTTTCGACAAACAACATAAACAAAAGCCACGCAGAACAGGCCTGCGTGGCTTTCTATAAATGTTCAAACAGAATTACTTAACGGACGCGGCCGCGCTGGATCAAATTCAAGATGGCTAAAACAATCACGGCACCGACAAACGCGACAATCAGGCCGGTAAGCGAGAACTCCTGCACGCTCCCCACGATACCGAACTGGTTGGCGATAAGATTTCCGACAACTGAGCCGACACAGCCGGCGATAACGTTAGCTATTATCCCCATGGAAGCGTCACGGCCCATAACTTTACTCGCGAGCCAGCCAGCGATTCCGCCGACAATTATTGCGATAATCCAACCCATGATTTTTGCTCCTCTTTGCTATCCGGCGATACCGGGCATTGAGGAAGCATAATAAAACGGGAGTAAATTGCCAGTCAGCAACAAGATTATTTTTTTATTCCCCGAACTGCCCGCAGGGTCGACAAGAAAAAACCCCGCTTTTGGCGGGGCAAATTCCTATTTTATATCTATTTTATTGCTCTTAGTATTTTTGCTGACGCTCATACAAATCGCGATAATGCTGAATGCGTGTTACACGCAGACCCGGCATCCCCGATCTGTCCACGGCGCGTTGCCATGATGCAAACTCTTCAAGCGTCAGGCTGTATCGCTCGCACACATCATTAATGGATAAAAGCCCGCCGTTGACCGCAGCCACCACCTCAGCCTTGCGGCGGACAACCCAGCGCGTCGTACCGGGAGGCGGCAGGCTATCCAGTGTGAGTGGCTCACCCAATGGGCCGATAACTTGCGACGGGCGGAATTTCTGATTTTCAATCATGACTTTTTTCTGCTCCATGCCCCGTGAGGTTCACATCTGTTCCTGTTCCGGAAGGAGATAGCGGTTCCACTTTGATATTAGCTGAATCGGATTGGTAAATAGTATCTTCATCCATTTTCGCGATTTCCGTTTTCTGCCAAAAGGCGCCGCGCACCGTCATTTCCGCGTCGGGTTCTGCGGCAAAATAATGAATACGGGCGGCGAGGTCATCGCTATCGGCAACGTTGCCAAGTTCCGCGCGGCGCAATGCCCGCACGGTTCGGCTTTTTGCTTGCCGGGCCCGCGCAACATCCAACACCGACTCATTGCCGACAGTTGCAGTTTTCGCACATTTGCGTAACGCGTGATGGGGAAAGCTCATTTCCATGACACGGTCTTACCCGCATAAATTCTAACATGAGGTAAAGGGCGCGTTCAAAGGATGTTAGGTGATATTAACAGCCGTTATGGTTTTCAGCGTTGCACAGGTGAAGGGCTCTGTTCAAGCCATTCAGAAAACTGGCAATTTGTCGCCGAAGCTATTAAAGGAACAGTCGAATGACTGATGACATTTATCATTCCGATTTTCAAATCGGGCCTGTTCTCACGGGCAAACGAATCGTCGTTGCAATGTCCGGCGGGGTCGATTCGTCGGTCGTGGCGGCTTTGGCAGCGCGTACAGGCGCCGAGACTATCGGGGTGACCTTGCAGCTTTATGATCATGGCAGCGCGGTAAAGCGGGCGGGGGCGTGCTGCGCCGGTCAGGATATCCGTGATGCCCGGGCTGTCGCAGATAAGCTTGGTATTGCGCATTATGTGTTCGACCATGAAAGCCGGTTTCGCGAATCCGTCATCGATCGTTTCGCTGATGAATATATGGCCGGACGCACTCCGATCCCGTGTGTCCGCTGTAATATGGGCGTGAAATTTACGGATCTCTTCCGGCTGGCCCGTGAATTAGGCGCTGATTGTCTTGCAACTGGCCATTATGTGCGCCGGGTCGAAGGGGACGCAGGTGCAGAATTGCACCGTGCGGCCGATCCAGCCCGTGACCAAAGCTATTTCCTGTTTGCCACAACCCAGGACCAGCTGGATTATCTGCGCTTTCCACTGGGCGGAATGCCAAAGCAGCAGGTTCGCGCTATTGCCCAGGAAATGGGACTGATTGTTGCGATGAAGCCTGACAGTCAGGACATCTGCTTTGTGCCTGATGGCGATTATGCGAGCGTTGTCCGCAAAATCCGGCCCGATGCGGAAATTGGCGGCGACATTGTGCATCTGGATGGCCGGATACTGGGCCAGCATAAGGGCCTCATTCATTATACCGTAGGCCAGCGCAAAGGTCTTGAGGTTGGAGGTCAGCCAGTGCCTTTATATGTCATTCGGCTCGACCCCGCGACCCAGCGCGTGATCGTCGGTCCGCGTGCGGCACTTGCAGTTAGTGCTGCCCGCATTATCGACGCCAACTGGTTGGCAGACATAGGGCAGCGCCCCGTGATGGCAAAAGTGCGGTCAATGTCACGACCCGTTGCGGCTTGCCTTGATGGGGAATGGCTGCGCTTTGGTGCGCCAGAATATGGCGTCGCACCGGGGCAGGCGGCGGTATTGTATGATGGAGATCGTGTCCTTGGTGGCGGCTGGATCGAAGAAACAACAGCAGTGGAGATGGCGACAGCCGCATAGAACATCGCAATCGAGGGGGAGAGTCAGGATGCATCTGGGGGAAGCGCAGCGCGACATGCGCAGGGCCTATGTCAACGGGGGTGTCGGCATCTTCGTATCCGGTCTGGTGTGGGCCGCAGCCGGATTGGTGACCTTATATGCCGAACCGCTTTCAGCTATGGCAATATTGTTTTTTGGCGGAATGCTCATCCATCCACTCTCGCTGCTCATAGCGCGTCGGGTGTACCATCGGGGGAAAGTACGTGCCCCCAATCCAATGGAGATGCTTGCGCTGCAATCCACGGCCTTTCTGATCATTGGCCTTGTCGTCGCATATTTGGTGAGCCCTACATATGGCGACTGGTTCTTCGCCATTGCGTTGCTGACCGTGGGTGCGCGATATCTGGTGTTTCAGACAGTTTACGGCATGCGGTTATATCTGGTGCTGGGCGTTATCCTGATTGCCATTGCAGCTTTTGCATTATGGCTGGAGATCACCCCAGCCTTTGTGGCCTTGACTGGCGGCGCGACTGAACTGTTGTGTTCGGCGTTTATCCTTGTACCCGCCAAGCGCTGATCACAGCGCCTCGATTTCGGCCTCGTTTAACTGAATACAGCCAAATGCCCCGCGCCGTTCGGCAACCGCTTTGGCGAGAAAGGGGACCGAGGCATAAACGCGTTTGTTTTCGGGGTCGTCACTTAAACGCACGATCTCCATGCCTTTTTCCTTGTCGGTTTCGCACGACGCCATTTCACGGCCTTGGATATAGCGGCACGAACAGATGACGTGCGCACCATATGCCGCACCCACGCGCGCCTGTCCCTTGATGCTGTTCCAGTTCCACAGCAACCACACGGCCGCAATGCCGACGATGACCGCGACCAGAATTTTCAGCGACTTGAACCGCGGCTGCGGCGCTTTTGTACTTTCGGTCGAAGTTGCGGTTGCCATGGGCCCTCCATCTGGTGCATCGAAGCGCGATTATGCCTAGGAACAAATTCTGCCCCGCTGCAACCGCTTTCTGCGCAATCGCAGCTCTGGTTCTTACCGGATGCGTGGCCGAGCAACCGGCTCCGCCCGTTGCTCCTGGTTTTACTATGATTGTCGACGATGCTGTCGTCAGTGAGACAAAGCTTGCCGCAGCTATGGCGCCTTTCTTTGAAGATCCGGCTTTATCGGAAACCCGCGCACTTGTGATTATGCGGGGCGGGCGCGTTGTCGCCGAACGCTACGCCCCGGGATATGGCCCGGACACGCGGCTGGTAAGCTGGTCGATGGCAAAGAGTGTTACCGCCGTTTTGGTAGGGATGATGGTGGCGGACGGCAGGCTTGCATTGGACGAACCCGCTATCGTCCCTGAATGGCAAACGCCGCGCGATGGCCGCGCGGAAATTACATTACGCCATTTGCTCCATATGTCGTCCGGACTAGACCACACCGAAATGGCGGAAGGCAGCGTCGAGATTTTTGATGCAGACACTCCGCGCATGCTGTTCCTTGATGGTCGGGAAAATGTTGCGCGCTATGCCGAAACCCGCCCCTTGGAGGCCGCGCCCGGCAAGAAGTTCGAATATAGCACGGCCACCAGCCACATACTCGCGGACATCATGACGCGGTCGCTGACGGACAGTAAAGACCCGATCGTGCGCCGAGATGCGATGCTGGAATATGCACGCGGGCGATTGTTTGAACCTTTAGGCATGACCAGCGCCGTCCCCGAATTTGACCGCAATGGCACGATGCTGGGCGGAAGCCTGATCCACGCAACCGCGCGTGACTGGGCGAAGTTCGGAGAATTCTTGCGGAACAACGGTTCTGTTCGCGCAGCGCAGATGATGCCGACCAGTTGGCTGCGCTTTATGAAGGCGCCAAGTAAAACCGATTCAAGCTATGGCGCGCATCTATGGTTGAACCGGACCCGCAATAACGGGCGCGACCAGGTTCTGTTTCCTGGCAAAGCACCATCGGATGTCTTTGCCGCACTTGGCCATTTGGGGCAGTTTGTCGTGGTGTCACCGCAGCACCGGTTGACGATCGTGCGCCTTGGCAACACCCCGGATGATCAGCTCGACCCTATTAATGACCAACTGGCAAAGCTGATTTCGGCTTTTCCCAAACGGTAAATCAGGCGGATTAAAGCTTCGCCACTGGCGCGTCGTCGCCCAAGTCTTCATACCATGCTTCGACCGGGCCGCTGAGCTTGATCAGTAAAGGGTTGCCCTTGCGGTCGCGAGCCTTTCCAGCCTGAACCTTTATCCAGCCTTCTGAAATACAATATTCCTCAACGGTTGTCCGAACTTCGCCCTTGAAGCGAATGCCGATCCCGCGTGACAACAAGTCACCATCGAAATGCGCGCTCATCGGGTTAATCGACAAGTGATCGGGTGGGGTGTCGGTGCCCGCGGATTTTGTTTCTTCAGTCATGTCGCGCGCTTTGCCGCAAAGCATAGCGCTTGGCAATATAGCGCGGGCAGTGCAGGGGGACGAAATGGCAAGTTCAAACATATATGATGCGATTATTCTTGGGGCAGGCGGCGCTGGTTTGATGTGCGCATTGACTGCTGGGCAACGCGGAAAGCGCGTGTTGGTGATTGACCATGCAACGGGTCCCGGCAAAAAAATCCTGATATCGGGCGGAGGACGGTGCAATTTCACCAATGTAAATGCGACCACCGCGCACGCACAGGAACGCTATTTGTCGGCCAATCCACATTTCGCAAAGTCTGCGCTTGGTCGATATACACCGCAGGATTTCATCGATCTTGTAAACGCGCATGGCATCGCATTCCATGAGAAAACTCTCGGCCAGTTGTTCTGCGACGGGTCTGCGCGGCAAATTGTCGCCATGCTAATGGCCGAGTGCGATAAATCGGCAGCGTTCGGTGGACGCGTGGATTTCGTGTTTGACGCACCTGTGGGTTCGGTTTCTCACGATGGCAGCGATTATCATGTCACCTACAATGGCGTGCATGCGAAAGGAGCGGCGTTGGTAATAGCAACCGGCGGTCCAAGCATACCCAAGATGGGTGCAACGGCGTTTGCCTATGATCTGGGACGGCAATTTGGGTTAAAAATTGTCGAGCCGCGGCCTGCACTGGTTCCATTGACGTTGGGCGGCGATGACGTTCTTTTCCGCGAACTGTCCGGTGTGTCCGCCGAAGTCGTAGCCAAGCACGGAAAGGCAGCATTTCGCGAGGCTGCTTTGTTCACCCACCGTGGCCTGAGCGGCCCGGCGGTGCTGCAGATCAGCAGTTATTGGCGTCCTGGGGACCAAGTACAGATTGATTTTCTGCCATCATTGGATGCAACTGAATTGCTGTTGACGGAAAAGCGGGCAAGGCCGCGCGCTACGTTGCGTTCGACGCTGGACCGGGTGCTGCCCGCCAGACTGGCGGAAGCATTGTCTTCGAAACTGGCCCTCACTGGCAATCTTGCCGACCAGAGCGACCGGAAACTGGCCGATGCGGGGGCGCTGCTTGATAGCTGGCCATTTGTGCCCAATGGCAGTGAAGGCTATGCCAAGGCGGAGGTAACGTTGGGGGGAATCAGCACCGATGGCCTGTCCCAGAAAACGATGGCGGCGAAAAAGATACCAGGCCTGTTTTGTATTGGGGAAGCTGTGGATGTGACTGGCTGGCTGGGCGGCTATAATTTTCAGTGGGCGTGGGCAAGCGGCGTTGCAGCGGGAGAGGCCTTGTAACGCTTGGCTAGCATTCATCGACAGTGACAAGAAACACGCATTTACATTTTAAATGCTGTTTTGTGCATCCAAATTGGAACTGTGGCGTTTTTTGGTTGGTGAACAACAACCGAAAAGGAAACCACCTATGAAAATCTCCCGCTTTTTAATGATTGGCGCCGCATCAATCGCGACGTTTGCAGCCCCCGCCTTCGCCCAATCGGCCGATGAAGAATGGGAAGGCGCTTATATCGGTGGCTCGTTCGGCCTCGGCGCGCAAAGCAACGATCGGGGCGAGAATGTCCAGTTCGACACCAACCTCGACGGCACGTTCAACAACAATGTGAACACACTGGCAGGTGCCAATGCCTTTTCGCCAGGTTTCTGCGGTGGTGCAGCCGCAGGTAACGCAGCATCGGGTGGCTGTACGAGTGACAAGGATGGTTATGAGTATAACATCCGCGCCGGTTATGACATCCAGTCGGGCAATATCGTATATGGCTTCGTACTTGAGGGCGGGAAGAATGAATCACGCGACAGCGTGACGGCTTTCAGCTCCACTCCTGCAGCTTACACGTTCACTCGTGAGCTTGATTATTCGGTGCAGGCACGTGCCCGTGTCGGCTATGCGGCGCGAGGTGCATTGTTCTACGCAACCGGTGGTGCTGCCTATGCCAAAATCGACAATAGCTTTTCGACCACCAATGGCGCGAACAGCTTTAGCGATAATGGCAGTTCAAAGAGTTGGGGTTATTCTTACGGCGGTGGCACCGAAGTAAAGATTGCCCGCAATTTTTCGCTTGGCCTCGAATATCTCTACACCAACTTTGTTGATGACAATTATGTTGTGTCGGTTGGCCGCGGGACAGCCCCTGCAACCAATCCGTTTTTGCTCGTCAATTCGCAGGGCACCGACATGCGTCGCAGCGACAGTGATTTCGACATGCACAATATCCGTTTGACGGCATCGTTTCGATTCTGATTTGACCCGGGTCGCACCGTAAGAAAAAGGGCGCCGAAAATGGCGCCCTTTTTTGTTTTATGCGGCCTGTTTGGCGCGTGAAGCTTTTTTCCGTTCGTTTGGATCAAGCAGGCGCTTGCGCAAACGGATGTTCTTCGGCGTCACTTCAACCATTTCGTCATCATCGATATAGGCAATGGCTTGCTCAAGCGTCAGGCGCTTCGGGGGTGTAAGGCGGATGGCATCGTCCTTGCCGGTCGAACGGAAGTTCGTTAGCTGCTTCGACTTCATCGGGTTGACTTCAAGATCGTCAGGCTTCGCGTTTTCGCCGATGATCATGCCTTCATACAAGGCTTCACCTGGCGAAACCATCAAGATGCCGCGCTCTTCCAATGGGCCAAGGGCATAAGCAACCGCTTCACCAGCGCCATTAGAAATTAGCACGCCGTTTTTGCGGCCTTCAATTGCGCCACGGTGGGGACCGTATTTTTCGAACAAGCGGTTCATGATGCCGGTACCGCGCGTGTCGGACAGGAATTCGCCATGATAACCGATCAAACCGCGTGAAGGTGCGCTAAAGGTGATGCGCGTCTTGCCGCCGCCTGAAGGACGCATGTCGGTAAGGTCGCCCTTACGCACGGCCATTTTTTCGACGACGGTACCTGCATATTCATCATCAACGTCGATGACGACGGTTTCGTAAGGCTCAGTCTTCTTGCCGTTTTCGTCTTCGCGGAACAGCACACGTGGGCGGCTGATGCCAAGCTCGAAGCCTTCGCGCCGCATTGTTTCGATCAAAACGCCCAGCTGAAGCTCGCCGCGGCCAGCCACTTCAAAGCTATCCTTGTCGGCAGCTTCGGTGATGCGGACTGCAACGTTGCTCTCGGCTTCACGCATCAAGCGGTCGCGGATCATGCGGCTCGTTACCTTGGTGCCTTCACGGCCAGCCATTGGGCTGTCGTTCACTGAAAAACGCATCGACAGTGTCGGCGGGTCAATTGGCTGCGCCTGAAGTGGCTCTGTGACAGTCGGTTCCGCGATGGTGTCAGCAACAGTAGCTGTGGTCATGCCGGCGATGGAGATGATATCGCCTGCCTTGGCTTCTTCGACTGGAACACGCTCAAGTCCACGGAAGGACATGATCTTGGATGCACGGCCGGTTTCGACAATTTTTCCATCCGGGTTCAGCGCGTGGATCTGCTGGTTCACCTTGACGGTACCCGACAGCACAAGGCCAGTAAGGATACGGCCAAGGAAGTTGTCGCGGTCAAGCAAGGTGACCAGCATCTTGAACTCGCCGTCAACATCAGCCTTTGGCTCTGGAACATGGCTGACGATCGTTTCAAACATTGGCGTCAGCGTGCCTTCGCGCGCGCTTGGATCAGTCGATGCATAGCCATTACGGCCCGATGCATACAAGACAGGGAAATCAAGCTGCTCGTCGGTCGCGTCAAGCGATACGAACAAATCGAACACTTCGTCCAACACTTCCTGGATACGCTCGTCAGGACGGTCGACCTTGTTGACAACAACGATTGGTTTCAATCCGAGAGCAAGAGCCTTGCCAGTTACGAACTTCGTCTGCGGCATCGCGCCTTCGGATGAATCGACAAGCAAGATAACGCCGTCGACCATCGACAAGATGCGCTCAACTTCGCCGCCAAAGTCGGCGTGGCCCGGAGTATCGACGATATTGATGCGGGTTACATTGCCCTTATTGTCGTCCCATTCAACCGAGGTGCACTTGGCAAGAATTGTTATGCCCCGCTCTTTTTCGAGGTCATTCGAATCCATGGCGCGCTCTTCGATGCGCTGGTTGTCGCGGAAAGTGCCCGACTGACGAAACAGTTGGTCAACTAGGGTGGTTTTGCCGTGATCGACGTGCGCGATGATGGCGATGTTACGCAATGACATTTGGAAATTGGCCTTTTGGAAGGTCTTCATAGCGGCCACATGCCACCAGATTCTCGCGCGCCATTAACGCAATATGCGCTGCAGCGCAACATCGCTGGTGTTGCAATGCGCGATTGCAACGGTCAAAGCGCATTGATGTTCGCTCGTATCTTCGCTGATCGCTTTGTTATTTTGTTGCTGGCAACTATATTGCTGGCCAGTTTCATTCCCGTGCGCGGACGCGCGGCAGATATCGCCTCGCTGATTTCCCTGGCCGCGATCTTCTTGCTGTTTTTCCTGAATGGCGTCCGCTTGCCGAGACATGAAGTCGTTAGTGGCGTCCGCAACTGGCGGCTGCAGGGGGCGATTTTCCTGTTCGTATTTGGAGTGATGTCCGCCACCGGATTGGCCCTGTCGTATATCTTCGAAAATATCCTGCCGCCACTACTTGCCTTGGGGTTGCTGTTTACAGGCATTTTGCCCTCGACCGTGCAGTCTGCTGCGGCTTATTGTGCGCTTGCACGGGGCAACATTGCCGCTTCGGTTGTGGCGGCAGCCTTGGTCAATTTGATTGGAGTCGTTCTGTCGCCGTTGCTGCTTGCTCTGCTCGCGCATGTGGGAGAGGCCAGGATTTCGGGCGAAGCGGTCGGCCGGATCGCGCTAATTTTGCTGTTGCCATTTGCGCTGGGACAATTGGTGCAACGTTGGTGTAAACCGTGGGTGGACCGCAACAAGGATCTTGCGACATGGATGGACCGCATTTCGATTGCCATCGCAGTGTATGTTGCCTTCTCCGGTGCAGTAGTTGCGGGAATATGGAGCGTGGTGCGCGGCGATGAACTTGCGTGGTTGGCGCTGGCTTTATCGGTAATGCTACTGGTCGGATTTGGTGGTGCATGGATGTTGGGAGGCGTGATGAAATTGCCGCGCGGCGACCGGATTGCAATGCTGTTTTCGGGCGGGCAAAAAAGCATCGCTATCGGCGCACCGCTCGCAGCAACCATATTTCCGCCCGCGATTGCGGGAATGGTCCTGCTTCCGACGCTGATTTACCATATGGCCCAGTTGATCTTGTCGGCGCCACTGGCAACGCAATTGGCTAAAGACTCCTGAGGGCCTCCGAAGGTCGCGCCGCCAAAATTGGCAGTGATCCAAGGATGCCCAGGATGAAAGTCATTCCGGCCCCGCCAACGAGCGTTAGCGCCAGTATTGAATAATCCGGCGCGAAGCTGAAGTCGAAGATCTCGACGACGACATAATAAGCCGCCGCCATGCCAAGCAGTAGCGAAATTAATCCGAGTACCACAGCCAAGATGCCGTACTCCAGCGCCTGAGCACCCAAGATCTGACGCCTGGTGCTACCCAGCATCTTCATGATCACGCTGTCGTAAATGCGCGACTGACGAGCCGCAGCGATTGCCCCGACAAGCACCGCGATACCAGCCAAGATCGCAATTGATGCGGCAGCGGCGATGGCCTGCGCCATTTGCGTGAGCAGAACGGTGATTTGCGCTGTCACTTCGCCAACTTCAATCAGCGATGAGGATGGGAAGGTTGGCGGGATAGATTTTGCCAAAATCCGCTCGGCAGGCTTCGAGACAGTCAAGGTCGCAACCAAGTTATGTGGCGCGGCATCAAGACTTCCGGGCGAAAATACCATCACATAATTGAGGCCGAAATTATCCCACTTCACGGTGCGCAACGATGCGATTCTGGCCGGAACCTCGACGCCAAGCAAGCTGACGGTCAAGCTGTCTCCTACATCCAAGCCTAATGTTTTGGCGACCTCAGCTTCAAGGCTTACCAATGCGGGGCCGTTGTAATCTGAAGGCCACCATTCGCCCGCAACTATCTCGCTGCCCTTCGGCAGTTCGCCGCTATATGTTAGTCCGCGATCACCATTAAGCACCCACGCGCCCTCTGGCAGCTCCTCAAGCTGGTCGACACGCTGGCCGCCAAATTCGACAATCGTCCCGCGTAAGGCAGGGATCATATTGATCGAAGCTTTGGGGTCGGCCTCTTGGACCATTTGCTTGAACTGGGCAGCGCCCTCCCGCGGGATATCCAACGCGAAGAAGCTGGGCGCACGGTCGGGCACGCTGTTCCTGATTTCGTTGTTGATGCTCGTCTGAATGGCGGCAAGCGTCACGAACAAGGTAAGGCCAAGGCCAAGTGCGACAACCAAGGCCTGTGTTTGCGCGCCGGGGCGGTGCAGGTTGGCAAGCGCCATACGTGGCAGCGGTAACTTTGGACGTGGGAGCCTCAGAGCGATGAAACGCAACAGCCAAGCTATGCCTGTGAGCAAAAGCAACAGACCAAAGGCGGCACCAATGAAGGCGAGGGAGAATAATGGTTCCCGTGCGGTAAGGACGGCAAGCGCAATTATGGCGAGGATTGCGGCGATGACCCAGATAGCGCTGCGCCGGTCAATGCGGGAATTGCCTTCGACAATCGCGCGGAACAGGCCGGCAGCGGGCACGGTGCGCGCGCGGGCCAAGGGAGGTAAGGCAAAAGCAACGGCGATCAGAAGGCCATAAATGGCGCTGACGAGCAACGGCAATGGATGCAAGTTAAAGCCCGGGGCAACGGGCAAAATATCGCCAGCGACCCAGCCAATGACCATGGGCATGACACTGCCCATCGCAAGGCCAGCAATAATCGCACCCGCCGCGACGGTAAGGATTTGCAGCATGTAGATCCGGAATATCGTCCCGCTGTCAGCGCCCGTGACTTTCAGTGTAGCAATGCTAGCGCGCTTGCTGGCGAGATAACTGCTGACGCCATTGCCAACGCCAATACCGGCAATGACTAGGGCTGCAAGGCCGACGAGCGTCAGGAATTGCCCCATGCGCTCAATAAAGCGGCGGGTGCCGGGAGCGCCATTGGAACGGTCTGTAATGTCCCATCCGGCTGAAGGGAATTGTGCCTCCAGTGCCTTTGCCACAGCAGTTGCATCTTCATTTACTGCCAGTTTGATGCGGTATTTGGCTTCGTACATGCTGCCGGGCTGAATAAGGCCAGTGTCCGGCAAGGACGCCATGTTGATGATTGCGACCGGGCCAAGCGTGAAGCCTTCGCCCAGACGGTCAGGCTCTTGAGCGATGATTCCCGCGACCTTGAACCGCGCCTCACCAAAACGAACGGTGCCGCCGGTTCCGATGTCGAGCCGTTCGGACAGGGTTTGCCCGATGTAGATTTCGCCTTTTGCTGGCGCACTCACGCTGCCGCCTTCGCGCAACGTCAACGCGCCGTAATGCGGATAAATGCTATCGATGGCCTTCAGTTCGGCAAGCAAACTGTCACTGTCAGTTTTAGCGCCAATAGCCATGGCCCGCAGCCGGATCGTTTCGGAAACGGCGCCGGTTTGACGCATCGCGGCCATCTCGGTCTGCGTCGCTTCGCGCTGTGCAATTCCGATCTCAACGTCACCCCCAAGGATAGTCTGGCCACGCCGTGACAGTTCATCGGCGATGCCAGCGGTCAAGCTGCCGATCGCGGCAAGCGTCGCAACGCCTAGGAAAAGGCAAATGGCGAGCAACCGAAGCCCGCGAATGCGAGCCGATAGATCACGGCGCGATATGCGCCAAATAGCGGCAAGCGGGAGGCTCAAGCAGCGCTCTCCACGACGTGACCGTCTTGCATGGCGATCACCCGATCACATTTACGGGCAAGTTCGGGGTCATGAGTGATAATCAGTAATGTCGCCCCCAATGCCGCGCGGCGGTCGAACAGAAGGTCGACAATTGAGGTGCCTGTCGATCCATCCAGATTGCCTGTGGGCTCGTCAGCAAAGATGATCCTTGGCCCGGCGGCCATAGCGCGGGCAATCGCAACGCGCTGCTGCTCACCGCCGGATAATTGCGACGGATAATGCGTAAGCCGATGGCCAAGCCCCACGGCTTCAAGTTCGCTCTGCGCCCGGCCAAAAGGGTCGGCGATGCCAGCCAGTTCCAACGGTATTGCGACATTTTCAAGCGCAGTCATAGTGGGAAGCAGGTGGAAAGCCTGCAACACGATTCCAATCCGGCCCCGCCGTGCGCGGGCTAGTTCGTCTTCATCCAACTTGGTGAAATCAAGGCCGTCGACCAGCACCGTCCCGCCGCTTGCCTGTTCCAAACCGGCCAGAACCGCCATCAGCGATGATTTGCCCGACCCCGACGGCCCAAGCAATGCAACACTGCTGTCATAGGGCACCTCAAGATCTACGCCCCGCAAAATCGACACTGCTGCATCGTTGCTGCCAAGGCTAAGGGTGACATTTGCCGCGCGGATTGCCATATCCGCTTTGTTATTGACCGGAGCGTGCAAGGAAAAATCCTTATGAGAAGTTTTTGGCTATATGGTGCGCTTTGTGTCGCAATCCAAGGGCTGTGGGGATGCGGGGCTAATCCCGTAGAGGAAAAAAAGACCGAAGTGCAGGAAACTGCAAAGGCAGCGCAATATGACAGGCTGGTCGTTGCATTCGGAGACAGCCTGTATGCCGGGTATCGCCTTTCACCCAGCGAGGGGCTCGCACCGCAGTTGCAGGCCGCGTTAGAAGCCGACGGTATCAACGCGCGCGTTCACAATGCGGGTGTATCTGGGGACACTACGGCCGCAGGTAAAACGCGGCTGGCCTTTGTGCTGGATAATCTCGACCGAAAGCCGGACTTGGTCGTGCTGGGGCTCGGCGGCAACGATATGTTGCGTGGAATAAAGCCTGAAGAAACGAGGGCAAACATGACCGCGATGATGGACGAATTAAAGCGGCGAGATATTCCGGTCGTGCTTACCGGCATGGTGGCTGCACCTAATCTTGGGCAGGATTATGTCTATGATTTCAATGATATATTCCCGAAATTGGCCAAAGAATATGATGCACGGCTTTATCCCTTTTTCCTTGAGGGTGTGGTGACCGACGCGGCGTTGATGTTACCTGACAATATCCATCCAAACGCCAAAGGCGTATCGCGGGTTGTCGAAGGATTATCCCCGCTGGTCGAAGCCGCTTTGAAGGAACAACGATAAGCTGTATTAGAAAAATAATACAGCTGGGGACGGAAACGCTTGAAATGGCCGACCACCCGTTCCATCTGTTATGATATTGAAGGACAGAGGATTTGGCGATGTCGACTGAAACCGTTACGCAAACCGTGCAAGAATTGAAACTGACTCCACCTGACCCGGTGCCCACAGTTGCCCCGCAACAGGCGATGGGACTGGTCCCGGTGACTGACGAGCAGCAAAGCAAGCTTGCACAGCGGGTAGAGGCTTATGTCGCTGACCTGATTGCGCAGGATGTCAACAGCCCCGAATTCGGCAAGCGCGTAGACCAGCTAACCAATATGGGCCGCAAGGAAATCATGGAAGCGTCCGCGCAGTCGAACCGCTTCCTGGACAAACCGATACGCCGGATGGATGCTGAGTCCGGTGTCGGTGCAGACCTTGCCGAACTGCGCCGCGTAGTTGAAGATCTGGACCCTTCCAAAAAGGGCAATCTGATGACGAAGCAAAAACTGTTTGGCATCATTCCCTTTGGCAGCAAATTGCGTAATTATTTCGATAGCTATCAAAGTTCGCAGACGCATATCAGCTCCATTCTGGGACGCCTTGGCAATGGCAAAGATGAGCTGTTGATGGACAATGCCGCGATTGATGTGGAGCGGCAGAATCTTTGGGTTGCGATGGGCAAGCTGGAACAGATGATCGTGATGTCCAAGCAGCTTGATGCCAAGCTCGAAGAAAAAGCAGCAGAGTTGGAACTGTCCGACCCCGCCAAGTCGCGCGCGATCAAGGAAAGCGCCTTGTTCTATGTGCGCCAGCGGACGCAGGATTTGCTCACGCAAATGGCGGTTACGGTGCAAGGCTATCTCGCGCTCGATCTGGTGAAAAAGAACAATGTCGAGCTCGTAAAGGGCGTTGACCGCGCGTCGACAACAACTGTTGGCGCATTGCGTACCGCCGTCACCGTTGCGCAGGCGATGACAAATCAGAAGCTGGTATTGGACCAGATTACCGCGCTTAACACCACGACAGCGAACATCATCGACAGTACGGGCCAATTGCTGCGCGACAACACCGGCAAAATTCATGAGCAAGCGGCGGCATCGACCATCCCGCTCGAAACATTGAGCCGCGCCTTCCAGAATATTTATGACACGATGGATGCAATCGATACGTTCAAGCTGAAAGCGCTCGATAGCATGAAGCAAACGTCCGAAGCGCTCGAAAAAGAAGTCGAAAAATCGAAAGGCTATATCGCGCGGGCCGAAGGTCAGGCGCAGGCCGTTAAGTCCACGCAGGACAGCGGCTTGCTTGCGTCGTTGGAAGGGTAGTTTGTGATACAAGGTAAAATATGAACAGCCCCGCATCTGACTCACATGAAACCCTGACCGCAGCGGCCCGCTCACTGCGCAACGTGCGTATGAAGCCCATAGGGTCAAAGTCTCAAGCGCTCCGCCGTGCCCATTTCTGGGGAAAGCTCAGCAAAGCCGTCGTCGCCATAGGTGTTGTGCTAATTGGCGCGGGAATCGTCGGTGCCATAATTGACGGAATCGGCTTTTGGGGTGTGATGATTACCGCACTCGTCGGGGCGGTTGTCGCCTATGTGCTGATGCGCTATCCCGAAATGCCAATGCCCACGACTGAAAGCTTGCGGCAGACTGACCTTGCGACATTGGCGGGCAAAACCGAAATATGGTTGGAGGCGCAGCGTCCGGCCCTGCCAGCGCCCGCAGTTAATCTCATGCAAGATATTGGCTTGCGGCTGGATCAGCTTGCGCCGCAACTGCAAACTCTTGATGAAAACGATCCCGCTGCGCGTGAAGTGCGAAAGCTGGTGGGCGAGCATCTGCCGGAGCTTATTAACGGGTATAAACGCATTCCCGATAGCCTGAAGAACAAAGAGCATGCCGGAAAAACGCCTGCGCAGCAGCTTGTGGACGGCCTGAAGACGATCGACCGGGAAATTGAAACGATGACTGGCCAAATCTCGCGTGGTGAACTGGACAAGCTTGCTGTGCGTGGACGCTACCTTGAGATGCGTTACGATAATGCAGACACAAACGGGCAGGGGGCTTAAACCCTGCACTGCTAGTCACCTGCACGGCGCTCGCCGCAAGATGACACTTTCTCCGACCTTGTGCGTTATACTGTCCATCCATGGCCCAGAATAGCAATCGCGCCCCTCATCTGCTTTGCGAAATAGAAACGGTCTTATCTGACGGTAGACCCGTTTGCTTACGCACCATCAGGCCAAGCGACGAGGCTCACATCCGCGCGGGTATCACCGAGATGTCAGATCGATCGCGCTATTTGCGTTTCTTTTCTGCCTTTCGCGCACCCCCAGACTCAATTGTAAAACGCCTGAGTGCGGTAGATGGGCATGACCATATCGGATGGGGTGCAATTTTGCTCGACGGTGAGGACAATCCACCGATAGGAGCGGCGCACGCGATCCGTTCTGAAGAGCTGCGCTGGCACGGCGAACTCGCTATAGCGGTGCTCGATGAATATCATGGGCTTGGCCTTGCGCGCATGTTGATCGCTGCGGTGTTGATGGATTGTATTGAAGAGGATTTGCCGGTCCTTGATATGCAAATGCTGGCTGAAAATCGCGCAGCCCAAAATCTGGTGACATATCTTGGTGCCAAGCGCGCCGCTGCACTCGACAGTGTAAGTCATTATTGGCTTGATGTGCGGGAAGCGTTGCGAATTCTAAACAGTGACCAAGATTCCGCCGGGCTAAAGGCTATATTCGCGGCGCGCGGCACAAATTAGGTGCGCTGTTCCATCTGGCGACTAAATAAATATGCAAAGCTTTGCATAAAAATTAGAAAAGATGCCGCGTGCAGCGCCAATGCAATTGCTTCAAAGATTTGATTTTGGTAGCGGACTTAACGATTGGATGATTTTGAACCGGTAATATGTGCGGTTTAGACCCCATATTACTGAAAAGGGTAAGCAATGGAAAATGACAATTACCGTGCATCGCCCTTGTCCAACGAGCGGTTGGGACAAATTGTCGAAGACTCGGCGAGCGAAGTCTATGTTTTTTCAGTAGAGGATTTCCGCTTCACGCTGGTAAATCGCGGCGCTCGGGAGAATCTCCAGTATTCGATGGATGAACTGCGCAGCTTGACGCCGTGGGATATCAAGCCGGGAATTAACGAGACCGAATTCCTCGAATTGATTATGCCGCTGGTGAGCAGTGAGTTACCCGTGCTGCATTTCAACACAGTGCATAGACGCAAAGACGGCACCGAATATGACGTTGCGGTGCAGCTGCAGTTGATCCGTTCAGATGATGCGCCCCCGGTGTTTTTTGCGGCTATTCAGGATGTCACCAATCGCAACAAAATCGAACGCGAGCTTCAAGATGTGTCCGGGCGGCTGAATGCCATTTTGCAAAACACCCGAATGGCAGTGTTTGTTATGGACGATTCCCAGCAATGTGTTTTCATGAACAGCGCGGCGGAAAAGCTCACCGGTTATAGGTTTGAAGAAACGCAAGGCAGGCCCTTGCACGATGTCATCCATCACAGCTATCCCGACGGTCGGCATTTTCCTTTGCACGAATGTGTGATTGACCGCGCTTTGCCGGAAGAAAATCAGGTGATGGGCGAGGAAACCTTTGTCCATAAAAACGGCCATTTCTACCCCGTAGGATTTACGGCATCCCCCATTCGCGACGATGATGGCGTTGCGATCGGTACAATAGTTGAAGTGCGGGATATCAGTGATGAACTGGCCGCCCGAGACGCGATGCACAGGTTCAATGACTCATTGCAAATTAAAGTGTCCGAGGCCATCGAAGAGCGCAAGCGCGTCGAAGAACAGTTGCTACAAGCCCAAAAAATGGAAGCTATCGGCCAGTTGACTGGCGGTATCGCGCATGACTTCAACAACCTGCTTCAGGTCATCGGCGGCAGTCTTGAGCTCTTGGCCCGCGATATAGGCGACAATCCACGTGCACAGCAGCGATTGGAAAACGCAATGGGGGGCGTTGCCCGCGGTGCGAAGCTTGCGTCGCATCTTTTGTCATTTGGCCGTCAGCAGCCGTTGCAGCCCAAATCCAGCAATGTGGGCCGACTGCTTCTTGGTATGAGCGACATGCTGGCGCGTTCACTTGGCGAAGCCATTGAAGTGGAGACCATGGCGTCGGAAGACATATGGAATTGCATGATTGACTCCGCGCAGGTCGAAAATGCGGTGCTCAATTTGGCGATTAATGGGCGGGACGCCATGAACGGGCGCGGAAGACTTACGATTGAGGCGTCGAACGCCTTCCTGGACGAACGATATGCGTCGGCCCATGCAGACCTAGCGCCGGGACAATATGTTATGATTGCTGTCACTGATACCGGATCAGGCATGTCGGCTGACACACTCGAGAGGGCCTTTGATCCGTTTTTTACGACAAAGGAACCCGGAAGCGGGACTGGACTTGGCCTCAGTATGGTCTACGGCCTGGCAAAGCAGTCCGGTGGCCATGTGAATATCTACAGCGAAGTCGGGGTAGGGACGACTGTTCGCATGTACCTGCCGCGCACGCGATCGGCAGAAGACACGGATGTCGAAGCGCCATTTAGCCATTTTCCCCATCAAGCGGGTTCTGCCGAAACTATTTTAGTTGTTGAGGATGACGCAGTCGTCCGCACGACCGCAGTGGAAACATTACGGGAGTTTGGCTTTACAGTCGTGGAAGCCGCAAACGCAGAGCGGGCGCTGGCCATCATTGAAAGCGGTACAAAAGTCGATCTGCTGTTTACCGATGTTGTCATGCCGGGCACATTGCGCAGTCCCGAACTCGCCCGTCGCGCAAAGCAAATTTTGCCGCGTATGGGAGTTTTGTTCACGTCGGGATATACAGAGAATTCTATCGTCCATTCGGGCCGGCTGGATGATGGTGTAGAGTTACTGTCAAAGCCATATTCCAATGACCAGCTATTTCAAAAAATTGGCCGCGTGATGGCAAAAATTCAAAAGGACATTTTGGTGCAACCCAACAAACCAGTAAAGCCTGAGACAAACGTATCCCAGAATTGCAGCTGGAATGTGCTTGTCGTTGAAGACGAGATTCTCATTCGGATGAATTTGACCGAAATGCTTTATGAGCTTGGCGCTGAAGTGACAGAAGCAGGTAGTTTGTCGGAGGCTCAGGCTGCTTTCACCAATGGCGACTTCAATATCGTTATAACAGACATAAGCCTACCCGACGGCAGTGCAGAACATTGGGTTACGGAACTTGTAAATGGAGGGCATCAAGGCGTCATTATTTCGTCTGGTCATCCCGCTGATGGCCATTTGGCACGCCATATTGCTGCCAAATCGGTGGGCATATTGAGTAAGCCGTATGAACTTAGCGACGTGGAACGATGCCTGGCAGAACGGCAACCTTAAACTTAACGTCCGAACAACTATTCGACCTTTTCAGGTTCGCCGGTAGACACGGAGTCTTTCGTAAAATGCAACTGGGTAGTGAGTAACGCGCGAAACGTGTTGTATCCGCCGGTGTTTGGATGAAATGCGTGGAAGAATAATTGCGGCTTGCCATCGAGCCCCGGAGCGACCGATGCGTGGCCGGGCGCCCACCAGTCGGGACGTGATTTCAATAGCGGCTTCTGTTGCTTCACGTACGGCCCGAGCGGGTGGTCGGCGACGGCCACGCCAATGCCATAAGCCGGCGTGCCAAAATCATTGCCGGCATAAAATAGCCAATAGCGGCCTTCTTGAATGGTGACCCACGGCCCCTCGATCAAATGGCCTTCCCAATGCTGGTCATTCACAAGCACGATGGTATCTTCACCGATCAGTTCGCCAGTGTCCGACAGCGGTTGTGCGTGAATGGGTGTGCTCATGGCGTCAAAGATCAGCGCCGCATCGGGGTCATGCTCAAGCGTCGCGCGGACATGATCCCAATTGTCGAGTACGGCCTCAATTAACGGCTGCATGAAGAAGAAACGCTCCATTGGCCGGCGCGTTTGGGCAAAAGGAAGTATCGCCGCAGCCACTGCTGCAGTTTTGCGGTCGGCTGGCTCGGAAAAAAGCTGCTCTATCAGTTCGGGCCGGTCACCCAAAAGGCGGGCAAGCGGGCGCGGCCAGACGCCATTGGTATCGCGTTTCCAGAATAGGTAGCGGTCGCCATTGCCGTCGACGAAAATATGACTGTCGATGACACCCCCGCTTAACACTGGCTGCTTGCCATCGTCCGGCAAGCCCGTGGTGTTGTAAGAAAACCCAGCCAGTAATGGTTTGCCGCTATCGCGCCATGGCCCTTCGGGATGGCTGCTTTTTGCCATGCCGATGGCCAGTGCGTTATTGTGCTGACGCGCGGTGTACACCAGCCAATATTCGTCACCCACCTTCGCCATTTCCGGTGCCCAGAAATCACCGATGGTTTTTCCCTGTGCCGTCCATTCCGGTGCTTCACCTTCGGGAAAAACAAAGCCTTTGTGCGTCCAGTTGTGCAGATCGGCACTGAACAATATGGGGAAGGCGTCAAGCGCATCGTTCGATGTGGCGACAAGATAATAGCCGTCATCCGTTTTCAACACCGCAGGATCACCATAGCCAGCAATGGACTTGGGGTTGAGAAATTCCGTAATCAACGGCTGCCATTGCGAGGTTTCGGAGCTATCACTGGGAGGCGCCTTCAACGCATGTGGCTTTCGTGTACCTACATCGTCTGCCAACTCGGCAAAAAACGCCTGATAATCAGAATGGTTCTGTCCCTTAATTACATAATGAAGCGTCCGGCCTTCCATAGTAACGGAAAGCCGGACCGCAGTGCCCTCGGCTTCAGCATGGATTTCGCATATCTGATTCGATTTCATTTTGTCCCAATACCGACTCGCCAAAATCAATGAAAGAGCGTATGTCCGATTTATATGATAAAAGTGAAGTTGGAGGGATTTTTGTGCACGCGCATCAGGCTCACGAGGTATCCGATATCATGGCAGGGATTTACGGCGATGGCATAATCGCCCTCCCAAACGCCTATCAACCACAACTCATCGACCGTATCCGTGCGAGCATAGACAGCTTGTTTGCCAAAGCGCGCGAAACGCCTGACGGCGCATTGCCCCGTGGCCCACATCGTTATTATGTAGAGGTCGCCCCAGAAAGCATCGATGGATTTACGGAAATTGCTTCGCATCCCTGGTTTCTTGCTGTGTGCGATGCCGTACTTGGTCCGTCATGGTCGATAGTCGAGGTGGGATTTGATATTCCATTCCCCGGCGCAACCCTTCAACCGTGGCACCGGGATTTTGCCGCGCCCGACGCTACGATCGAAGGGAGGCAAATAAACTCGCTGGCGTTCAACTTGACGACGGTCGACACAACGCCAGATATGGGGCCTTTCGAGATTGCGCCTGGAACGCAGTGGGATATGATACCCGAATGCCCGCGCGGGATGTTTCCAGACCCCGCGCGCTGGCCACGATATGAAGCGCGCAAGGTTGCCAAGCTGGCACAAAAAGGTTCAATTTCTGCCCGTTCGGCCCTAACCGTACATCGTGGCACCGCAAATGTGTCTGACACGGCAAGGCCAGTATTGGTTATCGGTGTTGACGGACCAAGTGCGCATAATTCTGCCCACCATGATCTGCAAATGACGCAGGCATTTGTGGAGGCTTTGCCGCCGGTCTTGGCACACCGGTTTACGGGGCGTATCGTCGAGCAGATTTCAGGGGTGCGACAAAACCACGTGATCGAGGGGCTTCTTGCCCCTGCATCATCTGGATATTGACGAGAACCAGTGCTTGAGCAATACATAATATAAATATTATAAAAGTTGGGAGCGGACTTGACGAGCCTTTCACTGATCGATGTGCATAAAGCCTATGGCAGCACGCCAGTGCTTGAGGGTGTGTCGTTGGAAATGCAGCCAAAGGAATTTGTCGCGTTTCTCGGACCCTCCGGCAGCGGAAAATCTACACTTTTGCGGATCATCGCTGGTTTGGAATCGCCTGATCGGGGTGAAGTATGGCTGGACGGTGCGCGCATTGACGGCATCGCAGCCGGAGACCGGGGCGTTGCACTCGTCTTTCAACAATATGCGCTGTATCCGCATATGACCGTGCGGGACAATATGGCCTTTGGACTTCGCAATGCCAAGGTGCCTGCCGACGAAATCGATGCCCGTATCGCTCAGGCTGCCAAAACGCTGGAGATTGAAGAGCTGTTGGAGCGCAAGCCAAGCCAGTTGTCAGGCGGGCAGCGGCAGCGCGTTGCCATTGGTCGCGCGATCGTAAAAGTGCCGAAATTATTCTTGCTGGATGAGCCGCTGTCCAATCTAGACGCTGCGCTACGTAATCGCACGCGCGTAGAGTTGGCCCAGCTTCGCCAAAGGGTGGAGGCCGCAGTCATCATGGTAACACATGATCAGGCAGAGGCGATGACGCTGGCTGACCGGATCGTAGTCATGAGTGACCGGAAAATTCAGCAGGTGGGCTCGCCGATGGAGATCTACGACCGGCCCGCGAACCGCTTTGTCGCGCGCTTTGTCGGATCGCCGGCGATGACCATGTTGCCAGTGACCCTGACTGATTCTAGCGACGGTCTTGCGCATGTTGTTTTGGATAATGGCACTCATATTCCGACCGGCGTTGCAGCGTCGGTTGGCAAGAAAGGCGATAGCTTTGACCTTGGTCTGCGTCCGGAAAATGTGTCGATTGTTGCTGCGGGGGCAGGGACCTTTGACGGCAAGGCCATGATCGTTGAACGTCTTGGCGACCGCACCATCGTCTATGCGCAACTGGCCGACAAAACAGAAATCACTGCGTTAGACAAAGGTGACAGCAATGTACGGATGGGCGACAAGGTCGGTCTGTCCATTGATGGGCGCGCAGCGCATCTCTTTGGGGCAGATGGCACTGGCCACCACACGGTGCGCGCCGCATGAATCGACTTGCGCGCTTTGGCGGGGCCTCGTTCGTCCTGCCGTTTGTTGCGGCATATAGCTTCCTGTTGATTATCCCGTTCTTTATGGGCCTATGGATCAGCCTGCATCGGGCTGACCTGTTTGGCGCGCGTCATTTCATCGGGCTGGAAAATTACGGGCGTCTGTTTGCCGATCCTGTTTTTTATCAGGCGATGGGCACGACGTTTATGTTGGCGTTGATGATCGTCCCGGCACTTACCATCATCACGCTGCTGCTGGCGCTCGCACTTAACCGGGCAACCCGGTCAGCGGCGATTTTCAGAGGCCTGTTCTTTTCCTCCTCGGTTCTGTCGGTGACGATCGTGACATTGATCTGGCGTTTTGTACTCACGCCGGATGCAGGGTTGATTGCGAAGGTGCTGACTGCCGTGGGGATGGAACCCATCCCTTTTTTGAGTGATCCTGACCTTACGGTACCAGCAATTGCTATCACGACGATCTGGTGGGGGCTCGGGCTGCCCATGATGCTGTTTCTGGCTGGTCTTCAACAAATTCCGCAGGATATTTATGAGGCCGCGGCGTTAGATCGTTCAAGCCGCTGGACGACGTTCTTCCGGATAACTCTGCCGTCGCTTCGCCGCACAACGATATTGGTCGTGATGCTTCAAACTGCAGCACAGTTGCAGATATTCGGCCAAGCGCAATTGCTGACCTCGGGCGGACCAAGCGGCAGCTCGCGTCCAGTGGTGCTCTACATTTACGAAATTGCATTTGGACGATGGGAATTGGGTTATGCCATCGCGGCGGCGGAAGTGCTGTTTATCCTGGTGCTTGCATTGACGCTTGGGCAATATTGGCTCTCGTCGCGCCATGAGGATCGTCCCGCATGAACGCGGTCATTAACCGTAACCGGCTGCCTTGGCCCGCGTTGATCGGCGTCACCATCGGGGCCGCTATCATGATTGCGCCGCTGCTGTGGACGTTGCTGCTTTCCCTTAAAAGCAACAGCGAGCTGATGCGCGACAGCGCTGCCGCTCTATCTGCGCCCTACACGCTGGAAAATTATCGCGACATCGTGTCGGGGTCTGATGTTCCGCGGTGGTTGCTGAACAGCATAATCGTATCGCTTGGCACCACCGCAGGCGTCCTCATCCTCTGCTCCTTGGCGGGGTACGGATTTGCGCGGCTTGAATTTCCATTTCGGCGAACCCTGTTCGTCTTCGTTTTGCTTGGCCTTGCAATCCCGGAACAAGCGGTCATCCTGCCTCGCCATCAACTGTTTGCCACGCTTGGGTGGCATAACAGTTATCCCGGGTTGATCCTTCCCGGCCTTGCCGCGCCGTTCGGCGTGTTTTTCATGACGCAGTATTTCAAGGCAATCCCGAAGGATCTGGACGAAGCGGCATTGCTCGATGGCGCGTCTCGTTTCGAGATATTCTGGAGAGTGCTGTTGCCCTTGTCCTATCCGGCACAGGCAACATTGGGGGTCTTCACATTCCTGGGCTCATGGAATGACTATTGGTGGCCACTGATTTCCGCCACGACCAGCGACAAATATACGCTCACCGTTGGACTTGCCTCGTCACAGATGAACTATGCGCAGACCAGCGGACTTGGGTTCCTGATGGCGCAAGCGGTTTTTGCATCCATTCCGATCCTGATTGTCTACATTATCTTTCAGAAACAGATTGTCGGCGCGATGGCCGGGGCAGCCACACGATGAAGCCTTTGCAAGCTTTCGTCGCGATCTCCGCCGCCTTGTTATTGGGAAGCTGTGAACAAGCAAGCGACCGGCCGACATTGGTCATCCAGCGTTTCTTCGGCGAATGCGGCGCGGTCTACGGTACGAGCATTGATGTTGCTAAAGCTGAGACTGAATGCGGCATCATCACGACGATCTTGAACCGCTTCGTCGCGGAAAATCCCGACATCAATGTGAAGATCAATGTTGTTGCCTGGCCCGGCTATCCACAGCTTGCGGCACAAATCGCTGCAGGCGACCCGCCCGATCTGGTGACCATGCATCAATCCGTCATATCCGACTATCAAGCGCGGGGTTTGCTTTCGCCCATGGCTGATCTGTTGGCAGACGCTCAAGTGAACCCTGAAAGTTTCACCCTCGCCGGGCAACGGGGTGCGATTAAGCGCGGGCAGTATTATGCTCTGCCGTGGGATACGATTGGCCGGCTTTGGCATATTAATACACGCCTGATGGATCAGGCTGGCCTGATGGCCGATGGCAAGCCGATTTTGCCGAATTCGCCAACACAGTTGCTGGAACATGCGCGGCGTTTCAAGGCAGCGACTGGCAAGCCTTATCTTATTCAGGCGCAGGTAGCCGCACCGGACTATTTGGTGGCCAATCTCTACACTTATCTGATGGCACAGGATGCCGTTATATTTCCTGACAACCGGCACATTCGTCTGAACACGCCCGAAGCACGCGCTGTGGTGCAGCTTTACCGCACGCTGAACGCGGAGAAACTGACCACCGTGGCGCAGGATTTTCCCGGGGCAACAGCAAGCTTCGTCAACGGGGAGGGCGGTGTATTTCCAACTGGAACATGGATGATCGGGCCATATGATGAAGCCGCGAAGCAACCGACAGCGCGTCTTGGGGGTTATGCTGTTGTTCCATTCCCGCGCCTTTGGGGCAAAAGCGCGGCTTTTGTTGATGGCCACGCGTGGGTCGTGCCAAAAGACAATCGGCCCGAATCCGAGCGCAAGGCTATTGCGCGCTTTTTAGGATTTGTCGCAAAATACAATGGAGACTGGGTGCGCACGGGACATCTTCCAGCTTTCGGCGCCGTGTTGGACGCGCCGACGTTTAAAACTCAACCGCATCGTAGTGATATTGCCGCCATGGCTGCAACCGGACAGCAATTGCCGGACTTTGTCGAACGACAGTCGGCTATTCAAGGGTTGATTGGTGAGGAGCTTGAAGCAGCGGTAACGGGTATCAAGCCCATCGATGTGGCGCTTATGGACGCAGAGCGGCGGGTGAACGAGTTGCTTGCACAATTGCCTTAGATCAGCCTGCGAAGGGCAGTTCGGCGATACCTTTAACCCCGGGCGAAAAGGCAAACATGCCCCCTGCTTGCGGTTGGTTTGAGAGTTCGGCGAACGACAGGTCGCGCGCCGCCGACGTAATAAATATTCGATCCACATCGGGGCCACCAAAAGCGACACTCGTCGGCCTTTGTACAGGCACGGGAATTTCTGCAATCAAGCCGCCATCGGGTGCAAACCGGCGGATACACCAGCCATCCCAGAACGCGATCCACAGACAGTCCTCGGCGTCCACCGTCATCCCGTCAGGATAGCCCATGTCCGGCGTGAACTGAAGAAACAGCCGTCTGTTCGTTGCATTACCTGCAGTGTCGAGGTCGAACGCATAAACGCGCTGGATTGCACTATCGGTATGGTACATCCTGCGCCCGTCGACGCTGAACGCCGGGCCGTTGGTAACACGATAGCCGGTGTCAATTGCGGTCCAGCTTAAATCAATATCAATGCGATACAGTGTGCCGCTGTCCCGCTGTTCGGCATGGTCCATTGTGCCTGCCCAAAAACGTCCTTCGCGGTCGATTTTGCCGTCGTTAAAGCGGTTTCCGGTCAGGAACTTCTCTGGGTTGCCAACATGCTTTATGGCCAATTCAGCCGAGATGGCGATAAGGCCAG
>NZ_JBKBQV010000033.1:0-28345 GCF_046292425.1 Sphingorhabdus sp.
CGTTGTCGAATGTCGCCATCTCGCAGTTACGTCAGAAAAGGGCCGAAGTGGCAGCAGAATATGCCAAGCTCATGGTCCAGTTCGAGCCAAATTACCCGTCTGCCGTTGCATTGTCGGAACAGCTACGCGCGCTCGACTCCAGCATCGCCCGCGAAGAAAATCGTGTGAGCCAAGGTCGTTCCACGGACTATCGCGAAGCAATGCAGCGTGAAAAGCAGCTGCGCGAACGTTTTGAAAGCGTAAAGGTCCAGCTAGATCGTCAGCAGCGTGACAGCATTCAATACAATATTTATCAGCGTGAAGCCGATACCAATCGCGAGCTTTATGATTCGCTTTTACAGCGTTACAAGGAAATCGGCGTTGCCGGCGTAAGTGCGAATAATATCTCTATCGTAGATGTGGCGGAAGTGCCCCAAAAGCCTTCCTCTCCAAATCTGCCGTTGAATCTCCTTCTCTCGCTCGTAGCGGGTCTCGGCGTGGCCGCTGTCGCAACCTTTGCGCTTGATCAGATTGACGAAGGGCTTCGCGACCCAAGCGATGTTAACCGACTGCTTCAGGTCCCACTACTCGGCAGCGTTCCCGATTTGGAAGAAGGGGATGTTCAGACCGCCCTAAGCGATGCTAAATCCATGTTGTCTGAGGCTTATCTGAGCATTCGTTCCAATCTTGCGTTCTCTACTGACCATGGCGTGCCAAGAACGTTGATGGTGACCAGTACCCGGCCAGCCGAAGGCAAGAGTACCACAAGCCTAGCACTTGCCACGGTACTCGGTCGCACAGGCAGAAAGGTTTTACTTGTCGACGCCGACATGCGTTCGCCTTCAATGCACAGTTTCCTGCAGCTATCAAACCAAAAAGGGTTGAGCAATTTCCTTGCTGGCGAGAATGACTGGCAGCATCTGATCTCGGATGCGGGGCCAAAAGGGTTGAGTTTGATGCCCGCAGGGCCTACGCCTCCGAATGCGGGCGAGCTGTTGAGCAGTGACCGCATGCTGCTCCTGATGCGCCAACTTAT
This sequence comes from Sphingorhabdus sp., assembly GCF_046292425.1. Classification (GTDB taxonomy): domain Bacteria; phylum Pseudomonadota; class Alphaproteobacteria; order Sphingomonadales; family Sphingomonadaceae; genus Sphingorhabdus_B. Next base: position 1,016 of record NZ_JBKBQV010000033.1, read on the forward strand.
CGATCAGTTCGACCATGTCATCGTCGACTCTCCTCCAATCTTGGGTATCGCAGATGCGCCGCTGCTATCGCGAGCTGTGGAAGGATGCGTGTTCGTTGTCGAAGCTGAGGGCGTTGCTCTCCGTGGTGTCAAAGCATCGCTTGGCCGCTTGCAATCGGTCCACGCCCATGTCTTTGGGGTGGTCCTTACTAAGCTGAAGCAGCGTCAAGCTGGCTATGGTTATGGTTATGGCTATGGGTATGGATATGGTCCGTCGGACAACACGGACAACTGACCAAGCCTTCAGTTCGGTCAACGCTTTCCTTCGAATTTGTAGGCGCGAAGGTCGTTGGAATGTCGTTGCCGATATCCTTGTCCTTGTCTGCCGCGGCAGACAGCGAGCTTGCCCACACATTGTACCCCGGAGCTTTGTTTGAAATTCTTTCTGATCACAAACTCCGCGTCCGTTGCAGAATTCGCCACCGACAGTGGCGTTGACAGGATTATGGTGGATCTTGAAAAGCTAGGCAAGACGGAGCGCCAAGGCCACTTGGATTCCGTCATCAGCGACCACAACATAAGTGACATTTCTGTCATTCGGACGGCTGCGCCGCACGCAGAAATTCTTGTGCGGACGAACCCGCTGAATCCAGGCAGTGCGAGTGAGATTGATAGCGTGATCGAGGCCGGGGCGGATATCCTCATGCTACCCATGTTCAATACGCTTGAGGAGGTAACGGAGTTTTCGCGCTTGGTAGCTAATCGAATACCGATCATGTTGCTCGTCGAAACAATCGCTGCCAAGGACAATCTGGCAGCCTGCGCCTGTGTCAAAGGCGTTCAGGAAGTGCATATTGGTCTGAACGACCTGAGCTTGCAGATGGGCAAGAGGTTCATGTTTGAACTTCTCGTTGACGGAACTGTAGAAGGTATGGCGGCGGTTCTACGCAACTTGAAAATTCCATTTGGAATAGGCGGGGTTGCACGGGTTGGGGAAGGGCTTCTTCCTGCTGAGCAAATATTGATTGAGCATGTGAGACTTGGGTCCACGGCGGCCATTCTATCGCGGACTTTCCACCGCAATATGCCGTCCGTTGCGCAAATGAAAAGCGAAATGGACTTTCCATTGGAAATCAAAAAGCTGCGGAAGGCCTTTGCATTCGCCCAGACGTTCGGGCCCGCGGAATACAACAAGAACCTGAAGCAAGTGACCAACGCTGTCGAGCAGATAAGGGATGCATTGCCGGATCGCCGTCCGTCACTCTGATGAAAGCGACGATCCACAAATCCCGATTCTCATTGTTGTTTGGCCCGAGTGTTTTTTTGGGTCTTGCACTGTTGGTTGGTCGGGTATCCGGCCTTGTTCGGGAAACGGTTGTCGCATCTATATTTGGCATATCTGCGCAAGGCGACCTCGCTGTCGTTTTGATGACGCTACCGGATTTGATGGTGAATCTGCTCGTGGCAGGGGGCCTAAGCGCTGCTTTTGTCCCTTCATTGTTGAAACTGCCCCCCGACGAAGCGGACATTCTTACGCGCTTCGTAGCCATTGTAACGCTTTCGCTCTTTACCATCTTCGGACTGATCGTCTTCATAGCACCTGATATCACAGTCGGCATACTCGCACCTGGGCGGGCAGATCTTGGGTTTATGCTTACTGGATGGCTGCCCTTTTTAATCGCGGTCGCCTTGCCCATTGCTGCATTTTCTGGCGTTGCGGGCGGATATGCCAACGCGCGAGGCCATTTTTTTGTCAGTGGGATCGGGACGCTTTTATTCAACGTCACGCTTATCTCAATTCTGTTACTGGGGCTGCACATGCCACCATTGCAGGCTCTTGCATTAGGAATATTTTTGGGCGCTGTAATGCGAGGCCTGCCGTTGTTTTTGCATATCCCTTCCCGTCTTTTTCGTTCCCGTTTGCTGGTGCCGCAGAACTGGAGAGGCTTTTTAGTCGATTTCTGCGCGGGATTACTTGCTGTTGGGTCTGCCTTGCTCGCACCTGTCGTTCTGCGCGCAGCAGCTTCTTGGCTTGAAGGCGGGTCAGTCTCTGCGCTCAACTATGCACAAAAACTGGTTGAGCTACCTGTCGGTGTGATATTGAGTGCAGTCAGTATTGTCTCCCTCACAGCAATGAGTAAAGCGCATGCCAAAGGGGGAGCCCAATCGGCGTCTAGAGTCGCGGTCGATCATATGCGGGTGGCATTTATGCTAGCCAGTCTTGCAATGGTTGGCAGTATCGGATTTGCGAAGCCTGTAACGGAAATAGCTTTCGGATATGGAAAGATGGGTCCCCAGGATCTAAGCCTGGTAGCAGGACTTTTTGCGTACGGCGCATGCTCTATTCCGTTTGCAGCAGTCAGTTTGTTGGGAACGAATTATTTGTATGCCACGAACCGTGCAATCACAGCGTTCTGGATTACCGCAGGAGCACTCTTAACGCTTGTGCCCATAATATATCTGGCTTGGGAGGCACGTTCGCTCTCCTTGTTAATGGTCGGTTTCACAATGTATCAGATAGTTTTGGCGGTGCTGGTGTTAGTTTGGTCGGGGCTACCTGTTATGAAGCAGGGGGCACATCAAGGGCACCCGTTAATAGACCGTCGCATAATCGGTCAGACTGCATTGGCCGTATTGCCGATTGCGGCAGCGTCAGCCGTCCAATTCTTGTTTCTGCCAGACGCGCCCATTTTGTCCCTAGCTGTAGCTGGCTTTGGCTTCCTACTCGGACTTGTTGCTATTGCATATTTTGAAAAGAGGTATGTTTGAAACGAATTTTTGACATATTGATATCCGCGATATTGCTGATCCCTATCATCCCCGTGATGCTTGGGGTGGCAGTTTGCATCCTGCTAAGTGATGGGCGACCAGTATTTTTTTCCCAAATGCGTGTAGGTCGAGGAGGCAAAAACTTCAAACTGTGGAAGTTTCGGTCGATGATCGTAGACTCGGAAAAGGTCGGTTCATTTTCGACTGGCACTAATGATCCGAGGATCACGAAAATCGGCAGGTTTATCCGACGGACCAGCATTGACGAACTGCCCCAGCTATTCAACGTCATCCTCGGCGACATGAGCCTTGTCGGTCCGCGACCTGATGTCCCTCAGCAACGCTTAAACTATTCGCAGGAGGAATGGGATTTGAGGGTATCGGCAAAGCCCGGTATCACGGGACTTGCCCAAGCTACTTTACGTTCGGACGCCACTCCAGAAGAACGTTTGGCTCTTGATCTGGATTATGTGCGGTCTAATGGGCTGTTGATTGATATGAATATATTGCTGAAAACAGCGATTCAAGTTCTCGGAAAAGGCGGCAATTGAAATGTGTGGTATTTTTGGCTATTTCAATCGCGACGGGTCCGACCTCTCTCCGGATATTGCCAAGCAGATGGGCGATGCTTTGCGCCATCGGGGGCCGGACGATAGCGGAATATTCCGAGGGTCAGGTGTCCTGCTGGGTAACCAGCGGCTCTCCATCATCGATGTCGGTGGGGGTCACCAGCCATTTGTTTCAGACGATGGCAATATCATTGTGGTCCAGAACGGGGAAATCTTTAACTTCATTGAACTGGCGCAAGAAGCAGCGCGGGCCGGAAATGCATGCCGCACGAAATCCGATACTGAAGTTCTTTTAAGACTGTACGAGCTCGAAGGGATTGATTTTATCCACCGTCTGAATGGCATGTTTGCAATTGCCATTTTCGACAAGCGGATTGGTAAAATGTACCTTATTCGCGACCGGATAGGCGTAAAGCCGTTATATCTTCACGATGATGGAAAATGCCTGACATTTGCCTCGGAAATAAAATCGATTTTGAAGGCTTTGCCGACACGACCTGGCATTGACTACGAAGCCGTTCACCATTTTTTGACGTTCAACTATGTTCCCCCGCCCAAGACGATCGTCAAGGGTGTGATCCATTTGATGCCGGGACATTTCATCGAGGTGTCGGCGGAAGGAGCGATATCAAGGCGTTGGTGGGATTTGTCGCAGGTGCAACCTGTCCATGGTCGCCCCGAAGCAGAATGGATTGACGAATTTAACCACATACTCGACGATGCAGTGCGTATTCGCATGCGATCGGACGTTCCTTTTGGTGCATTTCTGTCTGGAGGGGTCGATTCAAGCACTGTCGTCGGGTTAATGGCGCGGCATCAGACTTCCCCTGTAAAGACCTTTTGCATTGGTTTCGACGATCCCAAATTCGATGAATCGCCTTTCGCTCAAGCTGCCGCCGACCGCTTTCACACAGAGCATGTAGTCGAATGCGTTGAACCCGACATGTTGGATTTATGGCAGAAAGCGACATATTATTGCGATCAGCCTCACGGCGACGTGTCCTTTCTCCCGACATATAAAGTTTCCGAATTGGCAGTTCGCGATGTGAAAGTGGTGCTAACCGGTGACGGTGGAGACGAGTTATTTGCAGGTTACGACAAATATCGTGACTTCTTTGCCCGCAGTGATCTTGGGGGCATGAATGACGAAACGTTTTTCAGGGCCTATTTTGATAGCATTTCCTTGTTTGATCATTCTGCTAAACTTGGTCTTTATTCGCCTGACTTCCGCGAAAGTCTGTCGTCGCTCGACAGCTTTGAAATTGCCAGACCCTGGCTATTGCAGGTGCCCCATCAGGATAGGATAAATCAGGCGCTCTTTCTTGATATGCAGTTGCTTTTATCCGGTAACAACCTGGTTAAGCCAGATCGGATGGGAATGGCTGTATCGCTGGAGGCGCGTACGCCGTTTCTTGATTACCGCATGATGGAATATGCATTCCGGATGCCCGGCGATCTGAAGCTGAAGGACGGCATTACCAAATATCTGTATAAGAAAGCTGTCACGCCTTTGATCGGCACTGAGTTGGCCTACCGAAAAAAACAGATGTTTACGGTCCCTGTCGGAGAGTGGTTTAAGACAAGGTTGAAAGGCTATTGCGCTGATCATCTCGAGAATTTGCTAAGTGCAACCGATATTTTTGACCGAGCATCCGCCATGCAACTTCTCGATGACCATGTTGATGGTACCCGTAACAACACCCGGGAAATCAGAGCGCTCATTGCATTAGACCACTGGCTAACCTGCTATAACGGTCAATCGTCTTCGGCGGTTGCAGGATGACTGTAGAATATATTTCGTCAGCCGATAGCAAAACTGGCCAATCGTCCGGACGGTTGGCATCATTGGATTGGTTGCGTGGTATCGCCTCGCTGTGGGTTCTCTTTTACCATATTGATATTACCATGCAGAAAGAGAAGTATTTTGCGGTCGCCTGTTTCCTATCCGGTAAAGCCGAAGCAGGGCAATTGGCAGAATTATCTTGGCCGGCCACTGCAGGCTTTGCGAGTTGTTCGGCTGTAAGAGTTTGAGAGAAAAATGAATGGGTGACAATGTTCTTTTAATTCAGGACCCAAAGCATAGATATTGGAAGAACAGCATACTGATTTTCCTTGTCTGCATGGCAGGACTTTCTTTGCTTGGCCAGTTTTCATTCTATTCGTGGCAACAGGTAATAGATCTCTATAGTTACGGTCTGCCATTTGATGCTCTGTATGGCCACCCGCATTTCTTCAGATATCTGGTAGCTTATCCTGGTTTGCGCTTGGCGGATCTATATGGAGAAGAGTGGTTCAGCGTATATATAGTATTTTTTATGACCCTAAGCATTTATCTAATGTATTATTTACTTCGCGAAGGGAAGTCAGGGCTTATTTTTCTCAGTTGTGCTTCGGTATTTGTTCTCCATATATTTATGAATGGCAGGGGAGCAATATCTTGGCTCGGCTGGATGTTGATAGTGTATGTGATGTTTACAAATACTGGTCAAAAAGAAAAATTAATAAACACTCCTATACTCATTATTGCGCTTCTTCTATGTTCGGTTTCATCCGGTACATTCTCAGTGGCTTACATTACTGTAATTCTTTTTTATGCGTATAAATTTGTTAAGTATTTTAAATTTTTGAATTTTGACGTTTTGTTACGAATTTTCATTCCCGTTTTTATATCTTATCTGTATTATGAATTATTTATGAGCGGTATAAATCGCAATTTGGATTATTATAGGCTTGGTTCTCGAAATCTCATCTACAACATGCTGGAGCACGGCTTCGGTTCATTTGTAGTGGAACACCCAGTATACATAGCAATTGTGCTAATATCATTTTTGATAATATTGTCTTATCTTTTCTTCGCTTTAGATAGAAAGCCGACAATTCTCGAGTTTATCGTGATTGGCGTACCTCTTGCGGGTGGAATATTTGGGTATACGACCATGACGCTGGCCATCCCCTCCTTGTTCCTGGTGGTGTTCGCGCGCCTTGGCGGCGTTGACTTGTTTGGCCGAGAAAAGCTTCGTTCTATGCAAGCGATGCGCAATTGACTGCCGCCCATCTTCTGTTCGTTTCATATGGTGGTGGGCATATTGCAATGCAGTTGCCGGTTGCCTTGCGTGCGCGAGAATTGGGACACCGCGTCACTATCCTCGCATTAACCACCGCGGCCAAAGATGTAGCAGCAGCAGGCGTCGATTATATCGGGTACAACGACCTTTGGAATTTTGCCGCCAAAGGGGCGAAGCAGTATGGGGAAGACCTTTGTAAGGACATGGATAGGTCGGGCCCCGTTTCTTGGGCCGAAACCGTAGCATATCATGGGATCAATTTTTCCGAGCTTGTTTCAGAGGTTGGGGAAACGGAAGCCTATTTCCGATTTAGATTACAGGGGCGTCATGCCTTTCTGCCGACAAGCTTTATGTCCCGGGTATTGGCCAAACTTCGTCCCGACGTGGTTATTGCAAGTAACTCGCCACGCTCCGAGCAAGCCGCGATCACAGCCGCCGGGCAACTGATGATACCAGCGGTGTGTATAGTCGATTTGTTTGCCCTGCAGGAGTATAAGTGGATTGCGCAACCGAGGTTCGCAGACAAAGTTTGCGTCCTTAACGAATCCGTTGGGCAATTTCTGGTGTCGCACGGCCGAAGCGACCGCGATCTCGTGGTGACCGGGAACCCCGCGTTTGACAAGATAATGCAACCGGAGACGGTTCAAGCTGGACATGTTTTGAATCGGACGCGCGGCTGGGACGACGGTAAAATCAATATTTTATGGGCATCGCAAGTAGAGCCTTCTATCCACCCCTTCGACGATCTGAAGGGGGACCCCATGCTTCCCAGAAAGATCGAACTGATTTTGCGGGAAATTGTGTCCGAACGCGACGATATGCGCCTGATCGTCCGTTATCATCCAAGCGAAAATGTAAATTTTGCACCCGCCAGAAATGTAGAGTCAAGCCCGCGAACTGAACCGTTACACGCTCTGCTTCACGCCGTTGATCTCGTCGTCGTTACAGCCTCGACTGTCGGACTGGAAGCGCACATCGCTGGAAGGCCCGTCATTTCTGTAGATTTATCGGTGTTTACGCGTGACGCCCCATATTCATCAAGTGGCATTGCCACAGGTGTCTCGTCGCTAGATGAATTACGCGAGGTCATGCGAAATTATAGTGGCGAGCAAACAAATAGTTCACTATCAGGATCAAAATCTGTAACAGCCCTGCCCCTAAATGCGACAGAAGCAGTTCTCAACGTCATTGAGAGCCTCACATTTCATACAGTGGAGTAAATCGTGTCATTCATCCAGTATCCAGCTAGCGTGGATAAATCAAAATTCGCGCCCGATGCCAATGTAACGGAAACCAAATTTGGTTTACCATCCGAGGTCAAGTTTTGCGTCCGTTGTGTTATTTCCAATCAACGGCCAAATTCTGCAGTAGAGTATACCCATACAAAGGCGAGTAAGAAGGCGACTATTAAGGTAGATGACGAAGGCGTTTGCGATGCATGCCGCTTTGCGGAAAAAAAGCAGCAGACGATTGACTGGGACGAACGTGAGCGGGCACTGATGGATTTGTGTGATCGCCATCGCAGCACCGACGGGCATTATGACTGCATTGTACCTGGCTCGGGCGGCAAGGACAGTTTTTACGCTTCACATATCCTGCGCACCAAATATCGAATGAATCCACTTACGGTCACTTGGGCGCCTCATGTATATACGGACTGGGGCTGGAAAAATTTTCAGGCTTGGATTCACGCAGGACACGACAACCTGCTGACAACGCCAAATGGCCGTGTTCATCGCCTGTTGACTCGGCTTGCCGTCGATAATTTGTTCCACCCATTTCAAGCGTTCATGTTTGGTCAGAAGTCGCTCGCTCCTAAAATGGCGCTGTTGCACAAAATACCTCTCGTGTTCTTCGGCGAAAATGAGGCTGAATATGGCAATCCGATCGGCGACACCGAAACAGCCAAGCGTGATTGGTCTTATTTTACAGCAAAAGACCAATCAACCGTAAGCTTGGGTGGCGTTCCGGTAGCCGAATTGAAAGAGTCGTTCGGCGTCGTCCAACAAGATCTTATCCCTTATCTTCCCGCAGATCCGAACCAGATCGAAGAGCAAAAAATCGAAGTCCACTATCTGGGTTATTATCTGAAATGGCATCCGCAAAGCTGCTATTATTATGCGGTCGAACATGGCGGTTTCCAAGCTTCGCCGGAGCGTACTCCCGGAACATACAGCAAGTATAACAGCATCGATGATCGCATCGATGACTTCCATTATTATACCACTGGCGTGAAATTTGGGCTTGGTCGCGCATCATACGATGCGGCGCAGGAAATACGCTCGCAGGACATTACGCGCGAAGAAGGCGTTGCCTTGGTAAAGCGCTTCGATCACGAATTTCCGGAGCGGTTTGCCGAGGAAATATTCCAGTATCTGAGCATTCCGGAAAACGAGTTCCCCGAAGCGAGCAAGATGTTCGAAAGCCCAGTAATGGACCGCGAATATTTCATGAAGTTGGCCGACACGTTCCGGTCCCCGCATTTGTGGACTTGGGATGGAGAATGGAAGCTACGTCATGCCGTTTGGCATGACTGAGACGTCGTCAGATGAGCAACGTTCGGATCATTTCACGTCTTGATATCAAAGGCCCCAATCTCATCAAAGGGATAAGGCTAGAGGGGCTGAGGGTCATGGGTGACCCTCATGCCTTTGCCATGCGTTATTATGAGGCAGGCATCGACGAGCTTGTCTATATGGATATTGTGGCAAGTCTCTATGGTCGGAACAATCTCAGCGAGATCGTCAGCCGCGCTGCTGACCAGGTGTTTATTCCTATTACGGTCGGCGGCGGAATTCGGTCTGTTGATGACGCGCGCCACATCTTGCGGTCGGGGGCTGACAAGGTGGCGATCAACACGGCTGCGATTGCACGTCCCGAACTTATATCAGACGTTGCTCATCGCTTTGGTTCTCAGGCAATGGTCTTGTCGATCGAGGCAAAGATGGTCGCGGAGGGTCGCTGGGAGGTTTACACTGACAACGGGCGCGAGCGCACAGGGCTTGATGTGGTCGAATGGGCAGCGTCGGCGGTAAAGTTGGGCGCAGGCGAAATTCTTCTAACCTCTGTTGACCGCGAGGGCACCCGTAAGGGCTTTGAAGCAAATTTGATTCATCAAGTGCGTGAGGCTGTTTCAGTTCCCGTCATCGCCAGCGGAGGCATGGGGACGCTGGACCACATGATCGAGGTCGTGAAGGATGGGGGCGCAGATGCCGTGGCGATTGCAGATGCCCTTCATTATAATCGGTACAGCGTTGAAGAGATCCGCGCCCACGCGCTCGCCAACGGTCTTTCCGTAAGGCAGGTTTGACATGACCAATAAAGTGACAATTCTGGATTACGGCATGTGTAATCTCTTAAACGTGGCACGTGCGCTTCAGCATGTGGGTGCCGACGTAACCGTTACTGAAGATGCCAAGGTGGCGGCCGCTGCTAATCGGCTGATCGTACCTGGAGTAGGCGCATTTAGCGATAGCGTGCGAGAGGTGAAGAGCCGGGGATTTGATAATCTCATCCGCTCTTTCATCGAAAGTGAACGGCCATTTCTGGGTATTTGCGTCGGTATGCAAATGCTCTTCGAGGCGAGCGAAGAATTCGGAATTCATGAAGGTCTCGCGATCTTGTCGGGCCGGGTGAAAGCAGTTCCGAATGTGACTTTGAACGGCGATATTCAGCGTGTGCCGCATATTGGCTGGAACACATTGGTTGAGCCTGCTGGAGGTCGAAGCTGGCAGAGCACATTGCTCCATAACTATGCGGGAGAAAACCCGGCGGTGTATTTTGTACATTCGTTTGCTGCAGATCCGACTGATCCGTCAGACCGCCTTGCCGATTGCATATATGGAGGCCACAGAATTTGCGCATCCGTGCAACGAAACAATATAATGGCGACTCAATTTCATCCTGAGCGGAGTGGACTGATTGGCTTGGAAGTGCTGCGGCATTTTCTGCGCATTTGATAACCAATGGACTTGCAGGAAAAATTTAGCCGATTTTTGGTTGTTAGCTTAGGTAGTATTGGTAAGCGTCATGCTCGGAATATCAGGGCTATGTTTCCAAAAAGTGAAATTGCAGCATTAAGACTTACAAGCCGGGGAAGTATCGGCCAATCCGAACATTGCGACATTGAACTTCATGACATGGACGCGGTGAAAAGATTTGCCCCTCAAGTGGCCATTGTTGCCAGTCCAGCATCAACGCATTTCGAGGTGGCGAGTGCCTTGATCGCATCAGGTGTCCCCACATTTATCGAAAAGCCGCTATGCTGCAATTTGAACGATGCGAGACAACTGGTTCATCAAAGCGCGCAAGCCGATGTCACGTTGATGGTCGGTTACAACTTGCGCTTCCTCCCGGCTTTCGAATCTATTCAAAAATTGTTGGGCGAAAATGTTGTGGGCAGGGTAATTTCTGTACAGGCAGAAGTGGGCCAGTATTTGCCGACATGGCGTCCTGGCCAGGATTATCGTCTTGGTGTTTCAGCCAACCGCTCTTTGGGTGGCGGGGCGCTTTTAGAACTCAGTCACGAACTCGATTATCTTTATTGGTTATTTGGAATGCCCGATAATGTTTACGCGGCTGCCGGGACATATTCCGACCTAGATATTGATGTGGAAGATCTTGTTGAAATTGTCATGACTTACAACTCGCCCCGTCGGATCGTCACGATTCATCTTGATTTCGTTCAGCAGGTGGCCACCCGGAAGTGTAAGTTCGTCGGCACCCATGGCACATTATCTTGGGACGGAGTCGCGGGAACGGTTATGATTGACGGACATGATAGCCAAGCCGAAGGACTTCGGGAGACACAGCCCCCCTTTGACACCTATGTTGCAGAGTTGCGTCACTTTTTGGACTGCATCCAAAGTGGTGCCGATCCTCTCATTTCAGCGGTCGATGGCTATAATGTAATGGCGATCATTGAAGCTGCCCGGCGCTCTGCCGAATCTGGCTGTGCGGTCAAGCCGGAGGCATTCAGCCATGATTGAGGAATCTGTTCGAGCCTTTATTTTTGCACGGGGCGGTTCAAAGGGCGTGCCGCGCAAAAATTTGCGAATGCTAGGCGAAAAGCCGCTCATCGCACATTCGATCGAATGTGCCGTTGCCTGTCCTTCCCTGGGCAAAGTAACCGTGTCGACAGAGGACGCCGAAATTGCTGATATTTCCAGAAAGTGGGGTGCTGATGTCCCCTTCATGCGGCCAGCCAATTTGGCGACGGACACAGCGTCCGAATGGGACGCCTGGAGACATGCGATAGCCTGGTTCGCAGATAGAGATGACCCTTTCGATATATTGGTTAGTCTGCCGGCCACATCGCCGCTCCGAGAGGTTTCTGACGTTGAAGCCTGTCTTGCCAAATTGCTGGAAAATCCCGATACTGATGCCGTGATTGCCGTCAAGGAGGCTGAGCGTAGCCCCTTTTTCAACATGGTAAAGCTTGATGAGCATGGATATGCCTCTCTTGTGAGTTCAGGCTTAACTGTTCAGCGGCGACAGGATGCGCCAAAAGTTTTCGACATCACCACTGTTGCTTATGCCGTTCGGACCAAGTTTATTATGAATTCGAGAGGGCTGTTTCCGTCGAAGCTTCTGACTGTAATGGTTCCGCCAGAAAGGGCGCTGGATATCGACGTGCCCTATGATTTTCTACTTGCTGAATTGCTGGTTGATCACAGGCAGAAAAGGGGTGTCACTTAGTGTCGACCATTGCTGAATTATCGGACCTGCGAGGACGCACTGCAGTCATCACCGGAGGAGCGGGCCATTTGGGACGCGCCATGGCGGCAGCACTTCTTGAAGCAGGATGTCGTGTAATCCTTATTGATAAATTTGCAGACCCGCTGAATGCCGCTTGCAGCGAATTGTTGAAATTGGGATTTGGCGGCGTCAGTACCCATTTGACCGATTTGGAAAATGAGGAAACGCGCATAGCCGTCGCCAGAGCCATCCTGGCGACTGGCGAAGTCGACATTCTTATCAACAATGCCGGTTTTGTGGGGGATAGCGCACTACAGGGCTGGACCACGAAATTTGCCGAACAGAGTCTGGAGACTTGGCGGCGAGCGATCGAGGTAAACCTGACGGCGCCCTTTCACCTGACCCAGTTGTTTTCAAGCTCACTGGCCAGAAATGGCAACGGCGCAGTCATCAATATAAGTTCGATATATGGTCTGCTCGGTCCAAACATGACCCTTTATGAGGGAACATCCATGGGAAATCCGGCCGCTTATGCGGCGAGTAAAGGCGGGCTTATTCAGTTAACACGTTGGCTTTCGACGACATTGGCACCGCATATACGCGTGAACTCGATCACGCCTGGTGGCATTGAGCGGGGGCAACCAGAAAGCTTCGCTGACCGATACGTCGCTCTGACACCCATGGCGAGAATGGGCCACGAGCATGATTTTATCGGCCCGCTTTTGCTTCTGGCAAGTGATCAATCCCGCTGGATGACTGGACAGAACATCGTCGTCGACGGCGGTTGGAGTGCCTGGTGAGATGACCTTCATTATTGCTGAAGCTGGTGTGAACCACAATGGTAGCCCCGAGTTGGCCATGCAGCTTGTCGATATTGCGGCGCAATGCGGGGCAGATGCGGTAAAGTTCCAAACCTTCACCGCAAGCAAGCTGGTGAAACCCGGATCTGAGAAAGCGGAATATCAAAAGCGGCAGACGGGAGCAGGTGATCAGCTGTCCATGCTTAAGGCACTGGAAATGTCACCCGAATTGCACGAAAAGCTTTTTGAAAGATGCGTTGAGGTCGGCATCGAATTCATGTCGACACCATTTGACACTGACGCGGCATTGTTTCTCAAATCGATTGGTATGAAGAGACTGAAGATCCCCTCGGGAGAAATCGACAATTTCCCTCTACTACGATTTTTCGCGCAGCTTGAACTACCGCTTATCATGTCCACCGGCATGGCAGATCTCGCTGAAGTCGAGGCCGCCAAAAACTGTCTTGAAGCAGAATGGCGGCGGCTCGGGCGAACGTCGCAACATCCAGACCGGTTGACCATATTACACTGCACATCGAACTACCCTGCTGACGCCGCTGACGTAAACCTGCGGGCGATGATGACGATGGCCGACCATCTTGGATATCCCGTCGGCTATTCAGATCACACTTTGGGAATCGCTGTTTCGACTGCTGCTGTGGCCCTGGGTGCCACCGTCATCGAAAAGCACTTCACCATCGACAAGAACGCACCGGGGCCTGACCACGCTGCGTCGCTGACCCCAGATGAACTGGCCGAAATGGTGCGCCAGATCAGGACGGTCGAGCGCGCCTTGGGCAGCTTCGATAAAAAGCCAAGTCCATCAGAGCTGCAAGTCAGGTCTCTCGTGCGGCGAAGCATATCGGTTGCGCATGATATTCCGGCAGGCACCACTCTATCGATGGACGATATTGTGCTCTTGCGTCCTGCAAATGGTTTATCCCCGTCAGTCATCGACGATGTTGTCGGAAAAACGGTTAATCGCAATCTAAAGGCCAACGAGTTGCTGGATTGGCCGGATCTCACCTGATGCGCAAGATTATCTACATAACCGGCACCCGTGCAGATTATGGACTCATGCGCGCGACGCTCTTTGCTATTTCTCGTGATCCTATGTTTCGTTTGCAGTTGATCGTTACCGGCATGCATTTGGATCCGGCACATGGCAAAACGCAAAGTGAAATCGAATCTGACGGATTTGAAATTGCCGGCTATGTCGAAACTGATCTTTCCGGCGCTGACCGTTCATTCATGGCACGTGCCATTGGCACCATGACCATTGGTTTTTCCGGTTTGCTGGAGCACGAACAGCCTGACATGGTCTTGTTGCTTGGCGACAGAGGTGAAATGCTTGCCGGGGCAATTGCTGCTCTGCATTTGAACATACCCGTCGTGCATATACATGGTGGGGAACGCTCCGGCACCGTCGATGACCCTGTTCGGCATGCTATTTCGAAAATGTCCCACTATCATTTTACCGCGACGCAAGAGGCAGCCGCCCGCCTTATGAAAATGGGGGAGCGGGCGGAAAGCGTATTTTGTGTCGGTGCCCCAGGCCTTGATGGTTTGGCTGGTGAGGCAAAGCTTAGTCGCCTGGAATGCTTGAACAGCGTTGGCTTTTCCGAAAGTCGTCCCGTCGCATTAATGGTTTTCCACCCGGTCGTACAAGAAGTCGACGAGGGGCCGCAGCACGTCCGCGAGATTATAGATGCTCTCATTGAACTCGATTTCCAGACTGTCGTGCTTACCCCAAATGCAGATCTTGGAGGAAATGAAATCCTCGATGCGCTGACTGCAAAGTCCGAACATGCGGACATTCGAATTTTCAGCCATTTGCGACGGGGCGATTTTCTCAGCTGGCTCGCACATGCTGACGTCATGGTTGGCAATTCTAGTTCTGGTATAATTGAGGCTGCAACCTTCGGCACGCCGGTCGTTAATATTGGCAAAAGACAAATGCTGAGAGAGCGAAACGCCAATATCGTAGATGTTGAACCGGACGGGTCGGCAATAAGGGCGGCGCTTGCGCATTCACTGAAGCGCGGGCGGTTTGACGGCACCAATGTATATGGAGATGGAGCTAGTGCTCCACGGATTGCAAACCTCCTTGCATCAATACCACTGGATCAATCTGTTCTGGAAAAATATTGTGTTTACTAAGGAGCTAGTTCTCATTGGGTGCGGGGGGCATGCTTCTGTTGTCTTGGACGCACTACTTTGTCGCGATCCTGAAGGTAACGTCTCTATCTTGGATGCAAACCCGGAACTGGATGGCGAAACTTTGCTAGGCAGAAAAGTACGTGCGCCCTTCACGCCTTCTGCACTCGGCGGCGTATCATTCCACGTGTCAATCGGTGATAACAACGTCCGTCAAAAGCTGTTCAAGCCGATTATGGGCGGCGGCGGACTCCCCGTCTCGATTCTACATCCAGGCGCCTCTTTATCGCAATATTGCAATGTCCAAATGGGGTGTTTCGTTGCAGCCGGTGCAATTATTGCTGCTCGTGCCGTGGTAGGCCAAGGCGTCATAATAAATCACGCAGCTGTGATCGACCATGATTGCACGATCATGGATTTTTGCCACCTGGCACCCGGTGCAATTCTAGGAGGAAATGTCACTGTGGGCGAGTGCACACTGATAGGCGCAAACGCCACCGTCTTGCCGGGAGTCCGCATTGGTAACAATGTCGTTGTCGGAGCCGGATCAACCGTGACTAAAGATATCCCCGATGGTGAAGTCTGGATGGGAACGCCCGCATCAAGGAAAGAGAGTAATTATAATGCCTGACGTCAGACAGTTGTCAGTTTCGGCGACGACGACACTTCGAGAGACCCTCGCCGTCATCGACAAAGGTTCCCTGGGCATGGCGTTGCTGATTGACAATGAAGGCCAGCTTAGCCGGACGATAACGGACGGCGATATTCGACGAGAGATTCTCGCAGGCGTCCCATTGGACGCGGCGGCAGGACGCTTACCAGCCCAGTCGCCTGTCACCATTGAAGAGGGCTGTTCGCGCCGGGCGGCGCTGGAGTTGATGCGTCTCAAGGGCATCAACTGCATACCTGTGCTAAACTCCGATGGCGAAGTGGTCGCCCTTTGGGACCGCGCCACTCTCGATAATCAGATTTTGTTGTCGACGCCGCACATGGGAGAGACCGAACGGGAATTTGTGGAGCAGGCATTTGCGACCAACTGGATTGCGCCGCTTGGCCCTAACGTTGATGCCTTTGAGCAAGAATTTGCAGCAAAAGTCGGCACACAACACGCCGCTGCTGTGAGTTCAGGCACAGCCGCTATACACCTTTCTTTGATAATGCTGAAAGTTGGGCGTGGGGATCGGGTATTCTGTTCGTCGCTGACTTTCGCGGCGAGCGCCAACCCGATCGTCTATCAAGGTGCCGAGCCAGTGTTCATCGACGCCGATAGAAATAATTGGGGAATGTGTGCGAAATCGCTTGAACGCGCCTTTGAGGACAGCAAGCGTCAGGGCAAGCTTCCTAAAGCTGTTATTGTAGTCAACCTTTATGGGCAAAGTTCGGACATCGACCCGATTTTGGAACTTTGTTGTCAGTATAATGTGCCGCTTATTGAGGATGCAGCCGAGTCATTGGGGGCAACGTATAAGGGCAAGGCCAGTGGTACTCTCGGGTTGATGGGTATCTACTCCTTTAATGGAAACAAAATTATCACCACCTCTGGCGGGGGGATGCTCGTTTCCAACGACGGTGACCTGATAGCCAAGGCACGGTTCCTTGCAACTCAGGCACGCGACCCGGCACCGCACTATCAGCATAGCGAAATCGGATATAATTACCGGATGAGCAACATTCTGGCTGGTGTAGGGCGTGGACAGCTAAAGGTGCTCGATGACCGGGTAAATGCCCGCCGGCGGATATTCGATCATTATCGCGAAGGCTTGATGGACATAGATGGAGTGAGCTGGCTTCCGGAACCGGACTGGAGTTTCAGTACAAGGTGGCTGTCGGTAATGACAGTAGACGCCGAATTGAGAAGCCGTGATGCTGTTATCGCAGCGCTGGCAGACGATTTGATCGAAGCGCGCCCTGTTTGGAAACCAATGCACTTACAACCGGTTTTCTCCATGTGCCCCATATATTCGGTTGAAAACACACCTGTAGCAGATGGTCTCTTCTACAATGGCCTTTGTCTGCCATCGGGGTCAAACATGGGTTTAGACCAGATCGAACGGACCATAGCAGCCCTGAGGAACGTTCTCACATAGCCGCGTGGTACGGGCGCCGACTGCCCTAATCACCTGATATTACTGATCTCGGACATTTTCGCCTTCATCACGGCTGTTTCGACGGTTGGGAACCAAAGGTTCTGGCCGAGGTGCAGGTGCCGCGCGTGGCGCTGGAGTAGCGGATGGCGGAGCCACCACTTCTTGAATCGCTCGTTGCGGTCGTGCCTGACGTGCATCCGTTCCGACGTCAACGCGGGACTCGCGGCGGGCATAAGGATCCACACGCACGCGACCGCTCGTCTGCTCCGGAAGAACAACTGTGTCAGGTAATGGGGAGGCGTTGGCACCACGTCCGCCGTCGCTGCCACGCCACTGGCCATTGCGGTCGGTTCGACGCTCACGTCGGGCCTCGCGCCTATCATCTCCGTTGCGCACGCCTGCAACAGCATCATTAGTATAGTCACGCTCTCGGCCACCATAGCGCCTGCCATCACGGTCCCGCCTACGGTGTTCACGATAATGATACTGCCGCTTCTCACCCCAATAGCGGCGATGATGATCGCGCATCGGGTATCGGCGCCCGACATTGTCGAACACAAAGAAACCATATCCGGGATAATAATAATTGTCATACCAGCCGCCCCCAAAACCGATATTGGCAAAACCCTGACCGTAATCGCAGTCATAATAGGCATCGTAACCGCCATAGGGATCGCAGCCATAACCAGCGTCGTAATAGCCGTCGCTGGCGAAACCCAAGCCGACATCATAAACACAACCGGACAAGCCCGCGCCAGTCGTAATCAGAATTGCTGCTTTCAATAAGGTCTTTGATCTGATCGCCATATTAGTCGCCTTGTTTGATCGGCAAACCCATGCCGATTACAATATGATCTGGCACGTGGAGCATGCCACTTGAATTACACCTGAATACAGTTGTTTGCCAATGTTCAGAATCGCGCTAACCAAAGTGACCTTGCACCTTATTAACAGACATGGCAGTAAGGTTTAACCGCGCACTTAAACAGGATATAAGCCAATGGCCCTTGCCCATAGCGAAGCTGCCAACCCGCATTGGGTGCCGCGCACCAGGATTAATGATCTCTCCCATATCCCCGGCGAGAATGGGCCGCCCATCATCGGCACGACATTCCGAGTTCTGCGCGATCCGCCCGCTTATGGTGCGCATATGGTCAAAACCTATGGCAAGGTTTTCCGCACCAATGCCTTTGGCAACCCGACGGTCTCGCTGGTCGGCGCAGAGGCGAATGAGCTGCTTCTGTTTGATCGCGAGAAGCTGTTCTCGTCGGAACAAGGCTGGGGCCCGGTTCTCAATTTGCTGTTTCCACGCGGGTTGATGTTGATGGATTTCGACCATCACCGCATGGACCGCCGCGCTCTTGGCATCGCGTTCAAGCCCGAACCGATGCGTGCTTATACCCAAGACATGAACCGCATTTTTGCTGAGCAATTGAAGGAATGGCGCGGCGACATGCTGTTCTATCCGGCAATCAAGCAACTGACGCTTGATGTCGCGGCAAGCAGCTTTTTGGGCATTCCGCTTGGGCCAGAGGCAGACAAGATCAACAAGGCCTTTGTCGACATGGTGCAGGCATCGGTCGCACCTATCCGCGCGCCTTTGCCTTTCACGCCGATGGGCAAGGGTGTGGCCGGACGCAAATATCTCATCGATTATTTCGGGCCCCAGATCGCCGAGCGCCGCCGCAATGAAAACCGGCAGGATATGTTCAGCCAGTTCTGCCGGTCAAAGCGCGAAGATGGTGCCTTCATGTCCGACGGCGAACTCATCGACCATATGAACTTCCTGATGATGGCTGCGCATGACACAATCACGTCATCGGTCACATCTATGATCTGGCACCTCGCCAAACATCCCGAATGGCAGGAGAAATTGCGCGCAGAGTGCCTCGCGATTGCGCCTGCCGGATCGGATATCGCCTTTGCCGACCTCGATAAGTTTGAACTTACCGAATATGCCTTCAAGGAATCGCTTCGGTTGATCTCCCCGGTGCCTTCAATCCCGCGCCGTGCGTTGCGTGATTTTGAGTTTATGGGCTACCACATCCCTAAAGGCACATCGGTCAGCATAAGCCCGTCTTACGTCCATATGATGGAAGAATATTGGCCCAACCCGCACGAATTTGACCCCATGCGTTTTACGCCGGACAAGGTGAAGGCGCGGCACAAATATGCCTGGGTCCCGTTTGGCGGCGGCGCCCATATGTGCCTTGGCCTGCACTTTGCCTATATGCAGACAAAGCTGTTCATGCACCATTTGCTCACGTCGGTGCGGGTGGAAGTTGCCGAGGGCTACGCCCCGGAGTGGCAGGCATGGCCAATACCAAAGCCAAAGGACGGGCTGAAAGTGCATTTCCGGCCGTTGTAATTCCCGCGAAAGGTCACACCAAGGTCTCACCTAAACGATATTTGCACGCGGCTGATAACGACGCCCACAGCCGAGGCAATTTCCCGATGTCGGCACCGCAATGCCCATGGCATGACGGACTGCTCGGGAATCTGACAGCACAAATCCTACATTGCAAGCCTTGAGCGATGCCGTAAAGGTCTCGCCGCAGCGCATGGCTTATTCAGAACCGACAGATTGGAACCGTGACGGCATAAGGCGGCGCGGTATTGGCCTTGCAATTGCCTTATTGCTTGAGGCAATCATCATCATCGCGATCCTGAGCCTTGGTATGCGTGCCGGTGGACCAGCCGATGGCCCACGCGGCCTCAGTACCTTTTCACTGGAGGCGGAGGCTGATTCTGCCGCCTCTGCCGAGAAAAGCGACACACAAACACCCGTCATGCAAAAGCAGCAACGCACAATCACGCCGCCTATTCCGCCGCCTTTGTTACCGCCAGTAAATCCCGTCAAGGCACCCTCGCCCAATCCCGATTTTATAAAGGTCAGTAAATCCGAATTCGACGCGATGGACCTGTCAAAGCTGCCCGCCAGCGGGACGAGTGGTTCAGGGGATGGCAAGGGAAGCGACCAGGGGTTGAAGGGCATGATGGGTCCCGGCCTTGGCCCGGGCGGCGCGCAATTATACCCTGTTGCGTGGTTGCGTGAGCCGTATGACAGCGAACTGTCGCCTTATCTGGCGGCCATCAAACGCATTCCGCCCGGCGCATCGGCAGATATCGCATGCCGCATGGCCGAACATAACCGAGTCGAAAACTGCCAGATCATTGGCGAAAGCCCGCGCGGCACCGGCCTTGCCAAAGCGCTTCGACTTGCCGCTTGGCAGTTTTTGGTTAAACCACCGCGCATCGACAACAAACCGCAATTGGGCGTCTGGGTGCGCATTCATTTTGATTTCGGGATTAAGGCAATCGACGAAGGGACAGCACCAACGGAATAGGTGCTGCCCCTTCAAAACCAGCTCACTTTCGCGAAGCAACCCAGCCGTCGACTTGCTCTTCAAGAACATCCAGCGGCACGGGGCCTGATTTCAGCACCGTGTCGTGAAATCCGCGTATATCGAATTTGGACCCAAGTGCTTTCTGCGCCTTGTCGCGCAGCTCGCTGATTTTCAGGCGACCAACCATATAGGCTGTCGCCTGGCCCGGATAGATGATGTAGCGTTCGATCGCCTTCACGATGCCGCCGGGTGCATCCGCGCTATTGTCCTCGACATATTTGATTGCCTGCTCACGCGTCCAGCGTTTGTGGTGCAGACCGCTGTCGACCACCAGTCGGATCGCACGATGCAGTTCAAGCTGAAGGCGACCAAAGTCACGCGCTGGATCAGTGTACAGGCCCATATCCTTCGCCAGCTTCTCCGAATAGAGACCCCAGCCTTCGGAATAAGCGGTAACACCGCCAAATTGGCGGAATGCAGGCACGTCTTTCAACTCGGTCTGGATCGCGAGCTGCAAATGGTGACCGGGAACACCTTCATGATAGAATAATGCCTCCACCTCGGTCAGTGGCATGTCGGCCATTTTATACAGATTGGCGTAATAGGTGCCGGGGCGCGAGCCATCAGGACTTGGCCGCTGGTAAAAGGCCTTGCCCGCAGATTTCTCGCGGAAAGCCTCGACTGGCTTCACGACCAAAGGCGCCTTGGGCAAAGTGCCGAACCACTTCGGCAGCAAGGGTGTGATGGCATCCTGTGCCTTTTGTGTTTCGGACAAATAGAGCGCGCGGCCTTCGGCCGTTTCAGGTGCGTAAAATTTGGGCTCCGTGCGCATATAATTGAAGAAGGCCTGAAGATTGCCTTTAACCCCCATCTTTTTCTGGACGACGCCCATTTCCTTGTGAATGCGCGCGACTTGCGCCAGACCTAATTGGTGGATCTGTTCGGGCGTCATATCAGTGGTGGTATAATTGGCGAGACGTTCGGCATAATAGCCCGCCCCATCCTTGAACCGCCAGATGCCGTCGTCCGTTCCCGCAACCTTTTCCTGCGCGGTCATTTCCGAAATCAAGGCCTCATAAGCGGGCTTGACCGAAGAATTCAATGCTTGCGCCGCGTCAGCAATCAGCAGGTCTTTTTCGATTTGGGTGATATTGAGCTTGCTGACTTTTGATTTAAAATCCTCATATAAGGGCGCGTCAGGGCCATCATTAAATGGCGCACCGGTGATAACGTTGCGCGCGTCGTTGATGACATAAGGATAGACCCATTTCGGCGGCATTATGCCTTCCGCCGCCCGCGCCTTGGCTTGCGAGATAGCCTCCATCATGCCAGGGCCAAGGCCGTACAGGCGGTTTACATAAGCGCGCGCATCCGACTTGTTGTCGATGCGGTGGATATTGATGAGGAATGCAGGCAACTGGCTCTGTGCGCCGTTCATCTGGTCAAAGACATAACCATAGTCGTTATATTTGAAAGCGGCTTCGCTGCGTTCGGCGCGCTTTTCAAAGAGGCGGTACGACAGGCGGTTTTCAGGGGAAAGCTTGGCCGGGTCAAAGCGTGCGCGCATTTCCTTCAAAGCCGAACGTTCTGCCTCATTGGCGCGAATCTCGCCTGCAGTGGAAAAATCTCCCCAACGACCATAGTCACTGTCCTTGATGCCCCGATAGGATTTACCAAGCGGGGACAATGCCAGTTGCTGGGCATCATATTCTTCAAAAAAGGCTTTGATAGCAGCATTCTGGTCTGTTTCGGCTGCCGCCGTGGGTGCTGCCCCGGTCGTCTGCGCAACGGCAGGGGCGCCCATATGCACCAGAGCGATGGCTATGGCAGAAAAAGCGGTTTTGGGCATGCGCATACGAAACTCTCCTGAATTGTTTATGGCACCGTCATATCAGCGCGACGCGGGAGGGGAAGCAAGGATTGCGTGACTCGTCGAAAGTGCAACGGTCTTTGTCGATAGGCCAAGAATGCCCGGCGATCTGCGCTGGCGATCCTGCCGAAGAATAAGCAGATTGTTAACCATGATATCGTAAACCATGATTATGGAGAACCTTGCCCACAATCACACCATAAAGCACGGAAACGTACTTGCCCGCTATTCGCCTGCCCAATGGCTAGGGGTCTTGATCGGTATCATAATGCCGGTGGTTTCGGCCATGGCCTATCCGACCTATATGCACAGCATGCAGACGCCATGGGTCGAGTGGTCCCGCTTGTTGGAGGCGCCGTTCGTCTTGTGCGAAATTTTCGTGATTTTGTGGGCAAGCCGCAAAGGAATGGACTCGCATCAGCTTTGGCTGTCGCTGCCTTTCGACATAAAAATGGCATCAGCCGTTTTTGTTTTTGGCGTGTTCGCAAGCAGCCTGCTTATCTCCGCACATCCACTCCAATCGGTGACGATGTCGATTATAACGATCCTGCATCTGCTATTTGCGCTATCTATTTATCATCTGCTGCGCAGATCAAATATTCAGGATCTGACAATATTCTTGATGTTGCTGGGCAACGGATTGCTGGTGCTGGCTGCCCTGACATTTTGGCGATTTGCATTTCCTCCACCTGCATCAATGGTTCCCGGAGGAGTCATTGAGTGGGGCTCCGCATTGCCGGGATTTATCAGTATTCGTCACTTTGGTTCGTGGACGGGGGCCGTTGCGACCGGCTTTCTTGTCATGCTTCTTTTCGATGAAGATAAAGGGCGGTTGCCGTGGGTGCAGGCCTTTTATTTCCTCTCCGCATCGATGACGGTCTGGTCGGGTACGCGAGCTGCAGTCCTTGCGATGTTCATTGTAACGGCACTATCCATTTTGGTTCGAAGGAAAATGCCATCTATTCCAGCGATCACGGTTACCGGGTTGCTGACAGGAACGGCTACAACAGTGGCATTGCTATTGCCGCCATATAATCATCCCGATTTTCAGTTGTTTCTGTGGTCTGACGTCGCGAGTGCAAACCAGTTTACCAGCGACCGGCTGGAATTATGGGCGGCCACGTTCCAAAAATGGCAAGAATCTGTCGCCCTTGGGTGGGGATCCGGATCGATTTTTTGGGAGGTGTTTGTTGGATGGCGGCATACGCAGCCGCATAATGCGGTACTTCAGTTCCTGATTTCGTGGGGCGCCGTTGGGACTATGGCCGCTTTGTGGTTGCTTGGCCGGGCAATAACCGCGGTACGCATAGCAACGAAACGGAGCGCGTCCTTGCTGCCGTTGCTGGCTATCCTCTATACGCTTTTGTTGATGAGCCTGCTTGAGGGCATGCTCCATTATCCCCGTTTCATCATGCTCGTCATGATCATGTTCGCCGCGATTCTGGCACATGGCAACCGCCAGGAAACTTCCGCTTCCTAGTCTTCGTCGAGTTACCCGCTGTTTCTCAGCGCGGTGGCAATGGCATTGATGGTAAGCTGGATTCCCTCGCCAATCCGTTCGTCGGCTTCGCCCGCGCGGTGGCGTTTCATGAGTTCGATCTGGAGCAGGTTAAGCGGCTCGATATAAGGCAGGCGCAACCGGATGGAATTGTTGAGCGCCCGGTTCGCCTCAAGCAAATGGCTTTGCCCCGTGGCATCGAGCAGGCTGTCGCGTGATGCGTGCCAGCCCCCTTTTATGCGTCCGAACACGTCCTTTGCCAGCGCCTGATCCTCCACCAGACCGGCATAATGCGCAGCGATGCTCATATCCGACTTGGCCAGCACCATTTCCATATTGGCAAGGATAGTCTGGAAATAAGACCACTCGCCCGCCATCGCGCGCAACAGGCCCTTGTCGGCGAAATCCGCCAGCGCCTGGCCAGTGCCATACCAGCCGGGCAGCATGACGCGTGCTTGTGCCCAGGAAAACACCCAAGGGATTGCCCGCAAATCCTCGATAGCATCCGACGCTGTCCGGCTTGACGGGCGCGAGCCGATTTTCAGCGTCGCGATCTCGTTGATTGGGGTCATCTGACGGAAGAACTTACGAAAGCCTTGGGTGTCGTAAACCAATCCCCGATAATGTCGGAAAGCGCTGGCGGATAGCTCTGCCATGGCGGCCTTGAACCGCTTCACGTCGGCGTCGGCAATGGGGTCGCTGGACAATGTTGCCAGCAAAGTTGCCGAAGCCATGGTCTCAAGGCTGGTCACTGCGTTGTCAACCGTGCCATATTTGGCGGCAATGACTTCGCCTTGCTCGGTAATGCGAATTCGACCCTGCACAGTGCCCTTGGGCTGGGCCAGGATGGCACCAAAGGCAGAGCCGCCTCCCCTGCCCACTGCCCCGCCGCGTCCATGAAACAACTGCATGGCGAGTCCCGCATCTGCAAAAATGCCCGCAAGTGCGCTTGAAGCTTCGTACAATTCCCAAGTCGAGGTGAGATAACCGCCGTCCTTGTTCGAATCGGAATAGCCAATCATCACTTCCTGATGCCCGCGCGCCTGCGCCATCGTTCGCATCAAGGGAATGGCAAAAAAGGCCTGCATGGTTTTGGGTGCGGCTTGCAAATCAGCGATGGTTTCGAACAAAGGCACCGACATGATTGTCGCATGCGGATTGCCGTCGTCGTCGATCCGATACAGCCCGGCCTGTTTCAGCAGTACGTACACTTCAAGCATATCGGAAACGCTCGTCGTCTTGCTGATATTGTAAGTGGTGATCGCGGCACAGCCAAAGTCTGTCTGGGCCTTGGCAGCAGCGCGGACGATCGCAAGTTCCTTTGCTGTCTCCTCGCTATACTGAGTCCATTCGCCCGCCAGCGGTCGATTGTGCGACAGCTCGGCCATAAGCAAATCCACCCGCGCCGCCTCGTCCAGCGCGGCGTAGTCGGGCGCGACGCGCGCAGTCCGGAACAGCTCGGTCATGACTCGCTCGTGCACGTCGCTATTCTGGCGCAAATCAAGCGTTGCCAGATGAAAGCCGAAAATTTCCACCGAACGAATAAGCCGCGCGAGCGCACCGCCGCTTGCCAACGCGCCATCACCGTCGCTGGCAAGGCCAGATGCCACGGTGACGAGATCCTTCCTCAAGGCATCAGGGCCGTCATAAGGCGCGCCAGAGAGCTTTGACGGACGTGGTGGCTGATCACCTACCAGCTTGACATGCGTAGCCGCCAGCCGCGCGTAAATGCCCGACAGCGCCCGCCTATAAGGTTCGTCGGCGCGACTCGGCGCTGAATCACCGCTGGCCTCTGCAAGCTCCAGGACGGCTTGTGGCGTGTCGCTCATGAACGAGGAGATGGAAATTTCAGCGCCCAGATTGTGAATGGCCTCAAGATATTGCCGGATTGCCGTGCCGCCATTGCGCAGGACCGCGTAACGCAACGTGTCGGCATCCACGAAAGGGTTGCCGTCACGGTCGCCCCCAATCCAGCTGCCGAGTCGGACAAAGCCTGGCGGCCTGCCCCCAAGCGCCTTTTCCCAGCCAGCGTATAATTTGGGCAATGCCGTAAGGAATACGTCTTGCATCGTGGCGCGGGCATTTTCGATCTCATCTGCCACAAACAGCTTTTCACGTCGCAAGGGCCGCGTTTGCCACAATAACGCAATCTGCCGGTAAATGGCGGCCTCAATATCATCGCCATCATCAGTCACTTTTTTACCTTGATCACGTAACGACATCAGCCGCGCGATCCGGTTCTTGTGATCAATGATGCTCTTGCGCCGCACTTCAGTGGGATGCGCCGTGAGCACGGGAATAATCAGGCTGTCGCCAAGCAATTCCCTTATGTCGGTAAGGCCAATGCCTTCTGCTTCAAGCCGGGCGCAGGCTTCGGCAACTGTTGCACCGTCTTCATGTGCAAGGCCTTGGCGATCCTCTGCCAGATTCGCCAGAAGTGAGAACAGCATAAATCCGCGTACAAAGTTAAGCGTGTCATCCAGACTGAGCGCGCCAAGACCGCGGTCGCTTGATGCTGCGCCTTCAACGTTGCGGAACCGGTCAACGCTGGTGGAGCGGATATATTCGGTCTGCCGGAACAGACTTTCTCCTCCATAGGCGCGAATGACATCGCCAAGCATCTTGCCGAGAAAGCGGATGTCCGGATTTTGCGAAATGGCTTGCATGTTTTGACTGTTCATGCCCGGAATAGTGCACATGGTCACGGCACAAGCAAGCAATTGCGCCTCAACCCACAGGGAATAGCTATTCCCCGATTAACTGCGAAAGCCGTGCAATTTCGGCATTTTGTGCTGCGACATCTTCGGCAACAGGTCTTTGCGCCTCAGTCAGCAGCGCCGTCACGCCAGCATCCAGCGAGACCGCATCAGCAATCAGCCGGTCAAAATCCCGAAGCGCAGCAACCGAATCGGACCGCTTCTTGTCCAGACGCGACAGAAGAACATGCGCGTTCACCCACGCCTCGTTCCCGGGCGACGTTCCCGCCGCCCGTGAGGCAGTGCCCTGCACAGTGGCCAAGCCGCGCAGATAATCGCCGTGCGCGGTCCTGTGCCGGGCCAGAAGCGCGTCGACTTTTGCAGCCAGGGCGGCCGACAGCACGGACGGTGCAGCTGGCGATTCGGCAGGTGCGACGATAGGGTCGTTTGTTTCGTATGCCCGGCGTTCCAGCGAAGGAAATCTTGCGTCTGTTGGGGCACAGGCGGCAAGGATAAAGAGTATAAGCAAAGGGGATGCGGGCTTGAAATTCAACATGCGTGACGTCTAAGCCTGCATGCAGCCCCATGCAAGGGCATCGCGGCGGCCTGAGACGCCGCATTATACGTTGACATAGATATTCGCTTGGACTAGCTGCGCCCCTTCTTGCGTGGCCATGTCGGGATTCGTCTCCACTATGTCACGCGCCCGAGCAACCCGCCCTTACAAGGCGCTAAGCTGTAGAAACGGATGAGTTAAAGCCATGTTCGCAATCGTGCGCACAGGCGGCAAGCAATA
>NZ_JBKBQV010000034.1:0-27527 GCF_046292425.1 Sphingorhabdus sp.
GGGCAAGGACATCCTCGCCAATAGCGGCCTGCCAATCGTATCGGCAAATGATCTGGGTGATGCGGCGGAGAAAATCGTCGCAGAGGTACGCAAGGCGGCGTGAGATTTCGCATGACGGTCCGTACATGATGTGGGGACTGTCTAATTATCCAAAGCCTGGCATGACGCGTAGATCAGGCACTTGACGTTCACGTAAACGTCAAGCATAGGCGCATCGGATTGGGCCGGTATTCACCTGTCCCATTGAGTCGGTATGGAAGGATGAGCACATGAAGATCATCGTCCCCGTTAAGCGGGTCATCGATTACAACGTAAAACCGCGGGTTAAGCCTGATGGCTCTGGCGTCGACCTGGCGAACGTCAAAATGAGCATGAACCCGTTTGACGAAATCGCGGTCGAAGAAGCGCTTCGCTTGCGTGAAAAGGGCGCGGCGACGGAAGTTGTCGCGGTTTCCATCGGGCCAGACAAGGCACAGGAAACCCTCCGCACTGCGCTGGCCATGGGCGCGGATCGCGCGATCCTGGTCGTTGCTGAAGATGTCGAGCCGCTGGCCGTTGCCAAGATTCTTGCGAAAATCGTCGAAGAAGAACAGCCCGGTCTTGTCATTTTGGGCAAACAAGCAATTGACGATGACAGCAACCAGACCGGACAAATGCTCGCTGCGTTGACAGGTCGTCCGCAGGGCACCTTTGCCAACACCGTGAATGTTGTCGGCGACGAAGTGCATGTGGCACGCGAAGTCGATGGTGGTTTGCAGACCTTGTCGTTAAAGATGCCAGCCATCATCACTACCGACCTGCGTTTGAACGAGCCGCGTTATGCGTCCCTGCCAAATATCATGAAGGCAAAGTCAAAGCCACTCGCGCAGAAAACGCCTGCCGATTATGGCGTTGATGTCACACCGCGTCTCAAGACGTTAAAGGTTACAGAGCCGCCCGTCCGCAGCGCCGGTATCAAGGTTGCCGACGTCGATGCATTGGTTGCAAAGCTCAAGGAAATGGGAGTGGCCGCATGAAGACCCTCGTTTATGCCGAACATGACAATGCATCGTTGAAGGATGCAACCTTGGCGGTCGTCACCGCTGCATCGCAGTTGGGCGAAGTGCACATCCTTGTCGTTGGATCAGGCTGTGGCGTAGTTGCCGAACAGGCGGCCAAGATCGCAGGCGTCAGCACCGTACACGTTGCCGACGACGCTGTGTACGCGCAGCAACTGGCCGAGAATGTGGCGCCACTGGTTGCGTCTTTGATGGCAACGCATGACGCGTTCCTGGCACCTGCTACCTCCAACGGCAAGAACATCGCACCACGCGTAGCTGCCTTGCTTGACGTGATGCAGATTTCGGACATTCTGTCGGTTGAAAGCGCCGATACGTTCACACGGCCAATTTATGCAGGGAACGCGATCGCCACCGTGCAGTCGTCGGATGCCAAGAAGGTTATCACCGTGCGCGGTACGGCATTTGCCAAGGCGGAAGCCACGGGCGGTTCGGCAACGATCGAGGCTGTCTCGGGCGGAAGCGATGCCGGCACGTCAACCTTCGTCTCGTCGGAGATTGCCAAGCAGGAACGCCCTGAACTCACCTCCGCCAAGATCATCGTATCCGGCGGTCGTGCATTGAAGGATGCGGACACCTTTGCGGCAACTATATTGCCACTGGCCGACAAGCTGGGTGCAGGGGTCGGCGCAAGCCGTGCGGCAGTGGACGCAGGCTTTGTTCCCAACGACTATCAGGTTGGTCAAACCGGCAAGATCGTCGCGCCCGAAGTCTATATTGCGGTCGGCATCTCTGGCGCGATCCAGCATTTGGCTGGCATGAAGGACTCGAAAATCATCGTTGCCATCAACAAGGACGAAGATGCACCCATCTTCCAGGTTGCGGATATCGGCCTCGTTGGCGATCTGTTCACATTGGTGCCGGAATTGGTCAGCAAGCTGTAACCATTTGCAATATCATACAAACATTTGAGGGCGGGCAGAAATGTCCGCCCTTATTTGTTGTGCGGTAACGCGTTCAAAAACCACGCAAAAAACTGGCCAGATTTTCGCCAAGCTTGTCGACGGCATATCCGCCCTCTGTCAGCACGACCGTGGGCAATCCCCCTGCCGCTATGTCGCTGGCCAGCACCGCATAATCCGGCGTCTGGATCGCAAAATTCGCGATGGGATCGCCCGCATAAGTATCTGCGCCAAAGCTGACGATCAGCAGGCCGGGATCAAAGCGCGCGATAGCCTCAAGCGCGGTGGCTTGAGCGGCGCGGAATGCCTCAATTCCGGTGCCCTGCGGCAAGGGCAGATTGAGCGTTGCCCCTGCCCCTTCGCCCTCGCCCGTTTCGTCGGCATGGCCCCAGTAAAAGGGAAAGTCCGTGGCCGGGTCCGCATGGACGGAAGCATAAAAGACATCGCCCCGATCCCAGAAGATATCCTGCGTTCCGTTGCCATGGTGATAGTCGATATCCAGAATCGCCACGCGCTCTATGCCCGCATCGCGGGCTGCCTGCGCAGCCACTGCCGCATGATTGATGAAGCAATAGCCCCCGAGATAATCCGTGCCGGCGTGGTGTCCGGGCGGGCGACACAGGCCAACCGCGGCACTATCCCCAGAAAGTACGGCATCAAGCGCAGACAACGCGCATTGCGTACTCCAATAAGCCGACGTCCAGCTGTCGGCCGTCAGCGGCGTCGAACTATCCATGCTGTATCGCCCCGCCAGTGCGTCAATGCGGGTGAGGTCCAATGCCCTGCGGCCAACGACCGGCCAGACATAACCCATGACATCGCCCGGCCGCCCCGCCGCAGCCCAGCGCGCGTGGGCCGTCTTTAGAAATTCAATATAGCCTGCATCATGCACCCTTAATATCGGCGCCTCTGTATGGTCGGTCGGTGTTTCTGTTGCTGGAACGCCTGAACACATTGCCTGCGCGCGGGCGGGCGTTTCAGCATGAGGCACGAACGCGCCATTGTGCATTTCCTGGTTCGGCGCGTGGGCCATTTGGCGGGGGTCAAAAAACAGACGCATAAGCCGGACATTCCAGAAAAAGAGCACCAATCGCTTAGCGCGCCACTACAGACTTTGCGAGAGCTTGCGCGACTCCTGCAAATGCCCGATGGCGCAACACATGACCAAAGTCGAGATATCAGCCAACCTGCATTATCATCTGCCAAATCCGGCAGACGTTCTCCTTGCGGTGGAGGCCATTCCCATGGACGACCAGCGGCTGACGACCGACCTGCTCAAGGTGAAAGGCAGTTGTTCACCGCTTAAGACGATCGAAGGCATGGACGGCCTTGGCAGGCGCACATGGCTACATGCCGAAGGTCGGATTGATATAAGCTATACGGCCACTGTTGCCATCCACCGTACTGCCACAGCTATTAAGGGGCTAGACACCGTTCCCCATCTTGATTTGCCGCCTGCCTATATCGAATATCTGATGCCAAGCCGTTACTGCCCGTCTGACCGGCACGAAAATTTCGTGGCAACGCGCTTTGATGGCGCAACAAAAGGCGACCAGATTTTGCAGATGGCAGAATGGATTTACGACAACGTTACTTATGCCCCTGGCTTTTCACCGATCGGTGCGACGGCCACCGATACTTTTATTTCGCGCCGCGGCGTCTGCCGCGACTTTGCGCATTTGCTAATTACCTTTGCGCGTTCGGCCGATGTCCCTGCACGTATGGTGTCGGCTTATGGTCTTGGCATTGATCCGCCCGACTTTCACGCCGTGGTAGAGGTCTATCTGGACGGCCAGTGGCATCTGGTGGACCCCACGCGGCTTGCGCCGGAGGAGCATCTGGTGCGCATTGCAGTCGGTCGTGACGCAACCGACATCAGCTTCATGACCATTTTCGGTACTGCCAATCTGATTTCACAGTCAGTGAACGTGGTTGCGGCAAGCGGGCAAAGTTAAACCCAACTCCTCGCATGTTTCCGCCTAAGGCTGGCGCATCCGGCAGATGGTTATACGCATTGCCGGCTATGCTATGGGAACATCTTGTTTAGCGCAGCAAGTCCGACGGCTGCGTTGGTTCGCTTAATATCTTTTCCATCCGTCGCCAACGTTCGGCCGAGTCCGGATTTCCACGTTCGATATAATCCCGGACCAGATCCTTGCCCCAGCCATAATTGATCACATAGCTGCGATAATGGTCAGTGAATTTCACCGACTGTTCAGCGCGGGCAGGCGAAAGCAGTAGATATTTCTGCGTCAGCTCCAACGCCTGTGGCCGCGTCACTTCACCGTCCAGATACATTTTGGCAATGGTCAAACGTGCACCCGAAAGGGTCTCGGTCATCTGCTGCATTTTCCAATATGCTTCGGCCGTCTTGGGGTCCAGCCCGGCCAACGGATACAGGACATCGCGTTCAAACGCCAAACGCTCGGCTGCCGGAAACGCAAGATCAATGCCGTAATTCGCGCTGCCTTCGGACAATACGCTGGTTGGGCTATAGAGTGGATTGACTTCATATTCCCGCCACCCGTTTTTGCGCGCCAGCCGCTCTTCGACCATCAGGTTGAGAACATGGTGGCCGGGATAGCCTTCGTGACAGCCAAGATCGACAGCGCGGCTGATGCGGATCGGCAGGTCGGTGTTGATCTGGATAAGGCTTTTATAATTGCCCTTGTAATAATTATAGCCTGACCAGGGTTTGCCCGTAACAAATTCCATCACGAACGTCTCACCGGCGGGCAAGTTGATAAATTGTGCGGTACGGCGTTTGCATTCGGCAATGGCTGCGTCAAACACGCGCTGCAGACGTTCTTTGGGTATCGTGTAACTTTCGTTGAAAGCGTCCACGCGGGCTGCGAGCGCTCCATTACCGGGGATAAGTGTTTCGAGATTGGCCAACACAGCATCATAATGCGCCAATGGCTTTAGGTCAGGCACAGTCGCGAACTGGCCCTTGGCTTCATCATTGAAAGAAAATTTCTTTCCCTGAAGCATCTGCAATCTTGTATCTGCGGCGACCAGCATCCCGCGCAGCGCACGTGCACGGCGGCGTTCTGGTTCCGACCGCAGCGTGGGCAATACCGCGTCAATCGCTCCGGTCAGCGCGCGTGCCTCAGCAACCAGTTCAACCAACGAACGGGGATTGGCCTTGGCCGCGGTCTGAAGCGCAGGCGGCCCGTAATAGGCATCGACATATTCCGCTTCATGCGTGCCTGCTTCAAGTGTCAGCCGAATATAAGCATCCGAAATATTGGCAACTGATCTGGTCGGCTGCGCAATATTGGAAGGGGCCACTGGCGCAGAGATGGAACAACCCGTCGTCAGCAAAGCCAACGGAAGGATTATATGGTATATCTTCATATCGTGTCTTTCGCCAACCGCCTTTGCGGCGCAGCAAAGCGCAAGAGGCAATAGCCAAGAACGGCAGACAGCACAGACCCCATTAAAACGCCTATTTTGACATCATCGGCCTGCTCGGGGCCAGTGAAGGCCAGACCGCCGATAAACAGGCTCATCGTAAATCCAATGCCGCACAGGAGAGATACACCATATACCTGCATCCAGTTGGCGTTTGCCGGACGCACAGCAATCTTGAGTTTTACTGAGACCCAGACGCTGGCAAAGATACCGATCTGCTTGCCAACGAACAGTCCCATCGCGATGCCAAGTGGCAGAGGCGCCGCTAGTGCAGCGAAGCTTGTGCCCTCCAGCGATACACCGGCATTGGCAAAACCAAACACCGGAACAATGAAAAATGCCACTGGCTTGACCAGCATATGTTCAAGCCGATGGAGCGCAGAATCGTCGGCATCCGGCGAGGCCAGTGTTCTGCGGAATGGAATGGCAAACGCCGCCATGACACCCGCAATCGTCGCATGAACGCCCGATAACAATGTGGCGTACCACAACAATGCTGCCAGTATCATATAGGGCGAAAGCGCGTTTACGCGCATGCGGTTCAGCCCCATCATCGCCAACCAGATAGCTCCAGCAACGGCCAGTGCCATGATGTTTAGTTCAGCCGTGTAAAACAATGCGATAATCGCGACTGCCCCCATATCGTCAACAATGGCAACTGTCGTCAGAAACAGCTTCAGCGACGCCGGCGCCCTGCTACCTAAAAGGGCAAGCACGCCAATGGCAAACGCAATGTCGGTAGCCGCAGGGATCGCCCAACCGCGCTGCAATGCAGGATCTCCCCCTGCGATTACGAGATAGATAATCGCCGGGAAAATCATCCCCCCTGCAGCTGCAATCATCGGAAGCGTGCGGTCAGCCCATGTCGACAGATGCCCGTCGACAAATTCGCGTTTGATTTCCAACCCGACGAGCAAGAAGAAAATCGCCATCAGGCCGTCATTGATCCACAGATGAACCGTCATTGGTCCAAGCTTGGGCGTCAGTTCGGGTCCCGTCACAGCATGAATGAGATGGGCATAATCATCGGCAAGCGCCGAGTTGGCAATGATCAGGGCCAACGCGGCGGCCGCCATCAATAAAATTCCGCCTGCTGCTTCGCTTGCTAGAAATGCGCGTAATGCGGAACTGGCTATCGGTTGTCTTAGGATTTTGGTCATTACCCCACCTTATGGCAAGCTGACCACTGGATAGCAAGTCAGCCAAAAAAACTGTGCAAAAGCCTTGCCTTAACAGATTTCAATGGTCTATATCCTTAGTTAAAGGGGTGGTAACCATGGTCGGCTTGATGTCTAAAAAGTCTTTCGTCGATTCCAACATTTCCATGATTGCGCAGTCTTCCCCTGAGTTAACTGAAGGTCAAAAGGCCTGTCTGCGGCTTGTGGTCCAACACCATACATCCAAGGAAATTGCCCGAAAATTGGGAATTTCGCGCTACACAGTTGATCAACGGTTGGACGCGGCACGACGCAAACTGAGAGCGTCCAGCCGCAAGGAGGCCGCCATAATATTTGCCGCACACGAGATGCAACCGATATCCGAACAGTTAGTATACGAAGCGTTCGCACTTGACGCGGCACGCCTCGATACTAACGAAAGTTCTACTTTCCATTGGGTAAAAAAGCGATCGGTCACGAGCTTACCATTCGCTTCCTCGTTACCTAACGGAGGGAGAGAGACATATGAATTATCTGGTAAAGAGTTTTTGCTCCATGCGTTGAATGTAACGTTTTTCAGCACCTTGGTGTTGGCACTGGTTGTGGTAGTTTTGACGGGTGTGTTTCAACTGGTTCAATAAGTTGCTTCTCGCTGGCTGGAAATCATACTGGTTTGTGGGAGGGTGAAATTTTGGAATATTCCGACTTTGATGCAGCGGAACAGCTGAATCCATATCTGCGTTCTGCCCGCTTAAAGGCCGCGACCGAATATGCCACAAGGAGATGCGCGAATTTTGTCCAGTCCCGACAGGGTTCCACAGCCACACCCTGCAGCTTGCTCGGCCCGGGCACGAGACTGTTTTTAAGACTGAACGAATTCGGGTGGGATGCCCCGGCACCAATAGTCCGACCAGCCGGTCTTCGGGTCGCAAACGGCTGAAGTTGGGCACCCTTGCCCGTCTGCGAAGGTCAAACTGCGGACGGGCAAGGGCAGGGTATTCGTTTGACTGGCTTTTGAACGTGCACGGCCGTTCGGCCGTTGCGCAGGCCGGCACGATGATTAGCCGATGTGAGGGTCGCGCCTTTGTCGACTGAAATTTTCCGAATTCTGGAAATCGCACAGCATGAGCTGTTTTTGTTCAGCGCAATATTTCTTCTGATCGGCGCGCTGGATGAACTTGGCGTGGATCTTATCTGGGCTGTCAGGCGGATATACCGGCGATATTATTTCTATCGGACCACCCCTCCTTTGCTCGCCCGGCAGTTGGCGGTGCCCCGTGGACATGGACTGCTTGCGGTTTTCGTTCCTGCCTGGGGCGAGGCAGATGTCATCGGCGCAATGTTGTCCAATTGCAGTCGCAACTGGAGCGGGAAGGATTGTCGTTACCGCATTTACGTTGGCTGTTATCCAAACGATCCTCAATCAGCGGAGCAGGTCGTTGAAGCCGCCCGATCAAACGAGAATATCCGACTTGTGCTGGTCAACCATAACGGCCCCACAACGAAGGCCGATTGTCTCAACCGGCTATGGTATGCACTGCTCTCCGATGAGATTGCAGAGGGGTGTAAGGCGAAGGCTATTATATTGCACGATGCAGAGGATGCTGTGCATGCAGACGAGCTGCATGTTTTCAACTGCCTGGTGTCAAAAGGGGGCGCAGTGCAATTGCCCGTTATTCCAGTACGCACGCGGCGCTCCCGATGGATTAGCGGGCATTATTGCGACGAATTTGCCGAGGCGCATGGCAAAAATCTGGTCGTTCGCGAAGCGCTGGGCGCTCCCTTGCCGCTCGCTGGAGTGGCCTGCGCCATTGAACGCAACCTCATGGGTCGGCTTGCGCAAACGAACGGCGGAAAGCCATTTGATCAAAACAGCCTGACTGAAGATTATGAACTGGGCATTCGCATCGGTGCCGTTGGCGGCCGCACCATCATGGCCCGCATATTGGATAGCCAAGGCCAATTGGTGGGAACAAGAGCCTGCTTTCCGGACACATTATCG
The DNA here is from genome assembly GCF_046292425.1 of Sphingorhabdus sp. Classification (GTDB taxonomy): domain Bacteria; phylum Pseudomonadota; class Alphaproteobacteria; order Sphingomonadales; family Sphingomonadaceae; genus Sphingorhabdus_B. The sequence goes on from NZ_JBKBQV010000034.1 coordinate 8,534, forward strand.
ACGTCGGTTCGACAAAAAACGCGCTGGTTAACCGGAATTGCGCTTGCTGGCTGGGACCGCATAGGCTGGCAAGGCAATTTCGCCCAGAAATGGATGCTCCTTCAGGACCGGAAATCCATTTTCGCTGCAGTCATTCTCGTCGCCGCGTATATCTGCCTGGCTCTAACCGCCATATTGGCCCTCACCCATATGTCGGGCGTGTATGACCCCGCCCCTTTTTCTCCACTGCTCATTTCCCTCTTTTGGCTCAACTTCGCATTTCTGATGTGGAGATTGGCCGTACGTGCAGGTTTCGTGTGGGCTCTATATGGGCCGAAAGAGGCTCTGCTTTCCGTCCCGCGAAGTGTGGTTAGCAACATTATTGCAGTCATGGCCGCCCGGCGGGCGTGCGCGAACTATGTCCGTCATTGTTTTGGCGCGCCGCTGAACTGGGACAAAACCGCGCATCACATCATGCCAGATTCGGTGACCCCGCGAGATTGATGCGCGGCCGGGCAATCGGATTTGTCGTGCTGATGTGCGCAGGATGGACGGCAGCGCGCATAATATTCACCGTCCTAAACTACCAACACGCAATCACGCCCGCGCAAAATAGCCGAACTGAACATATTCCACCACAACGCACCCACGCAGATCTGTCAGAAGCTTCAAGTCAGGAAAGTCCGCAGACAAATGCAGCGGTTGCCGAGCCGTTTTACCCAAACCCAAAGCACTTGCCGATTTTGCACATTGCAAAGGCCGTAGGTGAAACACCAGCCGCTGCGCCAAATATTGTGATGTTGCAAAATGCCTTGCCCGACCAGCGCTCTCATATCGACCCGCTTGCGGTGCCTCTGTTTGCTCCGCCGCCTGCTTTGGCGAAGCCTTACGGATCTCGTCCATTCAACATTTATGCTTATAGTTTCTGGCGTTTGGGTGATGTTGCTCAAGGCGTGCTTGGCAACGGGCAATACGGGGGCAGCCAAAGCGCCCTGATAGCGACAATCCCGTTATCTGGTTTTTCCAAAGAGAGAATTACCCGCCTGGCATTTACCGGGCGCGCCTCTGTTTCCCATGACAGAATGCCAGCACGTGAAGTAGCGGCAGGGTTGCAATGGCGTCCCGCCGCCCGATTTCCAGTGCAACTCACAATAGAGCGCCGCATTCGGCCTAACCGCGCAGATGCGTTTGCCGCCTTTGTTTCCGGCGGGCACGACGGCGTCGCTTTACCCTTGCACTTTACACTTGATGGCTATGGGCAGGCAGGCGTCGTGACCGGCAATATTGGCGGCGGTTTTGTCGATGGCCAACTGCATGCGCTTAGACATGTCGGCGCCCGAGGGGACATGAGGCTGGCTGCTGGTGCAGCAGCATGGGGTGGCGGACAGAGTCAGATTATGCGTCTCGACATCGGCCCGTCCGTTCGCGCCATATTGCCAGTGGGCAGCGCAAAATTGCGGATCGATGCAAGCTGGCGCTTCCGCGTTGCCGGCAACGCAGAGCCCGGCGATGGTCCAGCGGTAATCTTGTCCACGAGTTTCTAAGAGGCAGCCTTTATCCCGCCGCGAAATGCCGTTACGGTCCGCATGTCGATTATGGATATTTACCTTCCCATTGCCAATTTGTCAGTCAACGCACTGGTGATCATCCTTTTGGGTGGCGGGGTCGGTGTGCTGTCGGGTATGTTTGGGGTCGGCGGCGGATTTCTCACTACGCCTTTGTTGATATTCTACGGTATCCCGCCAGCAGTTGCCGCGGCTTCTGCCTCGACTCAGGTGACAGGCGCAAGCGTTTCGGGCGTGTTTGCCCACATGAAACGGGGCGGGGTGGACTTCCAGATGGGCGCCGTGCTGGTGGTTGGCGGCATTTTCGGCACCGGAGCAGGCGCAGTCATATTTGAATTATTGGAAGCGCTTGGCCAGATCGATACCGTCATTAACATTCTATACGTGGTCATGCTCGGCAGTATCGGTGGTATGATGGCAAAGGAAAGCCTGTCGAGCGTCCTCGCGGTCCGGGCGGGGAAACCAGTCGCGACGGCAAAGCGCCGGCATCACCCCTTGGTAGCGAACTTGCCAATGCGCTGGCGCTTTTATCGTTCAGGCCTGTACATCTCGCCACTCGCGCCGCTGATACTGGGTTTTATCACTGGTATTATGACGATGCTCCTGGGTGTTGGTGGCGGCTTTATCATGGTTCCTGCCATGCTGTATCTGCTCGGCATGGGCGCGCAGGTTGTTGTTGGGACATCCCTGTTCCAGATCCTGTTCGTGACGATGGCGTCGACCATGATGCACAGCCTGACGACTAAGGCAGTCGACATTGTGCTCGCGGTATTCCTGCTGGTCGGAAGCGTCACCGGCGCGCAAATCGGCGCACGTCTGGCGCAGCGTATGCGGCCAGACTATCTGCGGCTTTTCCTTGCCAGCATTGTGCTGCTCGTGGCCATCCGCATGGCGCTTGGCCTTGGGTGGCGACCTGACGAAATTTACACGTTGCAGGCCTTATGACCCGCTGGCTGGCTTTTCTTCTGTTTTTGTTGCCAGTCGCTGCGGCTGCGCAAAACGTACCTAAGCTCGTCCCTGACGTCTCTCAACGCGAGATCAATATCCAGTCGGGGTTCACTGGCGCAGAAATGCTGTTGTTTGGTGCTATCATCTACCCGCGCGGGGTCGCACCAGAGGGTCAGGTCGACGTCGCCGTCGTCTTGCGTGGCCCAACAAGCCCAGTCACCTTGCGCGAAAAGCAGAAAATCGCCGGCATCTGGATCAACGCTGACAGCACCGATTTCAGGTCGGTCCCGGCTTATTATGCCATCGCATCTTCGCGCCCGCTTGACCAGATCGTCAGCAGCAAAACAGCAGCGATTTACGAACTTGGTCTTGACCGGCTGCAACTGTCCCCCAGCGGAGAGGTTGATGCAAAAGAGCAACGCCGTTTCGTCGACGGGCTCGTTGACCTGAACCGTCGCAACGGTCTTTTTCGCCAGGAAGCCGGTACTGTCGAAATCACAGACCAAGTGCTGTATCGTGCACGTCTCAATATTCCCTCCAGCGTACCCGTTGGAGTCTATACCGCAGAGACCCTGCTTATTCGCAATGGCCGGGTCATTGTAGCGGACGACAATGTTGAGGTGCGGATTCGCAAAACCGGATTTGAACAACTGGTGACGATATTGGCGCAAGATTATGCACTTTTTTACGGGGCCATGGCTGTTCTTGTGTCACTGCTGCTTGGTTGGTTCGCCGGATTTGTCTTTAATCGGATATAGTTACGGGCCCGGTGCCTGCTCCCAACAGCGGAATCACGGGACTCACGATGGTAAATAAATTTTTACTTTCTGGACCTAATGCCTGAAGCATAACTGCAAAAAGGCAACTGGCATGGATATTTCGGCGCATCGTGAGTTTCTGAACGGCCAGCCAGGGGAGCTGGACCCAGTAGCAACAGTGCCGGCTGTTGCGCCGGAAACGAAAACACAAGCGGGCGACCCGTCAATCAATGCTGCGCTCCACCATATTGGCTTTGTGATGGAAATTGCGGGATCAGGGTCCCAAGTAACGCTCGATTCTGCGATACTGTCCAGCCTAACGTCGCATGCTGACGCCAGCATCGCAATGTCGGGACAAGTCGGCAGCCAGATCAAGATCCGTGTAGGCAGCACGTGGCTTCTCGCGAGCATTCGCACGCAGAAACTGCACGAGCGCGATCATGGCGTCATCATGGCACAAGTCGACTTTCTTGGCGAGGGCGACGAAGAAAAGCTGACGGGCAAGATCTACAATTTCCGCCGGGGTGTGACGCGCTACCCTGTGCCCGGAAGTGAGGTTTATGCCGTATCCAGTTCAGACCTGAAGCAGGTGTACGCAACCGACGCCCGCGCCAATGTTGAAATTGGCACGGTGTTTCCGACGAAAGATATTCGCGGTGCGCTTTATGTAGACGCTATGCTGGGTAAGCATTTTGCCCTGCTTGGTTCAACCGGTACCGGTAAATCTACCAGCGCCGCACTGATCCTGCACAGGATCTGCGACATTGCGCCCGAAGGCCATATCGTGATGATCGACCCGCATGGCGAATATAGCGCTGCGTTCAGACAGAACGGTGCGCTGTTCGACGTAAACAACCTTGCCATGCCCTATTGGATGATGAATTTCGCCGAGCATTGCGAAATCTTCGTGACATCGACGGGTGACGAAAAACAAATCGATTCCGACATTCTCGCCAAATGTCTTTTGCAGGCGCGTTCCAAGAACCGTATCGCCGAAACCATAGGCAAGCTGACCGTTGACGCCCCCATTCCCTATTTATTGTCTGACCTGACCAACATCATCCAGAACGAAATGGGTAAGCTCGACAAGGCGACGTCTTCGGCGCCCTTCATGCGGCTGAAAAGCAAAATTGACGAACTGAAAGCTGACCCGCGATACAACTTCATGTTTTCAGGCATGCTCGTTGGCGACACCATGGCAGATTTTGTCGGGAAGATTTTCCGGCTACCGTCGAACGGAAAACCGATTTCCATCATCGACGTGTCGGGCGTGCCCTCAGACATAACGTCCACTGTGGTAGCGGTGCTTTCGCGCCTCGTTTTTGACTATGCCATATGGTCACGCAACGAACCGCAGCGCCCCATATTGCTCGTCTGTGAAGAGGCGCACCGTTACATCCCGTCAGACCGAATTGCCAAAGACAGCGCAGTACGTTCCATTCTTGAACGGATTGCAAAGGAAGGCCGTAAATATGGCGTATCGCTTGGCCTGATTACCCAGCGGCCGTCCGATCTGGCCGAAGGCGTGCTTTCGCAATGCGGGACAATTATTTCGATGCGCCTGAACAACGACCGCGACCAGGCTTTTGTCCGGGCCGCAATGCCCGAAGGCGCACGAGGTTTCCTCGACTCTATTCCGGCTTTGCGAAACCGCGAATGCATCATCTGCGGCGAAGGCGTCAGCATCCCGATCCGAGTCGCGCTGGACAATCTTGAAGAGGAAAAACGTCCGGCGTCTGAAGATCCGCTGTTCAGCCAGTTGTGGCAGGAAACCGGCGGCGAAGCAGAGATACTCGAACGCGTGGTCAGAAGGTGGCGTGCGCAAGGCAGGTGATCGGCGGTTATCTAACGCAGCGCCAAAGCGTGGCTGGATTACGAAAAACGCACCGGCGTTTGCGCTTGCAATGTAGGATTTGATTTGAGACTGTAATCCGGTCAGCCCGAACGCTGGCACGGTTCTTTCTCAGTGTCGGGATTCTAAAAAACTACGCAGGAGAGACCCCGAGACCGGCCGAAAGCCGCGAAACCAGCCGTGTCGAACTCGGTTTAGGTGAGACCTTAGTGTGACTTTCCAAACTATCTCTCACGTTTCTCGAACGGTTTTATTCCACGTCCAAGCCGGTTACCGCCCAAGGCAAGCCGGTCGCCGGACCAGTCTGCGACGAACACGGTGTCGCGATCCACGCCGGGCACGACACTTGCCTGATTGGCGTTGATAGATAGCCCCGCGCTGCTTTGCGTCCGGCCTTCGGGCGCGACAGTGATAAAGGCGCTGTAATTGTCTTTGGACGCCCCTTGCACGAACACATTGCGCGCAATGTTTCCGCTGGCACCATTGGGCAGGTCAATCATGTAATTGGTGCTACGGCCCCGGCTATCGTCAAAAGCGTTGTCGGTTAATGTCACCTGCAAAGCGCGGCTTTTTACATAATGCCCGCCATTGCCGCGTTCGAAGCGGCTGTTAGTCACCGAAAGCGCGCCATAGCCCCCTATATAGATACTGTGCGCACAAGACAGGCTCCGGTCGCAACGGCCGAGTCCTGAAAAGCTTGATCGATCAATGCTGATTTCGCCGGTCCTGTCCTCGGCGGTCAAAATGCCTTGTTCGCTGTCGCGAAATACCGTGCGGGTGACTGTCAGATTGCCCTTTTCCAGCCGGATGCCTGCGCCATTGGCATCTGGCACCCGCATATTCTGAAAGATGATTCCATCGACGCGCGCCGCCTGTCCGCGCAGGACAAGGGCGGCTTTGCCTTCGCATGTCTTGGTATCGAAAATGCTTTGTCCGGGCACTGCCGCGCGAAAGGCAACGACCCCGGCGGCTTGTACGGCACATTGGCGATAGGTCCCCGGCGCTATGATGATGGTTCCCTTGCCCTTGCCGATGGCATCGACCGCCTGTTGCAGGCTCTGATAATTACGACCCGTTTCGGCATTCTGGAACGGTGCGGTATTTTGCGCCGATGCGGCGGCTGTGCCGAAGGCGACAAGGAAGATGAGATGCGATGTCTTCATAGCGGCGTTTCCAATTAGCTGCTTCCGGCCAACGCAGCTAACGCCAAAACGGGCCACTTTTCCAGCCGTTAACGCTTACTCGTTGAGATTCGGCCGCAAATATTGCCGTGCGCGGTCCAGATCGAGACCACGGCGCGCCGCATAGTCCGAGACCTGATCGTCACCGATCCGCGCGACCCCGAAATATTCGGACTGCGGATGGCCGAAATACAGACCACTGACGGCGGCCGTCGGCAGCATCGCAAAGCTTTCGGTCAGCGTGATACCCGTCTTGTGCGTGGCATCCAGCAGGTCGAATAATATCGGCTTCAGGCTATGGTCGGGACATGCCGGATAGCCAGGCGCTGGCCGGATACCGCGATATTCTTCGCGGTTCAACGCTTCGGGAGTGAACTGTTCGTCCGGCGCATAACCCCAAAGATCCTTGCGGACATGCTCGTGCATCCGCTCGGCAAAGGCTTCGGCCAGGCGGTCGGCCAGCGCCTTGAGCATGATGTCTGAATAATCGTCGATACTGGCTTTGAACTGCGCCAGATGCGTGCCGATGCCATGGCCAGTCGTGACCGCAAAGCCCCCGATCCAGTCGCCATCGCGGCTAATAAAATCGGCAAGACACATATTGGCCCTGCCTTCACGCTTGGCGATCTGTTGCCGCAGGAATGGCATGCGCACATGCGCTTCGGTTTTTTCGCAATAGACGATCACATCGTCGCCATCGCGCCAGCAAGGCCACAGGCCAGCGACGCCCTTCGCCCGCAACCATTTTTCGCTGATGATCCTGTCGAGCATCGCATTGGCGTCGGCAAACAGGCTGGTCGCGCTTTCACCCACAACTTCGTCGGTCAAGATCGCCGGATAATTGCCATGCAATTCCCAGGCGCGAAAGAATGGCGTCCAGTCAATATAGTTGCGCAGGTCAGCCAGATCCCAGTCGTCATAGACATGTACCCCAGGCTTTTGCGGCGGGGCTGGCTTCATGCTTTCATCGAGTTCAAACGCATTGGCACGCGCTTCTTCAAGCGTGGCCAGCGGCTTTGCGGTCTTGCCCGCACGCGCGGCGCGGATGTGCTCATATTCGGCACGGGTATCCGCGACGAACTTTTCGGCCATGGTGTCGCTGACCAGCGTACCGGCAACGCCAACAGCCCGCGATGCGTCCAGTACATGGATGACCGGGCCGGAATATACTGGCTCAATACGCAAGGCCGTGTGCGTTTTCGACGTCGTTGCCCCGCCAATCATCAGCGGCATCGTCATACCCGCTTTCTCCATTTCCTCGGCAACAGTCACCATCTCATCGAGCGAAGGGGTGATGAGGCCTGACAACCCGATCATGTCAGCATCATGTTCGACCGCCGCCTTCAATATGTCAGGCCAGGCGACCATGACGCCCAGATCGACAATCTCGAAACCGTTGCATTGAAGCACGACGCCAACGATATTCTTGCCAATATCATGCACGTCGCCCTTGACGGTCGCCATGATGATCTTGCCCTTGCCTTTGGCGCCGACTTCCTTTTCCGCTTCGATATAGGGAAAAAGATGCGCGACCGCTTTTTTCATCACACGCGCGGACTTCACAACTTGTGGCAGGAACATGCGGCCTGATCCGAACAGGTCTCCAACCACATTCATGCCGTCCATCAACGGCCCTTCAATAACCTCGATCGGCCGACCGCCTGCCGCCTTGATGGCAAGCCGCGCTTCTTCCGTGTCCTCTACGATATGGGCGTCGATACCCTTGACCAACGCATGCTCAAGCCGCTTGTTCACTGGCCATCCGCGCCATTCGGCTTCGGCCTTCTCCTGTGCGACATCAGTACCGCGATACTTCTCCGCCAGCGCGATCAGGCGTTCGGTCGCGTCCGGGTCTCGGTTGAGGATAACATCTTCGCAGGCAACACGCAGTTCAGCATTGATGTCATCATAAATGTCGAGCTGACCTGCATTTACAATCGCCATGTCCAACCCGGCAGGAATGGCATGATACAGGAACACCGAATGCATTGCCCTGCGCACCGGCTCGTTTCCGCGGAAGCTGAACGATAGGTTGGACAGTCCGCCGGAATAATGCGCGTGCGGGCACAAGACACGCAGTTCTCTGACTGCCTCGATAAAGTCGACGCCGTAGTTGTTATGTTCCTCAATTCCCGTCGCCACTGCAAAGATATTGGGATCAAAGATGATGTCCTCAGGCGGAAAGCCGATGCCGAGAAGCAGGTCATAGGCGCGCTTGCAAATCTCGACCTTGCGGCGTTGCGTGTCGGCCTGTCCCGTTTCATCAAACGCCATCACGACGACAGCGGCTCCATAAGCCATGCACAAACGCGCATGATGCAGAAAAGCCTCTTCACCCTCCTTCATCGATATCGAATTCACAATCGGCTTGCCGGATACGCATTTCAGCCCCGCCTCAATGACGCTCCATTTGGAGCTGTCGATCATTAACGGTACACGCGCAATGTCGGGCTCTGCGGCAATACGTTTGATGAAGGTTGTCATCGCCTCATGTGCGTCAAGCAGTCCTTCATCCATGTTGATATCAATGATCTGCGCGCCGTTTTCGACCTGATCGCGCGCCACTTCGACGGCCGCTTCATAATCGCCGGCCATGATGAGCTTTTTGAACTTGGCACTGCCGGTGACGTTGGTGCGTTCACCAATATTGACGAAACGGGAGGAGGAGGATGTCATTTTTGTTCTGCTTTAAAGGGTTCAGGCGGCCATGATGAAGGGCTCAAGCCCCGCAAGCCGCGTTACGACATCTGCCTTGGGAATAACGCGCGGCGCGCGATCCGAAACGGCCTTGGCGATTGCCGCAATATGCGCTGGGGTGGTGCCGCAACAGCCACCCACAATGTTGACTAGCCCGTCATCGAGCCATTGGCCAATCAGCATCGCTGTGGTTTCCGGCAACTCGTCATATTCGGCCAGATCATTTGGCAAGCCCGCGTTGGGATAAGCCATCACCAGCGCGTCCGCTTGCTTCGACAAGGCCGCGAGATGTGGACGCAGGAGGTCCGCGCCGAACGAGCAGTTCAGACCAATGGTGAGCGGTTTGACGTGCCGGATTGCTGCCCAGAAGGCTTCGACCGTATGCCCTGAAAGATTCCGGCCAGCCATGTCGGTAATCGTCATGGAGATCATTAATGGCACATCACGCCCGCATGCAGCAGCGGCTTCCTGCGCAGCCATCGCAGCGCACTTGGCATTCAGCGTGTCGAAGATAGTCTCGATCAACAGGAAATCGACCCCGCCTTCGATGAGCGCATCGCATTGCTCGCGATACACCTCTTTCAGATAATCAAAGTCGATTTCGCGATAGCCGGGATCGTTGACGTCTGGCGACAATGACAGCGTCTTGTTTGTCGGCCCCACCGAACCCGCCACAAAACGCCGGCTGCCGTCCTTTGCTTCAGCTGCGTCGCAACAGGCGCGAGCAAGCTTTGCCGATTCCACGTTCAACTGTCGCACTAAATGCTCGCAGCCATAGTCGGCCATGCTGATCTTTGTCGCGCTGAATGTATTGGTCTCGATCATGTCCGCGCCGGCGTCCAGATAAGCGCTGTGGATCGCGCTAACAACATCCGGACGCGTAATTGATAATAGGTCGTTATTTCCTTTTTGATCATGCGTCAGTTCAAGTGCGCCCCGATACTCTGCTTCAGACAGTTTATAGCCCTGAATTGCAGTGCCATAACCACCGTCAAATACGAGTATCTGCTGAGCCGCTCGGGCGGTGAAGGCCTCACGCGCGGTCATGCCGCAACCTCTTGCGCGGGCGTCGCCGGTCGTTTGCCAAGAAGGTGACAAATCGCGTAAGAAAGTTCAGCGCGGTTCAAAGTATAAAAATGGAAGTCACGCACACCACCTGCATATAAACGGCGGCACATTTCTGCCGATACGGTCGCCGCAACGAGTTGCCGCGCCGACGGATGGTCGTCGAGACCATCAAAAAGATGCGCCATCCATACCGGAATTGCTGTGCCTGTCATTTTTGACATGCGGCTTATCGCAGCAAAGTTGGTTACCGGCATGATGCCAGGAACAATCTCTGCGTTTATACCCGCAGCAGCAACCGCGTCGCGGAAGCGAAAGAAAGTCTCGGGTTCAAAGAAGAACTGCGTGATTGCGCGGCTTGCTCCGGAGTCCAGCTTGCGTTTTAGGAAATCAATGTCTGACGCAGCCGACAAAGCCTCCGGATGCGTTTCTGGATAAGCGCTGACTGATATTTCGAACGGATGGAGCTTTCGCAAACCTTCCACCAGTTCAGCTGCGCTTGCATAGCCATCGTGGTGGGGAACGAATTGCCCGTCCGAACTTGGCGCATCGCCGCGCAAGGCAACGATGTGGCGCACGCCAGCGTCCCAATATGCATTGGCGACATCTGCAATTTCGCCCTTTGACGCTTCAACACAAGTCAAATGCGCAGCTGCAGGGATATCGGTTTCGCGTGCGATTCTCGCCACGGTATTGTGTGTGCGTTCACGGGTCGTGCCACCTGCCCCGTAGGTAACCGATACAAAGCGGGGGGCAAGCGGTGCGAGAGTCACAACGGAATCCCACAATTGTTCTTCCATTTTCTCGGTCTTCGGCGGAAAGAATTCGAAACTGATTTCACAGTCACCAGCGAGTCCGGCAAAAAGTGGAGAGGCAACAGCGCGGCTGGCCTCCTGCATCTGCGCCAGCGGGAGAATCATGCGACGATCCTTAAATTGTTTTGAGGTTTCGGACTTTTCTTAGGGTTGGGGACGGCGCCGGAGAGCTTTTGACCCATCCACACTTTGACAATCAACTCGCCGGCCTCAAGTGCCGTTTGATGCACGAGCTGCAGACCATGGCCGGCAAAAGCCTTTTTCATAAATTCATCGGCGAACCCGAGTCGGGCATGAGCATGGACACTGCGAAGTTCTTCCAGATTATGTGCGGCAAAGTCGACAATGACGAGCCTGCCGCCTGGCGCTAACGTGCGTATTGCTTCCGCGATGACCGCCTCTGGATGCTGGGCATAATGCAACACCTGATGGAAAATTACACAGTCAAATTCACCATCGCCCACTGGCAGCATGTTGAAGTCGCCAAGTTTAATGTCGACCTTGTTCGCAATTTCAGGGCTTAGACCGGCGATCTTAGCCCTCGCCAGCCTCAGCATTTCGGGGCTGTTATCTACCGCAACGAAACGCTCTGACTCTGCCGCAAACAGCTCCACAATGCGCCCGGTGCCGGTGCCGACATCAAGGACTCTTCCCAAGGGCGCACTATGCAGGATTTGCGCGAGCCGCGCCTCGACCTCCGAATCGGCGATATGAAGCGACCGCAAGGAGTCCCATTCGTCCGCATGCGCGGCAAAATAGCTCGCTGCCATGTCCGTGCGGGCGTTGCGCACTTCATCCAGCCGAAGCAGGTCACGCTGAAATGCCTTCGCCTGCGAAACGTCGGCCTCGGCGAACAATGTAGTGAGCGGACTTTCAGTCAATGTGGCGCCCGGTCGCAAGAACACCCAGCTTCCTTCCTTACGCCGCTCCAAAAGTCCTGCCTCGTCGAGAATCCGTATATGGCGCGAAACGCGGGGCTGGCTTTGGTCAAGTATTTGCACCAACTCGCCCACCGACAACTCCAGCCGGAGGACCAGGAACACGATTCGGAGCCGGGTAGGGTCCGCCAACGCGCGCATGATATTAAGCAAATTGATCATCGAAACGCGATATAAAGAATTCTTTATATCAAGTCAATCGGCCTAAAATGGCCATTTTTCTACCGCTAAGGTAGAGAAAGTCTCAAAATCGGAAGAGGACATGATGACTCATTGAAAAAGCGCATTGCCAGCGAATAATGAACGGGCTAGAGGGCTTTTCGCAGGCAAGCTGCAATCGTTGTAACGTGCCTGTCAGGTTTTCATAAGTTTTGCTAGGGGGTTTCCCATATGAAGAAAATTGCTGTATCTCTCGTTCTTGCCGCTTCGCTCGGTTTGGCCGCTTGCTCGGGTGCTGAAGAAGCTACCACAGAAGCAACCGAAACCACAGAAGCTACCACTGAAGCTGCTGACGCCGCTGTAGAAGGCGCTGAAGCTGCTACCGATGCTGCTGCAACTGAAGCAACTGCAACTGACGCTGCTGCAACTGCAACTGACGCCGCTGCAACTGCGACCGACGCTGCTGCTGCTGCTGGTGAATCCGCAGAAGCTGCGAAAGAAGCTGCGAAGTAATATTCGCGCTTTTTAAGCGAAAGCATTTGATGAGGGCTGTCCTGTTCACAGGACGGCCCTTTTCTTTGTCGGTCCCTCAACAATATACCTGATGCCCGCGGCACCCTGAAGGTTGGGGGAATCATTTATTGACCGTGGTACGTCGCCACCGTGCGTGAAACAAACTGCATGAATGACATCCGTTGCGGGATAGGGGCGGTCGTGCTGCCCATCATAACTGCAACCGCATAGCGCGTCCCATCAGGCGCGGTCATAATCCCAATATCGTTATAGCCAGTGGAAACGGGCGGCAGAACTTGGCCTGTGCCGGTCTTGTGAAGAAAGCGCCAACCTGGCGGTACGCCAGCCTTCAGTCGATTTGGACCGCTTGATGTGCGCGACATGATGCCTAGGATCAGACGAGTAGAAGAGGCAGAAAGCAACTCGCCCCTCGCTAATTTTGCGAGCGCGCGGACAATCGCTTCAGGACTGGCTCCGTCGACCGGATCAGCCAGATAACGATCTAATGCCGCCTTACGCGTCGCGAATGGAACCGCTTCCCGCGCCGCGTAAAAACGACGTCCAATCGAATATTCCTGGCGCCATTCCATCCCGGCAATGCTACTTTGCATCAGACGCTCGCCAGGGCCGAACCGGATCGCGCCAAGATTTTTGCGAACCAGGAAATTCTGCACGGCCTGCGGCCCGCCTGCAGTGCGCAACAGTGAATCGTTGGCAGTGTTATCACTGCCGATAATGGCTTGCTCAAGTAAAGCCAGCACCGACACCTCGATTTCACCGCTAGCAATGACGCGATCGCGGATCGGCTGATGAAAAACGGCGAGATCATCACGTGTGATGCGTACTTTTTGGTCCAACCGGACTTTGCCTTGATCAACGAGATCCAAAATTGTTAGCGCCACCCATGTCTTGGATACGCTTTGCTGCGGAAATAGTTCGTCAATCCGCTTACCCGTTATCCACTCGCCCCCGTCAATGCGCATGATTGCAACGCCAGTGCGCCCCGGGAATATCCGCCATTGATCGTTCAGCAGGTTTTCAAGTCCGGCAGGCGCCCGAACAATAGCCGGACGAGCTGGCGCTCCCATTGCAACAGGTTGAGACGGAGGTATTGAGCGGGCTGGTGCGGGCATCGCTGTTGCCAGCACCGGCTGAACGCGCGGCGGCGCTCGCTCTGCAGCGACACATGATGTCAATAAAGACAACATAGCCAAGGAGGCAATGGCTTTACGAAGCGCGTCTTGGGCGCCCTTTCCCCTAATCTTTGTTACCCGGACCATGCATAGCTGATAGGACAGACGGTCGCATGATGACAGCATTTACAGAAATATTTGCGACGAACGATTCCAAAGGATCGACAAGATGCGGATCAAGCACTCCATAGGATGAGATACAATCCATTGCAGGATTTACTTGCACGCAGGGCGGCTTCATAGTTGCATCAGGAAATCAAACATTCAGGGTTGGCGGCATATATGGACACCATATTCATAGGACAGAATTCCAGCGGCCAAGAAATGCTTACCCTCAAACGCGCCAACCGGCATGGATTGATAGCCGGCGCCACGGGCACAGGGAAAACTGTCACCTTGCAGGGCATTATTGAGGGATTGTCGGCCGCAGGCGTTCCGACTTTTGTTGCTGACATAAAAGGGGATTTATCCGGGCTAGCGATGGCAGGATCGCCGTTGACTAAAACGCATGAAATTTTTGCCGCCCGCGCTGCCGAGATTGGTCAGCAGGACTGGGCATATAAAGACAATCCATCGCAGTTTTGGGACCTTTTTGGCGAACAGGGTCACCCGGTCCGCACGACTGTCTCAGAAATGGGGCCCTTACTACTGGCGCGGCTTATGAACCTTAACGAGGTGCAAGAAGGTGTTTTAAATATCGCATTCCATGTGGCTGACAAGGACGGGTTGCTGATGCTCGACCTCGATGATTTGCAGGCGATGCTGGTGTATTGCGGAGAACAGGCTGAGAAGCTGACGCTCGAATATGGAAACATCTCGAAACAATCGGTGGGCAGCATTCAGCGCGCCTTGCTTCAATTGCGCTCTCAGGGCGGCGAACATTTTTTTGGAGAGCCTGCGCTCGATTTGGACGATCTGATCCGATGCGATGACAATGGCCGGGGCATCGTAAATATTCTTGCTGCCGATCGCTTGATGTCGAGCCCGAAGTTATATTCCACATTTCTTCTGTGGCTGCTGTCCGAGTTGTTTGAAACACTTCCCGAAATTGGTGATCCGGACAAGCCGAAGTTGGTTTTCTTTTTTGATGAAGCTCATTTGCTTTTCGACAATGCGCCAAAGGCATTACTCGAGAAAATCGAGCAAGTAGTCCGTCTTATCCGGTCCAAAGGCGTCGGCGTGTATTTCATCACGCAAAATCCTATCGATATTCCTGACACTGTTGCGGCGCAGCTCAACAACCGCATTCAACACAAGCTGAACGCTTTCACCCCGCGGGATCAGCAGGCGGTCAAGTCAGCAGCGGAAACTTTCCGCCCTAACCCCGCGCTCGATGTCGCGCAGGTCATAACCGAATTGAAGATTGGTGAAGCACTCGTGTCCTTGCTTGAGCCGGACGGGTCGCCTTCGATTGTGCAGCGTACGCTGATCAAAGCGCCGTCAAGCCGCGTCGGGCCCCTAACCCCGCAGGAACGGGGCATTATGATTACGACCGATGCCATCGGCGACAAATATGACACCCTGATCGACCGAGAATCTGCGGAAGAAATATTGGCAGCCAAAGGAGCGCAGGCTGCTGCGGCAGCGGAAGAAGCAAAAGCGCAGGCTATTGCCGACAAGGAAGCCGCGGCCGCGGCCAAAGTTGCGGCTCGCGCCGAAGCCGCCGCTGCAAAAGAGGCTGCGCGCCAGCAAGTTGTGGCAGCACGAGAGGCGGCAAAGCCGAGCATGGCAGATAAGATGCTGCAGTCGGCAGCACGGTCCGCCGCAACATCAATCGGCCGTCAGGTCGCCGGGTCCTTTGGTAAGTCGTTAGTGCGGGGAATTTTGGGTGGTTTGTTTAAATAGGTCAGCCGCGACCACGGTAGGCCTGAACACCCTGATCCGGTAACCACAAGCCTTTGGGTGGCTCACCTGACTGCCAAAACACGTCAATTGGGATTCCCCCGCGCGGATACCAGTATCCCCCGATGCGCAACCAGTGGGGCTTCATTTCGGCAAAGAGGCGCTGTCCGATGCCAACGGTGCAATCTTCGTGAAATGCAGCATGGTTTCGGAAAGAACCCAGGAACAACTTTAGCGATTTTGATTCTACGATTGTCGAATCTGGCGCATAGTCGATAACCAGATGTGCGAAGTCAGGCTGCGCCGTAACTGGACAAAGTGAAGTAAACTCGGGCACCGCGAAACGCGCCAGATATAAAGTGTCAGGGCGCGGGTTGGGCACGTAATCCAGCTGCGCCTCTTCTGGCGTTTGAGGAAGCGCGCTTTGCGCACCCAGAAATTTTGGCTGTGAAATATCGGTCATGTTCGAACATTTAGCCGGTTCGTCACGGGAAGCAAACGGGTCATGCGAAACGGATGAGATATTCATTCGTCGTTCACGCGTAACCGCTTTGGGCGTTATCGACTTATGGTGACCCACGAACCAACACAGCGACGTAACCTGAGTTTGGTTACTGGCGCGCTCCTGCTGGTCTTCAGCGGGGCATCGACAAGTCATGCGCAGGATGCAGGCCTCGATACCCCGCCGGAGCTTCGGGACTTTCGTCTCGACCCTCCCCCGCCCGAAGCAGTTCCGGGCCCAGAGGTGCGTACGCCGCTTCCTCAACAAGAGTCGCCGGATAACCCGCGCGCTGCAACCCCGCTGCCGGCTGCACCTGCGCCACCCCTCGTTCGCGAGGCAGGTCCACAAGCTTCGCAACCTCAAGTTCCAGAGCCTGCCCCATCCGAAGATGTGCCCCCAAGTCAGCAGGCGCAGCGAGAGGCCGGGACCGCGCCGCCGGAAACAACAAGCACTGATGTGAGGCCACCCCAAGCCGATCGTCAGCCAACGACAGAAGCCGCTACGCCACCAGAAGCGGAGAGCATTGCAACAACGGTGATCGCTGGTATGGCGGCTCTATTGCTCGCCATTACAGGCCTGTTTTATCTGCTATGGCGGAGGCCAAAGCCCGCCCCATCGGTTGCAGTTTCGCAAATGCGAAAGCCGCCAAAGCCTGCAACTCCCAATCGACCCAACGCCAGTGTCGAGCCCCCTGCGCTCTCCCTCGTTCCCCGCGCGAAACCTTCACCCGCAAGCCCCATAACAATGTCCTTCATACCGCAAGACGCGGTTGTCAGTTTCAGCAGCCTGACGATTCAGGGCCTTTTGCAAATCGCCAGTACAGACGACTCCGAGTCTGGAGACCTGGAGTTACATGCGGTCCTGATTTCTGCCAGCAACGAACAGCAACGCGCAATCGACAGTTTTTTAGCAAATCCGGGCCAGTATCTCCCAAGCTCGCTGGGCTCTGTCAAACCCGGCGAGAATACTGGCTTGCCTCTAAAGCTTAGCGTGGCGCTGAACGAGATGCAGGAATTTTCTCTCCAGAACAAAACGCTGCTAGCACCGATTCTCGTCGCGAAACTGTCCCGTGTGCCACCCGGCGGAGAGTCGGAGGAAATTGCCCGATTGGTATGCATGATCGGACGTGAATCTTCGCCGCCGCAACCCAAAATGGCGCCATTGCGCTTGGACCAAGGCCCACGCCGTTTTGATCGATTGGGCCAGCGGGCCCTTGCTTCCTGAAAACCTGTATCGTGCGTGGCTGGCGGTCTGGCTACTGCCTAGCTTATGAAGACGCTCATCCCGGTATTCGGGGACCAACTCAGCCATGAACTTTCCTCCTTAGCGGGGCAGTATAAAAATTCATGTATCGTTCTGATGGTCGAGGTCGATGAAGAGACCGGCTATGTACCGCACCACAAATCCAAGATAGCGTATATTCTCTCCGCCATGCGCCATCATGCAGAGGATCTGCGCAGAGCAGGCTGGACTGTTGATTATGTCGGGCTGACAGACGCCGAAAACAGCGGGAGCTTCACTGGCGAAGTTGCCCGGGCCATCGAACGACACAAGGTGTCCGCATTACGCGTGACCGAAGCTGGCGAATGGCGCGTCAAAGCCATGCTCGATAGCTGGCCCGACCGTTTTGACGTCCAAGTAACGATTCTGCCTGATGACCGGTTTTTGTGTACCCACGCCGAGTTTGAACGCTGGGCCAAAGACCGCAAGCAATTGCGTATGGAATATTTCTACCGCGACATGCGGCGAAAGTCTGGCCTGCTTATGAACGCCGACGCGCCTGAAGGTGGGCAGTGGAATTTCGATACCGAAAACCGGAAACCGGCCAAGCGCGATCTGGTGATGCCGGAACCACTGCATTTCGCGCCAGATGATATTACGCAGGGCGTCCTCAAAATGGTCGAAGAACGCTTCGCTGGTAACATTGGCAAGACTGCCAAGTTCGGTTTTGCCGTCACACGTGAAGATGCGCTCAAGCAGCAGAAGCATTTTCTAGATCATGCTTTGCCGAATTTTGGCGATTATCAGGACGCGATGCTGACCGGAAAGCCGTTTTTGTGGCACTCGATTCTGTCGCCTTATATCAACTCCGGCTTGCTTGACCCGCTTGAATTGTGCCGTGCGGTCGAAGAGAAATATCAGGCAGGCAAGGTCCCGATTAACGCTGCCGAAGGTTTCATCCGGCAAATCATCGGCTGGCGTGAATATGTGCGCGGCATTTATTGGAGCGCGGGTCCGGAATATGTCGATAGTAACGCGCTTGCTGCGCACCGTCCACTTCCTGCGTTTTATTGGACGGGCGAGACCGACATGCATTGTCTGTCGCAGGCGATTGGCCAAACGATAGAATTTTCATACGCGCACCACATCCAGCGACTGATGGTTACGGGCAATTTCGCTCTGTTGGCGGGCCTTGATCCGAAGGCCGTCCATGAATGGTATCTCGCCGTCTATGCCGATGCGTACGAGTGGGTCGAATTGCCAAACAGCTTGGGCATGAGTCAGTTCGCCGATGGAGGCGTGCTGGCGTCAAAGCCTTATGCGGCGAGCGGTGCATATATCAATCGGATGTCCGATTATTGCTCACACTGCCGCTATGACGTCAAGCAACGTGTTGGATCAAAGGCGTGTCCATTCAACGCGTTATATTGGGAATTTATTGCTCGAAACAAAGATAAATTGCGTAAAAACCCGCGCATGGCGATGCCATATAGAAATTGGGACCGAATGACAGAGGCTGATAAAGTTGCGCTTCGCGACCAAGCACAGCAATTTCTCGAAACACTTGGATAGTTTGCAAAAGCTGCTTATCTTGCGGCGCACAAGAATCATAAATGCGGGCAAGGACGAAAATCATGGAATTGTTAGTAAGCACCGAATGGT
This sequence comes from Sphingorhabdus sp., assembly GCF_046292425.1. Classification (GTDB taxonomy): domain Bacteria; phylum Pseudomonadota; class Alphaproteobacteria; order Sphingomonadales; family Sphingomonadaceae; genus Sphingorhabdus_B. The sequence continues at coordinate 27,424 of NZ_JBKBQV010000034.1, forward strand.
TGGCTAAAGAAATCGGCGCGTCCGACCTACGTGTGGTCGATGCGACATATTTCATGCCCGACGCTGGCCGCAACGCGCAGGCGGAATATGAAGGCGGACACATC
>NZ_JBKBQV010000035.1:0-26870 GCF_046292425.1 Sphingorhabdus sp.
GGCGCCCCAGTTGTCGTTAATTCCTCCGAGAGGATTTGTGATGACATTGACGGCACGTGCAAAGCTCAAGCACCGCAACATGCAGCTTCAGGCTATGCTTTCAAAAGGAACCAGAAGACAGATCTTGGCAGCACGCGAGTCGCTTCGACTGTCGATGGTGGAATTAAACGAAGTGGGATATTGGCGGGATAATCCCGACGAACTTAATGTCCAGTTGCGGCTTTATCGCGCCGCCGCCAAGATGGTATTCAGCCCGGCGTCCATGTCTGGGCCTGACAAAAGGGCCCAATGCAGCCTTTAACCACCAGATTGCCCGATTTGCCCTTATAGACGATCGAACGATATGTTTTGCCGGACTTCGGGTCGTAAATCTGCCCGCGCCACTCTTTCCCGTCGGATGTAAAACCAGTCAGGACATTCATACCCAAAATCGTTCTGCTGCGCAGCGCCTTGTCAGGATTGTTCACGTCTTTCGCGCCCGGACCTGCGGGTGGATTGACCAGAAACTTCGACAGTTTTCCGCATAAAGCCGCGCCGCATTGGTAAATTTCGACCACGCCATCCTTGCTCTGCGTTACCCATCGGCCGGAAATCGGCGCTGCTGCCTGAACTGGCATCGCCGCAATAAAAATAGCGGCCATTGTCCCTAATTTGGTGTAATACATGCGTGGTCCTTTTCCTTCAAAACCAACATAATCGTCGGAAGGAAAAGCTGCAATGCTTTTGCCTTTTGCGTGTGCCATGCTAATCGCATTGACCATGAAAGACATAATCCTGTTCGACTATTGGCGTTCCTCGGCAAGCTATCGCGTGCGCATCGTTCTCAATCTTAAAGGCGTGCCCTACACCAGCGTGCCGACCAGCCTGTTGGAGAATGAACATAAGGCAAGGGCTTATGTTGCCCGTAATCCGCAAGGCTTTGTCCCGATGCTGTCGATTGACGGCCATGACCTTACGCAAAGCCTTGCCATTATAGATTATCTGGACGCGCAATATCCCGATCCCGCGATGGTTTCCTCAAACCCGGCGGATCGTGCCAGGACGCTGGCGCAGGCGCTGATAATTGCGGCGGACATTCACCCTGTCGATAATCTGCGGGTGCTGCGATATTTGAAAGAGCAAATGGGGCAATCACAAGAGGCCATTGATACATGGTATCGGCACTGGATAACAGAAGGTTTCACGGCGTTGGAGGCAATGGCACCAGAAGACGGCCTGTTTGGCGGCGACTTGCCCAATCTTGCCGATGTCTGCCTCGTCCCGCAAATGGCCAATGCGCGTCGGCTGGACACGCCGCTTGATGCCTTTCCAAAACTTGTACGGATGGATGCTGCGTTGACGGCCTTACCAGCCTTCGCCGCGGCGCATCCGGACCAGGTAAAGCCCGAATGATGTCCGCATGTTTCGCGCCCCCGAAAAGCTAGGCCCATGCCACAAAAGAAACTGACGCTTAGTGCGTTTCTGCCATATCAGCTATCGATTACCTCCAACGCAGTCAGCGATTTGATTGCGCGTGCCTATCGCGGAAAATTCGCGTTGAAGGTGCCCGAATGGCGGGTCATGGCGCTATTGGGTGAGACCGAAGTTGCCACGCAGCGGCAGTTGGTCGCCGCGACCGCCATGGACAAGGTCACCGTTAACCGCGCGTGCAAAGCGCTTGAGGAACGGGCATTGGTCAGCCGTGTGCCGAACAGTTTGGACGGACGATCCCACCATTTGGCGCTGACTGCCGCCGGCCGTGATCTTTATGAACAGATTGTGCCAGAGGCTTTGCAATTGGAGGCGGAGCTCGAAAAGATATTGGGCAGCGGGGAAGCCAAGATGCTTGAGGCGATGCTTGCGCAATTGCGCGCACGCGTCGCTGAACTCGGTTAAACCTGACAGCTGTTGATTAGCCGGAATCGATGGCCGGACGGCCAACCCTGGCGGTGGGCGTCCGGGGCATTTTCAATTCCAGCGCGTCAAGCCATAGACGTGCGTTATCACCGACAAAAACCTGAGGCCGTGACGGCGTCAGCTTCAATGCGCCTTCCCATTCGGAAATGAGCCCCACTGCCTCTGCCATGGCGTCGTCGAACTTCTGCGGTTTGCGGAAGGCGTTGTTCATCAGGGCATCGCCGAAAAAGGTCCAGTCATTGCCAGGCGCACAGCCAAATGACGTGCGCTGTGACGATGCGGCGGTCACTATCACGGTCTCGTCATTGGTGAGCAGCGGAATGAATATCCCCGAATAGCATGCCGACAACAGAATCATACGGCGTTTGATGCCAACGCTGTCCAGCAAATCGGACAGGCGCTGCGGTGCGATCATCCCCACGCCATCTTCGCCATCCCGATAGGCAAGGCCGGATACCGGGTCACCATGGGTGGTTGCAAACAGGATAAGCACATCCTCTTTTTCATCCATCCGGTCAGCAACCGCAGCCAGAGCTGTTGCAAGGTTGGAAGGTGAACCCTGCGGTACGCCGGGGGCTTTATCATCGGCCCCTGCGGTCAGGTACAGCGTTCGGCCTGTGGCTCCGTAGCGTCGTGCCAATACCTTGGCCGCTTCAGCCGACTCGCGGGCAAATACCGGGTCGGAATCGAGGCCGATCGATATGACATAAGCGTCAACGATGCCGGGTTTTTGCGGCTGCAAAGCGGTGATCGCGCTCGCCATCTTTTTATGCTGCGACAAATACCATGATGCCGACCGGTTCTGTTCCATGAACCAGCCGTTTTTGGCCGCCTGCGCGGTGTTGAAGACTGGCTGCTGGCTAAAGGCAGAGCCAGTGACAAGCAGCGAAAGCGCGAGCGCACCTGCCTGAGCCAACCGCAATTTGGCATTCCCCCAAGTCATATTGCACGGTGTAAACGCACAGTCGCGGTTGCCGCAACTGCAATATGGATGCATGAAGGACAAAAGTTGGAGATCGAATATGAAACTTGCATCACTGAAATCGGGCCGTGACGGGCATCTCGTTGTCGTCTCGGATAATCTGGCCTGGTATGCCGATGCTGCGCACATCGTGCCGACGATGCAGGTGGCGCTAGACGATTGGGACGAATATGCGCCCCGGCTCGAAGCGCTGGCCACTGATCTTGAGCATGCCGTTATTCCGCGCGAACGCTTCCACGAACACGACGCTGCGGCACCTTTGCCGCGTGCCTATCAATGGGCGGACGGTTCGGCTTATGTCAATCATGTCGAACTCGTACGCAAGGCGCGCGGCGCTGTGCTGCCCGAAAGCTTCTGGCATGACCCGTTGATGTATCAGGGCGGATCGGACGAGTTTCTGGGCGCGCGCGATTACATCCCTTTGGCAGACGAAGCCTGGGGCTGTGATCTCGAAGCGGAAATTGTCGTGGTGACAGGTGACGTGCCACGCGGAACCTCGGCAACAGACGCCTTGTCCTATATCCGGCTGGTCGGCCTTGTGAATGACGTGTCACTGCGTAACCTTATCCCTGCCGAACTTGAAAAAGGTTTTGGCTTTGTCCAATCCAAACCAGCTAGCGCATTATCGCCTGTATTCGTAACGCCCGACAGCCTTGGGGCCTATTGGAACGCAGGCAAACTGCACCGCACTTTGAATGTTGACCTCAATGGCGCGCCATTTGGCCGCGCCGTGGCTTCGGACGACTGCACATTTGATTTCGGTGTTTTGATCGCGCATCTGGCCAAGACACGCAACATCGGGGCAGGGTCCATTATCGGGTCGGGCACGGTCTCCAATCGCGATGCCGATGGGGGGCCAGGCAAACCCGTTGCTGATGGCGGCCTTGGCTATAGCTGTCTTGCCGAAGTACGGATGGTGGAGAAAATTCAGACCGGCGAAATGGTCACGCCTTTCTTGAAAGACGGCGACGTTGTGCGGATTGAAGTGCATGATGACGCCGGTCACAGCATCTTTGGCGCTATCGAACAAACTGTCCGCAAAGGTTGAAGGGGCAGCCCTAGGACTGCCCCTTCCGTATTGCCTTATTGATTCGAGAAGGCGTCGCTGATCGAGCAGGCAGCTGGGCCAAGTATCACGATAAACAAGGTCGGCAAAATGAACAGGATGAGCGGAACGGTCATAATGGCCGGCAAACGCGCGGCCTTCTCCTCGGCGCGCATCATGCGGTCATTGCGGAATTCGGCGGACAATACGCGCAATGCAGAAGCCAGAGGTGTCCCGTATTTCTCGGTCTGGATCATGGTTGTCACCACGCCGCGGATCGAATCGAGATTCACGCGGTAAGCTAGGTTTTCAAACGCGGTCCGGCGTTCGGTCAAAAAGCCAAGCTCGATTGCGGTGAGGGTAAATTCATCACCCAGCTCGGGATAACCCCGGCCCAGTTCCTTTGCCACGCGGTTGAACGCAGTATCGACGGTCAAACCAGCCTCGGCACAGATTACAAGCAGGTCAAGTGCGTCAGGCAGACCTTTCCGAATGGCTGCCGTCCGTTTGGTAACCAGGTTGGTGAGGTAGATGTCGGCAGCCTTGTAGCTTAAGATCGCGGCAGCGGCGAATGCCATAAATTTCTTGAAGGCACCCCATTCCGGTACGCCATTCATGCCATAGATATAGATGGCAGTGCCGCCGCCAATGACGATAGGAAGCACCATGCGGCAGAAAATCACAGTCACGGCCAGTTCCTTGCGACGGATACCCGCTTGCGCCAGCCGTTGTTGAACCGCCTTGACCTGATCGTCCTGCAAAACCTGAAGCTTCGACAAAAGCGAGCGCATTTTGTCAGTCGTTTCCGTCTTCCGGATCAGCCTCGCGCGCTTTTTCGACGTCGTTGCCGTAATGCCGGCCTTCAACTGTTCACGCCGCTCGTTCAGCGCCTTGACGCGTTTCACCATCGGGTCGCGCACAGTCACAGCCGAATAAATCGCTATTAGTACCGCCATGGAAGCCACCGCAGACAGCAGCGTAGCCACCCACAACACGTCGATGCCTAGAAGTTGAGGTCCACCCGCATTGGTCATGTTTCTTGTCCCGTCCCCAACTTAAATTTCGAAGTTGACCATTTTGGCCATGATGAATGCCCCGATCGACATCCACACTGCGCCAACCAACCCGGCGACAATCAAGCGCGGTTCATAGAAGAAGCCGGCCAGATATTGCGGGTTAACCATCCAGACCATGCCGAACACGAAAAACGGCAGCGATCCCACGATATAGGCTGATGCCTTGGACTCGGAGGACATAGCGCGGATTTTAAGTTTCATCTGGGCACGCTTGCGCAACACATCTGCAAGGTTCGCCAGAGTTTCCGCAAGGTTGCCCCCTGTTTCGCGCTGGATTGCCAGCGTGATCACAAAGAACTGGAATTCGGCTGTGCCAAGGCGGTCTGCGGTTTCCTGAAGCGACTCTTCCATGCTCTTACCGATCTTGATCTTCTCGGTGACCATTTTGAATTCTTCGCCCACGGGTCCGGGAATTTCTTTTGCCACCACACCAAGTGTCTCGCCTACGGGTAAGCCCGATTTCAGGCCGCGCACCAATAGTTCGATCGCATCCGGAAAATTGGCGGTAAACTTCTTGATCCGCCGGGCAATGAAGAAATTGACCACCATGTGCGGCAAACCTGCACCAAGGAGCAGGCCGGCAAATAACGCCAGAAAGAAAGGCGCGCCCTTCAGCCACAATAAGGACATGACGACAAAAGCAATCCCGCCAGACGCATACATATATTGCTGCAATGTCCATTTCTTGCCTGTCTGGGCAAGGCGCAAACGCAGCTTATCGATTCGGCCGATTTCCCGGCCGTCTGTGAAGATCATTGGACGACGCGCGGCTACAGCTTTGCGCATTTGCTGTTCGACACGGACATCCGCACTGTCGGAATGGCGCATCTTGACGGCACCCAGGCGCCTTGAAGTCGCTTTGCCGGCATTCGGTCCCGTAAAGGCGATGGCCAGCAAGACGAAAATCAGGATTATTCCGGCGCCGATGATCAAAGTCTGCATATTCATGTGCTCTGTTGTTATGCCCTTGGGCGCGTGCCGGGTTTACTTCTTCTTCAGCATGGTTTTGAAACCTGCAAAGACGGTTTTCTTGGATTTGGCTTTTGCACCAGCAAGTTCGGCTTCCTCTGCTTCGGCTGCGCTTCCGGAAATCATTTCCGCGAGCGCGATGATGCCAGAGGACAGCTTGCTGCCACGCACGGCTTCGACAATCGGTTGCCCGAGCTTCGCCGCCTGCGCCACGGCCTTTGGATCGGCCGGAAGCATGAGATCAATCTTGCGCTCGATCGTGCTTTCAAAATCCTTGCGGGTGATTTCAACAGCCGCGCTTTGCACATTGTTGGCAACAACCAGCACCTTGCAGTGCGGAGCATTCTGTTTCAGCCATGCGAGCACACGGATGCTGTCACGTGCTGATGCGAGCGTCAGTTCGGTTGTGACAACTGCAATGTTCACGTCATGCACCAGATGCGGATAGGAAATCAGCATGCTGCGCGGCAAATCGATTACAGTGTTTTCGAATGCTGCGCGGAACTCTTCCTGTAGCTGGAAAAATGCCGAACCGTCGGTGAGAACCGGGCTGTTCATTGGCGCTTCCGCCGACAAGATGGAAAGCCGCTCATTGGCTTTGATCATCGCACGTTCAATGAACAGACCGTCAATCCGGCTTGGGTTGTCAATGGCATCGGTCAGGCCGCGGCCCGGTTCCAGGTCCATGGCAAGCGCCGCTGTTCCAAAATGCACGTCCAGATCCAATAGCCCGGTTTGGTGCCCCTGACCTTGCGAAAATGTCCATGCCAACGACGCGGCGATGGTTGACGCACCTGCTCCGCCCCGCGTGCCAATTACCGCTGTTGAAATATGCGGCCGGTCAACGCCGACATCTTCGTGTTTGGGGGCATTAAGCATGGCTTGCGCATTGGCGAATGCATCACGCAGCGCGTCGGGGTTGAGAGGTTTCAGGAGATAATCCTGCAAACCGGACATCAGGAGATCGCGGTACAAACGCACGTCGTTGACCTGGCCAACCGCAATGACGATGGTTCCGGGTTCGCATACTTCGGCAAGGCTGTTGATGTCGCTGATCGGATCGCCCGATTCCGACAGGTCGACCAGCAAGGTTTGTGGGCTGGCCGAAACCGACAGCGACTGGATCGCGTTGCGCAACCCGCCCTTATAGGCCTTTTCCTGGCTCCAACCCATTTCTTCGCATACGCCGCGGATGACCTCAAGCGTCAGGTCATCGCAAACATATGCGTGAATTGGGTCGCGCGTTCCGGCAACACCGGATTTCCAAGGAGCGTTCATCAATTGCCTCCGGTCTTGGTTTTATAGGCGTTTACGGCTGCTTTTCCGCTGTTGCGGTCAAGCCGGTTGCTTTCGCGGCCGCGGACCAGATCTTCGGGGTCTGCCACCATTGCTGCAAGGTTTGAGTTGGTGGCACAGCCATGGTTGCTGTGATTGCCAGCGTTATAGTTGCTTTCGTGCGTCGTGCTCCAGTCGGGGCAGGACGGTACCGAAGCTTGTGATCGCGTGACAACGACGCGAATGCTGCCGGGCGAAATTGCACCGGGTGTTGCCGGTGCGGTATCCACGATCAACATGCCGCGTTTTGCGGCTGCTTTTTCAACGTCGCGCGCTGCCTCGGAGCTGACATAGCCATCTCCCCGGTCGATCGAAATGCGATCGCCATAGCCCAAGCCTAGCGCGTCAAACCATTCACTCAGCCGGGTCTGGTCTGCAGACGCAATGCCGTTGCCGTCCGACGCCAGATCAATGGCGTAGTTCGTCCGTTCAACAACTGGCTGGTGTACCGAATACATCGATGTGTTGGTCGGTAAAGTCCCGCAGCCCGCCAGAGTAAGGCTTGCAGCGATCAGGATAATAGCTGTTTTCATGTGGTGTCTCCTTGATCTTGCGGTCAGTTGTCAAAGCTGAACCCAGGCCCGCTGGCTGCGGACGCGGATGCTTGCAATTGGGGCTTCGCTGACAATTGAGGTGCCGATTGATTTACCGAACTCATGCCGGGGCCATTGGATACCGTGGGCGCGATGCTTGGCATCGGACGTGCCTTGTCACCCTGGTTATTTGTCATTTTGCCCAACAAAACGCGTTCAAGGTCATTGGGTGTATGAAGACCATCAGTCGGCAATACCAACTGGCTTTCGGACACAGGCTTGACCAGATATGGGGTGATGACAATCATCAACTCGGTCTCGTTACGACGCCATCCATTGGATTTGAAAAGTGCGCCGAGTATCGGAATATCGCCGGCACCAGGCGTTTTTGATATTGAGCTACCCATTTGGTTGCTGAGCAAACCGGCAATCATCATGCTTTGGCCTGAACCAAGTTCAACCGTTGTTTCTGCCATCCGGCTTGTGGTCGCAGGAATTTCCGCGCCGTTGATACGCACGGCGCCTTGTGACGAAATGTCCGACACTTCCGAACGCACCCGAAGCGAAATCCGGCCATCCGACAGCACCACAGGGGTGTAGGTCAGGTTGACGCCGTAATTCTTATATTCGACGTTCGTGCCGTTTGCTGACGCCGTCACCACTGGAAACTGCCCGCCCGCCAAAAACTCGGCGGTTTCGCCTGAGACAGTGGTCAGGTTTGGATTAGCGAGAGTTGAAACAAGACCTGCCTTTTCTGACATGTCAAAGGCTGCTTCGACGTCTATTCCGAATAAACGGCCAATCGCAGCAATGGTGCTTCCGCCTGCCTGATAATTCACGAGATTACCAGTCGTAACGTCCCGGCCCTGTGCCGCGCCAACGAAATATGGGTTGCCATTGCTGTCGAACCCGTTTTTCTTGGTCTGCAGATTGCCGCTGATTTCTTTCGACAATGACCGGCTGACTTCCGCAATCCGCACTTGCAGGTTAATCTGCAACGGGGTGGCGGTTTTGATGCGGTTGATTACGTTCGTGCCTTCCGAGTTTCCTTCGCCCTTACTTGCCGTAAAGGTGAGAGCGAGGCGTTCTGCCTCGGCAGCATCCTCGGGCTGGGCGACTGTGCCGGTCAGCAAGACGACATTGTTCATCGCCGTAACCTGGATATCTGCATCTGGCATTGCGATCTTGAACATTTGGTTGAGCGAGCTCAAATTGCCGCCGACCAGCACTTTACCGCGATACACCGTTCGACCCGAAGCATCGGTCGCGAGGATATCGGTTGCACCGACGCCTTTTGCCAGGATGTAAACCCTTTTGGCAGAGGTGACTTCGACATCCGCAACGCGCGGGTCCGCTATTACTACGTCAGTTACCGGGCTGGTCAGATTAATCTGATGCACTTCACCGATGGATAGTATGACGTCTCTATTTGTGGACTGCGCAGCGGCCGGCGAAGGCAATGCCACGAGAGCCGACGTGCACATCGCGGCGGTTATGGCAACCGCGGCAAAGCCCGACTTGATTTTGGTAAAACGTGCCATCTAATTATCTCCGGCTAATGTCGACTTCGGTCACATTGCCACCGCGTGACACGCGGACCACTGGACCCTTCATGATTCTCTCGACTTGCTTTTGCGTGCGCGCTTGTTCTGCAGCGACCGCGATTGGCATCTGTGCAGGTATGCTGCTGCGCTGGAAGCGCGATACATCGCCACCGGTGGCATAGCTGCTCCGGTCTGCGCTTGGACGCTGGGCTACCTGGCGCATGATGGCCTGTTCCTGTTCGGCAGTCGCGCCTTCTGGAATGGTCACGTCACCTGACGCCATCGCTAGTTCCAGCTCAGCGGCATTGTCGGTCAATGCCCTCAGTGAAAGGCTGATGGTGCCGATGGACTGGGCAACAGTGATCTTCTCGGCAATGCGGGGCGTAGCTTCGATTGTGACCAGCTTATATTCGGACACAATGGTGTTGCCCTTTTCGTCCAAGGTTGGGGTAGCACGCTGGTCAGTGGCCAGAACGCGCAGATTGCGGACGATGGTTTCGGACACCTTCAACGGTGGGCCTGCGCTTGCGTTCACATTCTGTGTGAGGACAAGGTCGACACGATCACCTGGGAAGACAAATCCTGCAACGCCTGTCAGCGCCGATACAGGCACAGTGACTGCGCGCATGCCTGGGCCAAGCGCTGCAGCAAGGAACCCGCGGTCGCCAGGCTTCACAAGCGAACCTTGCGTAAGGGGCTGCCCTGCGGTCACCGCATTGCGGACGACAGTTCCGACAAGTTTTTCAATGGATGCACCTTCGTCGCCTTCGTTGAAATAGGCCTCCTGGATCAGTTCCTTGGGCCATGGCTGGTAACGCACACTGTCGGCAGTGATCAATGTGCCGGGAGGCAAAGCCCGCGTTGCGACCAAAACTTTTGGCCCTGTCGGTACTGGCGCTGGTGCTGCAGCAGCGGCAGCTTGAGGTGCCGAAGCGCCGGTAAACATGCTGCGTGCCATAAAGGCGGTGATCGCTGCGACGAGAAGCGCAGCCACCAGCAATACGACTTTTTTCCTATCCATGACAAACTGTCCCCTGAGTGGTGCCCTGATTGAACTTCGCTATTTCATGTAAAATGGTTAAAAATCCGTTCACCGGCTATCCACAGGCCAGCAGCAGATATGGCGACGCCATAGGGGATGCGCGCACGGCCATCCCGTTGTTTTAACTTGTGAATGACAAGGAAAATAATGGTTACCAATGCCCCGATTATGGACGCATATAAAATTAGTCGAATGACGTCGATCCAGTGAAACCAGAGCGCTAAGGCTGCAAAAAGCTTCACATCTCCGCCGCCCATCGCGCCAAAATGGAATGCAGCAGCGAAGAAGGCGAAGGTGATCGCGGCGGTCAGAAGATGAATTCCGATTTCCGGCGCAGTAAGGCCGCCAGTTGCAAACCAGTATATTGGTGCCACGACCGCAATGCCGATTGTTACCTTGTTGTAAATAAGACGATATCTTATGTCGGTATAGATCGACACCAACAGGGCAATTGCCAAGGCGCCGAGGGTCACGTAAGCGAGAGGTTCACTGGTCATCTGCGCAGCATTAACTAAGAAAGATTGCCAAAGCGTAACCATGCATGCACCCACCACTCCGATGAACCGACGCATTATCCCCGCTGAAGCGACGGAAGGTATCTGGCACGCCGCCGACGGCTGGGCGATCCGGCGTATTGATTGGCAAGGTGCAAACCCGCCGCGTGGGTCGTTGTTGTTCCTGCCGGGCCGCGGCGACCATTACGAAAAATATCTCGAGACGCTGGCTTATTATGCTGACGCAGGCTGGCGTGTAACGGCAATAGACTGGCGCGGGCAGGGCGAATCCGGACGGCTGCTGGCTGATCGCGAAGTCGGCCACATCGACGATTTTGCGACATGGATTGCCGATCTGCGGATGTTCTGGACCCAATGGAAACAGGAAAACCCGGGCCCACATGTCGTGATGGCGCACAGTATGGGCGGTCATCTCGCGATGCGGGCCCTGGTGGAAAAGGCAATCGACCCGGACGCGGTCGTCATGAGCGCGCCTATGTTGGGCATTCAGACGGGCGGCCTGCCGCTTGGCCTGAATCACGCTTTTGCAAAGCTGATGGTCAAACTTGGCAAGGGCGAAGATGCGGCATGGAAGGTCAGCGAGAAACCCCTGTCGCCCATGAGCATGCGCGGCAAAATGCTGACGCATGATGATGATCGCTATGAGGACGAGATTGCATGGTGGGAATTGCGCCCGAACGTCAAATTGGGCCCGCCAAGCTGGCATTGGGTGGAACGTGCGATTACGTCGATTCGTATGTTGGATGCACCGGGCCTGCTTGAGGCTGTGCAAACGCCGATCTTGTTGCTCGCAACGACTGGCGACCAGTTGGTCAGCACGCCGCGGGTCATTGCCGACAGTAAGCGCCTGCCGCACGCCGAGACCCTCATCTTTGGCAAGGAAGCCGCACATGAACTGTTGCGTGAGGCAGATCCTGTGCGCAACCAGTGCCTGTCGCGGATCGACAGCTTTCTGGACGCGCACGCGCCACGAACATGAGCGACTTTGACTTTGCCATCATTGGCGCCGGCATCGCTGGCGCAAGCCTTGCGGCGCTGCTGTCCGCCCGTGGTTCGGTTGTGCTGATCGAGGCGGAGGCGCATCCCGGTTATCATTCAACGGGAAGGTCCGCCGCATTCTGGGACGAATGCTATGGCGGGCCGGGGGTACAACCGTTGACCACCGCGTCAGGGCCGTTTTTGGCCGCACCGCCAGCGGATTTCCATGACGGCCCGCTAATGCACCCACGCGGTGCGCTGCATATTGGCACGTCGGAGCAGACACCGATGGCTGACAATATGCTCGCGGAGTTTGCAGCCAGCGGCGTGCATATCGAAGTGAGCGACCGCGCGGCTGTCCAGGAACTTGTACCGGGGCTGCGCGCCGAATGGACGCATGGGCTTTGGGAACCGGCCTGCTGCGACATTGACGTCGCTGCGCTCCATGCCGCCTATTTGCGTCAGGCAAAGCGGCAGGGCGCGCAACTCTATTGCAACAGCCGCCTGAGTGCCGCCGCATGGCAAAATGGCGCATGGCAGATCAGCGCGGGCAGCCTCAACTGTTCGGCCAATATCATCGTTAATGCGGCGGGCGCATGGGCGGATGAAGTCGCGACCATCGCTCAAATCCGGCCATTGGGTATTCAACCCTATCGTCGCACTATCGCGCAGCTCGCCGTGTCGCCCGACGTGCCGGCCAATCTGCCGCTGGTCATTGGTCTCGACGGCAGCTTCTATTTCAAGCCTGACACCGGCGGGCGGCTTTGGCTTAGCCCGCATGATGAAACCGCGACCCCCGCCTGCGATGCCGCACCGGAGGAACTGGACGTCGCGATTGCCATTGATCGCCTGCAACAGGTTGTCGATTGGGACATAAAGCGCGTCGAACATAAATGGGCCGGATTGCGCAGTTTTGCGCCCGACAGGCTTCCCGTCATCGGCCGTGATAGCGCGAACGAAGCCTTTTTCTGGTTCGCAGGGCAGGGTGGTTTCGGTATTCAGACCGCGCCTGCCGCCGCGCAGCTTGCCGCATCCCTGCTCGATGAGGAGGTAGCCGCGCCGCAGCGTGTTGACGCCGACGTCTATACGCCAGCGCGTTTTTCTTAGCGCTTTGCAGCGAGCTCCGCTGCGTCGCTTGCCAGCCGGTCGGCGCGTTCGTTTTCGGGGTGGCCGTTATGGCCTTTTACCCATATCCATTCCACCTCATGACGGGCAACCGCTTCGATCAGGTCATGCCAAAGGTCGGCATTGCGCACGGGCTGTTTTGAGGCATTTTTCCAACCGTTGCGCTGCCAGCCATGAATCCATTTGGTAATACCGTCGAGAACATATTTGCTGTCGGTATGCAATTTGACGTGGCACGGCTCGATCAGGATTTTGAGTGCGTGGATCGCGGCAGAAAGCTCCATCCGGTTGTTGGTAGTGTCGGGGTCGCCGCCGGAAATTTCTTTCTCATGCTTGCCATAACGGATCACAGCACCCCAGCCGCCGGGGCCGGGATTGCCCTTGCACGCCCCATCGGTGAAAATCTCTAGCTGCTTCACGAATATTGTCCCAACATATTTTCGACCTGTCCCGCGTCGCTATAAAAATCCAGTCGCCGCAGAAATGCCAGAGGGTCTTTGCGCGTCACGAGCGCATTTGCCGGCGTATTGATCCAGTCATAACAACGGGTGAGTAAAAAGCGCAGGCACGCGCCGCGCAATAATATCGGCAATGCTTCGCGAGTCGTTGCATCCAAGGGCACGCAATCGGCATAGCCTGACAGCAAGGCTGCGCTGACATCGGCGTCAAATACGGCACCATCGTTTGAAAAGCACCACGCGCTGTGCGTCACTGCCAGATCATAGGCACGGATTTCGGTGCAGGCGAAGTAGAAGTCTATGAGGCCAGAGACTTGGTCGCCAAGCATCAACACATTATCCGGAAACAGATCCGCATGGATCGCGGCGACGGGCAAGCCGGTCGGCCAATGCGCCTCAAGAAAATCGCACTCCGCGAATATCCGGGCTGACAAACCGTCTGCAATAGAATCCAGCCCAGCGGCGGTGCAGCGCATCGCCAGTGGACGCCAGGCAGCCACGCCAAGGCTGTTTGGCCGCGAAAGCGTGAAATCGGCCAGAGCCTGATGCATCTGTCCCAACGCAGCGCCGGTCGAATTTGCCTGCGCTGCCGTTGGCTCGGTCACTGACACGCCGTCGAGAAATTCAATGAGGCAAGCAGGGCGCCCCGCAACAGTTTGCAGCCATTGGCCTTCCCGGTCCGCCATAAATCGCGGCACTTTGCAGCCTGCATGATGCAAATGCTTCAGCAACGCATAGAAAAACGGCAAATCATCAGGATTTACGCGGCTTTCATACAGCGTCAGGATGAAGCGGCTTTGCGTCGTCTGGACAAAAAAATTGCTGTTTTCGACGCCCTCGGCGATACCTTTGAGTGCAACAAGTTGGCCCACATCATAATGCACCAGCACTGCTTCCACCTGTTGCGGCCCTAACTGCGTGTAAACCGCCAAATCAGGCCGCCGCGCCCGCCAGTTCGCGTGGCAACTTGAATGTGACAGTCTCTTCGGCGGTGGTTATCTGCTGTTCATCCAAATCGAAATGCAGCGCCAAAGCGTCAATAATCTCCCGCACCAACACTTCAGGGGCGGAAGCTCCTGCCGTCAGGCCAAGCGTTTGGACGTCATCAAACCAGTTGAGGCTGATCTCTTCAGCGCGCTGCACAAGATAGGCCCGCGCACCCGATCTCGCTGCAACCTCGACAAGGCGAAGTGAATTTGAACTATTTGGTGCACCGATGACGAGCACCAGATCGCATTGATAGGCAATGGCCTTCACCGCTTCCTGCCGGTTGGAGGTGGCGTAACAGATATCCTCACCCTTTGGACCGACAATGTTGGGAAAGCGTTCGCTAAGGATCGCGACAATTTCCGACGTATCGTCAACTGACAAGGTCGTTTGCGTCAGGAAAGCGAGATTGTTGGCATCAGCCGGTTCAACTGACCGCGCATCTTCGGCGGTTTCCACCAACGTCATCGCGCCGGTCGGCACTTGGCCAAAGGTGCCGATCACTTCCGGGTGCCCCGCATGGCCGACGAAAATGATATGACGGCCTGCTTCAACCTGACGTTCCGCCTGTTTGTGCACCTTGGACACCAACGGACAAGTCGCGTCGAAATACGCAAGGCCGCGTTGCTGGGCATTGGCGGGAACCGATTTGGGCACCCCATGCGCGGAGAACACGACATGGCCGCCATCGGGCACTTCGTCGAGCTCTTCGACAAAAATAGCGCCTTTTGCTTTCAGGCTGTCGACGACATAGCGATTATGGACGATTTCGTGGCGGACATACACAGGTGCGCCGTGCTGTTCGAGCGCGAGCTCGACAATCTTGATCGCCCGGTCAACGCCGGCGCAAAAACCGCGCGGTGCAGCAAGGAGCAGCCGGAGCGATTTTTTCGGGAGTGATTGTTCAGTCATGTGCAATGTCCTTTAGTTAATCACGCCGCATCCGCCAAGACCTTTCCCCTGTTGCACGGGCGGCGCTGGGCGGATAAGGACCAATGCACGTTTCGCACCCGCGACCCAAGCTTAAGAAAACCGAGGATTACCCTATATGAACTTCGTCGCCAAAGCCCTGACCATCGGTATTGCCGCAGCTACTTTGGCCGGTTGCTCACGCGACGGTGAACTTGATATCGGCGCTGGCGTGGGCGTGAACGTCACGCGTTCGGGTTGCCCGACCGTTGCCGTGCCCGATGGCACGGGCGACATCACGATATTTAATCCCGCGAGCAGTCAGGATGCAAATGCAATCGACGTGGTCGCGTCCATCACCAACATCCGTCCCAATTGCAACGACAGCGGAGACAGGATTTTTTCGCAGGCTTCCTTTGACGTGCAGGCGCGGCGCAGCGATGTCCGCGGCAACCGGACAGTGACCCTGCCGTATTTTAACACGGTGGTTCAGGGCGGCAGCGCCGTCGTTGCCAAACGCGTCGGTCAAGTCACGCTTCAATTCGCCGATGGTCAGCAGCGCGCATCGGCTCAGGCGCAAGCCGCAAGCTATATCGACAAGGCATCGGCAAGCCTGCCTGCCGAAATCGTGCAGAAGATTACCAAGAAGCGCAAGCCGGGCGACCCTGATGCGGCGCTTGACCCAATGGCCGATCCAGAGGTGCGCGCAGCGGTGGTCCGATCAAGCTTTGAAATGCTCATAGGATTTCAGCTGACCGAAGATCAGCTGCGTTACAATGTCACGCGTTGATCCGCGTTAATTTCAAGGCACAGTCATGACCCTTTTTGAACAATATGCAGCGCATGTCGACCATGCGCTGGACGCACTTGTGGCCAAGGGTACATTGCCCACAGGTCTTGACCGCAGCAACGTAACGGTCGAGCCGCCACGTGATGCAACGCATGGGGATATTTCGACCAACGCGGCGATGGTGCTGGCAAAGCCCGCCGGAACAAACCCCCGCGCGTTGGCAGAGGCCTTGTCGGCAGAACTGGCCAAGGTGGCTGGCGTTACTGCCGTTGAAATTGCCGGGCCAGGGTTCTTGAACCTTCGGCTGGATGCTTCGGCATGGCTTGATGAACTTCGCGCCATTGCGGCATCTGGCGACGATTATGGCCGTTCGCATCTGGGCGATGGCAAATCGGTGAATATCGAATATGTCTCCGCCAATCCGACTGGTCCCATGCACATGGGCCATTGTCGTGGCGCTGTGGTCGGTGATGCGCTGGCCAAATTGCTCGAATTTGCCAGTTACCGCGTGATCCGCGAATATTATATCAACGACGCTGGCGGCCAGGTCGATGTACTCGCGCGTTCGGCGCATTTGCGTTATCGCGAGGCCTTGGGCGAGGTTATCGAAATCGCGGAAGGTCTATATCCCGGCGATTATCTGATTCCTGTTGGTCAGCAGCTTGCGAAGCGTTTTGGTGACCAATATGTCGCCGCGCCCGAAAGCGAGTGGCTTGCCCTTTTCCGCAAGGAAGCGGTTGCCGAAATGATGGAGATGATCAAGGCGGATCTGGCCTTGCTTGGCATCCACCACGACCTGTTTTCCTCCGAGGCCGAACTGCACGAGGCAGGCAAGGCCGATGTCGCCGAAAAAGAATTGCGCGCGCGCGGGCTGGTTTATGACGGCGAACTGGAAAAGCCCAAGGGCAAGGACATCGAAGATTGGGAGCCAGTGACGCTTCCCCTTTTCCGGTCAACGCAGTTTGGCGATGACCAGGACCGGCCAATCAAGAAATCCAACGGAAGCTGGACCTATTTCGGCGCTGACCTTGCTTATCATTTCCAGAAAAGCCAGGGCGTCGATGCAATGATCGATATCTGGGGCGCTGACCATGCAGGCACGGTCAAGCGGATCAAGGCAGCGGTCAACGCGCTCACAGATGGCAAGGTAGATTTCGACGTCAAGCTGGTGCAAATGGTTCGCTTGTTGCGTGGCGGCGAACCCGTCAAAATGTCGAAACGTTCGGGCAGCTTTGTCACGCTGGCTGAAGTCATCGAGGAAGTCGGCAAGGATGTTGTCCGCTTCACCATGCTCACCCGCAAATCCGACGCGCAAATGGATTTTGACTTTGCCAAGGTCGTTGAAGCATCAAAGGACAACCCGGTTTTCTACGTCCAATACGCCCACGCGCGGATTGCATCGACCTTGCGCAAGGCTGAGGCTGAGGGTCTTGGCCCTGATGGCGCGCATGTCGTGATGCTGGGGGATGCCGAAATCGGCCTGATCCGTGAAGCCGCAAACTTCCCGCGCATTGTCGAGGCTGCGGCAAAATCAGGCGAACCGCACAGGATAGCCTTTTACCTTAATGATCTGGCGGCTGCCTTCCATGCCTATTGGAATTTGGGCAATGACCAGCCCGACAAGCGTTTCATATTGGCCCAGAATCCAGAGCTTTCGGGCGCAAGGCTTTTCATGGCGATCAATATCGGGCAAGTATTGCGCAATGGACTGCGACTGATGGGGGTCGAAGCAGCTTACAACATGTAGTGACTGGGGACGTGGTGTGATGGACAGCAGGGATGATGGACTGAATCTCGACGATAATGATCGTTTGCCTTGGCTCGAAACAGCTGACGGTTATGAAGTGGAAGAAAGTGGTTCGCCATTAAAAGTCGCATTCATGGTGGTTGCTGGCCTCGTCTTGCTGGCGGCCATTGTTGGCGGCATTTACTGGATCCAACGCGGTCCAAACAGCGGCGCCAATGGGACCGGAGAATTGATTGCCGCGCCAAAAGGCAGCTACAAGGAAAAGCCCGCGGATGCTGGTGGCAAAAGCTTTGAGGGTGAGGGCGATTCGGCGTTTGCAGCTAGCGAAGGCCAGAAAACCGGCGCGATTCTGGCCCCGGCACCACCTGAACCCGTGGCTGTCCCGAAACCGGCTGCCGCCGCGCCTGCGGCTCCGGCCAAGACCGACAGTGCGCCTGCCAATGCCGTCATGGTCCAGCTTGGCGCATTTGGCGATTCAGCGAAGGCCGAAACGGCGTGGTCCGCGCTTAACAAACGCTTTGGCTTCCTAGCTGGCATGAACCGCAAAATCGCCGAAGCCAATGTCGAAGGTGGCCGCACGGTATTCCGGCTCCAGGCGATCACGGCAAATTCATCTGAGGCACAACAGCTTTGCGCAAAGCTCAAGGCCGCCGGAGAGAACTGCCTTATTGTTCGTTAAACCTGCAACGTGATGCACATCGGCAAATAGGGGGTCGCGCCAAATCGACCGGCGCCGGTCGGCCCAGGGGTGACGAAGTGGTGAAGTGATTGGGCACTATCGTTCCTGGAATGATAGGCGCATCAAACAGCTTTTTCCGGTTGAAGCGTTGCAGATTGCAACTTAAGTAGCGCAAGTTTCCCAAGGAGAAGAATATGCCAGCCTTGTACGATGTCTCCATTCCCGCCTTTGTGCGCGGTCTGAAAAACCTTTCCATCATGCTGGAAAAGGGCAAGGCTTTTGCCGCTGAACAGGACATGGAATTGTCCGAACTGCTCGACGCCCGGCTGATTGACGACATGGCTCCGCTCACGCGGCAGATCCAGATGGTGACCGACACGGCCAAGTTTGTCGCTGTCCGTGTGGGACAGGTGGAAAACGATCCATGGCCTGATGAAGAGGCCAGCTTTCCCGAACTCGAGGCCCGTGTTGGCAAGGCGATTGCCTTTCTCCAAGCCGCGTCGCCCGCTGGCTTCGAAGGCCGCGAAGAGGCTGCCGTTGTCCTTACCACGCCTAGTGGTGCCATTCCGTTCACCGGAAGCACCTATGTCCACGGCTTTGCCATCCCCAATTTCTATTTCCACCTCAGCATGGCCTATGCGCTGTTACGGATGAAGGGCGTGCCGGTCGGTAAGCTCGATTTTCTTGGGCCCATCCGTTAATTATACACAGATTTGGCGCAGGCTTCGGTCGCTCTGCGCTTGCCTTGGCGCCGCCGCAGCCCTAGCTTCGCGCGCATGAAACCGGTAATCTTTGGCCTCTCTGGTCTGACCCTGACGGACGACGAAAAACGCCTGTTTCGCGATGTCGAGCCTGCAGGCTACATCCTGTTCAAGCGCAATATCGAGGACAGGGCGCAGGTCCGTGCGCTGACCGATAGCCTGCGGGCCTTACACGGCCGCGACAATGTGCCCGTCCTGATCGATCAGGAAGGCGGCCGCGTCGCGCGGATGCGCCCGCCGGTCTGGCCCGATTTTCCCGCAGGCGGCGCGTTTGATGCGCTTTACGACATCGCGCCCATCACCGCGATTGAGGCGGCGCGTTGCAATGCGGAGGCCATTGGTCTTTCGCTCAACGAGGTGGGCATCAACGTCGATTGCTTGCCAGTCCTTGACGTCCGCGTGCCCGACACGCACTCCGCCATCGGTGACCGCGCTTTGGGCAGCGACCCGATGCGCGTGGCTGCACTTGGCCGCGCGATTCTCGACGGTCTTGCGCTGGGCGGCGTCATTGGCGTGGTGAAGCATATGCCGGGGCAGGGTCGGGCTAATGTCGACACCCATCATGATTTGCCGCATGTCACCGCAACCGATGCGGAGTTGGAGCAGGACCTCGCACCCTTCCGTGCGCTCAACAAGGCGGCGATGGGCATGACTGGCCATGTTGTTTATGACATCTGGGACAATGCGCACACTGCCACCATGTCGTCCTTCGTTATTGATAATATCATCCGCCAGCGCGTCGGTTTTGACGGCCTGTTGATGAGCGACGATCTCGATATGAACGCGCTGCAAGGCGATGTCGCGAGCCGCGCTTTGGCCTGTGTCGAGGCGGGCTGCGACCTTGCGCTGAATTGCTGGGGCCGCTTTGACGAGATGGTAGCGATTGCGAATATTCTGCCGGAAATAACGCCCGCCGCCCGTGCGCGTCTTGATTGCGCAATGGAACTGGCGCCGGTAGCGTTCAACGCCGAACGGCTCGCGCATTTACTGGACAAACGTGACCAGCTGCTTGCGCTTGCTGACCCGACCACAAAGTTGACGGGCGGAGCGACTGGCGCGGCATGACCGGGCCAATGCTCTTTGACGAGGAGGATGCCCTCCGCGACGAGAGCGCTGGGTTTGGCCCAAACGTCCTGACTATTGACATTGATGGATGGGAAGGGCCGCTCGACCTGTTGCTGGCGCTCGCCCGCAATCAAAAGGTTGATTTGCGGCAATTGTCCATTCTCGCCCTGGTCGAACAATATCTGGTATTCATTGAACAGGCGAGAGCGCTGAAGCTTGAACTGGCCGCGGACTATCTTGTGATGGCCGCATGGCTGGCTTATCTCAAGTCGGCGTTATTGCTGCCCAAGGACCCGACGATTGATCCGTCGCCCGAGGAACTCGCGCTTCGCCTGCAATTGCGGCTGGAGCGGCTGAACGCCATGCGCGAAAGCGGCGCGCGGTTAATGGCGCGTGACCGGATTGGACGGGACGTGTTTTTGCGCGGCACACCCGAGGGACTTCGCGTTGTTAAGGCGCGGGCATGGGAATGCGATTATTTCGAGCTGATAACCGCTTATGGCCAAATTAATGCACGCACGCAGCCAGCGATGCACATCGTCCAAAAACGGCAAGTCATGACGCTGGAGCAAGCGCTTGAACGGGTCTCGGCGATGATTGGCCGCGCGATCGACTGGACCGCTATTGAGGCATTTCTGCCGCCGATGGCTGACCCCGCCTTGCGCAAATCTGCGCTTGCGTCGAGTTTTGTTGCGGCGCTTGAACTGGCCAAGCGCGGTGTCGTCGATCTGCAGCAAGAGGCGACCTTTGCCCCCCTGATGTTGCGGAAGAAGGCATGATGTCCGAAACGGATCCGGATATTCGCGCGGTGGAGGCGACCTTGTTCGCCAGCGACCAGCCGATGACCGTGGAGCAGATTCGCGGCTATGTCGGCGACAGCGTTGACGTGTCCGCGGTTCTTAAGCAGCTGGCTGCGCAGTATGATGGCCGCGGCATTGAACTCGTCCAGCGGGGCAAGACGTGGCATTTTCAAACCGCCGCCGATCTCGCGCATTTGCTTCGGCGCGAACGCGAGGAGAGCCGAAAGCTGAGTCGCGCTGCAGTCGAGACACTCGCGATTATCGCCTATCATGAACCCGTTAGCCGCGCCGAGATTGAGGCCATTCGCGGCGTGCAGATTTCAAAAGGCACGCTGGATGTGTTGATGGAGGCTGGATGGGTCCGGCCGGCTGGCCGTCGCGAAGTGCCGGGACGCCCCTTGATCTACGCGACTACACCCGGTTTTCTGACGCATTTCGGCCTGACCAGCCGCAAGGATTTGCCTGGAATAGCCGACCTGAAAGCCGCGGGTTTGCTTGACCCAATCGACAGCGCGATGGGCGATATGCTGTTTGGCGATGAAGAAAATGACAGCGACCTAGAAATTAACGAAAACAAAGCCTAAATAGGGTAAAGAGACCTAGCGAGAATGTTCGCGATATCCGGGGTGCGCCCCGTTAGGAGTTTGAAATGGGCGGTTTTAGCATCTGGCACTGGCTGATTGTGGGCATTTTGGTGTTGCTCTTGTTCGGCAAGGGTCGTTTTTCCGATATGATGGGCGACGTCGCCAAGGGCATTAAAAGTTTTAAAAAAGGTATGAGCGAAGAAGACGAGGCTCCCAAGGCTCCGCCGCAAATCGGTGCAAGCACTGTCGTCGATTCCGAAAAGCAGACTGACAAGACCCAAGGCTAAGCAATTGACAGAGCAGCAAACTCTGCCCTCCATGCCGGGGGCCTGACGTGTTTGATATCGCGTCGTCCGAACTGCTGCTCGTGGTCCTCGTGGCGTTAATTGTCATTGGCCCCAAGGATTTGCCAAAGGCATTGCGCGTGGTCGGCAAATGGGTCGGCAAGGCGCGTAGCGTCGCTGCGCATTTCCGGTCCGGCTTTGACGAGATGATCCGGCAGTCCGAACTCGAGGAACTCGAAAAAAAGTGGAAGGCGGAAAACGAGCGGATCATGCGTGACCATCCTGTCGATCCGCCTGCGGATCCGCGCGCTGACGTCATCGGGGATGAATCCCGTCCCGCCGCGTATGAGCCGCCAAGCGAGCCGGAATTGCCCATTGAACACCCAAATGCCGAAACGGCGTCTAAAATATGAGCGAACTGGACGACAGCAAAATGCCATTGCTCGATCATCTGATCGAGCTGCGCAGCCGTTTGCTCTGGAGCTTTCTTGCGCTTGCCATCGCCTTTGCCATCAGCCTGTATTTTGCACGGCCCATCTTTGGGTTTCT
Source organism: Sphingorhabdus sp. (assembly GCF_046292425.1). GTDB lineage: Bacteria > Pseudomonadota > Alphaproteobacteria > Sphingomonadales > Sphingomonadaceae > Sphingorhabdus_B. The sequence continues at coordinate 22,654 of NZ_JBKBQV010000035.1, forward strand.
GGTGCAGCCTTTGCTGGCATCCGGGCAGACAAAGCTTATCTATACTGCGATATTCGAAGCGTTCTTTGTCGAGATTAAGGTCGCGTTTTTCGCCGCAACCTTCTTCTCGTTCCCCGTATTTGCAACGCAGTTGTGGCGCTTTGTTGCGCCCGGCCTCTACACCAAGGAAAAGCGCGCATTTTTGCCGTTCCTGTTGGCGACGCCGGTGCTCTTCATCCTTGGCGCCTCAATGGCTTATTATATGGCGATACCCGTTGCGCTCGAATATCTGCTTGGGTTTGGCGGCAATGTTGGCGGTGTCGAACAACAGGCGTTACCGGGTGTCGACAATTACCTGAATTTTGTGATGAAGTTCATATTCGGCTTCGGCATTTCATTCCTGCTGCCGGTGCTTCTCATGCTGCTCGAACGCGCAGGGATTGTAACGCTTGAGCAGCTTAAAAGTGCACGACGCTATGCCATCGTCGGGGCATTCGTCATCGCTGCCGTTCTGACACCGCCCGATGTTGTGTCGCAATTGTTGCTCGGCATTCCCTTGTGCATTTTGTACGAACTTGCCCTCGTCGCCATCTGGTTCACCCGTCGCCGCCGCAACAAGGCAGACGCCGCCGAGCAAGCCGCGACGTAGAGTTTAGCTTGCCCACATCAATCGCAGGACGTTTCTGTCAAGCTGGATCAACGGTCGCGATAACTCCGTATTATACGGTAATTTGCCGTAAACTGAAAAGATCTACAATCCGGTACACAGAGTCCATAGTCGGCAAGGACGCCAGAACCCGAATGCCTGACCCTGTTGGCCTATTGTCGGTTTCATAAAGATAAAGGCAGGCAGACTCTGCTTGCATTCCGTTGTCTTCTAGTGTTTGTTGTGATAATTCAAATACATAAAGCTCTGAACCTGTTTCTGTTGTTCCAACAAGAAAGATGTCGTCCATGGCTGTAACTCCTAAGCAACGTGTCTCCCCTCGGTTGTCCGCATCTCAACTCGCTGACTACCTTGTTGCCGCAACACCGATAGGCCAGTTGGGGATTTTGCGGCAAGCAAAAAATCCGGCGTCCGGTAAAGCCATGATCATCCAGTACCAACTCGCAAAGCGAGCGATTGCCGAATGCTTACGAAATAGATCGCAGATTAATCAAATCGTCGCGAAAGCTGTAATGGAGCTGGAAGCCAGGCGTGATAATGGCGCAAACGGGCCGCTTGTCAGAGATGATGCGCAGCGATGCATTGGAGTAATCCAAACATTTCAGCAGGCTCAGAACCAAATGGACTTATGGCAACACGATTACACAGAGCCTAACGTGCCATCCCCGACTATGAATATTCATGGTGTTGAGGTTTCTGTTTTTCCGGACGTTGTTGCTTCAATACAACATCGTGGCGTTGATAGGGTAGGACAGGTTTTTATCAGATGTATGATCGGTCAAACAACGGATGGCGCTGAAAATCGTCGTGCCGAGGCGAACGGACATTTGGCTACCATCGCACACATGCATACTATGCAATTTCTCGAGCATCTTGGGAATCCGCACGCACCAACTTCAATGGTAATCGATGTCCCGAGGAAGTCGCTGGTTCGTGGGTCCGTTAACTATGCTCGACGAGTAGCTAATATTGAGACTGCTTGCAAAATGATTGCAGCAATTTGGCCAACGGTGTGACTCCGCGAGAGCAACTGACTAAATCGCAGAATGATATATTCTCAAAAAACCGCTTTCCTACAAATAACCATATAGGTTATCCGGTTCGCGTCATTCAGGCTGCGGTCTAGAACGCGGGTCGGGATGATGGGAACGCTGGCGGGGCAACTCGCTGGCACGGCCGGCGCGATAGGGTGCTTGCTTCAGCCTCATAAAAGGGCCTGTTGCATCAAGCTCTGAACAGCGCACAAGCGGCTGGGTGTGGCGGAGCGATCCGTCCCGTCCGAAATGGACGGCCCTGGGGTCTTTAGGAACCTTCACCCCCAAGGAAAGCAGCCCAGCCAAGATAAAGGCGGCTCCTGGAATTAGACTGATGGAACAAACGAGCCTTAATCAACCAACACCATCAGCCGGAAGCAGCACCAGCGCTTCCGCGTCGGCCGTCCCTTTTTCTGTGATTGGAAACGCGCGCCCGGGATTTGTAGGAAATCTTGTTGCGCCTGTTGGAAATTTATATGGACAGGCGGGTGGTGGGCCGACAGGTTCCACACAAACAAAAAGGGCCGGAGGTTACCCTCCAGCCCTTATGTATCTTCAAAACCAGCTATCAGGTAGCGCGATCTGCCGCTTCACCGACTGATTCAATGTCTTCGCCTACGCCCTTAACGGTGTTGCAGGCTGCTGCCAGCAACGAAGCCGAAAGCAATATGACAGTTGCAATTTTGCGCATGATATTCTCCAACAGGACAGCCCAAAATGCAGGCTTGGCGGTATAACCCGCCGACACTGGCAATGTTCCGCCTAAATGGCGCGGTCGCCAGCCTGTCCCACTGACTCGATATCTCGCCCAAGGCCCTTAACGGTGTTGCATGCCGAAATCAGCAACGCGGCCGACATCAGAACAAATATGGCAGTTTTACGCATGTTATTTTCCCCAGGTTAATTGTGGGACAAATATTGCATAGTTTTTCATGAATGGTTGCTTACAATCAAAAACTCAACCGCGCCGTAATTCGAAAATCGCGGCCTGCCAGCGGTACGTAATCCTTGGTAAACGATGCCGCGCGCCGTGCAGTCACGTCGAATATATTGTTCGCCGATGCAATAAGCGCAATGTTACGGTCGCGGCCAAATGGACGCCATGTCGCTGACGCGTTGACCATAGTGAAGCCGTCGGTTGGCGTTTCAAATTCGGCAGTCTTGGTCTGGTCATCGCTCCATTCAACCTCACCGCGCAGGTCAAAGCTGGCACTGGTCACTTCCACACCGCCCAATAATCGCAACGGCGGGATGCGGGGAACATTGCCACCGCCCGATGAAATCTTCGCACGGGTATAGTCTGCCACGCCATCGACCGAGACGCTGGCGTCGCCAAAGCTGGCAATGCGCTTTGACCCCTGAAACTCCACGCCCCAGACCTTGGCATCATTCTGGAAATACTGGAACACAGGCAGCTCATCTTCAACTTCGCCGGTTTCGGCTTCGTAAATGAAATTGTCGAACCGGTTATTGTAGATAGTTGCGCTGAAGGCAGCATTGGGTGTGTCATACCGTGCGTATAATTCGCCGTTCCAGGCCCGTTCGCTCTTGAGATCCGGGTTACCAATCTCGAACGCCTGAGTTGCGATATGCGGTCCGTTCGAAAACAGCTCCTCAACCGCTGGCGCGCGGCCCGTGCGCGATAGGTTAACGCCGATCTTGAGGTCGCCAATATGATAGCCTAGGCCGACTGCGCCGGAGAAGTTTTTGAACGACCGCGAAAGGCCCAGAGTGTCTGCCCGCAATTCGGCGCTGTCAAAGCGCACTGCGACTTCCGCGTCGAGTGGCCCAAAGTTAAATTCCTGCAAAGAGAACACGCCATATTGCCGTGACTTGTTTGGTGGAACAAAAGCTTCCGCCCCGATGGCTTCAAAATCGCGGGTTTGATACTGGACACCGCTTGCGCCGCGCCAGCCGTCACGATTGTTTTGAACAAACTCGGCCCGCGCTTCGATACCTTGGCTGTTGAAGACGGTTCCGGTTTCGTCGCCTTCAAATTCGGTGTGGGTGTAGTCGGCATAGCCTGCACGCAGTCGCAGCTTTTCAAAGAAACCGTCACCCATTTCCACTTCACCACGGAAATCGAAACGATATTGCCGAAGGCCAATGGTGACTGGCGCTTCGCCTTCTTCGCCTTCCTCTTCTCCTTCATGCGCATGTTCGGCGCCGGGACGGGCAGGGATACCGTATTTGGTGTCATAAATGCTGTAGGAAAGGCCAAGATTGCCGCCATCGTCGATAAAGGCAATGCCGCCCGCCGCTGTCCACGTTTTCACGGCGCTGTTAGCGATCCGCCCCCGCTGGTTGGCAAGTTCGATCGCTTCAGCCGCTTCGTCGAGATTGCCTTCACTGGCTTCCTCGGCAGCGAAGTCCAGAACCTCAGCGCGCAGATTTGGAGAGAGTACGTAACCGCCCGTGCGCAGATCGTCGCTGTTGCGATAGCTGCCGTCGAGATGGACGATGACCCGGTCCGTGATCGGCACGTCGACAGATGCGCCGCCGGACCAGTCGCGCGCTGCGCTGCCATATCCTGCCAG
>NZ_JBKBQV010000036.1:0-26426 GCF_046292425.1 Sphingorhabdus sp.
CACGCGGATGCAAGGGCCTGATCATAAACGCGGGTGTGCGTGATGTGCGCGACTTGACCGAGATGGGGTTTCCCGTTTGGTCAAAAGCCATTTTCGCCCAGGGCACCATCAAGGCCTCCTTGGGGTCGGTTAATGTGCGCGTTGTTTGCGCAGGGGCGCCGGTTAGTCCAGGCGACGTGATAGTCGCCGATGATGATGGTGTGTGCGTGGTGCCGCGCGAAAACGCAGCAACAGTTGCACAGGCTGCGCAAGAACGTGAAGCCCATGAGGCAGAAAAGCGTGACCAACTGGCCACCGGCGTGCTTGGTCTGGATATGTACAAGATGCGGGAGAAATTGGCGCAGATGGGCCTGAAATATGTCTAATGGCGTCCGCTGCATGTGGATGCGCGGTGGAACATCGAAAGGCGGCTATTTCCTGTACGATGATCTGCCCACCGACATAGCTGAGCGCGATGCGATCTTGCTTGGGATAATGGGCTCGCCAGACCAGCGCCAGATAGACGGCATGGGCGGAGCCGACCCGTTGACCAGCAAAGTGGCGCTTGTCCGAAAGTCCGAGCGTGACGGCGTCGATGTCGACTATCTTTTTCTACAGGTCTTTGTCGATAAAGCTGTCGTGAGCGATGCGCAAAACTGCGGAAACATCCTTGCCGGGGTCGGGCCATTTGCGATTGAGCGTGGGTTGGTTGCGCCGCAGAATGACAAAACCAGAGTAACGATTTATATGGAAAACACTGGGCAGGTCGCAGTTGCGACTGTCTCTACCCCGGGCCAGATGGTTACATATTGCGGCGATGCCAAAATTGACGGCGTTCCCGGATACCACGCCCCTATACCCCTCGAGTTTCGCGATACTGCCGGATCAAGCTGCGGCGCATTATTGCCGTCGGGCAACGCTGTCGACGTGGTCAACGGCATCCGCGTCACGCTCATCGATAATGGGATGCCCTGTGTTGTGTTGAAGGCATCTGACGTCGGAATAACCGGTTTTGAAGACCGTGAATGGCTTGATGCGAATGAGGAACTGAAGGCGAAGCTTGAAGCCATACGGCTGGCGGTTGGGGAACGCATGAACCTCGGCGACGTCCGGGAAAAATCAGTGCCAAAAATGATGCTAGTGGCTCCGCCCAGGCATGGCGGCGCAATCACTGTCCGAAGCTTCATACCGCACCGCGCACATGCTAGCATTGGCGTGCTGGGAGCCGTTAGCGTGGCGACGGCATGCCTCAGCCACGGTACGCCCGCAGCAGACGTTGCATCTATTCCGGAAGGGACGCGCAAAACCTTGGCGGTCGAACATCCTTCAGGCGAAATGAGCTGCGTTCTCGAACTTGACGGCGCAGGCGCAGTCGTGTCGACAGCGTTGTTGCGGACGGCCCGAAAGTTGATGGACGGTATCGTTTTCGGTGTCGCGGTCCGCGATCAAATTTCAATGCACCCAGAGTGATCGCGACGAAGTAACGAGTGCTGCGCCTGCGTCGGCATTTTGCAACTGGTTGCAAATTTCGTTCTGCAACTACGAGGCGTCGTCCGGTTCTTACTCCACAGGTGTACACAAAGCAAACTTTCACGTTCTAGCCTTCCTTTGTGCAGCGGAAAAAATTCGGTAGCACTGAACGGGAATTATGGCGGCAAGCACGATATAGAAAAGGTCTATGATTTTTCGCCCCTCCCCTCCCCCTATCAAATGAACGAGACATCTGTTGGCACAACGCGATTTTGAAACCAGTTGCAAGGCGCCGCCATTCAGTTTGGCGACCGCCAGAACAGAATAAGCGCTACAACAAACAGCGAACGGGATCTGTCCAGATGACCGCTTGGGGTCTGCATACACTGCTGATGCAAACCAGTGTCGAAGGGCATGAATACCGCAATGACTGACACCCGCCGCTATGAGCACCCTGCTCCATGTTCCCCGCAGCACATCTGAACTGAGATGCCCTGCTCCGCTACCTAGTGTTGGGCAAACACATTCATTCCCGTCATACCGCTGTGCGTTAGAAAGCAGATCTCTGATTGCTCCGCTAATTGGTTTCGCCAACCCGCCCGTCTTGGTATCAGGCCAACAAATCTGCTGCTTGCTCCACTCGACATATGACCACTTCAGTTGACAAATCTCATCAGACCGACATCCCGTCACCACGACATAGGATTTGTTACCTATAAGGAAAACGCGGAGGCGAAATTCTGATAATTTTTCGTCTGCTACCTCGTACTCTTTGTCCTCTGGTATCAGGGCGTCCACAACAGTCTTTGTCAGCTTGGCAGTTCTTGGCATTGTCTATCTCCGGTAACACCGTGCGTAAACACCGGGCATCTTGGAGCACCAAAGCGATACCCACAGATTCATATTTTTCAATGGGTTATCCGCATCCATCGCCATTAAACACCATGGATATACAACACCAAAATCAAACTCTTAATCAGCGGGTCGGGGGTTCGAACCCAGCAGGGCTCACCATAATCAATTACTTGATATTGATTTGGTGAGAGATGGTTATCTCTGGGTAACAGATGATTTTGCTCTGATAGAATGCAGAGCTTTAGCCGGGCGTCGAATGAACAAGGTTAGTTTCGAATGAATTGATTTTTTTATCGATCCGCCCCGTTAACCGGAAACAAAAATAAGGGCGCGTTGTTACCGGCTCGAAATACCAAGAGTAAAACTATGAAAATGATAACCACATCTCTACTGGGAGCAGGTATTGCTCTCGGCACCCTGCAGTTGACCGTAACACCGTCTACGGTAGGGTGGGCGCTGATGACTGTCTGCTTTGCGAAAATAGGTTTTTCTATGCGCGGTAATAAACAGGCCGAACCGCGAGTTCGCTTTCGCTAGATAAATTTACACTAGGCCACGCGACCTTGGTGGCAGATCTGGCTGTGCAACAGAAATACTTACAAGCTAATGTTAGGCGGAATTCCCGACGTGACAGATATCTTCGCCGTGACAACGGGTGAGCATGTTGCGATTGCTGGTTGCTAAAATTCTAAAACGGTCAGGCCAACAAAGCAGTTACGCCAACCGAACAACTAAACCTTCAAGAATTTAATCATCGGCTGACGCCGCACGTCCCTCTGCGTAATAGTTGGTAATGTCAACGGCGATGTACAAGGGGTATGTATTCAGAAACTGGAGCGGTGCTGGGCTTTGGGGAAGAGCACCGCCCCAAAGTTAATAAAACTAAAGGAGGAAGCACAATCGCATTCGGGGGCAAGCGCCTCCGTATCTAAAACAAGCGATGAAGAAGTCATCGGTTCCATAGCTATCCAGCGAACCAAATTTCGAGCATTTCGACCTGCGATTGAACCACTCGTATGATTGACAGGCTACTCCAACAGGTCCTCTGACGGGTGTGGCTTGGCCGGCAATTGGTCCATCAGCGTAATGTTAATAATCCCACGCTCCTTGGGATAGGTCCATCCACACAAGCCCCGCCATATGATCCATGCAAGCGAATGGCCTTCGCCCTGCCAGCTTAGTTTCGACACGCGGTCGGGATCAAAAGTGATGATGGCGAATCGTTTCCGTCCCATAACTGACAACTGGAACAAAACTGGAACACTGGCAAGCATTGTAGATGGGCGTTCGGATTGCAAGGCGCGACCAATCCAAAACCCGTTGTCTAAAAAGATGGTTAATGATATTCTCACAAGCTGAGGTCGCCAAGAATACTGCAATACACAGTGGGAGGCGATTTTGACTTACTTAAAAAAATGCCCGCATTGCGCTGAATCGGTGCACGTCAAAACCAAAGTATGTAGCAATTGCTGGTACGACTTTCGAACAGATCCGGCAAATCTGCCGCGCAATGCCCTTCACAATGGTTTTGTCGTTATAGCTTTGGTCATGGTGCCCATATTTGTCCTTGCGACGTTTGCTATAAGTGTAAGCCGGGACAAGCCTGAAGCTACAGTCCCTGCACAAAAAATTGCGGGTCAGGGGTAGCCACATTCTCTACAACAATGGGGTTGGAATGTAGCGGGTTAGGCAATTTTCATTTCTCCAAAACTTGCCATCAACGGCGCAGTCAAAGCTTAACTGCAAAATCTCCTTTTCTGTAGCAATTATGCCAGCGCCAACGAAACCACTGGACCGGCGAGCGTTGCTGCATTGATAAGGAACGCCGCGAGATCGTTCACTGCGCTTGTGCAAATGGCATTATGGCGATGTACCCACCCGCATACACCCCGAAGCGGTGGCTTTTTAAGCGAGCAAGTCCATCAACGTGGTGTCCTTCGCAGTTCCGACAAGTCGCAAGAATCAACAGCTTCCTGTTAGTTTGCAGATCAGGAAAAGGTGAAACATAGGTTCTTGCTGCGTTATTGTGGGTCAGACCGTCTTCATTGCCCCGTGAACGCCGCCTTGCGCTTTTCTACGAACGCTTTCGTGCCCTCGGCTGCGTCAGTGGAGCTACCCGCGATCCGTTGGCCTTCCGCTTCTGCTAGCAATTGTTCGGCATAGGAGTTTTCGAGCGCGGTCAGGATGTTTTTGCGCATGACAGCGAAAGCAACGGTTGGACCATTGGCCAATCGCGTAGCCAGGAGCCGGGCCTCTGCTTGCAGCATTTCATCATCGACACATTTATAGATCATTCCCCAATCGGCTGCCTTTTCGCCGCTGATCTTTTCCCCGAGCATCATCATCTCAGTGGCGCGGGCTTTACCGACGAGGCGAGGCAGCATCCATGATGCACCGCCGTCGGGCACCAGCCCGATGTTGACGAACGCTTGAAGGAAATAACCCGATTTGCCTGCGATGACGAAATCGCCGCATAAGCCTATCGAGCATCCAACCCCTGCGGCTGCGCCGTTGATGGCGGTCACAATGGGTATATTCAAACGCGCTAGGTTCATCATCAGCGGGTTATAGTGCCGTGTAAGCGCGATATAGCTGCCCTCGCCGCGTGCGACTGAGCGATCCCCGCGCGCTGAAAGATCTGCGCCCGAACAAAAGCCGCGTCCAGCCCCTGTAATCACAAGGCATCGTGCATCGTCCAGACTGTTGGAAACCGCGTCATTTATCTCGCCCGCCATTTCAAGCGAACATGCATTCATGCGCTCGGGGCGGTTGAGGGTGATGGTCGCAATCTTGTCGGCAACATCCAAGGTAATGGTCTCATAGGTCATAGTTACGCGCCCTCCTGTGGCGTGTTGTTTTCATGTCGGCTAGTTCAGTCGCGCGTCCCAAGCAAGTCGCGCGCCACTACCCAGTTGTGAATTTCACTTGGCCCGTCGTATATTCGCATGGTGCGCAGCTTGTTCGACAGCAAATAAAGCGGCATTTCACGAGTCATTCCCATGCCACCAAACATCTGCATGGCATGATCAACAATGTCATAGGCAGATTCGGTGCAATAGGATTTGATCATCGAGATTTCCTGTCTGGTGTCGCGCCCTTCATCCATTTTCCAGGCGCAATCATAGGTCATCAAGCGCATGGCATGAATACGCGTTGCTGCGTCGGATACCCAGTTCTGCACCGTCTGGCGTGACGACAAGGGTTTTCCAAATGTGACCCGCTGCGGCGCATATTCGATCATCATATCAAGCGCCCGCTGCGCCATGCCAATAGACCATGACGCCATTTCAATCCGCCTTGTGCCCAGACGCACTTGCATCGGCAGGAACCCCTGCCCGCGCTTACCGAGCAGTTTCCATCCCGGAACCCTGCAATCGTCTAGTGCAATCTCGTAGGTCGCCGTGCCGTCAATCATCGGAATTTTGCGCAAGACGTTAAAACCCGGCGTGTCGCGATCAACCAAGAACGCCGACATGCCATTTCGGCCTTCTGCGTTTTTGTCAGTAACGGCCATTAATATGGTGAAGTCGGCCTCATCGGCCTTGGTAATCCAGATCTTGCGACCGTTGATGATCCAGTCGTCGCCATCCTGCACCGCAGTCGTTTTCATTAATTGGGGGTCTGCGCCAGCCCCCGGCTCCGAAATGCCAATCGCGGAAATGGTATCTCCGCGTACATAAGGCGCGAGATAATGCGCACGCTGTTTCTCATCGGCGGCAGCCATCATCATCCGCAGGTTGGGTGAGTCCGGGGGAAGGGTATATGGCGTGACCGTCCGGCCAAGCTCCTCGCCTACCCCGACCATTGCAATCATCGGCAGATTCATTCCGCCTACTTCTTCAGGCGCATCCAGCCCCCAAAGACCAAGCTCTTTGGAAACCGCGTCAACAGCAGCCTGCTCTTCCTTCGTGAGATAGCTGCCTTTACCCGCAGTTTCGCGGGCCAGCACTTCGCTTTCCAGCGGCATCAGTTGGGAGTCCACAAACTTGCGGACCAGATCTTGTAACATCCGATGTTCTTCAGCGAGTTCGAAATTCACGGGTCATATCCTCTCAATAACTTCGCGGCAGGCCAAGCACATGTTCGGCGAGGTAGCTCAGGATTAAATTGGTGCTGATCGGGGCAACGGTATAGAGACGAGCCTCACGGAACTTGCGTTCCACATCATATTCCTCAGCAAAGCCGAAGCCGCCGTGCGTTTGAACGCACATGTCGGCCGCCGCCCAGCTTGCTTCGGAGGCGAGCAATTTCGCCATATTGGCCTGCGCACCTGGGTTACCGCCGGCATCGAAAACCTGCGCCGCATGATGGACCATCAATTCGGCTGCGCACATTTGCGCATAGCATCGCGCTATAGGAAACTGGACGCCTTGGTTCTGCCCGATGGCCCGCCCGAATACATTGCGTTCATTTGCATATTCGGTCGCTTTTCTGATAAACCATTTGGCGTCACCAATACATTCCGCAGCAATCAATATCCGTTCGGCATTCATACCGGATAGAATGTAGCGGAAACCCTTGCCCTCTTCGCCGATCAGTGCAGACGCGGGAATTCGCATATCGTCGAAAAAAATTTCGGTTGTCGAATGGTTCATCATTGTCCGGATTGGCTTGATGGTCATACCCTTGCCAACGACCTCGCGCATATCGACAAGAAAAATGGATAATCCTTCGGTTTTCGTTGCAGCCGCCTCGCGCGGCGTCGTGCGTGCTAGCAAGAGCATCAGGTCGGAATGTTCGGCGCGGCTGGTCCAGATTTTCTGGCCGTTGATGATATATTCGTCGCCATCCCGCATAGCGACCGTCCGCAAGGAAAGCGTGTCAGTGCCACTCGTTGGTTCCGAAACACCAAATGCCTGCAACCGCAGTTCGCCGCTGGCGATACGGGGTAGATATTCCTGCTTTTGCTCCGCACTGCCATATTTCAGCAGCGTATTCATAATGTACGTCTGTGCATGCGCTGATGCGCCATTACAGCCGGAAGCCTGAATCTCTTCCATGATCACTGCTGCGGCGTCCAGATTAAGGCCAGATCCGCCGTAAATTTCAGGAATAAGGGCTGCGAGAAAACCCTTCTTAGTCAGCGCATCAACAAATTCGTCGGGATAAGCGCGAGCGCTGTCCTTTGTGCGCCAATATTCACCAGGAAATTCTGCGCATAAAGCTTGGACTGCGCGGCGTATTTCGGTGATGTTTTCGCTATCTGTCATATCAAACTTTCCGTCGAGAGATGGCGGCCATGACTTGCCGACCGTCACCAGCGAAAGCGGCCAATTCTATTGCGCCACCTTGCGCACGCATAACAAGATGCAGGGCCTCGTCACATATAGCGGGTGAAAGGCCCCGGAAATCGAAGCTGGCTAAAGCGTTATCGCCGAGTTCGCGGCGCGCAAGATCAAGCAATAATGTCGCGGTGAGCGGGCCATGGACAACCAGCCCGCGATAGCGTTCTTCGCCCTGCGCATAAGGCAGATCGTAATGGATTCGGTGACTGTTAAAGGTCAACGCGGAGTAGCGAAACAACAATGGCGCGCTCGGGATGTGTGTGATGTGGCTCGTCCAGCCACTTGCATTGAAGTATTCAGCACCTGTTTCGGGGGGCGACAAAGGTGCGTCCGGCCCTGAAGCATCGCGATATACAATGCTTTGCACCTCGCGGAGCGCCGGTCCAGCTTCGCCGCTGATCTCGTGTGCCACATCGACAAATACCAACTGGCCGGACCCACCGGACTTTTCCGTGATGGATTGGATGCGCGAAGTGCGGGAGACCGTTTCCCCAATGCGCAGAGGCGTGAGAAATTCCACTTTGCTGGACGCCCACATCCGGCGGGGTAGCGGGACAGGCGGAAGGAAACTCACGGTGCTGTCATCACGCAATGGATGCCCGTCAGGACCAAGTCGGGCAGTGGCTGCGTCCGGCGGGCACAAACACCAGTGGAGACCCTGTGGAACGAAGTCACTCTCGGGCACATCGCGATCAAATGTTGCAAGCCAGCGCGAGACCAGCCCATCGCCGATGCGATCTGTCCGCACCTCTTCGCGACCAATCCATGCGTTCCATTCTCCCATCAATTCCGTCCTTCGATGAGGCCCTTGGCAATGACCTGTGCCTGTATTTCTGCTGCTCCTTCGAAGATATTCAAAATACGCGCGTCGCACAGCACCCGGCTGATCTCATATTCCAGCGCATAGCCATTGCCGCCGTGAATCTGCAGCGCGGCATCGGCATTGCTCCACGAAGCGCGCGCGGCGAGCAGCTTGGCCATGCCAGCTTCAATGTCACATCTTTTGCCAGAGTCTTTGGTTCGTGCAGCGGCATAAGTCAGTTCACGCGACATGACGAAATCAGCTAGGCTCATTGCAAGTTTATCAGCCACCCGAGGAAAGCCAATAATCGCTGTCCCAAACTGCTTGCGACTGACAGCATAGCTTAACCCAAGCTCCAAGGCACGTTTTGCAACACCTACAGCGCGTGCGGCAGTTTGAATACGCGCGCCTTCAAAGGTGCGCATGAGTTGTTTGAAGCCTTGCCCTTCTTCTCCGCCCAAAAGTGCGTCGGCTGGGGCAATCATGCCGTCAAATTGCAGGGCATATTCGCGCATTCCCCGGTATCCGAGTACTTCAATCTCACTCCCCGACATTTCCGCAGCCGGAAATAGGTCAGATTGTGTTCCGCGCGGCTTCGGCACCAAGAGCATCGACAGGCCTGCATAGCCTTTGACATCGGGTGTGGTGCGGACAAGCATCGTCATGAGGTCGGAGCGGCTTGCGTGAGTGATCCAGGTTTTCGATCCATTGATCACCCAATGCCCATTTTCCCGTTTTGCCCGTGTCTGCAACGCACCCAAATCTGAGCCTGTATCAGGTTCTGTAAAAACGGCCGCTGGCAATATCTCGCCGTTCGCAATCTTGGGGAACCATTGCGCTTTTTGTGCCATTGTCCCGCTGGTGGAGATTAATTCACCAGCTATCTCGGACCTTGTGCTCAGCGAACCTGCGCCGATCCAGCCGCGGGATAGCTCTTCAGTGACAACGCACATAACGAGCTTGGACAAACCCAAACCGCCATATTCCTCCGCTATACAAAGGCCGAAAGTTCCCAGCGCTGTCATTTGTGCAATGGTTTCGTCAGGGATCAGGTCGTTGGCGAGATGCCACCGATGCGCGTGCGGAAGTATCTCCCTGTTCGTGAATCGCCGGTATTGATCGCGGATGGCGTCCAGTTCAGCGTTATGAAGTCGCTCGCTCGGCATCTGCCCATCTGCCAGCGCCTGCGCTACAGCCGCGCGCGTTGCAGATTGGTCGCTCTCATACCAATCGGCACAATTTTGCGCGAGCGCTTGCGCAGCGGCTACAACTCCCAAATCGACCGGGCGAAAAATTTCGTTCTGCCCCATTGGCAGTCCGCCAGTGAGTTGCCCCAGGGTTTCCGCAAAAATGAGTGTTGCCACCTTCTGGTCCAGCTGCGTTCCGCCGTCATTGCTGACAAGCCAGTCGCGGACAGCTTCAAGCGCGGCCACGCTGGTCGCAACCCAAGCAAAACCGTGAGCGGCACGTTGGTCTGAATCAATGGATCGCTTTGCCAATCGCAGCGCCAGCGCCGCATTCGCCGCGTCACGATAGCCCTCAACGGCAAGCAGAGCTTCGCCGAAATTCACGCGCGCTCGAATACTGCCGCAATCCCCTGACCGCCCCCAATGCACATAGTCTCTAGGCCATAGCGAACATCGCGGCGATGCATTTCACGCGTCAGGTTCGCCAAGATGCGCCCTCCGGTCGCGCCAATAGGATGACCAAGAGAGATGCCAGAACCATTGACGTTCAGCATTTCATGTCGGCCATCATCGTCGGACCAGCCCCAACCCTTCAGACAGGAAAGCACCTGCGGCGCGAACGCCTCGTTTAATTCTATGAGACCAATATCATTCCAGCTTAGTCCATTGCGCGCGAACAGGCGCTCAGTGGCGGGAACGGGGCCATATCCCATGCGTGAAGGTTCGCAGCCCGCTGCTGCCCAGCTGTGGAAATAGGCAATTGGTTCCAAACCGAGTTCCTCAAGTTTGTCCTCTGCCACAACCAAGCATGCGGCTGCCGCATCGTTTTGCTGGCTTGCGTTGCCTGCGGTAACGACGCCACCTTCAAGCGGCCGCAGAGCCCCCAGTGTTTCAGCAGTTGCATCCGCGCGATAGCCTTCATCGTGGTCGAACACGATAGGATCGCCCTTTTTCTGTACGACGTGGATAGGCACAAGTTCATCGTCAAACAGACCATTGGCCCACGCTGCAGCGGCACGCTGATGCGAACGCGCGGCATAGGCGTCGCAGGCCTCACGAGTGATATTATAATCTTTCGCCAGATTTTCCGCGGTCTCAATCATGCCGCTTATCGGGCCAAAGCGATCCTCGGGCTGACTCATGACGCGCCCACGCGTCAGCCGGTCATGCAAGGTCAGATTACCTGCACGAACCCCTTTGCGGATGTCTGTAGTATAATGTTCAACATTGGACATGCTTTCACACCCACCAGCCACCACAACGTCGCTGACGCCTGTCTGGATCATCATTGCGGCGTTCGCAATCGCTTGCAGGCCAGAGCCGCAGCGTCGGTCCAGTTGATAGCCGGGCACCTCAATCGGAAGGCCAGCGGCCAGCCACGCCCAGTGCCCGATGCACGGTGCCTCTCCACTGCCATAGCCTTGCGCAAATACGACATCACCCACTCGCGCGGGGTCGATCTTCGTCCGCTCCATGAGCGCCTTGAGGATGATGCCGCCCAATTGCCCTGCGTTTAGTGACGCGAGCGCACCGCCAAATTTACCGACGGGTGTGCGGATCGGGGCAACTATGGCTGCGCGGCGAAGTTTGGTCATTTTGCAATTCCTACAGTTCCAGAGTCAATTAAACGGGCGATTTCGCCCGACGATAAGCCAAGCGCAGTGCTCAATATCTCTTCGCTATGCTGACCATTGCGCGGCGCGGGCTTCGCATCGCTCCGTTCCATTTGCGGAATCGTTCCCAAGGCGCCTGCGGCAGGATAAGCAAAGCCTGACGGGTTCGCGCTGCACGCGCTGAAGATTGGATTATCGCCGACCAAACGCGGATTGTGCGCAGCTTCCCACATTGTTCGATAGGCGGAATGGACGACACCGGCTTCATCAAGCTTCGCTTCCATCTGGTCATAGGAAAGCGCGCCAATGGCCTTTTCAAACAAAGGAAAAAGTCCACGGCGATGCTCAAAGCGCAGGCCATCATCCGCAGCGAAACTGACGCCTTCTTGTGTCTCCACAGCTTCAACTGCGCTTCTTAAACCAAGAGCCGCGACCAAATTGGCCCATTGGCGATGCGTAACCACCACAATCATTGTGCGCACGCTGTCCTTGGTCACGAAATCCCGTCCAAACAGGCCGTAAACCGCGTTGCCAAGACGGGGGCGATCGGCGTTGTTATGCAGAACTTCGGCAAGGCCTCCCAGATTTGCTGCCGTGCCGATGGCAACATCTGACAACGGAATCCGCACTTCGCTGCCTATCCCGGTCTGCTCCCGTTTGCGAATAGCGGCAAGCATTGCAAACGCAGCGTAAGCGCCAGTTAAAAGGTCCCAAGCGGGCAAGACATGATTAACTGGTTCTGGTCCCTGGCCCGTGATCAGCGGATAGCCCACGGCGTTGTTTACGGTGTAATCCAGCGCAGGAGCACCATCGGCCCAGCCCATGATCCGGACGGTTACGAGGTCCGCGCGTCGCTCGGCCAACTTCGCGTGCGAGAGAAATCCGTCAGCGGGAAAATTGGTAATAAATTGACCAGTCGCCCGCACCAATTCCTGCAGCATCTCACGTCCCTTGGGACTTGCTAAATCCAAGGCAACGGACTTTTTAGCGCGATTCAGATTTTCCCAATATAATGAGTCCTTAGCATCCGTGACTGGCCACCGATGGTAGTCAGGTCCGCCTCCAATCTGGTCTACGCGAATGACCTCTGCACCGAATTGCGCGCAATATAGCCCGGCTGTTGGCGAAGCGACGAAGGACGACGCTTCGATAATCCGGAGACCATCCAGCAAGTTATACATGCGTCACGCCGCAGCCATCAGGATTGGGCAGCCCAGTCACGCAGCATATGTTTGGCAATCTGAAGCTGAAGGATTTGCGTTGTGCCTTCATAAATGCGGTAGATACGTGCATCGCGATAAAAGCGCTCGGCATCATATTCCGCAAGATAGCCAGCGCCCCCATAAATCTGGACGACGCGATCAACAACCCGGCCACACATTTCGCTTGCAAAGACTTTCACCGCAGCAGCCTTGCGCAGGACATTCTCTCCAGCATCGGCACGGCGCGCGGCATCTTCAAGCATCGCTTCGGCGGCATAAATTTCAATGTCGCTGTCGGCGAGCATTTGCTGGATAAGCTGGAAATTCGCGATGGGCTCGCCAAACGCTTTGCGTTCATTGGCATATCGCAGCGCGCTGTCGAGGGCACGGCGGGCGTAGCCGGTCGCGGCAGCGCCAATCGACAAACGGCCGTTATCAAGGCTCTTCATAGCAAAAGCGAAACCCTTGCCTTCTTCTCCGCCCAATATTGCGTCCGCAGGCAATTTGACATCTTCCATAATGATATCGGCGATATGGCTTCCGGCTTGTCCCATTTTCTTGTCGGACTTGCCTACGGAAATGCCGGGCGTATCCATTGGCACGATGAACGCAGAAACATGTGCGTTCTTTGGCAAAGCTTCTTTGCTGGTGCGTGCCATAATTAACGCGACATTCGCGAAAGGCGCGTTCGTGATATAGCGCTTAGTGCCATTCAATACCCAGCCATTGCCTGATTTCACTGCGCTGGTCTGCATGGCAGCGGAATCGGATCCGGAACCCGGTTCGGTAAGACCGAAAGACGCAATTTCGCCTGCAGCCAACCGAGGCAACCATTCCGCTTTTTGTGCTTCTGTGGCACCGTTTTTAAATGCTGAACACACCATACCGATGTTAATCGACGTTATTGACCGATAGCAGGGCATGGCATAACTCAACTCGCGGATCGTCCGGACATATTGCTGGATATTCATGCCAGAGCCGCCATATTCTAACGGCATTGTTAAACCGAATAAGCCCATTTCCCGCATTTCGGCGACAATCGCATCAGGAATATTATCGGTTTCCAGAATTTGTTTTTCAGCTGGAATCAAGCGCTCGCGGACGTAGCGCTGGAGCTGCTCGATGAACTGCTCGAAAATATCATTATCCATTAACATCCCTTCCCGCGACGATACCGTTTCGGTATTCGATATCTGTAAGCTGTTGTCACACCTTGAATTCAAAATAAAGGTGCGACAAAGCCGTGACATTGCGCGCAAGGAAAGTCGATGGGAAATATTGATGAACAGACGCCTTCAACAAGGCACCTGTCAGACCCAGATTTCCGTTACAACTGCGAACCGCGTTAGAACGATCCCGGTACTTCGCGCTGCGACGTACTGGCGTCTACCGGGGCTGGCAAAACGCGGCGTTCAGTGCCGGACGAAGTGCCTTGCGCGGTTTGGGCCAATGCAACAGGGGTGCAACTGCGCCCGGCCACGAAATCCAGCGCGGTGCGTAGCGATGCTTCTTGTGGGTCCCCCAGCGCACGGGTGATGTCGTCAGGCGCAGCGCAGGTCGACCGCATCGTCCCAGCCAAGCCAGAATAATAATCACCCTGCCCCGACGCGTTTTCTTTGGCAAAGGCAACGACCCGGATACGATCGTCACAGGCGGTTTGGTCCACGGCGATTTGTCCAACGGGCTTGCCAAAACTGTTGCTGCCAACCAAAGCGGCGTTAACCCCAAGATATGGCACGAAGCTGGCCATAACCAGCTCGCTGGCCGAGGCAGTGGCGTTGGTCGAGATAAACGCGATCTTCACAGGCGAAACGGATTGTGGCTGTGGTGTAAAACGCCGCGTTTCGTTATTTGACGCCTTGGAGGCGCGGAAACGGGTAACAGAAAAAACGTCGCTGGTGAAACGGTTACCACCAAGCAAATCGCCCATCAGCTCGGCTGTGGAGACCAGACCCCCGCCATTGTAGCGGAAATCGATGACAAAATTTGTAATACCCTGCGCTCGGAAATCGGCAAATGCTGTGCGAAGTTGATTATCTGCCGTCGAGATAAAGGTGCGCATATTAATATATCCGACGCGCTGGCCTCCGTTGTCGAGCACTTTTACACCGTAGCGCGATGAGAGCGGGGCAATGTTGTACTCGGTCTTGCTGACGGTCACATTGCGCGTACCGGAGGCGTCGGCGATCCGAAGCACCCTGCTGGTACCGACAGTGTTTGGGCCCAATGCGTTGGTGACTCCTGCGGAACCTTGGGAAGCGAGAATATCAGCCACCGCCACCAAATTCGAAGAGTCTGTACCAATCGCAAGAATTTCAGTGCCACGGTCAATGCCTGCTGCCAGCGCTGGCGCGCCTTCAAACGACTCGATCACAAATAGACGGGTTCCCTGAAATGCGAGCCGTATGCCAAACCCTGCGGAGGCGCCGGACGAGTAAAACGCGTTTTCCTCTTGAATGGACGTTACATATGTAAAGAACCGGTCCCGACCTTGCCCTCGAGCGGTGGCAGTTAAAGCATCGATATAAGCTTGAACCGTGCCGTAAGGTGCCGGGCTCAACGAGGCTGGCAGAGTCTCGGGGAACAGATACCATTCGTTCAGCACCGAAGCCGCGAAGTTCTGGCGATTGGTCAAACTACAGCTTGTTGTTGTCGGTGGAGGTGGAGGCGGTGGTGTGGCTGTTATCGGAGGGATAGTAACCGATCCACCGCCGGAATCACTTCCGCCACCGCCACAGGCAGAAACACCCACGGCTAGAATGAGAATGATGCTATTTAACGACCGGATTTTCATGCCATTTCCTCTTATTGCTGCATCATCCCAGTTTGCGATAACTGCACGAGCTGCTCTGTATCTACAAGTGCCATTCCGAAGTAGAACCAAGGATGAACAACGGATGCGTTTAAAAGTTGCGGCAGTTTGACTTGCCGAAAGGCAATAGACACCACATTTATAAATTACCGTCTTTCGCGAGCACCATTTCATGCCCCCTGATCCATTTACGTCCAAAGGACTGCGCGTCCCTAGCGGACGACTTTCCCGTATCGCGCGCTTTGGCAATATGGCCTCGGGAATTGCTGGCAGCATGTTGCTCGATGGCGCCAAACAGCTTGCCGCCGGGCATCGGCCAACGGTGGGTGACCTGTTGATGACACCTGCAAATGCCTTGCGGGTTACGCTGCAACTGGGACAGATGCGCGGCGCCGCTATGAAGCTCGGACAGCTTATTTCGATGGACACGGGCGACTTTCTGCCGCCCGAGCTTACCGATATTTTCGCAAGATTGCGGGCCGATGCCCAACATATGCCCCCTGCGCAGTTGAACATGGTGCTCACACGGCACTGGGGAAAGAACTGGCGCGACAAATTTATGCGCTTTGATGATGAGCCCGTCGCTGCTGCGTCCATTGGGCAAGTTCACCGTGCGTTGACGCGTGATAATAAGGACTTAGCCATCAAGGTCCAATATCCGGGCGTCCGTCGAAGCATCGATAGCGATGTCGACAACGTTGCTGCGTTATTGCGGCTTTCCAACGTGCTTCCAAAGACGCTCGATATCACTTCCTTACTGGCAGAAGCGAAACGACAGCTGCACGAGGAGGCCGATTATGCGCGCGAAGGCCATTATCTAAGGCAATTTGGTTTGTTGCTCGCGGATGATGCGGAATTTGCCGTGCCAGCGTTTTACGCTCCGCTTAGCGGCAAGAACGTGCTGGCCATGTCGTTCATCGAAGGCGTTGCCATCGAATCCATGGCCAGTGCGCCGCAGTCCGAGCGCGACCGGATCATGACGCTGCTGATTGAACTCGTGTTACGCGAATTGTTTGAATTCCGCCTGATGCAAACTGACCCCAATTTTGCAAATTACCGTTATGATCCTGTTACGCGGCAGGTAGTGTTGCTAGACTTCGGCGCCACCCGCGCATTGCCTGAAAATATTCCTACGCAGTATCGAAGGCTCATTAACATGGGTCTGGCGGGCGACAAAAAGGGTGTATTAGCGACGGTGCTGGACATTGGCTTCATGAATGCACAGACGGCAACCCAAAACCCCGGCGAAATCGACAGGCTTATCGAAACGGCGATTAACATGATCCAGTTGCCTGGGCCTTTTGATTTCAGCCGCACGGATTTTGTGAACCACATGCGCGACGAAGGCATGACAATCGCCGCAGATCGTAGCAACTGGCACATACCGCCGTCGGACACGTTATTCGTTCAACGGAAGCTGGGTGGAGTATTCCTGCTGGCCAGCCGTTTAAAGGCTCGGGTTGACGTTAACACGATGTTGACCCGTTATATCTGAGATAGTTAGACATGACACCTTCACGAAATACCGACGCATCAATTATCGACAAAAACGATTAGTCATTGTAAAAAGGCTCGCTGGACTAAATGAAGAAATTCGTGTTCAGACGCCATAGTCAATTAACCTCTCCACTGAATAAGGGTAACTTACATGGGTATCATTGGTACAAGCATTAAGCCGTTCACCGCGCAATCGTACAAAGCAGGCAAGTTTGTCGAAGTTTCGGACACCGACGTTAAGGGCAAATGGGCTGTTTTCTTCTTCTATCCTGCGGACTTTACCTTTGTCTGCCCAACCGAGCTGGAAGATTTGGCTGACCAGTATAACGACCTGCAAGCCATGGGCGTCGAAGTATATTCGGTATCGACAGATACGCATTTCAGCCACAAAGCATGGCACGACAGCTCGCCAGCGATTGGCAAAATCAACTTCCACATGCTGGGTGACCAGAACCATGTGATTAGCAACAATTTCGGCGTGCTGCGCGAAGGCCAAGGCCTTGCAGACCGTGCAACTTTTGTCGTGGATCCAGACGGCGTTATCCAAGTCATGGAAATCACCTGCGAAGGCGTTGGCCGTAATGCAGTTGAACTCGTCCGCAAGATCAAGGCAGCCATTTATGTGCGCGAGCACCCCGGTCAGGTTTGCCCTGCAAAGTGGGAAGAAGGCAGCGAAACACTTGCACCTTCAATCGACCTCGTGGGTAAAATCTGAATCCGAAATCCGGGTGCCGCGTTACCTGCGTGGCACCCGATATACCGTTTATCTGAAAGCCGCGGTTCGCTCGCGGTTTGACTACGCTTGCTTGAAAAAGGCTCTCCCCAATGCTTGATGCTGCTACAACTGCCCAGCTGAAGACCTACTTGTCGAACCTTCGCACGCCCGTCGAACTCGTGGCTACGTTAGACGACAGTCCGAAGTCGGCTGAGATGCGTACTCTGGTACAAACGGTCGCCGAGCAATCGCACCTGTTGACGGCCCGCTATGACGGTCATGCCGACCGGACACCTTCCTTTGCCATTCGCCGCGCGGATGGCACGGCAGAAACGCATTTTGCTGGCCTTCCGCTCGGGCATGAGTTCACCTCGCTAGTGCTGGCGCTGCTGCATATGGGCGGTCACCCGCCAAAAGAAGAGGCGGAATTGTTGGATGCCGTGAAGGCGCTGGAGGGTGACTACCGCTTCGAAACATTCTTCTCGCTGTCATGTCAGAACTGCCCTGACGTCATTCAGGCGCTCAACATCATGGCGGCATTGAACCCAAGCGTAAGCCATGTGGCCATCGACGGCGCAATGTTCCGTGATGAAGTCGAATCACGAAAGGTCATGGCAGTGCCAGCGATCTATTTGAACGGCGAACTGTTCGGCCAGGGACGGATGGACCTGTCGCAAATCATGGCCAAGCTGGACACAGGTACCATTGCCCGCGCGGCCGAGAAAATCGCAGCCAAGGAGCCATTTGAAGTACTGGTTGTTGGCGGCGGCCCCGCTGGCGCAGCAGCTGCCATTTATTCCGCCCGCAAAGGCATTCGCACAGGCGTGGTAGCCGAGCGCTTTGGAGGTCAAGTGCTTGACACAATGGGCATCGAAAACTTCATCTCGGTCCAGCACACCGAAGGCCCGAAACTTGCTGCCCAGTTGGAACAGCATGTCAAAGAATATGATGTTGATATCATGAATCTGCAGACGGCGGCCGAACTGATCCCCGCCGGAGCCGATGGACTGCACGAAATCAAGCTGACAAGCGGCGCATCGTTGAAGGCACGCACGCTTGTCCTGTCGACTGGCGCACGCTGGCGGCAGATGGGTGTCCCTGGTGAGGAAGAATACCGGAACAAGGGCGTTGCCTATTGTCCGCATTGTGATGGGCCTTTGTATAAGGGTAAACGCACGGCGGTTATCGGTGGTGGAAATTCGGGCGTCGAAGCGGCCATCGATCTTGCCGGCATTGTCGCGCATGTCACGCTGATCGAATTTGACTCGCAACTTCGCGCCGACGCCGTGCTGCAGAACAAGCTGCGTAGCCTGCCCAATGTCGACATCATCACCTCCGCCCTCAGCACCGAAGTAATTGGCGACGGCGAAAAGGTGCAAGCGCTGGTGTATACTGATCGACTGACGGGCGATTCACATCGTATCGATCTCGACGGCATTTTCGTGCAAATCGGTTTGGTTCCGAATACCGAATGGCTCAAGGGCCCGCTGACATTGTCGCCGCGCGGCGAAATTGAAGTGGACGCCCATAACGCGACCAACATCCCCGGCATATTTGCCGCCGGCGACGTAACGACAGTGCCGTATAAGCAGATCATAGTCGCGATGGGCGAAGGAACGAAAGCTGGCCTGTCAGCTTTTGACCATATCATCCGGCATTAATGGGAAATTTGTCTATCAACGCCGATGCGCCGGGCAGATTTGTTAGAAACAAGCGGTCTTCCAACAGAAAGATTGCATTCGTCGAAAAATACTATCCGATTGGAACAAGATCAGTTTAAATGTAAAATTCAGCTATTCTGCTACCCTCCCCCACCCGGTGAAAAATGCGCAAGCCTATCATTTTATCGTTGATGTTTTATGTTGCAGCTTGTGGCAGCGGCGGAGATCAGAAACGTGAGCGCCCTACACCGTTGGTCACGGTCGGCGCGGCGTCATCATACGCGTTTTCGGACCGATATGTGGCCGTGGGTACAGCCAATGCGAATGAACAGGTTTCCGTTCGTGCGCCAGTAACAGAGCGAATTACCCAACTTGGTTTTTCCGATGGCGATTATGTCCAAAAAGGGCAAATGCTGGCTGTTCTGGCACAAGGGCAGGAAACAGCTTCGCTAGCCAGCGCGCAGGCACGTTCCCGCGAGGCAGATCAGCAACTTGCGCGTATAAGCGAACTGCACCGGCGGGGGTTTGCAACGAATGCCAGCCTGGAGGCTCAGACGGCGACGGCCGCTGCGGCAAAGGCAGTCGCGAATGAAGCACGTGCATCGATTGGTGATCGCGTGGTGCGCGCGCCTTTCTCTGGCCAGGTGTCACTTCGGCGGATATCCGTGGGAGCAGTCGTTAGTGCAGGGGACGAGATTGCCGTAGTCAGCGACCTCAGTTCTATTAAACTTGACTTCACCGTGCCTGAAACCATGCTTTCCAATGTTCGGGTTGGACAGGAGATTAGCGCAAAGGCGGCTGCGTTTCCTGATTATCTGGCGACAGGCAAGATTACAGCTATCGACCCAGTTATTAACCCCCAAACGCGCACAGTGACGTTGCGTGCAATTCTGCCCAACCGCAGCGCGATGTTGAAACCCGGAATGCTTTTATCTGTTACGATTACGTCCAACACACGCACGGCGCCCGCAGTCCCTGAACTATCCCTGGTCCGTGAAGGCGATACCAGCTTTGTATATACTGTCGGAACCGACCTTAAAGTAAAGAGGACCCCTGTTAAAACGGGGGCGCGAGACGGGAAATTCGTGGAGGTGGTCGAAGGCATTAATGTTGGGGACAAAATTGTCACCGAAGGCATCGTCAAGCTTTCGGATGGCGCAACTGTGCGCACTGGCCCTGCAAAAGCCGGCGGCGGGCCTGCAACAGCGCGCTGACGGCCGACTGGCATGACACTCTCCGATATCTCTGTCCGCAGACCAGTATTCGCAGCGGTAATCGCCATCTTGATGGTGCTTGTCGGCGTTGTCGGATTTTTAAGCTTACCCGTTCGCGAATATCCGGACACTGAGCCGCCAATCGTCTCGGTTGGAACATCATATACGGGGGCAGCTGCAACCGTGGTCGAGTCACGCGTGACGCAGGTTCTGGAAAATTCGCTTGCAGGTATTGAAGGTATTCAGACGATTACGTCCCGTTCACGCGACGGACAGTCGGACATTACCATCGAATTCGCGCCCGGACGCTCGGTAGACAGCGCTGCGAACGATGTACGCGACCGCGTCGGCGGAGCCGCAGATGACTTGCCAGAAGAAGTGCTGCCACCTGAAGTGCGCAAGGTGGACGCAGATGCATCACCAATATTGTTTCTCGTGGTGTCGAAACCCGGTTGGTCACGACTTGAACTTAGCGACTTTGTTGACCGCAATCTGGTTGACCGCTTTTCATCGATAGACGGCGTTGCCCGTGTGTTCGTAGGTGGAGAGGCAAGGCCATCCATGCGGATATGGCTTCAGCCCGATCGCTTGGCCGCGCTGGGTCTGACACCAATCGACATTGAAAACGCATTGCGCAGCCAGAATGTAGAACTCCCTGCGGGACGCCTTGAGTCGACCGATCAGAACGTTACTCTTCGCGTTAGTCGCCCCTTCGGAGATGAAGCAGAGTTCCGCCAACTTATCGTGTCACGAGGTGAGGACGGTTCGCTGACCCGGCTTGGTGACGTGGCGCGTGTCGAAACTGGCCCCGAAAATCCTTACGCCGCGTTTCGATTGAACGGGCAGTCTGCCCTTGGCATGGGCATTGTCCGACAATCAGGTGCAAATACCCTGGCCGTCGCAGAAGGTGCAAAGGCGCTCGCAGAGCAGATCAAACCAACCTTGCCGCAAGGTATGACGATTACCGTTGGGTCCGACGACTCATTGTTTATCAGCAAGGCTATCAGCAGCGTGTGGGTCACTCTCGCCGAAGCGGCGGCTCTCGTTGTGCTGGTCATTTTCCTGTTTTTGGGCAGCTGGCGTGCGACCCTTATCCCGGCGGTTACAGTCCCAATTTGCCTGCTCGCGACGTTTGCCGTGCTCTGGTTTATGGGGTTTTCGATCAACCTGTTGACGCTGCTTGCGATGGTTCTGGCCATTGGCCTTGTCGTGGACGACGCCATTGTTGTGCTTGAGAACGTCTATCACCGCATTGAGCAAGGCGAACCACCTTTGGTTGCCGCAGTAACAGGCACGCGGCAGGTGGCATTTGCCGTCGTCTCCACAACCATTGTTGTGTGCGCTGTGTTTGTGCCTGTCATGTTTCTGGCTGGCCAAACCGGATTGCTGTTCCGTGAGCTGGCAGGTGCGATGATTGCGGCCATCGCCTTTTCGGGATTTGTCGCACTCAGCCTGGCTCCTATGCTGTGCTCGAAGCTGCTGAAGCAGGAAAAGCGCGGGCGGATTGCGAGCTGGGTCGACGATAAGTTCCAGCGGCTTGAAGGGCGATATTCCAGCTTGCTTTCCCATGTCATCGCCAAGCCATTGGTTGCCTCGCTTGGCGTCATTGGGTTTCTGGTTTTCGCCGGATTTCTCTTCACAACGCTGCAATCAGAACTTGCGCCAGCGGAAGATGTGGGCGTTTTGAGCGCGAATATTTCGGCACCCGAAGGCACCGGCTTCGAAGCCATGGACAAATACATGCTTCAAGCATCAGAACCGATCGTGAAGCTGCTCGACAAAGGCACCGTCAGATCCATCATTCAGCGTACCCCCGGCGGGTTTGGGGCGAGCGACGATTTCAATAGCGGTACATTCATCGTCTTTTTGAAACCATGGAAAGAGCGAACCGAAACAACTGAAGATGTCGTTGCGCAAGTCAATAAGGCCATCGCCGAGCTGCCGGCCGTGCGCGGAAACGCTTCAGTGCGGTCCTCCCTAGGACGAGGTCGGGGTCAGCCAATCAATTTCGTTATCGCCGGTTCAACCTACGAATCCCTGAGCACTGCGCGGGACCGAATTTTGGCTGCTGCAAATGACAATCCTGGCATCGTAAACATGGATTCCGATTACAAGGAAACCAAGCCACAGATGGAAATTCAGGTCGATACCGCGCGTGCAGGTGATCTCGGTGTGTCCGTCGCCGATGTGAGTCAGGCATTGCAATCTTTATTGGGTTCGCGACGTGTGTCGACATATCTGGATCGTGGGGAAGAATATCGGGTCATTGTACAGGCCGACGCGCAGGACCGCGCCACTGCAGAAAATCTTGCCGCAATCCAGCTCCGCACACGGGATGGATCGTTGGTGTCGCTCGCTAACCTCATCAAATATACCGAGACTGCTGGCGCCCGCGATTTGGGCCGCTTCAACAAGCTGCGTGCCATCACGCTTCAAGGTGGGCTCGCCCCGGGTTACTCCATGGGACAAGCCTTAGCCTTTCTGGAAGAACAGGCCGCTGCATCACCCGAGGTGCTGGCCGTCGGCTATCGCGGGGAAAGTCAGGCTTTCAAGGAAACCGGCGGATCCATCGTTGTTGTGTTCATTCTGACGATCCTGCTGGTCTATCTTGTGCTCGCCGCGCAGTTTGAAAGCTTCGTCCATCCGGCCACCATCATTATGACGGTACCTTTGGCGGTTGGTGGCGGCATAATTGGCCTTGCGCTCACTGGCATGACCCTGAATCTGTATAGCCAGATTGGCGTGGTCATGCTTGTGGGGCTCGCCGCCAAAAACGGCATTTTAATCGTCGAGTTTGCAAACCAGCTACGCGACGACGGTATTGAAATCATTGAGGCCATTCAGCAAGCTGCAACGCGGCGCTTGCGGCCCATTCTGATGACGTCCATCGCGACCGTATTTGGTGCAATACCTTTGGCTATTGCCAGTGGTGCCGGCGGGGCAGCGCGGTCGGCAATTGGCGTCGTCATTGTCTTTGGCGTGACGCTTGCGACGCTTATCACATTAGTACTCATACCCCTGATTTATTCACGGCTTGCAAAGTACACCAGCTCTCCAGAAGCGGTCACACGCCGCCTTGAGGCGGAGATGAAAGCGCAAGAGCAGCCTTCAGCCTGATATTTCCTTCACCCGCAGCATTGCTAACGCCGCGAGTGTCATCACAATTGCGGCAAACGCCATGGTCCAAATCGGTTCAGTCGGGAAAAAATGCTTCAGAACCGTGCCCATCGCTGTCGCGACCAAAAGCTGTGGCACGACGATGAATACATTGAACAGCCCCATATAGATGCCCAGCTTTTGCTGCGGAAGGCTCGACGCCAGAATGGCGTAGGGCATAGCCAAAATGGAGGCCCAGGCGATGCCGATGCCGATTTCGGCGATCAAAAGCATCTGCGGATCCCGAATGAACAGAAACGATCCGAAACCAGCCGCACCCGCGAGCAGGCAGATCATATGTGTCCGCACTTTGCCAAAACGTCGGGCCATAGTTGGCAGCAGGAACAACGCAGCCAGAGCCGCGACACCGTTATAAACCGCGAACAATATCCCTACCCAATTACCGCCTTCATTATAAGCGGCAGACGTAGGATCGCCTGAGCCGAACGCATATTGGGCAACCACTGGCGTCGTGTATATCCACATGATGAAAAGGGCAGACCAACTAAAAAACTGAGTCAACGCAAGTTTTTTCATGATCGGCGGCATTCCCGAAAAGTCGCCTACGATGTCACCTAGCATGTTGGCACCGCGCCCGCTTTTGGCCAAGTGAATGGCGAAAATGCTGGCTACGCCATAAGCTACCAACAATGCAGCAAGCAGATACATTTCTTTCTCGAGGCCTGTCAGCAGGACCAGGGCCGCTACAACTATCCCACCGCCGATCCAGACAAATGCGCTCGTCATCGGACGCGTGGCCAGCGCGTCTGCGGTCGATTGCGCTTCATCGTTTGCGTCGGGATCGAACGCGCGAAGTTCGTCGGGGCTATATTCCTGCGTTGTAAATACGGTCCATAAGACAGATATCAGATAGACAAGCCCGCCAAACCAGAAGCTGTATTTTACCGTATCGGGTATACCGCCACCTGCAACCTCGTTTGCGACACCCAATTGATCAAGAGCCCAAGGGAAGATCGATCCCACGACCGCACCGGCACCAATGAATGCGGTTTGCAGCGAATATCCCGCTGTGTGTTGGTCCTTGCGCAACATATCCCCGACAAATGCGCGGAACGGTTCCATCGACACGTTGATGGAAGCATCGAGTATCCAAAGCATGGCGGCTGCAAACCATAAGACAGGAGATAGAGGCATGATGAACAGAGCCAGGGATGCCATGAGTGCGCCCGCCAGAAAATAGGGACGTCGGCGACCAAACCGTCCCAACCACGTCCGGTCACTCATATGCCCGATTACAGGTTGCACAAGCAAACCCGTGAGCGGCGCGGCGATCCACAGGACAGTCAAATTGTCGAGGCTTTCGCCAAGCGACTGGAATATTCGGGACATATTCGCGTTCTGCAATGCGAAGCCGATCTGTATCCCAAAAAAGCCAAAGCTGATATTCCACAGCCCCCAAAAGCCTTGACGCGGCTTTTCCATCACTCTCTCCCGAATATTTTTATGGCTTTCAGGCTGACAGAATATAATCGCCGCCGCAATGCTCAGGCGGGGGTTTGCGGTTTACGCATACGTATAAGGTGCCTGGGACTTTTAGTGTGAGCCGCAGGATTTGCGCACAATAAGCTTGGCTGGCAACACGGCGGTCGGAACCTGCTCATTACGAATTTGCTTTAGAACTCCGTCGACCAATACTTCGCCGGCTAGACGGTAATCCTGTTGAATTGTTGTAAGCGGGGGGTGCGTGAGGCTTGCTGCCGGAATGTCATCAAAGCCGATGATTGCGACATCATCCGGGATATCCAGACCGCGTTCGCGCAATGCGCGCATGGCACCAATAGCAATTGTGTCACTTGCCGCGAAAATCGCGTCAAATTTCTCTTTGCCATCCATCAGCGCGATGGCCGCCTGATATCCGGCCTCTTGTGAGTTGAGTGCGTCAAATTGCAGTCTTGGATTGGCGACAATGCCCTCCCCGCCTTGCGCCTCGCACGAGCCGCGATATCTGTCCTGAAACTCGGGATAGTGGCTGCTGGCATCACCCAGAAAAGCGATATGGCGGCGGCCATGCTGCAACAGGTGCCGCGCAGCATCTATCCCGCCGCGAAAGTTATCGCATCCGATAGTCGTGCCGGGCTGTCCCTCCTGCGCGAACCCCCAGCGTACAAAATGGGTACCTTGCTCGACGAGCTGCTCAAGTTTGGCACGGTACAGCTCATAATCGCCATAGCCGAGCAAGATAATCCCGTCGGCCTTGCGGCTGTCCTCATAGTCCACATGCCAGTTGGCCGATAACTGCTGGAACGAAATGAGCAGGTCATATCCGCGCAGGGCACAGGTGCGGGTCAACGAACCGAGCATCGACAGGAAAAACGGGTTTATTCCCGTGTCGTCCGGCGAGGGCTCTTCAAAGAACAGCAAGGCAAGGGTGCGGGTTTCCTGAAGCCGCAAATTTGAAGCGTTCTTGTCCACCTTGTAATTAAGCTGCTGGGCAATCGCTTCGATGCGCAATCGCGTCTGTTCGGACACCGTAGGGCTTCCCCGCAATGCGCGTGACACCGTCGGCTGCGACACGCCCGCAAGTTGGGCAATATCAAATGATGTGGCTTTGATAGCCATCTTTGGTCTGCGCCTTTCCAACTCCAGACCGCAAAGTAGAGGGAAAGAACAGTCTGCGCAACAAAACGAAACAGTCATATATTCATGATTGGTTTCAAAGTTTTAGCCCCAACGTTGTTGCTAATCCGCCACAGTGCCCCCTGCATATTTTGAATACGTATGTGGATTTCTGGTCAATTCGGGCGATCAGGCGCAATTTGCAATCAACATAAATGCATTCGGAATTTGACCGGATGCTCAACGAAGCCGGCTACCGTTCGCGCAAAACTGGACGGAGCTATTTAGGGGAGTGAATAATGGGCAAGTTCCACTTAAACACCGCATGTAGTTTTGGACATGGTGTCAGCCGTCTCGCACTCGGCGCAGCAATATTTGCAGTATTTTCTGCACCAGCATTT
>NZ_JBKBQV010000037.1:0-26289 GCF_046292425.1 Sphingorhabdus sp.
CGTGACCGCCGTAACAGCGGAATCATTACGTACGCTCGGTGTCAACAACCTCAGCCAGCTGAACCAAGCCGCGCCAAGTTTGCAAGTCAGCGGCGAGAACAACTTCACTGTCCGCGGAATTGGAACGCTTGCATTCCAACAGACGCTGGAATCGAGCGTTGGTATCCAGCAAGACGACGTGAACCTTGCCAACTCAATTTTGGGTGGCGCGGTCGGTGCTTTCTATGACGTCGCGCGCGTGGAGGTTCTCAGCGGACCGCAGGGAATGCTGTTCGGTAAAAATGCATCAGCCGGTCTACTCAATATTGTTACCAACAAACCGGAAATTGGCGAGCTGGGTGGTAACGTTCAGCTTGAGGGCGTGCATCGTCCGACCACACCAGGCAATGGCTCGGGTTTTATCGGGCAGGGAACGCTTAACGTTCCAGTTTCGGAAAATTCGGCCCTTCGCCTAAATATGGTCTATTCCAGCCAAGATCCAGTGGTGAAATTTGTCGGAAGTGGCAAGGGCGACTTCGGTCAAGATCAGTGGGGCGTCCGCGCCAAATACTTGGTCAATCTTACCGAGGCCCTTTCGCTATATGTAATCGGCGATTATAACAAGGAAAAGGGCATTGCGACCTATTTTGATCGTCCGTATCGCAGTCTTTCTGCGCTCGCTGGCGTAAATCCCCTGAACGCAGCGTTGGGCATCGTTCCTAGCAATGATAACTTGTTGATAGGCGGTAACGGCGAATTCTTCCGTGACGTTAAGCGTGGTGGCATTCAGGGAACCCTAGGATATACATTCGATTCAGGCTTTGAGATCAGCAATACCACTGCCTGGAAGGCAGCTGACCGCGTTCAAAACTTTGACACAGATTATACAAATAGCAACGGCGCGGATCGGAACTACTCGGACACCCAATATAGCCAGTTCACCAACGAACTCCGCTTGGCGTTGCCCTCAGAAAACCGTCTAACCGGACAAATTGGCCTATTCTATTTCAGCGCCGATACGGATGTTGAAGCGCAGCTAGGGGGCAACAGCCTGCGCCCGCAGAACTTACTTACGCCCTTTCCTTTTTGTGTGGGTGCAACAAACATTGGCAGTCCGCCACCCGCCTGTCCTCGCAGCAATGTCTTCTTCCTTGGTCAGGACCGCGACTATATATTAGATAGCAAAAGCTATGCGGCCTTCGGGCAGTTCACTTACGAGGCTACGGACAACCTCAAGCTGATCGCCGGCGGCCGTCTCACGCGCGATGAGTTGAAAATAGACGCTGTCCAGAATAACAGCTTCTACTTCGTCACACTCGGTGGACCACGTCGGGTATTCAACGCCCAAACCGCAAATACTGATTTTAGCTACAAACTAGGTGCTCAGTATAACTTCCAACGCGATGTAATGATGTATGCGACCTATTCGCGAGGGTATAAGGGACCAGGGTTTGCAGATCTTCTGCCTGTAACAGTGGCTTCGCCTGTGGTGGAACCAGAAATCAACCGCAACATTGAGGTTGGAATTAAATCCACCTGGATGGACGGTGCGGTGTTGCTCAATCTCACGGCGTTCCGTTCCAAATTCCGCAACCTGCAGGTGTCATCGTTCAACGCGGTGGCCGGAACAAGTTTCGTACAAAACGCGGCGTCAGCAACGAGCCAAGGACTTGAACTTTTGACAATTGTCCGTCCGGCCGACGGCCTAACCTTGACTGGTTCGGCTACAATGCTTGATTCCAAGTTCAACGACTTTCCTGGAGCGGAATGCTACCCCGGGCAGCCGTTGCCTTCGTGCAACGTGCCGACTGGTCGTCAGTTCAACGCAGGCGGGCTAAGAACTCCTGTGTCGCCAGAACTCGTTGCCAATGGCCAAGTTCGTTACGACTGGACTTTGGGCGCTTCGCTTGATGCTTTTGTCGAGGGCAATATCACGCATCGCTCCTCGCAATGGTTCACCATCAACCAAGTGCCTGGCACGCAGCTCAAAGGACATCAGCTGATAGGCTTCAGCGTTGGGGTTACGAGCAAAGCGGGTTGGAGGGCGTCTTTGTTCTGCCGGAACTGCACTGATGAGCGGGTGCCTACGAACCTTAGTACGGATCCGGCGGAGGCCAATGCGGGTCGTGTCGGTCTTGGCCATCTCTTTGGGTTCAACTCTGTCCGTCAGGTCGGTTTAAACGTCGGTTTCGATTTCTAACATAGTGCGTCAGGCGGCTGCGCACAGCCGCCTGACGCCGTCACAACCACCACCGGCAGGCGCCCAACGAAAGCGAGGGTGATACCTAAACAATATAAATTCTGAAGGAGCCAAAACCTTGTCATCTAAAATAAGCCGTGGTGTCAGCCTCTATTCGTTTCAAGAGGAAATGTTCCTTGGCACGATGGCCGTTGAAGACTGTGTAGCCTTTGCTGCATCGATCGGCGCGAAAGGTATCGAAATCCTTCCGGAACAGAACATGCCCGGCTTTCCGCATCTATCGGATGCCGAGATCCAAGACTGGAAGGACATGCTGGATCGTCATGGCTGCCATTTCACGGCCTACGACATGTTCTTGGACACCAAACGCCGCAAAGACCGGCTGATGACCGACGACGAGCAAATTGCCAGCATCCGTCGCGATCTCGAGTTATGCCACCGACTGGGCATAAAAAATATGCGGGTGCTCGTTTTCGTCAGGCCCGACATTCTGGGCCGATGCGTCCCTTATGCCGAAGAACTGGATGTGCATATGGGTGTCGAGGTTCACGCTCCGTGGCATCTGGAGCATGCATGGATCCTGCGTACGATCGAGGAGGCAGATCGTCTTGGCACCAAGCATCTAGGCATCCTTCCGGACATGGGCATTTTCATGAAGCATTATCCTCCAGCGTTCCGCGGGCGTTTCGAGCGACAGGGCGCTCGCGCCGAGGTGGCGCAGTTCATCGTCGACAGCCACGAGGAAAAAATCATGGCCGAATATACGATCTATGAAGTCGCGGTAAAGATGCAGGGTAACAAGGCTGAAGTGGCTATGGCCGAGACATTGCGTCATGCGCCCTATGCCAATCCTAAGAGATTAGGCGATTATGCTCCCTATTTCCGCCACATCCAAGCCAAGTTCTACGAGATGACTGACGATTGCACGGACCCGGCGATTGCCTACGCCGAGGTTATCGACGAGTTGGTACGTTGCGGCTGGCAGGGCACGCTATCCAGCGAATATGAAGGCAATCGATGGATTCAGGATGTTCACGAAGTTGACAGCCGTGAACAAGTTCGACGTCAGCATGTGATGTTTGAGCGGCTGATGTCTGAAGCAGAAGTGCGGCATGGCGTAAGGGAGGCGGCATAATGTTCGACAAATACATCATTGATCCTGCTAGCGTCCGTAATACCGGTCCAGCAGACGCCCCCACCGGCTTCGCGTTCACAACAAAGCTCGGCTATTATCGCGGCCTTGGCCTGTCCATGATCGAAGATCTTGTCGTCTCCATCGATGGTGAACCACTTGCGCGTTCGGCGATCCGCTTTGATGAAGGGCAGGGGGCGCTGACTTTGGATGAAATGGAAACTGCATATGACCGGCGCTGGGCGTTTGGTGCGCCAGCAATGATCCTAGCAGAGTATGAGGGCGGCTTCCCGCAGGGCGAACACAAGCTAGCTCTGCAACAGAAGCTTCGGATATCTTACATGCCCTTCCCGTCATTCAACAATGATGAAAAGCTAATACAAACCGCGCAGGCCCCCACGAACAACAAGTGACCACGTTCTAAAGAGAAACAATGCGATGCTTACACCAGCCGAGATCAACCGAAGGAGCGCGCTGCATGGCATCATGATGGCGCTGGGGGCGAGCGTTGTGGCTGGCTGTGGATATATGCCAGGTTCCAGTGCACGCGCGAGTTTTTCCGATGCCCAGCTTGCCGTGCTTGAATCTTTCGCCGACACTATGATTCCACAAACGGATACGGCCGGAGCAGTTCAAGC
This sequence comes from Sphingorhabdus sp., assembly GCF_046292425.1. GTDB lineage: Bacteria > Pseudomonadota > Alphaproteobacteria > Sphingomonadales > Sphingomonadaceae > Sphingorhabdus_B. The sequence continues at coordinate 3,950 of NZ_JBKBQV010000037.1, forward strand.
CGGCGTGCCAAAACGCCTGGCAAAGATGTACACCGACTGGGCATCTGACGACACGCGAGCCGAGCTTTCTGGAGCACTCGACCGTTTGGCAGAGAGCGCGCAGAGCAATACGAGAAACACCTTTTCTGAACTGTCAGCCGAAGAACGGCTTACTCTTTTGCAGAGGCACGATAAGGCGGCGCTTACCCCAATAGAGCCTAAGCCGGGTGCCCCCAGAGGCACCTTCCTCTCGCCTATCCCGTCGGTTCTGGACGTTGGCTACCATAAGCTCAAACAGCTTGTTCTAAATCTGCATTACTCAAGCGAGGTCGGCCTGACATCTGAGCTGGTGTACGAACACGTCCCCGGTACGTGGCAGCCGTCCATTAAAGTCACGCCCGGCATGCGTCCGTTCGCGTCGCTTGGCCCGTTTTAAGCCGAGGAAATTTTATGTCCTTTGATGCCATAGTAATCGGTTCGGGAATGAGCGGCGGAATCGCTGCCAAGGAACTTTGCGAGCGGGGGCTTAAGGTACTTGTTCTGGAGCGAGGCAAACACATCGACCCAGCCAAGGACTATATGGACCACCAGATGCCTTGGGAATTTCCCAACAACATGCAGGTTCCGCAGGACGAGCTCGCTCGAGATTATCCAGTACAAAGCGAATGCTATGCCTTTAGCGAGGCAACCAAGAAGTTTTGGCCAAAAGACAGCGAGCAGCCCTATTCCACGACCGACGGCAAGCCGTTTAGCTGGATTAGAGGCGATAATCTAGGCGGTCGGTCGGTAATGTGGGGCCGCCAGAGCTATCGCCTATCCCAAATGGATCTTGAAGCTAACGCCAAGGATGGCAATGGCTGCGACTGGCCCATCCGCTACAATGACCTAGCGCCTTGGTACGACCATATCGAACGCTTCATTGGCGTGGCTGGATCAAAGGAAGGCCTGCCGCAACTTCCCGATGGCGAGTTCCTTCCCGCCTTCGAGCTAAACGACGCGGAGAAAAAGTTTAAAGCTGCCGTTGAAGCGGAATTTGCCGGGCGTAAGGTTATATCCGGCCGCACCGCGAACCTTTCGGTTGCTCAGCCGCACCATGAAGAACTCGGGCGCGCGAGCTGTCAGAACCGTTCAATCTGCGAGCGCGGATGCAGCTACGGAGCGATGCACTCCAGTCTTACCTCGTCGCTGCCTGCCGCGCAAAAGACAGGCAACCTTACTATCGTGACCGATGCCATCGTTCATTCAATAATTCACGATGCCAAGACTGGCCGCGCGACAGGCGTGCGGGTGATCGATGCACAGACGAAGGAGGGCCGCACCTATGAAGCGAAGCTTTTCTTCCTAAACGCGTCAACCATCGGTAGCGCACAAATTTTGCTTAACTCGGCAACCGACGCGAACCCCCGCGGGTTGGCAAACGGGTCTGATCAAGTTGGTCGTAACCTGATGGACCACGTCTACGGTCTCGTGACCATTGCGATCTTCCCAGGCATGGAAGATCGATATTATCGGGGACGCCGACCCACGGGCATTTATGTGCCACGTTTCCGTAACATTACCGAACCCGCAGAGGGATTTATTCGGGGCTATGGGTACCAAGGTGGCATCAGCCGGTCGAGCGCGCGTAGCACCGCGATGCAGCCCGGCGTGGTAGGTGCGGAAGTCAAGCAACGCGCAGGCCAGATCGGGCCATGGACCGCGTTTCTCGCTGGATTTGGGGAAATGCTCCCCAACCCCAACAACCGGGTAACCCTTCATGCGTCAAGGACGGACAAGTGGGGGATTCCTATACCGCATATCAATTGCGCGCATGGTGCTAACGAAAAAGCGATGATAAAGCATGTCCAGTCGGATGCCAAAGCGATGCTAGAGGCGGCCGGTGCCAACGTGGTCATGCAGACAAGCGAGCCGGCGAAGCCGGGACTTGGCATTCATGAAATGGGCACCGCGCGAATGGGGCTCGATTCTACCACATCCGTCGTTAACGGGTTCAATCAATCGCACGAAATAGCAAATCTGTTCATCACCGATGGCGCGGCAATGACGTCTTCCGGATGCCAAAACCCCTCGCTGACATATATGGCGTTGTCGGCGCGCGCCGCCGACCATGCCGTTAAGCTTATGAAGGAAGGTGTTATATGACTCGGCTTCTGAAAACGGATGGTTGGTCGCGGAGGTTTCGTTCGGTGGCTGTTATCACAACCGCCGTTGGTGTCTGTCTGGCCTCGCCGGTCCACGCGCGCTCTTCCAAATTACTGGACTGTCCAATGCGGGATGCTCCGTTTTCAATCGAAAGTCCGCTTATTGACATAATGCTGAGCGACGCCGCTAAGGCCGTCATAGAGAAATCGGCCCCGGGTGCGATGCAACAAATACCTTCGTTTCTGTCCGGAACAAAGGCGCCCACTTTCAGCGCCATCCTGAAGCTCAGCAATGTGATTGGCATGTCCCCAGCGCTGAAATCTTCAAATATCACTGCTTTGAATACTGCACTGGGTAACATTCCGGTCACGGTCGCCGACCAGGAAGCGCGATGCGCCCGGTACGATGACGACCGACCCAAATTCAAGCTTTCTAAAGGCAAGACAAGAGTGCTGTTGTTTGAAAAAATAACAGGCTTTCGAGACAGCCCCTCGGTGGCAGCTGCCACGGCAGCTTTTAATGCCCTTGCCAGACGCAATGGATGGGCGATCGCGGTAACTGACAAGGGTGGCGCCATGCACCCCGCCGTTCTTCGCCAATTTGACGTCGTAGTCTGGAACAACGTCAGTGGCGATGTCTTGACACTAACACAACGCAAGGCGTTCCGCACATTTATCGAAAACGGCGGGGGATTTGTGGGCATTCACGGATCAGCCGGGGACCCCGAATATTTCTGGGACTGGTATCCGGATAGGTTGATTGGAGCGCGTTTCATCGGACACCCCCATGACCCGCAATTTCAGGACGCACAGGTGGTAATAGAGCCCTCGGCCAGCGGGATCGGTAGAAAACTTGGCCCGCATTGGACAATGAACGACGAATGGTATTCATTTGCCAAAAGTCCTCGTTTGGACGGCGCTGAAATTGTAGCGACGCTAAACGAAGACACTTACAAGCCGGGCGTCAGCCTTTTCGTTGAGACACCTCTGTCTATGGGCAAGGACCACCCGATTGTATGGACCCGTTGCGTCGGCAAAGGGCGATCTTTCTATTCTGCTATTGGTCATAGACCTGAGGTGTATTCGGATGATCGTTACCTAGCGCTTCTTGAGCAGGGCGTGGCGTGGGCTGCGCAACGTGCAGGCTCTTCTTGTTTAAAGGACAGCGCGCAATGAACCCGTCAATAATCATTTCGGTTCTATTGTTCTTCTTGTTCGGTGCCGTTTGTTTCTTAGGTCACAAAAGGAATTCGCTATGCGGCGTCTGAGAATGGGAATGATCGGCGGCGGGGCAGGAGCGTTTATTGGTCCGGTTCATCGGATCGCCGCCGAACTTGACCGAGAAATCGAGCTCGTGGCAGGCGTTTTTTCAAGTGACGCGGCGCGGTCTGCCGATGCGGCAGTGGATTATCGGATTGCGCCCGAGCGAGCCTATGCCAGTTTGGACAGCATGTTTTCCCAGGAAGCGGCGCGTAGTGACGGAATTGACTTTGTCAGTATCGTCAGTCCTAACCACCATCATGTCCAAGCGGCCCAGGTGGCTCTAGCCGCAGGGCTTCCCGTCTTTGTCGAAAAGCCACTTACAACTTCTCTGGAAGAGGCGAAAATGTTGCGGGATCTCGTTTTGAGCTCAGGTCTTCCACTTGGCGTTGCATATACCTATTCCGGTTATCCGCTGGTACGCGAAGCGCGAGCTCGGATTCTGGCTGGCGAACTCGGAGATATTCGCAAGGTCGTCGTTGAATATCCGCAGGGCTGGCTTGCCGGCGACGCTTTGGGAAAGCAGGCGGAGTGGCGGGTCGACCCAGCAAGGGCCGGCCTTGGCGGTTGTATTGCCGACATTGGTGTTCATGCTTTCCATCTCGCTGAATTTGTAACGGGTCTGCGTGTGACGCGGCTCTTGGCCGACTTGGGAACGGTGGTGCCGGGACGATTGCTCGACGATGACTGCTCCATCCTTTTGCGGTTTGAGAACGGTGCGCGCGGGGTCTTGCTTGCCAGCCAGATCGAAACAGGTGAACTCAACGGTCTGCGTATCCGCGTTTACGGCGACAAGGGCGGCCTTGTTTGGAAGCAAGAAGAACCAAATACACTCACCATCTCCCGCAACGATGGCAGCAGCACATCTTTGCGCGCTGGCACCAGTGTGTTGAGTCCGGATGCTGTTGCGCGAACGCGCACGCCCGGCGGCCATCCAGAAGGCTATCTCGAAGCCTTTGCCAACCTCTATCGCGATTTTGCTGCGATGCTCCGCGGCGAGTCGGCACCGTTGCTGCCAGATATCAATGAGGGCGTACGCGGAATGATGTTCATCCAAACCGCCGTTACAGCCAGCCGCGAAAATCTCGGCTGGGTGACCGTCGAACACTAGGCGACTGAGGAGATAAAACGTGAAAACGATCAAAGGCCCCGGCATTTTTCTTGCCCAATTCGCAGGTGACGAAGCACCCTTCAACAGCCTCAAGTCCATTGCTGATTGGGTGGCAAGCCTTGGTTACAAGGGTATTCAGATTCCTACCTGGGACACCAGATTATTTGACCTTGAAGCCGCGGCGACAAGCCAAGCCTATTGCGATGAAATATCGGGAATGCTTAACGATAAAGGTCTACAAATCACAGAGCTTTCGACGCATTTGCAGGGTCAGCTTATTGCGGTCCACCCCGCATTTGATGCGCAATTCGATGGCTTCGCGCCAACTTCGGTCCACGGCAACCCTTCAGCACGGCAAGATTGGGCCACCCAGCAGCTCATGTTTGCAGCAAAGGCCAGTGCAAACCTCGGTCTTGCTGCCCACGCCTCATTTTCTGGTGCTTTAGCCTGGCCTTATTTTTATCCTTGGCCTGCGCGCCCGGCCGGTCTGGTGGAAGACGCGTTCGACGAGCTGGCTCGAAGGTGGTTACCAATATTGAATGCATTTGCCGACAATGGCGTCGACATCGCCTATGAAATACACCCGGGCGAAGACCTGCATGATGGCGTGACCTTCGAGATGTTTCTGGATCGCGTGGGTAACCACCCACGCGCAAACATTCTTTACGACCCGAGCCACTTCGTGTTGCAGCAGCTAGATTATCTTGCTTTTATCGACATCTATCGGGACCGGATCAAATGCTTCCATGTCAAGGATGCAGAGTTCCGTCCTAGCGGTCGCTCCGGCGTTTACGGCGGCTACCAGCCATGGGCCGATCGTCCAGGCCGTTTCCGTTCGCTCGGCGACGGGCAGGTCGATTTCCCCGCGATCTTCGCCAAAATGGCAACCAATAATTATGCGGGATGGGCTGTGCTCGAGTGGGAATGCGCGATCAAGCATCCTTCCGTCGGTGCTGCGGAGGGCGCACCCTTCATAAAGCGGCACATTATCGAGGTGACGGACCGCGCATTTGACGATTTTGCGACCGCTGGAGCAGACCGCCTGCTCAACCGGCAAATTATGGGGATAATATGAGCAAGGCTTTAATATCATCGACTGCTGGCTTGGGCACACGCGCCAAAGGCATTACGCTTATTCTAGCGCAGATATTGCCCGTCATGGCGATTGTCTCGCTGTTTCCAGCGATCCCAAAGCTGTTTGCTGAATTTGGCGACCGGCCGGGTGCGGGGTTCCTCATCCCTGCGATAGTTACGATACCTTCGCTAGTTTGCGCGATCTTTGCGCCCATCGCGGGAATTATCAGTGACCGCTTTGGTCGCCGTAAGAGCTTTATCATGGGTCTAGCGGTGTACGTCCTCGCTGGGATTGCACCGCTGTTTCTCGATAGTCTCGAGGCCATTTTAGCCAGTCGCGCCATTTTGGGCATCGCAGAAGCTTTTGCGATTACCATATCCAGCGCCCTAATCGGCGATTATTTCGAAGATGACAGGCATCGCTGGACCTCGTGGGTTGGCGTCGCAACTTCAGTGGCGGGTACCGCGCTGATCGTGACCGGTGGGGTGCTAGCGGATGTCAGTTGGCGGGGACCTTTTGCTGTTTACTTGGCAGCACTGCCAGCACTTTTTATGGCGATTTTGGTCATTGATGAGCCCCGAAAGACCCCCCGGCCTGAGGGTTCTGCCGTGGCCCTGTTGGGCTTCCCTTGGCGGGCGGCATTTGTCATTGCACCCGTCACTCTCATTACATCAGTGCTCTATTATGTCGAGCCACTCAACATCGCGCGTGTACTGGATATGCGCGGCGCTGGTTCTTCAACACAGATCGGTATCATTCAAGCTGCAACCAGCATTGCCTATATCGGCGGCGCATTCTTGTACCGCCGGTTACATGAACTTGCGGTGGGACGGCTACTGGCAATTGCAGGCGTATTTATTGCTATCGGCCAAGTCATCATTGGACGCGGCGTCGATTGGCAGACAGTGGCCTTTGGCGCCACGATCCAACAGATTGGCGGTGGTATGATCATTCCCGTATTACTTGCCTGGGGCCAATCGATGCTGCCCTTGGAACAGCGTGGGAGGGGCATGGGAATCTGGGCCACTGCATTCTTCGCTGGTACATTTGTTTGCAGTCCGCTTGTCAGTCTTGTCACCAGTGCAACAGGCGGCCTGTTGCCGGCAATGCAGGTGATGGGCGTCATCACATTACTGTTCGCACTAGCCGCTCCCTTCATAGTTCCGGCGCCCGGCCGGAAATCAACACAGGCACTCAAAGCATGACCGCCACGACTCAATTCGACTATATCATTGTGGGAGCCGGCTCTTCGGGCTGCGTTTTGGCCGACCGACTGAGTGCTGACGGCGAAAGCTCAGTGTTGCTGATTGAGGCAGGTGGACGCAATGAAAGTGAGTTGGTTAACATGCCGCGCGCGTTCATGAAAATGTTCGGCAATCCGGTTCATTTCTGGCACTTTCCAGTCAAGGAACAGAATGGTCGCCCCGAAGGAGAGGTCTGGCCTTATGGCCGCGGTCTGGGCGGGTCTAGTTCAACTAACGGCACGTGGTATCTGCGTGGCATGCCAGCAGACTACGACGGCTGGGCAGCAGCGGGGCACGCGGAGTGGCGCTGGTCTGAGATTGAGCGTTGCTATCGCGCGATGGAAAGCTATCAAGGCCCCAAGCCCGATCCCTCGCGTGGACGCGACGGTCCCTTGCAAATCACGCAGTTGCCGTACCGGTCACCCGCCATCGCGGCCACAGTCGAGGCGGGTGTCGAAATGGGTCTGCCGCGCCTCGATGACATCAACACCCCCGGAACCACGGGGATTGGCTATACTCAGGCAACGGTCGATAGACGTGGCCGACGAGCGTCCAGCTATCAGGCATTCCTGAAACCGGCGATGGCGCGTCCGAACCTGACGGTGATGATCGACACGCTCGTCGAGTGCGTCGCGATCGACGCTGGAAGGGCGACTGGCGTGCGTATCCGCACGAACCAGGGACCAAAAAACTTGACCGCTAGGTGCGAGGTGATTGTTTCCGCAGGCGCGGTGCAAAGCCCCAAGCTTCTACAACTGTCCGGCGTCGGTCCTGCAGACGTCCTAACAATGGCTGGCGTGAAAATCCGACACGAGCTTCCGGCAGTCGGCCGCAATCTGGCGGATCATGCGATGTTTTCCATATCCTACCGACTTCACAATGAACCAGGCGCGAACCGAGAGTTTTCAGGATGGCGGATGGCGTCCCATGTCCTGCGCTATTATCTCACCCGCAAGGGGATGATGGCGTATACCTCTCCAGAAGTGACCGCGCTGCTTTCTCTGCATTCTGCGGCCGACTGGCCTGACGTGCAGTTTGGCATTGGCCCGTTTTCTATGCGCTCGTCGGAGGAACGCAAGGCCGATCCGGGACGCGGTGCGCTGGAAGAAAAGCCCGGGATAACGGTGAATGCTATCTCGCTACGTCCGAAAAGTCGCGGTGCTATATCCATCCGCACTGCCGATGTCGCTGATGCAGTTGAGATCGACGCTAACTGGTGGGGTGATCCATCGGATAAGGCGTTCATGATCGAAATGGTACGATTAGTCCGCCGCTATATGAGTCAGCCCGCCCTTGCACGCTTTGTAGGCGACGAAGTCATCCCTGGCGCTGCCGTCGAGACCGACGATCAAATCGGCGAGGTGCTCGAATGGCTCACCAGTCCTGGAATCCACGCCACCGGCACCTGCCGGATGGGCAGCGCAGGAGACAGCGTCGTCGATAGCCGACTGCGCGTCCATGGCATTCAAGGCTTGCGGGTCGTAGATTGCTCTGTGATGCCGCTGCCACCCGCAGGGAACACAAACGGACCAGCTATGGTGATCGGCTGGCGTGCAGCCGAACTGATCCTCGAAGACCGCAATGCAAGCAGCGTTGCTGAGACATGAAGTCCCGCCGTGATGCCCTTAGATTTGCCGTCGCTGGAGTTGTAACCGCTCCGGCCATGGTTGGCACCGATGTAATAGCCGCGCTGGGAACAACAAAGTGCCAAACACCTGTCCGATCCGCGGCACCGGAACCTTGGGCACGAGGCATAGAAGGGCAGCGCAAGGCTGATTTAGGAAATGGCAGGTACCTGAACCCCATCCTTTCCGGCGACTATCCCGATCCTACCGTCTTGAAGGACGGTGACGACTATTACATGACGCATTCTTCATTTGAGGCGTCTCCCGGTCTATTGATCTGGCATTCGCGCGATCTGGTAAACTGGACGCCCATCGGTCCTGCGCTGGCTAAGCCGCTGGGTATCGTGTTTGCGCCTGAACTGATCAAGCACAAGGGCCGATACTTCATTTATATTCCTTTCATGCGGGCGGCGTGGTCCGACGGCCTTGCAAGTTTTGCCAACATTTATGCGATCCATGCCGAATCCATTCACGGACCTTGGAGCGACCCTGTGGATCTCGGGATCAGCGAACTGATCGACCCTGGTCATATGGTAGGCGAAGACGAAGAACGTTATCTTTTCCTAAGCGCGGGCAAGCGGATTCGGCTAACTGCGGACGGATTAGCCACTACCGGGGCGATCGAAACAGTTTATGAAGGGTGGCGTTATCCTGATGACTGGATCACCGAGGCGTACGCGCTCGAAGGTCCGAAGCTGTTCAGACGGGGCGGTTATTTTTACTTTGTGAGCGCCGTGGGCGGCACGGGCGGACCACCAACGGGTCATATGATCATCGTATCCCGGTCCCGGTCAATCCATGGCCCGTGGGAACATTGCCCACATAACCCGATCCAACGCACGCAGAGTGCGAATGAGATGTGGTGGTCTCGGGGGCACGCGACCTGTATCGAAGGAACCGATGGGCGTTGGTATATGGTTTATCATGGCTACGAGAATGGTTACCGTTCGCTAGGCCGCCAGACGCTTCTCGAACCGATCGAATGGACCGACGATGGCTGGTTTAAGGCTGCAGGCGGGGATCTGTCGCTAGCCCTATCCATGCCCGCAGGCAGCCATGTTACGCATGGCATGGCTCGGTCCGACGATTTCAGTAGCCCAAGCTTAGGCACAAGGTGGAACCTGCACGCCAGTGCACCTTCTCTGGCTGACCGAGTGCAACTTGCCGATAATGTGCTGTCCTTGACGGCTAAGGGCGCCGGGCCACATGACGGTTCCGTGCTAATCCAGCAAGTAGGTGATCGCGCCTACGAAGTAAGCGTCGAGGTTGAGCTAACCGGAACGGCCAAGGGCGGACTTTTGCTTTTCTTTAACGATCGGCTATTTCTCGGCATGGGTATTGATGGCCAGCGCATGATAACCTACCGCGGCGGCAAGCCAAGCTATTGGCGCGAAGCAGCGCCTGCTTGCAAACGTCTGTTCCTGCGCATTGTAAACGATCGTCAGATCGTTACCTTCTACTATAGCCGGGACGGTGAAGCCTGGACGCGTCACGGAGTTCGCAGCGAAGTTTCCGGTTACAATGCCAACACCATGGACGACCTTGTAAGCTTGCGGCCTGCACTGTTTGCCGCGGGAGATGGCGCAGCCCGTTTCAGAAACTTTACCTATCGCGCACTAAAATAATCACCGTTTCGTGGTTAGTAGAGTGACCGGCCCGATTAGTCCGGCTGGACGCAGAGGTGTACCGGGTTTGTAAGTCGGTGCCGTTGTGAATGTAATCTTGTCAGCGCCATGTTCCTGGTCGCCAATCAACCGGTTCACCCACAGGTTTGCTACCCTAATTTCAAGCGTATTGTTGCCTCGGCGCAGATGGCGGCTGATATCGATCCGGTAGGGCTTCCACCAACTTGTCCCAGCCGGTTCGCCGTTAACGAACACTTGGGCGACGTCTCCTATCTGGCCAAGGTCTAACCAGACCGACCGGTGCAGAGCAGCAGGTGAGCGGAAGCTGGTCGTATAGGTTGCGACGCCCGAGAAATGGCGGACGCCAAAATTCTCGTTTGCGTTGAGCGGACTCAGTTCGGGCAGGGCCAGACTTTTGGGCGCACCCCGACCTTGCTGGAAGCTCACATGCCAAGGTCCTTCAAATTGCCCTACAACCTCCCATTTTGTATCAGGCACCATTCGGATGCGCCGATCCGCTGGCTTGCGGAACACGACGAATCCGGATTCATGAGCCTCCAGTTTTAATGATACTAATGTGAATGCGCCGTCGGCACGGAACGACAGCGGCCGCGCGGTGCCAGATACAGCATCCCAATATTCAGGGACAAGTCCGGTAACCCTGAATCTTGCCTCAACAGTCTCGGTTTGGTCGCGCCTATTGACGATGTAGTATACGCTGCCACCATCTGACAGGCGGCGGTGCAAAAACGGAATGTCGCTGTCGGCGCTGCCGCCGGAAAAAGTAAAATCGGGAGCAATGGTCGCGTGTTTCAGCCCCAGTGTGAGATCGGTGGTATCGATAACGCTAGGCAAAGACCAGACCGCCGCTGCTAGTTTTGCGAACTCGTCGGCATCGTCTGCCAGCGAGGGGGTGCCCTCTGGCCGTTCACCGATGATTGTTGCGCCCGCACCAGCCAATTTGGATATCCGCCTGAGGGTAGGAAATGTCATCCACCGCGCATGTTTGCCGAGATACAGCGCTCGATAGTGAGTACCACCGAGGCTCACGATCTCCCCATTTTCGACCCGCAGGGCATCAGTCAGCATCTTCGCATTTACAAAGTCATAGGCATTGGCTGTCGGCAGCTCAGAAGGAACGGATGAAGCGAATTGGGCAGTTACAGGAATGTCCTCGCCGGTAAAAATCGCCACGTCGGCATGGTAAACGCCCTGCTGCAGCATATATCCCGTGCGGGCCATGTAATCGACCCAGGCTCCAGCCATGTCGGCCCAAGTTTCGTGCCGGTTGAAATATTGACCGAAGATTAGCAATGACAGCCCTGGCTGACGATCATCAAGAGGCTGATGCACGGATGTATGAATCACCGGGCGGTTGACGCCGTTGACGAATGCAGTGTCGATAAACGGCCTCAAATCGGGGGGAGCAAATCCCCAAGGAGTGTTGACCGCCGTCATACTCTCTGCGGCAACGATAGGCTTGCCATAGACATGCGCTACCGAGGCTGCGCCTCTGATATCGCCAATCAACGTCGAACGGACCGAATTACCCTTCTGCCATGTCCATAGCGCCGCCATGGGTATGTCCGCGAAGGAACGCATGGCAAGATCATCACCCAGCATCGGGCGCTTATCTTCCAGCGCCTCACCATAGACCTTCAACCCGCGTTCATGCGCCACGTCGGCTAAGGTCCGGTACAGCCCGTCAGTGAGAAGTTCACTAAGCGTCTGGCGCCAGTCGAACAGAAATCGCTCGGTCCGCGCAGGCGAATGGATAACTACGCCTGTCAATGCCGGTAGCCACGGTCGCAGTCGATAGCCGCGCCGCGCCTCGAACTCGGCTTCCATATGCGGTGTCCAGTTGGCCATACCAACCTCGATGCTGTCTGTCAGAATTGCATCTAACCCCGTCGCGCCTGTATCTTGATACATAGCAAGATATGCCTCGAAATAACGGCGCACCGCGGATGAATCAAACTTGTCGACCTCCAAACCGGTGGCCTCTGGTGGCGCGGGGTGGTTTGACTTGCCTGTAAGAGACCAGCCAAAAGATAAGATCCGCCAATGTCCACCATCGGGAGGCGTCCAGTCCAGCCGACCATCGCTGCTGACCTTATCGGTCAGATCAATGACCTCTGATAGATCGGAAATTGAAGCTGCATCGGAATCGCGGTTGGCAATTTCGTGGTAATCGAGCACCGTTTGGTAACCGGCCTTCTCCTCCACGCGCGCGGTCTGGTCGTCGCCCGAAAAACGTAGGTCCGACAGCAGAACGTCACGAAGGACAGGCGCATTATAGACCGGTATGTCGATTGACCCGGCTGCGCCCTGAAAGGACGACATGTCAGTTTCTGGTGTCGCCACAAAGCGAAGGCGGAACGCTTCTGCGGTCACAGCACCAAAACTGATGGTCGTCGGAACAGCGCTCAACGGCACCGCGCTGAGGGGGTGCCAAGTATCTCCGTGACGCACCTCCAGTACGCCTTGGATCGGCATGCCGCGGAATACATTGCGCAGTCGCGGTAGAAACACGCGGAGCGAACGGACTGTTTGCGCCTGATCGAAGCGCACCACGACAGCGCCGGACTTGTCTTCTGCCAAAGGGATGGACACACCAGAGTCGAGATCGGCATCGTTGAGCCGCACATGGTCCAGCACAAAACCATCTTCCAGTTCGTAACGAGGTATCGGCAGTGGTGCTGCCACGGGGACAGCTAAGACCGCTATCGCGGCACCAGAAGATAACTGCGGCGGGGTTGTCTTCGGAGGATGTAATGGATCGAATAGACCAACCGACTGAAATGGGCCAGTGGCGCGGGGCAGGGCGGTAAGCTGACCTTTAAATGGCTTTCCGCCAGCCAGCCTGGTCTCCGACCAGACCAATTTCTTCATCGCATCCGAAGGCGGTACCCAAGGGCCGCCGCTGTGGCTCCAGCCGGGCGACGAAGCAATGGCCAGTTCGAGCCCTAAGCGTTCAGCTTCCGAGTCGGCGAAGCGGAAGGCATCCTTCCACTTAGGCGTCATAAAGACGAGCCTCTCTTCCACCACCTGTGGCGTGTTGAGTGAGGCATCAAATGCCTGGACGCCGCCGATCCCAACCTTCTTAAGCCAAGCGAGATCCTTGGCGATGCCTTCTTTGGTGACGTTGCCGTTCATCCAGTGCCACCACGTGCGGGGACGCGCCTCAGCGGGTGGATCGAGAAATGCTTGTTGCATTGAAACTGCGTCAGGCAAGGCCGTCGTACCGTCTTGGGCGAGCGCTAAAGGCGGCAACAAAACGCCCGCTCCGAGCCCAAGTGCGACGAAAAAACCTCTCCAAAGCGTCATCTGCATCGTGTGATCCACTCTCTCCTGTCACCTTATGCAAACGCCTAGCACACCGCGCCGATTATTGTTTGGTGCCCTGCGCTTGAACTGGCGCGCTGCAATTGCATTCCCCGGGGGGCTTAGTCGATTTAGTCCTCTAGCGCAGCGTGCACGGCAAGAGTCATCGTCCTCCGTGCAACCTCCTCCGGCCCCATGTGTTGTGGTTCGAACATCTGGATCATCTGCTTGCGGCGGAGCGACGCAAATCCGTAGATCGACGACCAGAGCGCGAGGACGCGCACTCCGGCCTCATCCTCATTGTCGCCGGGCCTGGCGCTGCGTAGTTGGGCCAGAAGGGACGATTGGCCCGCGTTTTGATATTCTAGTAAGGTGACATCCGGCGAAGGGCTCGTCAGTTCACTTTCATACATGAGCTCGAGGAGCTGTGGGCTGGTCATTGCAAAATCAACAAAGTTCATCGCCAGGGCAATCAGCTTCTGCTCTGGCGAACCGGGGCTGGACGCGGCCGCCACGGCCTTTTGGGTGAGCTCCTCGTAACCATCACGCGCCAACGCCAGCAGCAGCGAGCGCCGGTCGCGAAAATGATGATAGGGCGCGCCCGGCGACACTCCGACGGTTTGTGCCAAAGTGCGGACGGTCAGTGTATGATGTCCATGCTCGGAAATATATGCGCGTCCTGCCCGCAGCAGGTCGCCCCGCAGATCGTCGCGGTGATAGCTTTTTTGTTTATTGTTCAATTGCGTCACTCGTCTGCCGAAGCCTAACTCATCCCAGCACCTTAGTTTACAAAATCCTTCTTGCCAATAATCTAATCAGCGATTAGACATCATCTAAGCACGGATTAGATTGTCATGTGCATTTAGGAGCGGATGTTGATGGCGACGGGGCGTATCGCGATTGTTGGTGCTGGACCACGCGGGATGGCTGCTGCTTTGGCGGCAATACGCGTGGGGTTCGATGTGACCATTTTCGAGCGGTTTCCCGAGGTCAAGGCAGCGGGCAACATCCTGAATCTGTGGCCGCCGCCGCAGAAGGTCCTAAAACTCATCGGTGTCGACACCCGCGATTTGGGTGCTCCCTGCGACCTGTCGTTCCAAAGCTCAAAAGGCAAGGTTCGCGCTCAGGTCAAAATGCCTCAATCGGTGCTGGACGAATATGGCGGCGGCTTCATCGGCCTGTTGCGGTTTGGCCTATATCGACGGATGCTCGCGGCGTTGCCTCCAGGCGTGATCCGGGTAGATCACGACGTGGTTGGGGTTGCGGACACCGGCTGTTCGGTCCGGCTCGACTTTGCTAACGGCACACACCACGACGCGGATGTCGTCATCGGTGCCGACGGCATTAATTCCTTTGTGCGCAAGGCAATTTGGGGTGACCAGCCCATCCGGCATCAGAAGTTGCATCTGGTCGGCGGTTATTTATTCGTCGACGATGCCCCAGATGGTAAAGGCGTGCTATCGCATAATCGCACGACCCAGGTAAGCTACACGCCGATACGGCACGAGGGTAAATGGGGCTATGAATGGTGGGTGCTGGAGGCGTGTGATCCCGCAGCGCCGCCGCCCAGTGACCTAAAAGGCTTTTGCCAAGCGAGTGCCGCTGGCTTTCCGCAAAAAGTACGCGATCTGATTAAGGCGACTCCGGTCGAACATTTGCAGCGCTGGGAAATCCGCGACCGGCCTCCGATTCCGCAATGGTCTAGGGGCCGGGTAACACTGGTCGGCGATGCCGCACATCCAACATCTCCTTATGCCGCATATGGCGCAGGGATGTCGATCGAGGATGGCTATTTTCTAGCGCGCGAACTTGCAGCCGTCGATATTACGGACGATGCATCTGTCAAGGGTGCACTTCAGCAGTACGAAGACCGGCGCAAGCCGCATACCTCGCGCGTATCACAGGAGGCGTATCATACTGGCCGTATGTTCCACCATCTGCCCGCGCCACTCCGGCCGATCCGCGATCTTGTATTTGATCACACGAACTTCCTTTAAAAAATGGTGGGCAACGAAATGCCGCAGCATATCATTTCCCAACTCGCAGAGATCGAGGATGCCGAGCCTTATGTACCGGTGCATCTCCGTGATAGGGTGGCGGCGGCATGAGCGGCTTTCAATATGGTGTGTCGCTGTATAGCTACACCGATGATTACGGGACTGTCCTAAACCTCGAAGACGCATTTTACCATGTCGCGCAAACCCATGCTTCGGGCATCGAGATATTAGGCGAGACCCATATCGACAACTATCCAGAGCCGTCTTCGACTTGGTTGGATCGTTGGTTTGCACTCGTCGACAAGTACGGGCTAGAGCCAACGAACTACGCATCCTGGATCGACACCCATGTTCAAAAGAGCCGGGACCTGACGATAGAGGAAGGTGTGGCGCAACTGACACTTGACCTGAACTTGGCCAAGCAGCTTGGGTTTCGCTTTATCCGCCCGAAGTTCGGGGTGATTGATGACGAACTGACGCCGCATCCGGTATGGGAAGGCTCGGTCGAGCGCGTACTCGATCTGGCTGCAAAGCTCGATATCAGGATCTGTCCCGAAATCCATGCGCCAACGCCGATCTGCCATCCGGTGGTGGAAACCTATGTCGATTTCATCCAACGCACTGGCACCAAGCACTTCGGTCTCTTGATCGATACCGGCATATTTCAGGACCGACCTTTACCCTACTGGCCCGGAGAGACTCCGGAAATCCGGGACGCTGCGATGAGCTTTCTCAATGGCATCAACGTGCCGGTCGAACATTTGCGCGAAGTAATCGACTATGTGGTGTTCATCCAGGCAAAGTTTCACCATATCGATGAAACACTGCACGACCACCATATCCCGTGGGACCGGGTGATCCCGATGCTCAAAACGGTCGGCTACTCCGGATATCTGTCGAGCGAATATGAGGGTTCCCGCGACCCCTGGGTTGCCATTGAACAAGTGCGACGCCAGCACGCGCTGATCCGCAAACTGGAACGGGACTATGACACCAATCAACCGGAGCAAGTCCATGCTTGAGCGCACGCATATTCAAAGCAGCGGATTCGACAATCTGGGTCCGAGCGATGCGAGGAATGGCTTCCGGGTACGGGTGCGCCAGCCGAACTACCGCGGCATGCGTGTGTCCCTGCTCGAAGGGATCGACGTGATCGTGGATCGCGAACGCTTTCCAGCCGAAGGGAATCGGATTCTAATCAATGGCCGGGAATATAGTCACGCGGAGCTCGATGACCAGATCGTGCTGCGCTGGGCGGTCGGTATGACCGTCGATGTGCTTGTCGACAAGCCTGGCGGTCTAGAGCCGGGCGTGCATCTAGTCGAAACCTCAATCCGTCTGCGTCATCCGTATTTTCCTCCGCTGTTCCGTCCGGTGTCGATGAATGACAGTCGGCACGTGACTATCATCGTTAGATAACGGGATAGGACCGCAGGCGATGAAATTAACATCCAGCTCAATCCCATCACCGGCACCGCGTACCGCTGGGATCGCCCAAGGACTTGTCATCGTGCTGGCCGGCTTTCTGCCGGTACTGGCCATCGTCAGCCTTGCGCCTGCCGTGCCAAGCATCATCGGTGCATTTCCTGAAACACAGAACGCGACGACGCTCGTGCCGTTGGCGGTTACCGCGCCGGGCCTGATGATCGCCTTGTTTTCGCCGCTGATGGGGTGGTGGGTCGATCGCAATGGTCGCCGCAATCTCCTGATCCTTGCAACGCTGATCTACGGCGTCGTCGGCCTGATCCCGTTCTTCGTCGATAGCTTAGAGGCACTGATTGCATCGCGGCTAATCATAACTGAACCGGGCTTCGTTCGGACAAAATTCTGAAATGGTAGCGACTACACGTCCGGCTGATGGTACCGCGGTGTTACCCTGACCGCCGCCCCAAAGGGGGGTATTCTCGAAAAACCATTGAAAAACAATGGTGAGCCCTGCTGGGTTCGAACCAGCGACCTACTGATTAAAAGATAGAATTGATTATCCACACATCTGCGGCAAATTACACTTAACCATTTGGTTAAGTGTATTTTTAGTAATCGCTCATTGTCAGAAATCGTTGCAAACCTGAAGCCCATGGCTTACTATCTGATTGCTAGCGTGTGATTGGAGTATCTACCGATGTCGACAAAAATTTCGAAGCGCACAGTAGATGCAGCGAAGCCAGCTATTAAAGACTACTTCATTTGGGATACGGACATTTCTGGTTTTGGTTTAAAGGTCACACCTGCCGGCGGCAAAGTTTACATCTTTCAATATCGCATTGCTCGGGCTGGAGAAGCTGAAAGGACGCCCCCCAAACGTTACACCATTGGGAAGCATGGTAATCTCACAGCTGATCAAGCACGGAATAGGGTAAGAGAGCTTGCAATGCTGGTGGAATTGGGAATTGACCCTCGTCAGCGCGAGTTAGATCAGATTGCCGTAGCTGATGAAGCGGCGAGGTCGCGCTCGGAAAAGGAGCGGATTGAACAAGAGTTGTCGTTTAGCAAAGTCTCACTACTGTGGCTTGACCACTATGAAAATGAAAAGAGTAGGCGCCCTGCTAGCGTCAGTTTAGCTAAACTCGTTGTTAACCGGTACCTCAAGCCAGCGCTGGGCGACACGCCGATGCCCCATATCACGAGAGCGGGCCTACAGCCCATCATCGATGCGATTCCAGCTCAAAAGAAAGGCATGCGAAGAGCTGTTTTTGCGTACGCTTCTGTCTTATTTGGCTGGGCTGCCAGGCGAGGCGATATTCCCTCCAATCCGTTGACCGAGATGGTCAAGCCTGACGCTCCCAAAAGTCGCGACCGTGTTCTGACCGACAATGAACTGGCTAAATTGTGGTTTGCGAGCAAGTTGCTTCGTGACCCCTTTGGACCGTTTTTCCGACTGCTCATGCTTACAGGGCAACGCCGGAGCGAAGTTGCCGAAATAAATTGGAATGAATTAGATCAAGAAACTGCAATTTGGACAATTCCAGCACATCGAGCCAAGAACGGCCTTGCGCATATCGTTCCGCTTGTTCCAGCTGCCATTGCTGAACTTGATTACATTGCTCAACTGCAAAACACCGGTTTTGATAAGATAGACATTACAAGCTGGCCCCGAGAAGGGTTTCTTTTGACGACCACTGGCCGGACGCCAATTAGCGGGATTACGAAGGCCAAAAATGCTTTAGACGCGGCCGCTTCGGATAGCGGCATCGGAGACGCAGTGCCAGCATGGCGTATACACGATCTTCGCAGGACTATGGCGACCGGCTTCCAACGCCTCGGCGTCCGGTTTGAAGTAACTGAAGCTACACTAAATCACGTAAGCGGGGCGAAGGGTGGTATAGCTGGAATCTATCAGAAACATGATTGGAAGCAAGAAAAGCGCGATGGATTGGAAGCGTGGGCGCGCCACGTTGAAGCTATCATCAAACCTGAGTCCCAAGATAATATCTTTCCGTTACAAAAATCGATGAGAGCAAAATGACGAACGTCACAAAAGCCAATTCAAACTTCGGTTTGCGGGAGAAGCTTGCACCTTCAAAGCTTAACAAAAATGCCAAAAATAATTTGCCTCCTTACCTAAACCAATATCAAGCGGTAGCTTGGGTGCGGTATCGCTCGGCAGGCCTGGCAACCGATACGAACGACTGGAAGAGTTTAGCCAGTCTAAATCTTTCGGAGGCTAACCGGCCGAAAAAAGTCGGAACTAAAAAGGATCTTTTGACAGCGTTGCAAGAAGGCACAATTGTTGCCCAGGGAAGATCTGCCTCCGACAACATACCCAGTGATATCATTCCGGTAGTTTGGGCGATATTTCCAATAGCACCACTCGAGTTATTCCGCCAATATCCATACACCGAGATCCTTTTTCGGACTGAGGAGCTGGTAAAAAGCTTTGCAAACTCAGAGTTGAAGTTTGGCAATCGTGGCCGAACAAAGGGTTCAGGCACTATGCTAGACGACAGATGGCTCTCAGAGATGGATGAACTGCTAAAACAAGACAAAGCAAAATCGCCGCATGATGCTGCTAAACAAGTTGTTCATCTGTTTGAAAAAGAAATTCGTGGGGCAAGCATTGATGCGAAAGAACGGCGGTTGAGAGAAAAATATAAAACCTGGCCTAGCCGGAATTTCCCGAGCTGAATTAAGCTCCAATTAACTCCAATTAACTCCAATGACCCCCTCACCAAATTACTGCACAACCTGATTCTGCTTAATCAAAGGAGCGTTTCAGATGAGCAAATGCATTTTAAATACGAAAGAGGCGGCTGAATACGTCCGCCTCGGAAAGCCGACGCTAGAGCGGTTTCGGCTAAGCGGGGACGGACCACGATACTGTAAGCTGGGCGGAGCGGTTCGCTATCGAGGCACAGATCTTGATGATTGGCTGGAAAGCCGACTAGTCAGGTCAACCAGCGATTTGGTGCGGAAATGACTATCCCTCGTCGAGCCCAATCCGCGGATCGTGGCGTGTGGGATAGCTACGCTGCCAAGACAAATATGAAGTCCGCGATAAAGCCCGAGGCAGGCCTAAACTTCTGGCAGCCGCTAGCGGCGTTTTCGACAGGTGCTCCACCTCCAGCATTCGGGATTTTCCGTATCCCAGGTCAAGCCACGGAGAACGGCCATGGATGACAATCAATACGACGGCGATCTGTTGGGGGATAGAAAACCCCCCCTTGCCGAATTCACGATAGTAACAAGTGACCAAAGCACTTTGTCTAAAAAAATTGGTTTAAAAAACGGCGCTATACATTCGGACAGTTCAAACTGCAGAATGGTCAGTGGTAAGGCTCGACGCAAGACAATCGCAGGTGATATTTCAAAGCTCGGCCTCATAATATCTGGGCTTCAAAAAAATGAAGCCTTGGTTCTGGGTAGACTAGACGTTTCTCTTCCGAACGAAATCGTCATTGCCACCAAACGAAACATAGCTTCAGGTGTGGCCCCCAGTGTGGCTGTAGCTCGGACCTCCGAGCACATAAATTACCAAGCGGGTACTGCTGCATTGATGCTATTCGACTTCGATAATAAAGGCATGCCTCCTGCAATTGCGGATAAGATTGAAGCAGCTGGCGGCTGGTTCGAAACATTAACCATAGCTGTGCCAGAACTAATTGGCGTTGGTAGATTAAGCCGCGCATCAACGAGTGCTGGCTTGTCAAATAGTCAAACTGGCGAGCTGTTTTTCGGATCAGGCGGTGAACATCACTACATTATTATAGACGACGGTACCCAGATTGAACGTTGTTTAAAACATATCCATGATATGCTCTGGGTAGCTGGATTTGGTTGGTACAACATTGGTAAAACCGGGCAGTTGCTTGAGCGAAGTCTAATCGACAGATGTGTTTGGGCCCCTGAACGACTTGTTTTTGAGGCAGCTCCTGAACTTCAGCATCCACTCGTGCAGGACGCACAGGCTCGTATGCCGAGAATTATTAGCGGTGGTATATTCCAAAATATAAGCATGAAAGATTTGGATGCGTCTGAAAAAGCTTCACTTCAAAATCTTAAGTCTAACGCGCGTGCGTCAATGCAGAAACAAGCTCAAATAGTTCAAAAGGAACATGAAGACAGAACATCTCGATTATTATGTATGTTGGGAGAACATTCGATCGAACATTATCGGCGGATGGTCAAATTGCAAAATAAGGGCATATTGACGTCTGAGATTACGTTAGATTTTGATGATCCAGCCATCGGTCTTTGCTCAGTCTCGAAAATATTGGCGGATCCGGAACAGTTTTACGGCGAAACCTTAGCAGATCCTATCGAAGGACCTGATTATGGGCGCTGCAAAGCAATGGTAATGAGGGGGATAGATGGATGGCCGTTCATTCACAGCTTTGCCCATGGTAAAACGCTATACCAACTCCGACATGATAAAAGCTCTTTAACAGAGCTAATTGCCACGACGGCCAATCAGACTTTGATAGAGCGGTATGCAAGGGCGCAGGTTTTTGCAGAAATCACTGCCGATGAAGAGGACCATTTTGTTCGTCTAATCAAAAAAGCCACAGGAATATCGATCCCTGCGCTTAAGCAACGACTAAAGTCTGAGCACGAAATGCATCAGCAAGATCGTCGTGACTGCTCTGAACAGGATTTTTCCGAAGTACGAGTTTCATTAAAGGCACCAACATCCGACGGCGAGTTGACGCCGGTGCTGCTCGATATCGAAGCAGTCCTTTTGCAAGACTGCTCGCCGATCCCCCCCATGCGCGATGCAA
Source organism: Sphingorhabdus sp. (assembly GCF_046292425.1). Classification (GTDB taxonomy): domain Bacteria; phylum Pseudomonadota; class Alphaproteobacteria; order Sphingomonadales; family Sphingomonadaceae; genus Sphingorhabdus_B. The sequence goes on from NZ_JBKBQV010000037.1 coordinate 25,546, forward strand.
GGGGATTACTGATTGAGCTCACTCGTTGCTCCAACGACGACATTTTGTCCGTTAAAAACGCCGAATACCGAGACATGGAAACGCTGCCAGCAGTTCGCCCGCTATCTATTAGTCCCCTTGACGTTTGCCAGGTCACTATTCACGTCGAAAAATACATCAGATTCTGGCAAAAAGACGATTCAGGTGAACGAAATGTTCGGTTGCCCCGGTTCTATGCTGAAGCGTACCGAAACTTCTCGGGTAGCGAGCTTCCCGTCGTAAGGTCAATTGTCAGTACGCCTGTTATCAGCCAGGACGGTACGGCTCTGTATGGAGACGGCCTTGACCGAAACTCGGGAATATTTTTCGACATAGATCCAGCTTTGCAAGACTGTGTCAGAAACGATCCAGTAGCAAACACTGATGCCCAAGAAGCATGGCGTTTCCTTGTTGACGAATGGTTAGTTGACGTTTCAGCAGATTTAGAAGGCAAGGCTATCGCGATTGGGTATGCGTTGACCATCATTGAGCGGACGCTATTGCCTGAACGGCCCGCCTTTATCTTCTCAGCATCTCAACGCGGTAGCGGCAAGACGACGCTCGTCAACATGATTACATGTGCTGTACTAGGGCGTGCATCGCCCGCCTCGCCTTGGGCCAAAAATGAAGACGAGCGACGGAAAGCGTTGATGAGTTATTTTCAATCCGCTGTTCCAACGATCGTTTGGGATAATATTGAGCGGGGCACCCAAATTCAATGTGCGC
>NZ_JBKBQV010000038.1:0-4281 GCF_046292425.1 Sphingorhabdus sp.
TGTGCCCAGACCCACGCGGTTCATCCAGAACATAACGGCGCGCAAATCCATCGGCAAAGGCCAGCACGTCGGCCGTGGGTTCGTCGGCCTCAACTTCATCGAACGCGACAACATGGATATTGCCGGCGTCGTCCATAAGACGTGCCTCAGCACGCGACGGTGCATTCAAACGGAGACCGAGTAACGCACTCACTGGCCCGTCGCCGGGGCTGGCGCACAACAATGCCGCAGCTTCGGCAAGTTCTTCAGGCTCCGGTTCGGATGGATGGACCAGATCATCGACTTCGCGCGCGATCATGCCGGTATCGACGTCCCCTATCCCAAATTCATCGAGATCAAGCAACCGGCCTAAGAATCCGGCGTTCGTTTTCACAGGCCAGACTTCGGTGCCATCAATCCCGTCGCGCAAAAGGTCAATCGCCTCCTCGCGGGTTTCGCCCCAAGCAATGAGCTTGGCTATCATGGGATCGTAGAAGGGCGACACCTCGCCCCCTTGTTCGACGCCTGTGTCGATGCGCAGTTCATCCGGAAATTCTAAATGATCGAGTGTACCAATGGACGGCAGAAAACCGGTTGCAGGATTTTCGGCATAAAGCCGCGCTTCCATCGCCCAGCCATTGATGCTCAGTTCATCCTGCCGCTTTGGCAATGGCTCCCCGCTCGCCACCCGAAGCTGCCACTCCACCAGATCAACGCCGGTGATTTCCTCGGTCACCGGATGCTCCACCTGAAGCCGCGTGTTCATTTCCATGAACCAGATACGGTCCGCGCGAAGGCCTTCGGAAGCGTCGGCAATGAACTCGATCGTGCCTGCGCCGACATAGTCGACTGCTTTGGCTGCCTTCACCGCCGCCGCACAGAGCTGCTCGCGTGTCGCGTCGTCCATCCCCGGCGCAGGGGCTTCCTCGATCACTTTCTGGTGTCGCCGCTGGAGCGAGCAATCGCGCTCGAACAGATGAACGATGTTGCCATGGGTATCGCCAAAAACCTGCACCTCGATATGGCGGGGACGCTGTATATATTTTTCGATCAGGACATGTGCATTGCCGAACGACGCAGTAGCCTCGCGCTGGCAACTGGCAAGCGCATCTATGAAGTCAGCCGCATCGTCGACCTTGCGCATCCCCTTGCCGCCACCGCCAGCGACGGCCTTGATGAGCACGGGATAGCCGATTTCGGCGGCGCGTTCTGCAAGGAACGCCGGGTCCTGGTTTTCGCCCATATAGCCGGGGGTGACGGGCACGCCGGCTTCGGCCATCAATTTCTTTGCTGCGTCCTTCAGGCCCATTGCCGTGATACTGGCGGGGCGCGGCCCAACCCAGATCAGCCCGGCATCAATGACGGCTTGGGCAAATTCGGCATTCTCAGACAGAAAGCCATAACCCGGATGGATCGCCTCTGCACCAGTGGAAAGCGCAGCCGCGATGACCTTCTCACCTACCAGATAGCTCTCACGCGCAGGGGACGCCCCGATATGCACTGCCTCATCCGCCTGCCGGACATGCAGCGCGTTCGCATCAGCATCCGAATAGACCGCTATCGTGCGGATGCCCATGGCACGCGCCGTGCGAATAATCCGACAAGCAATTTCGCCGCGATTGGCGATGAGAAGGGATTGGATCATGTTGGTCACATCCGGAACACCCCGAAGCGGGGCGCCTCCTCGACGGGTGCATTCAGCGCCGCTGCGAAGGCTAGGCCAAGCACATCGCGGGTTTGTGCCGGGTCGATGATGCCATCATCCCATAAACGCGACGTCGCGTAATAGGGGTTGCCTTCGTACTCATATTTCTGGCGGATCGGGGCTTTGAAGGCTTCGGCCTCTTCCGGTGTCCATTTTTCTGCGTCACGGTGCACGGTGGCCAGCACGCTTGCGGCTTGTTCGCCGCCCATGACGCTGATCCGCGCGTTGGGCCAGGTGAAGAGGAAGCGCGGCGAATAAGCCCGTCCACACATGCCGTAATTGCCCGCGCCAAAGCTGCCGCCTATTAGCACTGTAATCTTCGGCACGCTTGCGGTGGCAACGGCAGTGACGAGTTTCGCGCCATGCTTGGCAATACCTTCTGCTTCATATTTGCCGCCAACCATGAAGCCGCTTATGTTCTGCAGGAACAGCAACGGAATGCGCCGCTGGCAGGCAAGCTCAATGAAATGCGCGCCTTTAACTGCGCTTTCGCTGAACAGTACGCCGTTATTGGCTAGGATCGCTACAGGCATGCCCCAGATGTGCGCGAAACCGCAAACCAGAGTCGTGCCGTAAAGCGCCTTGAACTCGTGGAATCCGCTACCGTCGACTAGCCGCGCGATGACCTCATGCACGTCATATGGCGCACGAACGTCATCCGGAATGACGCCGTAGAGTTCCTCCGTGTCAAATTTTGGCGGGCGTGGGTCCTTAAGATCAATGTCCGGCTTGGGCACTGGACCAAGATGGCTGATAATGTCGCGCACAATAGTCAGGGCATGTTCGTCATTCTCGGCCACATGGTCGACCACGCCCGATTTACGGCCATGCAAGTCGCCCCCGCCAAGATCTTCCGCGCTGATCTCCTCGCCCGTTGCAGCCTTCACCAATGGCGGGCCGGCAAGGAAAATGGTTCCTTGATTGCGGACAATCACACTCTCGTCCGACATGGCCGGCACATAAGCGCCACCCGCGGTACAGCTGCCCATCACGCAGGCGATCTGGGGTATACCCTTGGCGCTCATATTCGCCTGGTTAAAGAAGATCCGCCCGAAATGGTCGCGGTCGGGGAAGACCTCATCCTGATGCGGAAGGTTCGCCCCTCCGCTGTCGACGAGGTAGATGCACGGCAAGTGGTTGGCCTCGGCAATTTCCTGAGCGCGCAGATGCTTTTTGACGGTCATCGGGTAATAAGTGCCACCCTTTACCGTCGCATCGTTGCAGACAATCATGCACTGGCGGCCCGAAACCCGGCCTATTCCCGTGATCAGGCCAGCGCCGGGGATTTCGCCATCATACAGGTCGCAAGCCGCAAGCTGGCCAATTTCAAGGAATGGCGCGCCGGGATCAAGCAGGCGCTCAACACGCTCCCGGGGCAGTAGTTTTCCGCGCGACGTGTGCCGCTCACGCGACTTCTCGTTCCCGCCAAGCGCAGCCTCTGCGACTCTCGTCCACAGCTCATCACGCAGCGCCCAATTATGGGCACTGCGTGCTTTATAATCGTCGGATTCGGTGTTGATCTGTGTCGATAGTGTTGGTGCGCTCATCGTTTCAATTGAAACGATTCTGCAGATTTAGCAAGGCCATCGCGGCACCAGCGGCCTCCCCGCCCTTATCCTTTTGCTTGGGGTCAGCGCGCACGATGGCCTGATCTTCGTTTTCAACAGTCAGAATGCCGTTACCAATGGCGATCCCATCCATCGTCAGCGCCATGATCCCGCGTGCGCTTTCGCCGGCGACGATCTCAAAATGGTAGGTTTCGCCGCGGATAACGACACCAATTGCCACGAAGCCGTCGTACATCTGCGCTTCTGCAGCCATGGCAATCGTGCCGGGTATCTCCAGCGCACCAGGCACAGTAATAACCTCAACCTCATGTCCCTTGGCCTTCAAAGCGGCCTTGGCGCCTGCAACGAGCATGTCGTTCAGATGGTCGTAAAACCGTGCTTCAACTATCAGGAACTTTGCCATTACTCGCCTCCGGTGCCGGGAATAGGCCGTTCGCCTACAATGGAAAGGCCATAACCTTCAAGGCCAACCAACGTGTGGTGCGTGTTCGTCAGCAATATCATATCATGCACGCCAAGCTCGGTCAGGATTTGCGCACCGCCGCCATAATCGCGCAGTTCCTCAATTTCCGGTGCGCCAGCTTGCTTGCCCTCGGCGCGCAGTTGCATAAAGCGGGAAACGACGTTTTTCATTGGCTTGTTGATGACAACAATCACGCCAGCGCCTTCGGCGGCAATTGCCTCCATCGAACGGGAAAGCAACCCAGAGCGCTCGTTTTCTTCGCCAAACACGTCGACGAACATCGACATCGTGTGCATGCGCACCAAGGTCGGCTTTTCAGGATCGATGCGCCCTTTGACTAACGCGATAGTCTCGTCACCCGTGGCCTTGTTGTAAAAGGTCATCGCTGACCAGTCGCCACCCCAGCGGCTCTGGAACTTCATCTCCGCGCGCTTTTCGACCAGATGGTCATGCTTGCGGCGATAGGCTATCAGATCGCGGATCGTGCCCATTTTTAGATTATGCATACGGGCGAAAGCGACGAGGTCGTCCATCCGCGCCATCGTGCCGTCATCCTTCATAATCTC
>NZ_JBKBQV010000038.1:4291-25326 GCF_046292425.1 Sphingorhabdus sp.
GCAAGCCGGCTAATATCGACGGCGGCCTCGGTATGGCCAGCGCGCACGAGAACGCCGCCATCGCGAGCGGTGAGCGGGAAGACATGTCCCGGCGAAACTATGTCGTCAGGCCCCATAGAGGCGTCTACAGCGACGGAAATAGTGCGCGCCCTATCCGCGGCACTGATGCCAGTTGTGACGCCCTCACGGGCTTCTATGGACACCGTGAAGGCTGTCTGCATACTTTCGCGGTTCTCGCGTGCCATTGGTGTCAGGCCAAGTTGCTCGCAACGCGCCTTGGTCATTGAAAGGCAGATGAGGCCTCGACCATGTGTCGCCATGAAATTGATCGCATCTGGCGTTGCCATCTGCGCTGGAATGATCAGGTCACCCTCATTCTCGCGGTCTTCATCGTCGACAAGGATATACATGCGCCCATTGCGTGCCTCTTCAATGATTTCCTCAATCGGCACGAGCGTCGGTGTGTCATCGTTAGCAAACAAGTAGCTTTCCAGCTTGCGCAACGTCTCGGCGGTCGGGTTCCAGCCCGGTTCATCCAGGTCGCGTAGCGTGTTGGCGTGAAGCCCGGCAGCGCGCGCGAGGCCGGAACGGGACAATCCGCCTTCATTAACGAGGCTGCGGAGTTTGGTGATTAATTGAGTGCTCATGATTCGCCTTTTTCACACTCTAATGTGAATGTCAAAGACCCTAATCACATTCGGGCCGCAGACGAAGACAATCTCCGGCATTGAAACCGCGACGGCAGACGGTTAAGCCCTATAATGGAGAACAAAAATGGCATCGGTAATCTGGATAAATAAACAGCATCTTACGCAAACATATACCCATGAGGTGATTATGTCGTCGCTCAGTGAAGGAACTGTACGATTGCGGATTGAAAGCTTCTCCGTCACTGCGAACAACATAACTTACGCCGTGATCGGCGACATGTTTGGTTATTGGAACTTCTTCCCCGCACAAGGCGATTTTGGAGTCGTACCCATGTGGGGCCATGCTGTGGTCGATGATTCTCGACATCCGGACATATCGATCGGCGAGCGCGTATATGGCTATCTACCCATGGGAACTCACCTGGATGTCGTTCCTGGCAAAATGAGCGCAGGCGGGTTCACCGATATGTCTGCCCATAGGCAACCCATGAGCCCGATTTACAACCAATATAGCCGCCTTGCTGCTGACCCGGAACATGACCCCGCCAAAGAAGCTGAGCGGATGTTGTTTGGGCCATTGTTCAAAACGGGCTTTCTTATTGAAGCGATGTTTCGCCGTGAAGGCTGGTTCGGCGCACAGAACCTCATCATCACTAGCGCGTCTTCTAAAACGGCGATGGGGCTTGCCAGCGTGGCGAAAGACCTGTCGTGTGAAATCGAGCGCATTGGATTAACGTCCAAAGGCAATGTGGACTTCGTAAAGGGCACTGGCCTGTATGATGAGGTTATGGCCTATGATGAAGTAGGCACCTTGCCTCAAAACGCTTCGGTTTGCGTCGATTTTGCCGGTAACTCTGGCCTTCTCCGGAGCGTGCATGAAACGCTTGAGGGCCAGTTAAAATACAGCTGCTTGGTCGGAGCCACCCATGTCGACGCGCGCGGACCTAACAGTGCTGGCGCAAGTGGTGGCGAAATGCCCGGACCAAAGCCTATCCTTTTTTTCGCCCCCGATCATGCAGTCGCGACGATTCAGGAATTAGGGCCAAAAGGTTTCGGCGAAGCCGTCGGTCGAAGTTGGAAGAGCTTTCTCACTGCTGTCGAGGGCGTAATAGATATCGAAACCCATGCCGGGTTAGAGGCGGCAGCGACGGCCTTCGTCGAAACACTTCAGGGCCAAACAGACCCCAAAAAGGGTATTATCATTCGCCTTTAACGACGTGCCCGTCTTTCATAACGAAGCGTACGGATTTTAACGTTGTGATGTCCACCGTCGGGTCACCCGCCACTGCGATCAGGTCCGCAGCTTTGCCGGGCTCGAGCGAGCCGACCTCTTTTTCGACGCCCAATAAGGTCGCGGCATTCATTGTGGCTGCCTGAATTGCGGCGCTGGCAGGCATGCCATGTTTGACCATCAATTCAAATTCATCAGCATTTCTGCCATGCTTTGAAACGCCTGCATCTGTCCCGAACGCAATTTTTACGCCCGCTGGATAGGCTTTGGCTAGGCTCTTGCCCGTAACGCCAATGCGCCATTGTACTTTGGCCAAAACATCGGGAGGATAAGCATTCGGGTTTGCTGCAAGACGCTCAAGGTAGCCGTTCACCGTCGACAAAGTCGGCACATAATATGCTCCTGCGACTTTAAAGAGCTTAATGCTCTCGTCGGTCAACATCGTACCATGCTCAATCGAATCTGCACCCGCCGCTAACGCCGCATTGACGCCATCATCGCCATGGGCATGTACAGCGACTTTCTTGCCATAAAGATGCGCGGTGTCGACCAACGCCTTGACCTCGTCATCGAATATTTGCCGCCCCAAGCCAGATCCAATTCGGCTATTTACGCCTCCCGTCGTTGCGATCTTGATGACGTCCACACCGCGTCGGATTTGTTTGCGTATTGCTTGGCGGCAACTTTCAACGCCATCGCACAGATTTTCCTGACCAATGCTGCCGTGCAGATCTTCGGACACAGAGAGCGTTGCATCCATATGCCCGCTTGTGGTGGAAATAGAGCGGCCTGCATCAATGATCCGCGGGCCTGGAAGTTCACCCGCTGCAATCGCATCACGCAATGCCAAGGTCGCGCCCGTGGCGTCGCCCAGATTACGCACGGTGGTGAACCCGGCCATCAAAGTCTTTTTCGCATTGCCAGCGGCGCGATAGGCAGCACGCGCCGGGCTGTCGGTAATGGCTTCAATCAGCGCCGCATTACCGCCAGCGTCGCTGTCGAGGTGCACATGACTGTCTATTAGACCTGGGAGGACAAACTTGTCCTTCAAGTCGATCAACTGTGCGTTGGCTGGTCCAAGCTGGTGTCCTGGCAGAAGTTCGGAAATTTTGCCATTGCGGATAATGACAGTGGTTGGCCCACGCGGCGTGCTTCCGGGCTTATCGAGCAACTTGCCTGCGTGGATTACAATAACCTGTTCGGCGGGCTGCGCGGCGAGTGGCAAGCCGGCCAGCAATATTGCGCCAAATGAGACTAAGACAATGTTCTTCATGCTATTAAACTCCCCTGTCAGCGCAGTATCGTGTGCCTTTTAACGGCGGGTCCTGTGGTGGCCCTGCGAAGCATTGTGCAACCGCCATCCATTGATGCGAGACTTCGCCTGTGACTTCAAGCAATGTGTCCGAAACGTTTCGGCATTGGGTCACGACCTGGCAAAAGTCCGTGGCGCTGCCCGAAATCATGCCGCTAGCCGATGGCTCTCCATATTCCCAACTTGCGCCAGAGGGCGCCACAAGGCGCAATTGCGGCATTTGGCCTGGTGGTTCCATACGACGGTTCTTCCAAGTAAAGCCCCAAGTGTTAACGCCCAGACGGACGATATTGCCGATCCGATCGGTGTCGCGCCGCTCTACGCCAAGAACGTCGTAGATGGCCTGTGCATGCGCCCATGTTTCCATCAAACGCGCGGTGATGGAACTCAAGGCACTCATATCGGGGCCAACCCATTTTAGCCGAAGCTTTGGATCGGATACGGCAAATGAGGCGGCCGTTGCCTCTGCGCGCTCCATCCAGGCACTCACTAGTGCATGGCCGGAGAGGTCACCCAGATAGCTAGCCTCGAAAGACGTCAACTGTCCACCGCGAACGCCTGCCATCATCGTGGTAACAAAAGCCCCAAAGGCGGCTTCGTCATTCAGTGATAAATCCACGGCGATATTCCAGACGTGTAAATGCCGGATAATATCGTTGATGGTCCAACCCTTAAACTGTGTTGGCATTTCAAAATCTGTTTCTGAAAGCGGCGTTATTAGCGCATGTAAGGCTGCGCATTCGTCTAAAAAGTCAGTAGCCTGCTGCATTATTTAATCCGTCCCAAAGCATCTTAGCCCATAAACCCGAAGAGATGCCCGGCAACCTTGCGCATCTGGATCTCTTCGGCACCCTCCGTGATCCGGTAACGCCGATGGTGCCTGTAGATATGTTCGAACGGCTTGTGCCGCGAATAGCCGAGACCGCCATGTACCTGCATGGCAAAATCAGCGGCGTTGCAGACAAGTCGGTTGGCTTTATAGTTGCACATGCTGACCTTGTCGGACAGTCGCAGTGCGACTTCTGGCTTGGTCATACTGTCCATTTCAGCGGCCGTTTTGTAAATTAATAGCCGCAGCATTTCTGCATCAGTCTGCAGTTCGACCAATGGAAATTGGATCGCCTGATTGACCGCAAGCGGTTTGCCAAAGGGCTTGCGTTCACGGGCATATTTTACAGCTTCGTCGATGCAGTATTGTGCTGCGCCAAGTGAACTTGCAGCCTGCCTGATACGGTTTTCATGCACAAAATGCTGCGCCACAGCGAGGCCGTTATCGAGTTCCCCCAATATGGCGCTTTCGGGCACCCAGACGTCGGTATATTTCACTTTAGGGTGATCGGTGGGCATGTTGAACGTCCACATATATTCGCCAATTTCGAACCCAGGTGCGTCGGTTGGTACGACGAAACACGTTATGCCACGCGCTTTACCATTGTCGCCACTTGTCCGGGCAAAAGTCATCACATGGCTGGTATACGGTAGCCCTGTCGTCCACATCTTGTTGCCGTTTATGCGATAACCGGTGACGCCATCGCGCGATTCAGGGACTGCGCGCGTATCCATGTGCGTGGCGTCGGAGCCATGATGTTCTTCGGTAAGGCCAAAGCTCCAGCCCATTCTACCTTCTAGCATAGGGGGAATGAATGCGGCCTGTTGCTGCGGCGTTCCGAAATCCCGCAACATCAATACCTGTACCAGATTGCCCACGATACTGCTTTCATTCTGGAGGTCATTGTGCAGCCCTAACCCCTTATGCGCCAGGTGATGGCGGATAACAGCCATCGCCAGGTTGGACCCATCCTTGCCGCCATATTCTGCCGGAATGGCAAAACGGTAATGACCGGCCTTGTCCGCGACCTGACGCATTTCCGCAAGAAGTGCCCACCAATCGGCGCGCGGGTGGCCATCATTTTCCCAATCGGTGCGGGCATGTTCGCGGCGGTGGTCGAAAAAGCGGATGTTGTCATCGCGCGATTCGATGGGTTTTATCTCACGTTCAATGAACGCATCGAGTTCCGCCAGATAGTCCGTGATATCCTTGGGGATTTCAAAAAGCATCATTGGGTCCATTTCCGTTGAGCGACCGCGAGCGCAGAATATTTCGGTTGGTCAGCGGCCAATTTTTGCAGCGATTTCACCTTTAACTTTGCTAGCAACCCTGGCGTTGCGAGGGATTGGTTGCCTGCGAGAAGTTCCTCAGACAGCAGCTTGTCCTGAATATGGATTGGTGCACCCGCCTCTCGTTGAAGCATGCCCAAAGCATTTAAGGCAACTGCTGACATAAAACGATCGCGCCCTTGCGCGTTAGGCCTAATATCCGTCTGGATCCAGCCTGAAAGTGCTTCAAGCAGTTCCAACACTGATGGCTCGCCATTTCGTGGGAACAGTTGAGGCGTCTTTAATGTGACCAAACCAAGTTCCTCGACCGGTGCCGCTTCCTCAAGCAGCATAAGCAAATCGACTTCAGTCTCCGATGCGCGGCGTCCGATCACTGCGCGCTCAAGGCTTTGGTCCAACCCGCTGCGCCAAATGTCGGCCATTTGCAGACAACAAACACCCCACCAAAGCGTCGCGTACACTAACCACCAGCGGAAGCGGTCGGGTTCGATAGTGACGCCGCTTTCGCGCGAATAAGCCGCAAAGAAGATGTCCAGCGGACCAATGCCGAATGCTGGCCGGTCTATGTGTCCGAAACGCCAACTGTTAATGCATCCAAAGGCCAAGTCTTGGTGCCTATCGCCTAGATGCGCCAGTTCCCAATCGAGCACCGCAGCAAGGCCGTCGGCATTCACCATGAGATTTCCTATGCGGAAATCACCGTGAAGTAGCACCGGTTCGACGGCCGCTGGAAGATTGTCTTCCAGCCATTTGAGCGTAAGGGCCATGACTGGACGATCACCGCCATAGCTCAGGAACCGAGATTTCAGTTCGCTCAGCAGCGTCGCTGCTCCAGCCTCCGGCAAAATCGGCAAATCGCCAATTGGTACGGCGTGGACAGCCGCCAGCGCGCGCGCAAAATCGTCAAGCAATGACGGCGGGGGATTGGCGAGGATTATCGTCGGATTAACTTCAGCCTCCACTCTGCGCATCAGATATCCAGTACCCAGATTGTCAACGGCTTCGATCTCTCCGACTATTTCAGGAGCCTTCACCCCAGCTGCAAAGGCCGCACGTACAACCGCTGCTTCAATGTCATGACCATATGTCCGTCCCGCCATCATTTCAGCGGACGGGGATCTTCGCAAAACATAGCCCCGTCCTGCATAATCGAACGACCAGCTTTCCATATTGGCACCGCCAGTGAGCTGCTGGAGATTTTCAACTTGGCCAGAGTTGCCGAAAACACGCCATGCGAATGCTGACACCAAGGCAGCGAAATCTTTCAAAATCAGCGATCTTGCCAATATGCGAACACGGCATTTTGAAGGCTACGAATATGGGCCTGTGCCTGAGGCCCTGTCCATTCGCCTTGATAATCCGTCCGTCCGGTCCACCAACCTTGCCCAGGCAGGCCATCGCCTTCACGAACGACCAACACGGCAAGTGCCGGTGCACCTTCCTCAACGGTTAGTTGGTCGATCCTATCGAGCGTCTTGCACACCGCCCGCATCTTCGGTCGGGTAAAGCGAAAGCCGAGATTTAACAGCAATTCGGAATAGCTGAGCGCCCGGCCCTCGCGACCGCATTGCTCCAATATTCCCTTGATCCGTGCGACATCGTGCAGCGCGGAAACGTCTGCCGCTGGATCGCTTAAAAATTCTTCAAGGACGGGGTCCAAGTCAGCTCCTAAAGATAGTCGTTACGTAATTCGCTTATGACCTCATAAAACTCGTGGATCACCTCGTCGATGATTTGCTTGGTTGGCTTCACTGCATCAATGCGTCCTGCAACTTGGCCCGACAGCGCAATGGCAGCCTCCATGTCGCCGCCAAAATACAGGTCAAGCACACCGCGCATTTCGCCCATGATATTATCGGTTGGCTCTACGTCGAGCTTTGTGGTCCGTTCTGTCCGTAGCGCACGCAATGCCGGCCCAGGACCGTGACGGTTGAGGAACAATGTATCAGTTTCCTTCGCGGTGATAATGGCTTCTTTCCAATTTTGATGAACGGGCGACTCTGCCGCACTAACCATTCGCGTACCCATCTGCACCGCCTCTGCGCCCAGAGCGAAGGCGGCTGCCATGGTACGCCCGCACACTATGCCCCCCGCCGCAACTATGGGCACATCAACCTTGCTGCGGATGAGCGGTAGCAGGACCATCAGAGCCACATCCTTCGGATTTTTGAAGCCGCCGCCCTCGCCGCCTTCGACGACCAAGCCGTCGACACCCGCATCAATGGCTTTCAACGCGCCGGCCAGTGTCGGCACAACATGGAACACTGTCAGTCCAGCAGCCTTTAGCTGTCCGCAATATTTATTAGGGTCACCTGCCGAGGTGGTGACGAATTTTATGCCCTGATCAACCACGAAATCCACAATACCAGGATCACGTACAAAGGCTTGAGCGATGTTCACACCAAAGGGTTTTTCGGTCAGTTCACGCATTTTGATGATTTCTGCGCGCACTTCGTCCAATTGCCCTGAAGATGTCTCAATGATACCCAAGCCACCTGCGTTTGATACGGACGACGCCAGTTGCGCACGCGCAATCCAGCCCATCGGCGCCTGAATGATCGGATATTCGACACCAAGAAGATCAGTCATGCGATTCTTGATACGGTTCATTTTTTAGCGTCCAATGCGGCTGGTGCGGACTTCAGCGAACCGAAAGCCTGCGTTGATTTAATCACGTGCTTAAATCAGCATATCGGACTTGTAAAAGCGAATATTGGCTAAGTTTTCGAAGTCGCGTTGAAACCCAGCATGATCACTTGCATCGCCTGAGGTTTTCAGGACAAACATTCTCGACGCGTTCGCTCACTCGGCCAAAATGGTGGGCGATACAAGGTTCGAACTTGTGGCCCCACCCGTGTGAAGGGTGTGCTCTACCACTGAGCTAATCGCCCGTCTCTCTTAGACAGTTGCCGGCATGTGCCAGAGCATAGGAGAGTTCGCAAGGATTACGAAACGATTTTGATATGTGGCTGCATGGATGTTTGCGTGAGCGGCGCTTTGCCGAGGCCTTCAAATATCGTGTCGATAATTATCGCTAGTTTATGAACCTTCAGCTTTGCCGTTCCAATATAGAAAAGCGCGTCAGGATTGGTGTAACATTGCACCATCTGGTTGATCAGGGACACCGTGTTGTCGATGGAAAGACCTGGGAAATATCCCTGCTCCATAGCTTCTGCAACAATCAGCGAAAGATAATGGTCACCAAGGTCGACATAGCCTCGAACAACTTCAAAATATAACTGACCGATTTCAAGATAGCTTTTAAGCAAATCGGGCTCCGCCTCATATTGTTCGACCATTGCGAGATAGCGCCGCGCGAAATACTGGTACATTTTGTCCCGAACAGGAAGTTCGGACTCAGTAACCTCGACCATTATCCGGACTTTTTCGGCAAAGAAACGCTCAGCTACCGCTTCAAGCAGTGCTTCTTTATTGTCAAAGAAGCGATATAAATTGGAGACTGACATGCCCGCAGCTGCGGCCAGATCAGTCATTGAGATGTCAACAGCGCCACGTTCCCGTACAAGGTCATCGACCACTTCAAGCAGTGCGATTCTTGCGGCTTCGATGTCAGTCTGCGGGCGCGCCATGAAACCATCCTGTATTACACATATATAACAGTTTTATGATATATGTCAGAATGCTTCAATCTTCAATGTGGTCAAAAGTAAAATGTCCCTGCGGAGTGGATTCCGGCGAAGTGGTTTGATCGATTAACCCTGAAAGCGTGAGCCCGAGAAGCCTGACGCCCATTTCGACTGGTTGTATCTGGTCAAGCAGCCTATGGCCAAGTTGCGCGATTGCCGCGCGGTCAGCCAATATATGTCCCACTGTCCTCGAGCGCGTAATCGTTCGGAAGTCGGAATAGCGCGCCTTAAGAACCAATGTCCTGCCCTGCCCGCAATGTCGGTCAATCCGGTCCCACAAAATGTCGACAATTACGTCAAGGGCATCGCGCAATTCTGCCTCGCTCCGCTTGTCGTTAAAATAAGTGCTTTCCGCTCCGATGGACTTGCGCACGGCGTTTGAATTTACCGGGCGGAGGTCAATTCCGCGCGCGGCTTGAAAAAGATAGCCTCCCCAACTGCCAAAGTGGTGGGCCAGCCACGCTTCGTCCTTTTGTGCCAGATCAGCACCAGTATTCACACCTAGCTTTGCCATCTTCTCCGCCGTGCGCGGTCCCACGCCATGGAAACGACGCACGGGCAGGCTGGCTACAAACTCTGGTCCTTGTTCGGGCAGGATGACGCACAATCCATCGGGCTTATTCTGGTCGCTCGCCAACTTTGCGATGAATTTGTTGTAACTCACCCCTGCGCTGGCGGTCAGGCCCGTCTCGTCGCGAATGGCCGTGCGTATTGCCTTCGCAATCTTCACCGCGGAGCCTATGCCTTGCTTGTCTTGCGTCACGTCCAGATAGGCTTCGTCCAGTGAAAGCGGCTGAACAATGTCTGTGAACCGAGAAAATATCTCCCTAATGTGCCGCGACACCGCCTTGTAAGCTTCAAACCGTGGTTTTACAAAAACAAGATCGGGGCATTGCCGCTGTGCAGTGACCGATGGCATTGCGGAACGCACCCCAAAGGCCCGCGCTTCATAGCTGGCTGCGGCCACCACACCGCGCTTGGACGAACCGCCAACGGCCACCGGCTTACCGCGCAATTCAGGGTTATCACGCTGTTCTACGCTGGCATAAAATGCGTCCATGTCGACATGAATAATCTTGCGGATGAGAGCGGCTTCCACTTCCATCAGAGCGCTTCGTTTACGACCCCAGCGCCATCCGCAGCGCCTTTCGGTCGAGCTTCCCGATCATGGTTTTTGGCAGGGAATCCATAATGGTTACCCCTTGCACCCGCTCGTGCTTGCCAAGTCTTGGGTTGAGCCATGCAGTAAGCGCCGCCCCTTCTTCCGTAGCTCCATCCTGCAATGTTACAAAAGCGCGCGGAATTTCGCCAAGATATGCGTCGGCGACGCCTATGACGAGTGCCTCCTTTACAGAGGGATGCTTGTACAGGATATCTTCAACCTGACTCGGGAATACCTTAAACCCGCCCACAGCAATCATGTCTTTCAGCCGGTCCACGATATGAATGAAGCCATCTTGATCAATCGTTGCGACGTCACCCGTGCGCAGATATTTGCCAAGGAACACTTCGGCATCAGCATCTGGGCGGTTCCAATATCCACACATAACCTGTGGACCGGAAAAGGTAAGCTCACCGGGTTCACCAATTGGCGCAGGCTTAGTCGGGTCTTCCTTGTCTACAAGCCGCACATCGGTTCCGGGAACGGGTTGCCCGATGCTGCCAATTTTGTTGACGCCCTCATAGGGATTGCACGACACGACGCCCGAACTCTCGGTTAAGCCATAACCTTCGATAACTACCGCGCCCGTGACCTCCTCAAACCTTTTTTTCAGCACATCTGCCAACGGAGCGCCGCCCGAAATGCAGGCACGCAAACTCGTAAAATCCGTTTTTGCGAGATCTGAGCAGTCAAGCAATGCCTGATACATGGTCGGAACGCCCGGCAGCGATGTCACCTTGGTACGGGTGATAGCGGCCAGTGCTGCCTTGGCCTCAAAACGTGGGAGCATGACGATTTCTCCGCCATTTGCCACTGTCCGGTTAAGCACAGTCGCATTGGCAAAAACGTGGAAAAACGGAAGGACGCCAAGGATGCGGTCGTCCATTGGCTGATCTGGCTGATTCACCCGGCTGTGCGGATCTAGCATATTAATCTGTCGCGCGTTAACCGTAATATTCTGATGGCTTAGCATTGCGCCTTTTGGTGTCCCGGTTGTACCACCAGTATATTGCAATTGCGCGATGTCTTGTTCAGGAACACAGGTCTGCACAACATAATTGCCATCATTGGCAAGCAGGTCGGCATAAGTCGATATTCGACTATCGGCAGGAATATGGGCAATCTCGCTCCGTTTGAAAACGCGATACGCCCAGCCTTTCGCTTTCGGCAAGGCTTCAGCAACGCTGCCAACGACGAGTTCTTTCAAGCTGCTATTGTCAAGCACTTTAATAGCAGTGGGCAGCAAGGCTGCCGCGGACACGGTGAACAAAATAGATGTGCCGCTGTCGGCCACCTGATGGGCCAGTTCGTCTACGGTGTAGAGCGGCGAAAAGTTTACTACTGTCGCTCCTGCTGCAAGTGCGCCGTAATATGCAGCGATATAATGCGGGACGTTTGGCAGGAAAAGGCCAACATGATCGCCCTTACCGATGCCTTTGTCCTGCAATCCGCGAGCTACTCGCCGGACTGCCGCTGCCATTTCGGCATAGCTATATTTGCGACCCATAAAATCGGCTATGGCGCGGCGTCCCATGCGCTCGGCTGATTGAAAAAACATGTCATGGAGCGCTAACGCAGGAAATTGCTGATCCCATTTCACGGGATGCAGGTAATTATTGTTCCAAATACTTTGTGTCATATCTGCATTATGCCGCGTGATACCAGCCAACACCATCGCGGATTTCACATTTTATCCGCCCGGCCATATGCAGATGCCGCAAATGCGCCTGCGCCTCTCCCGCAGCCAACCCGTACACATTATCATCAATCTCCCGGTCAAATAACAGGGAAAATGTGTCGACCGCGCGCATTTCCGAAATGCGCAATTCAGACTCAAGCCTGTCAAGCCGTTCGTGATGCCCGGAAGCAAGCTTGTCCAAACGGAAATGCACGCCGGTAAACGGCTCACCATGCGCTGGCAGAACAAGCATGTCTGCTGGCAGGGCCTGACGGAATTTCGCGATTGATGCCAACCATTCCCCCAGCGGATCCGCTTGTGGCTCGCTGTCCATCACCGACACATTAGAAGTAATCCGCGGCAAAATCTGGTCACCTGCAATAATCATGTTGTTGTCGAAATCTACTAGGCTCGCATGTTCGGGCGTATGTCCACCACCTGTCATAACGGTCCAGTCACGCCGTCCGACACGAATAACTTGACCGTCGTCCATCCGCACATGTCCCATCGGCAACCGTGAAACAGCGCGAGCAAATCCACCCCAGCCAGCTTTACGCAGCTTGCCGATACGTTCTTCGTCAAAGCCCGCAAATCGCCGGTTGTTCAACACTTCTTCCGGAGGATGCTCCAACTGCTCACCAGTCAGCATTCGGGCCATTAACCATTCGGTACGATTCATCCATAACGGCACTTTGAATTTGTTCGCAAGCCAACCCGCACAGCCGACATGGTCCGGGTGAAAATGCGTTACGAAAATCCGCCTGAGTGTGCGGTCCGCGAGTGCGCCGGCAAACATGGCTTTCCATTGGTCAATGGTCGCAGGCATGAATAGACCAGTATCGGCAATAGCGTAACCGCCATCCGCCTCATCCAGCAGCCATAGATTGATATGCGCGAGGTTTCCCGGCACAGGCATGCGCGTCCAACCGATGTCGGGCGCAAGAGGATAGATCTCGCCATATTGCGGGGCGTGTTCACCCAAAGGGTAGACAAGGCCCTTTAGCTCTTTGGCTTCAAATCCGTGGTCGGCAAGCGATGCGTCATACGAGGGGGGGGTGATAACAGCCATCCCCCCGCCGTGCCTTAATCAAACGATTAAGGCAATGACGACCTTGCGATTATTCGCCCGTTTTTTTGAACAATGTGTCGGCGGTCAATTCTGCCTTACCCGCATTTTCCTCTTCGCCGTTCAACGCCGCTTCGGCGCGCCGAGCAGCTTCGGTACGTTCGGCGCGCAACTCTTCGATCAACGCGTCGCGGTCGGTACCGAGGCGCGCGTCATTGGCGGCCGTATTGTCAATGCCGGCCTTTTTCGCGGCGCGGTTGACAATTGCATCCAGTTCGCGCTGCGAAGTTAGGCCAAGCGTCACCGGGTCCTTCGCCTGAATTTCGGCGATGTTCCAGTGGCTACGCTCACGAATGGCGGCGATCGTGTTACGCGTCGTGCCAATGAGCTTGCAGATCGCACCATCGGAAATTTCGGGATGATTGCGCAACAACCAGGCGATGCCATCTGGCTTGTCCTGACGCTTTGACACTGGCGTGTAACGCGGGCCCTTCGTTCGGCGAACCTGATCCGGACCCTTCGACATTTTGAGGACATAATCCTCATCAGCCTGACCCTTTTCTATTTCTTCCATCGCCAGTTCGCCCGCGTGCACGGGGTCACGACCAGTGTATTTTGAACCGGTCATGTCATCGGCCATTGCCTGCACTTCAAGAATGTGAATACCGCAAAATTCGGCGATTTGCGAGAAGCTCAAGCCCGTGTTGTCGACCAGCCAAGCGGCGGTCGCATGTGGCATCAAAGGGGTGGCCATTTCATTTGCTCCAATAATAAGGGCCGCCCCTTACGGAGCGGCCTGAATGTCTTGGCAGCAGTATTAGGCGAAGTTTCCCCCATCGGCAAGCAGCAATGCGCGCGTTGGGGCTTGAACGCGACCCACCACCCGTGCATTCCTGAAATGCTTTTGGGGGAAGAAATGAAACGACTGATCAAATGGCTTGCTGTCCTGCTGCTGGCCGCACTGGCCACCGTCTTTTTCTGGGGCTATGCGCCGGACACGGAGGCTGCGCAGATGGAAGCGAAATATGGCAGCGGAACCTCCCGCTATGCGAAACTGGAACCAGGGCTCCGCGTGCATTACCGCGACGAAGGAAAGCCGGACGGCCGGGTGATCGTCCTCATTCACGGTTCGAACGCCTCGCTGCACACATGGGAGCAGTGGGTTGCCATTTTGGGCAAGGACTATCGCGTCATCTCGCTTGACCTCCCGGGTCATGGCCTGACCGGACAGAACCCTGCAGGCGTCTATGACAACGCCTCTTATGTCGGCATTGTCGACCGCCTGCTGGTGAAATTGAACATAGAGAAGGCTGTCATCGGCGGCAACTCTATGGGCGGCGGTGTGTCATGGATGTACGCCTTGGCGTATCCCGAAAAAGTCGAAGCCTTGCTGCTGGTGGACGCCAGTGGGCAGCCTTATGCCAAGTCCGGAGAAACACCGCTCGGTTTTCGCCTAATGAGAATGCCAGTGATAAAAGAGGCTGCCCGCTTCATCGCGCCACGCAGCATTTTTGAATCAAGCGTCAGAACATCGATGCGTGTCCAGTCGAAAATCGATGACAAGCTGGTCGATCGGTATTGGGAGCTTAACCGCTACCCCGGCAACCGCGAAGCAACCATGCAACGTTTCGCTAATCCCAACAGTATGAAGCCTGGCACAAAAGAGCGGCTGGCAACGATTAAAGTGCCGGTGATGATCATGTGGGGCGCGGAGGACAATCTTATCCCCGTAAGTTCCGCCAGATGGTTCGCCGACGCCATTCCTCAGGCAAATCTGGTCATTTACCCCGATGTGGGGCACATTCCGATGGAGGAAATTCCAGAGAAGAGCGCGGGTGATTTTAAAATATGGTTGGATGGCTTGGCAGTGGGCAATCCGTTCCCAGATAGCCGTGTGCCCACCGCTTAAACCGCAAGCATGATTTTGCCAATATGCTCGCCTGACTCCATATAGGCATGCGCTGCAGACGCCTCAGCCAGTGGAAAAATCTTATCCATTTCGGGGCGAAGCGTACCATCACATACCATTGGCCAGACTGTCGCCATGATCTCTTGCGCTAGCAATGCCTTGAACTCTGCAGTCCGAGGGCGCAGCGTTGAGCCTGTCAGCATCAATCTGCGCGACATGACATAGGCCATGTTGATTTCAGCAGTCATACCGCCTTGCACTGCAATGGTCACATGTCGTCCATCTTCGCGCAGACATTGAAGATTTCGTGACACATAGCCGCCAGCGACCATGTCGAGAACAAGGTGAACGCCCTCCCCTTTTGTGACTGCCTTCACGCCCTCGACAAAGTCCGAATTCTTATAGTTGATAGCATGGTCTGCGCCGATTTTTCTTGCCGCTGCGCATTTATCGTCCGAACCACAGGTAACAACCGCATGAAGGCCAAACAGCTTGCAAAGCTTAATAGCCATGGTGCCAATGCCGCTTGTACCGCCATGGATGAGGATGGTCTCATCTGCCGAAGCATAGCCACGTTCGAACACGTTGTGCCAGACGGTAAAAAGTGTTTCGGGCAGAGCTGCCGCATGGGCCATGTCCATAGCCGCTGGCACCGGCAAGCAAACATCCATCCGCGCGAGACAATATTCGGCATAACCGCCTCCAGATACCAGCGCACAATATCGCGAACCCAAGACAGTCGGATCTACACCCTCGCCTACTGCAACAACGGTCCCGGATACTTCAAGACCGGGGAGATCACTCGCGCCGGGAGGCGCAGGATAAAGCCCTTTACGTTGAATAACGTCCGGACGGTTTACGCCAGCATAAGCAACTTTGATCAGCACCTCGCCCGCACGGGGAGAGGGAACGGGCCGGTGGCTCGCCACCAGCACCTCAGGCCCGCCCGGCGATGAAATTTCGATTGCGGTCATTAATTCCGGCAGTTTCACCATGTGCGACATATCCCTTTTGAATGACCGGCCTTTAAGCAAGGTTCATATTGACAGCAACCGCTCATGGGTAAATTATACCTTATGGATATCGACGACAATCTGCCTCTTCGCCGCGACGACCCATTGGCCAATCTTATCAAGCAAGACATTGACGCCCTGTCCGTGGCGGAGCTTGAAGCGCGCATTGCTGCGCTTAAGGCGGAAATTGCACGTTGCGAAGGCAAAATTGCGTTTGCAAGCAAACACCGAGGCGTCGCCGACGCCCTATTCAAGAAGTGACGCATTGCGGAGCAATGTTAAGAAACACAAGGCCCCAACCGTTATCTGTCTCATCACGCTTGAAAGCGCCGAAGGCCAAGCCGATATAGACATAAGAATACGCAGCGACTCATTTAGGGAGACGAAGTTATGCCATCTTTTGCGGAGTCGTTGGAAGCTACCCTTCACAACGCATTGAAGCATGCTGGCGATCGCGCGCATGAATATGCGACGTTGGAGCATCTCCTACTTGCGCTTATCGACGATGCGGATGCGGCCAAGGTCATGCAGGCCTGCGGCGTTGACCTCGGTGAACTGTCAGATATCATTATCACCTATTTAGATACAGAACTGGAAAGCCTCCGCGTCGAGGGTAAGGTTGACCCTTCCCCGACCAGCGGGTTCCAGCGTGTTGTTCAACGCGCCATTCTGCATGTGCAAAGTTCTGGCAAGGATGTCGTAACCGGCGCGAATGTGCTTGTTGCTTTGTTCTCCGAACGCGAAAGCTATGCTGTATATTTCCTCCAGCAACAGGACATGAGTCGGCTTGATGCTGTATCTTATATCAGCCACGGCATTGGGAAGGACGGCAAGCTTGCGGAACCGCGTCCAGTTACCGGGGCCGAACAAAAGAGCGAAGACACCGAGGACGCTAAGGCTAAAAAAGACAAGAAAGAAGGTGCGCTGGATCAATTCACCGTCAATCTTAACGAAAAGGCCAAACAGGGACGCATTGATCCGCTGATTGGACGCGCTGCGGAAGTAGATCGCACGGTGCAAATACTTTGCCGTCGTTCAAAAAATAACCCGCTTTATGTCGGTGAGCCAGGCGTTGGCAAAACGGCGATTGCAGAGGGCTTGGCCCGCCGCATCGTCGAGAAGCAGGTACCTGAGGTATTGCTGCCTGCTGTCATTTATTCACTCGACATGGGCGCACTTCTGGCGGGCACGCGTTATCGGGGCGATTTTGAAGAGCGCCTGAAGGCTGTGGTTTCAGAACTTGAAAAACTACCTGATGCAATCTTATTCATTGACGAAATTCATACTGTAATCGGCGCTGGCGCAACCAGCGGTGGGGCCATGGATGCGTCCAATTTGCTAAAGCCTGCATTGTCTGGCGGCACGATCCGGTGCATTGGATCGACAACATACAAGGAATTCCGCAACCATTTCGAGAAGGACCGCGCATTGTTACGCCGGTTCCAGAAGATCGACGTCAACGAGCCAAGCGTCGAAGATACAATCAAGATACTTGCCGGATTGCGCAGCGCCTTTGAAGAACATCACAAGGTGAAATACACACCCGACGCCATTAAGGCTGCTGTGGAGCTTTCTTCGCGTTACATCAATGACCGGAAGCAGCCCGATAAGGCAATCGACGTCATTGACGAAGTGGGCGCCATGCAGATGCTTGTTGCGCCGTCAAAGCGCCGCAAGCTGATCACAGCACGCGAAATCGAGGCAGTCATCGCCACGATCGCACGCATTCCGCCGAAACAGGTTTCGACCGACGATAAAACTGCGCTTGGCACGCTCGAAGGAGACTTGAAGCGCGTGGTATTCGGGCAGGACAAGGCAATTGAAGTTCTGGCAAGTGCGATCAAGCTTAGCCGTGCTGGTCTTCGTGACACCGAGAAGCCAATAGGCAGCTATCTGTTCAGCGGCCCAACCGGCGTCGGTAAAACCGAGGTTGCACGGCAATTGGCTTCCATCCTTGGCATTCCGTTGAAGCGTTTTGATATGTCGGAATATATGGAACGTCACAGCGTGAGCCGCCTCATTGGGGCGCCTCCCGGCTACGTCGGTTTTGACCAAGGCGGACTTTTAACGGATGCCGTCGATCAGAGCCCGCATAGCGTATTGTTGCTTGACGAAATCGAGAAGGCGCACCCGGATCTGTTCAACATCCTGCTGCAAGTGATGGATAATGGCCGTTTGACCGACCATCACGGAAAGACCGTCGACTTCCGTAACGTTATCCTGATTATGACAACAAATGCCGGGGCCAGCGACATGGCGAAAGAAGGCATCGGATTCGGCAATAACATCAGTAAGGAAGATGCTGGCGATGAAGCCGTTAAAAAGATGTTTGCGCCGGAGTTCCGCAACCGTCTGGATGCAACGGTGCCGTTCGGATATCTGCCGACCGAAGTCGTTGCGCGTGTTGTCGATAAGTTCATCCTGCAACTGGAGTTGCAGCTTGCGGACCAGAACGTACACATCAAGCTTGATGACGAAGCCCGTGCATGGCTCACCGAGCGGGGCTATGACAAGCTATATGGTGCCCGCCCTATGGGTCGATTGATTCAGGAGAAAATCAAGCAGCCGCTGGCCGAAGAACTGCTATTCGGCAACCTGGTACATGGCGGCGAAGTGGCCGTGCGCATGAAGGATGATCAACCGGCCTTTGAAGTGACACCCGCCCCTCCCAAGGCCTCAAAGCCGAGGCCTCCTAAAAAAGCTGCTGCCAAAAAAGCAAGCAAAGCCGATTAGGGGGCGGGGGTGCTAAACTCTCCAACCGGAAGCAATTGAGCCGAGGAACCGATCCCGCGGAACAGCTGGGGTTCGGTCCCGGTCATCCAGACCTGAGCGCCTGTTTCCTCCAACAATGAAAAAAGCGAGGAACGTCGCGACGGGTCGAGGTGGGCCGCTACCTCGTCTAACAACAATATCGGTGACCTATCGCGCTGCGTCGACACAATTGCGGCGTGAGCCAGAATCAGCGATAGCAATAATGCCTTTTGTTCGCCCGTCGAACATTGTGCAGCCACTTGACCTGAAGCGCTATGCATCACATTCAAATCGGCCCGATGAGGGCCAACTAAAGTACGGCCTGCTGCGGCGTCGCGTCTTCGCCCCTTCCGCCATTCTGCCGCAAAGTCACCGTCCAAGGTAGGAAGCTTTTCGACCAGAGCAATCCGTGGCTTAGCGAACGGCCCGGACGACGTATTGCGCAGTTGGGCGGCGAGCGCCTCTACCACTGCGTGACGTGCAGCCTGTATCGCTCGTCCGCTCTCTGCCATCTGTGCCTCAAGAGCGTCGAGCCAAAGCGGGTCTGGAGGCATCGTCCCCGATAGTAGTCGGTTGCGTTGTTGCATTGCCTTTTCATACCGGTTGCTGAGTGGGGCATGACTAGGGTCTAAAGCAAGCACAAGACGGTCCAGAAACCTGCGTCGTACTGCAGCGCCGTCGGCGAACAGCCGATCCATAGCTGGCGTTAGCCAAATCACCGACAGCCAGTCAGCTAGGCTGTTGATAGTCGCATTGCTCTCGTTTACCCGCACCTTGCGGCGTTCGGGCTGCTCTGCGCTCACACCAGTGCCAATAACATTACCGCCTACCTCAGCGACTATCGTAAAACCGCCCTTTCCCTCTGTGCGCGGCATATCAGACATGGCCGCACGCCGTAGACCACGACCTGGGACCAGAAGCGAGACAGCCTCAAGAATATTGGTTTTGCCAGCCCCATTGGATCCATGAAGTGCAATAAATTGTGCCTCAGGACGAATTTCAAGCTCCGCATGATTTCGGAAATCGGTCAAGTTGAGACGAGCCAAAGCCATGTCCGTATCTGCTAAAGGATGACTGACTTTTATCAAGTAGCTTATGCAGAGATCCATTCACCAAACATTAGTGAAATTTCCTAACATATGAAAATATTGCAAGACGACAAAACCAATATTTTTCAATCAAGATATTGAAATATATGTATTTTTCATATTTGGCACGCGCCGTGCAATATACCTTTCATCGCCGGAATAGCCCGGTTTTAAAAAGGGAAATTATCATGACACAATATGCACGTACTCAGGTCTTATCGGCTTTTGCAGCTATCGTCTGCGCATTCATCACAATCGGGATCAGCGTCGCGCCTGCAGTAGCACCGGTGTCCAACATTATAGCGTAAGCGCAGCTCGAACTACAAAGGAGGAGAAGTTTAATGCAACGTTTGACACTTGATAAGACCAACAAGAAGATTCTCGGCGTGTGCGCTGGCCTTGCAAACTGGACAGGCATAGACCCGATGATCATCCGAATGATATTCGCGGTTGCCACCGTTGTCGGCTTTGGCTCACCAATACTGATATATATACTGCTCGCAATGATACTCGACTAACTCCGCCATAACCGCTATAACCCCTTGCAAAGGCAGGAATAATATGGCGGAAGGCGAGTTGGGGAGCCGCAATATCGATCATCGTGCATTTGTGCGTGGCGGCGTGTCGATCGGTGCCAGCATTCGTGAACATGGTGGCGGTAGACAAATTGTTGAAGTGGTTGACCTGTCGCAAGCGGGGTTTCGAATGCGTAGCGCCTCGTTTATCTCGCCCGACCGGACCATTTTTCTAACCTTACCTCACTATAACCCGCTGAAAGCGAGGATAGCTTGGAATTCAGACAATATGTATGGATGCGAATTCGTTCAGCGACTGCACGAAGCGATTTTTGAGCACATACTCGAGCGCTACCCGCAGTTGGATACCAATCATCATACGAAAAAATTCCGTATCGACGAATGATGCCGGAAGTTTGACGTTTCACAATAATATAACAGCGCATGTCTTAAATATTCGAGACACAGGATGTAAGCGGTCGGATAATGACCGCACAGCCGCTCAACATACAATTTACATGTTCGCCGAATTGCGGCTCCCGGTCGGACAACGAATTAAGGTCCACGTAGTTGACCTATCACAAGCCGGCTTCGGGATCGAAATAGGCAACTATACAGAAGGAGGGAGCCAGTTGTATTTGGTAATTCAAAACTAAATAGCTTTCCTGCGCGTACGGCTTGGAACAAGGGTACTAATTACGGGTGCGAGTTTCTGAACCCGCTATATCCATCAGTATTTGAACATATTGCGCAGAGATACCCGGCAACCACGCGATCACTCAGGCGATCTTGCGCACAAATACCGAGCCTGCTGAATACCCGGCACCAAATGAACATATAAGCCCGACATCACCAGCCTTAAGATCTGCATTGTGTTTATGAAACGCGATAATTG
>NZ_JBKBQV010000039.1:0-25237 GCF_046292425.1 Sphingorhabdus sp.
AATGCGATACCCGTCACACCTGACACGGCGCAGCTTTGGCGCACGATCACGGCGTCAAACCAGCCACAGCGGCGCTTTCGGCCTGTGACAGTACCAAATTCATGACCACGTTCGCCAAGCTTCTGGCCAGTTTCATCCTCAAGCTCGGTCGGGAATGGCCCTGACCCAACGCGCGTGGTATAGGCTTTGACGATACCCAGCACAAAACCAGCGGCGCTTGGCCCAAGGCCGGAGCCGGAGGCAGCGGTGCCCGAAACAGTGTTGGACGAGGTTACGAACGGATAGGTGCCGTGATCAACGTCAAGCAATACGCCCTGTGCGCCTTCAAACAAAATACGCGCGCCGGCCTTCCGCACCTTGTTCAGGCGCTTCCAAACAGGCTGCGCATATTCGAGAACAAACGGTGCAATTTCCTTCAGGTCGGAAATGAGGCGCGCGCGATCAACCGGCGGTTCGCCAAATCCGGCGCGCAATGCATCATGGTGGGCGCACAGCCGGTCAAGCTGGGCATCCAAGGCATCAAGATGCGCTAGGTCGCACACGCGAATGGCACGGCGGCCTACCTTATCCTCATAAGCCGGGCCAATGCCGCGGCCTGTGGTGCCTATCTTACCAGACCCAGCCGCAGTCTCCCGCAAACCATCCAGATCACGGTGGATTGGAAGGATCAACGCGCAGTTATCCGCCAGCGCAAAATTCTCGGTGGTGATCGACACGCCCTGCCCGCGCAGCTTCGCCATTTCGTCACGTAACGCCCAGGGGTCGAGGACCACGCCATTGCCGATGATGGACAACGTGCCTGTCACGATACCCGAAGGCAGCAACGACAATTTATAGACATTGTCGCCGACGACCAAAGTGTGACCAGCATTATGCCCGCCTTGAAAGCGGACGACGGCATCGGCGCGTTCCGCCAGCCAGTCGACAATCTTGCCTTTTCCCTCGTCGCCCCATTGAGCGCCAATTACGGTTACATTCGCCATCAGATATTCCCTGTCAAAGCCAGATAGCTCTGGGGCCTTTTTCTGCGCAGGAGGTTTTTCCTGCGAAGGGATTCGCCGTAGGCTCCGTTATGATTATGTGACGCTTGCGTCCACCCTAAAGCTTTGCGAAAGGCGATTTCAGACCGGAACTGCCTGTCCGTTATGCCATTTGTGGGTGCAGCCAAGCAATGCCGCGCTATCATTGTCATCCAGCGCGGCCAATGTGGTCCAGCCCCCGCTGCGCAACTTCGCACCTGTAGCGGCTTCCGTACCAAGCGGCAGGAAAAGACGACGGACTGTGCTTTCCTCAGCCAGATCAATCAGCGGGTCTGGATAAAGCGAAAACCCGGTGGCCGCTTCTGCTGGCCCATCTGCACGATCAATATAATAAGTACCACCACGACCAAGCGCTGCGCTGTAACCCTTGGCGAAGATCGTGAAACCGAACCAGCTTTGATATTCAAAGCCATGCCGCTCAGTTGGGTCGAGAGTAACGTTAGCTCTGCCCGCAACCGTTTCGGCGATGGCTTCCAAGGCGCGGATGCGCGATGCAAGTGCACCCCCTGCGTCAATATCGCGCAGTTTCTCCACAGCCTCTGCAAATGGACCCGTCGCCGCGAGCAACGGCAAATATGCGTCGGCGCCCAGCGCGCTCAGGCCCCCGGCATCCTTCATATCCAGTTCGGACCGAACGGCATCGATCTTGTCAGCCGCCAGTGGCAGCGCCTTTTCCGCCAACCGTTCGACAAGGTCAGGTAGCGTGAAATCAATCGTGATTTCTTTAACGCCCGCCGCTTCAAGAGTATCAATAGCGACACCAACTATTTCGCACGCCGCCGCAACGCTGTCATTACCGACCAATTCAGCACCCAGTTGCGTCAGTTCGCGTTCGGGCCGAAGTTGCTTGGAACGCAGACGCAAGACCTGACCATGATAAGCCAAGCGCAATGGTCGGGGGGCCTCTTTCATGCGCGTGGTGGCAATGCGCCCCACCTGGACCGTTATGTCACCGCGTAAAGCTAGAGTATGGCCTGAAACGGGGTCAGTGAAGCGCAGATGCTGATTTCTCGCAGCGTTCCCGCTGCGCTTGGCCAACACGGATTCAAACTCCGCCATCGATGGGGCTACACGGGCGTAGCCATAGCTTACCAGCACATCAATCATCGCACGGGACACCCGCGCCGAAACCTCCGCTTGGGGAGGAAGTCGGTCGCGGAAGCCTTCGGGCAGTAGATCAGGCGGGATATTCATGCGCGCTCTTTACCGCAAAACTCCAAGCGGGGAAGCCCCGCTTAAAACTTAAGCGCCTTTACGGTCTTCACACCAGGAAGCGATCCAAGCTGCTGAAGCACTGTTTCTGGTATTGCCGCGTCCATCGTGAGCAACAGAACCGCTTCGCCACCAGCACTGCGACGGCCAAGATGGAATGTGCCGATGTTCAATCCCGCCTCGCCCAAGGTCGTGCCGACACGGCCAATAAAACCGGGCGCATCTTCATTAACGATGTAGAGCATGTTGCCTTCCAATTCAGCCTCAAGGCTGATGCCGAAAATTTCGACCAGACGGGCCTCGCTGTTCGCGAACAAAGTGCCTGCCACCGAACGCGGACCTTGGGCGGTGTTGACAGTCACGCGCACCAATGTGTGATAGGCGCCAGCCTTGTCATGACGGACTTCGCGGATGTCAAAGCCGCGCTCTTTTGCCAGAAATGGCGCATTGACCATGTTCACTGCGTCCGAGAACCGGCGCATAAATCCAGATAGAACCGCTGCCGTGATTGGCTTAATATTAAGCTCGGCCGCCGCGCCCTCAACCTCAATCGCAATGTTATCGAGATTGTCGTGAGCAAGCTGACCGACCAGTGAACCAAGCTTTTGCGCGAGTGTCATATATGGCTTCAGCTTAGGCGCTTCTTCGGCAGACAGGCTTGGCATGTTTAACGCATTGGTGACGCCGCCGTTGACGAGATAGTCCGCCATTTGTTCGGCCACTTGCAGCGCAACATTGACCTGCGCTTCGTTGGTCGATGCGCCAAGATGCGGGGTGCAGATGAAATTCGGCGTGCCGAACAAGGGCGATTCCTTGGCTGGCTCAGTTGCAAACACGTCCAAGGCTGCCCCGCCCACTTGGCCACTGTCCAGCGCCTCTTTCAGTGCCTCTTCATCAATCAACCCGCCACGTGCGCAGTTGATGATACGAACACCCTTTTTGGTCTTCGCAAGGTTTTCCCTAGAGAGGATGTTGCGCGTCTGGTCAGTCAGCGGCGTGTGTAGGGTGATGAAATCGGCCTTGGCAAGCAAAGTGTCGAGGTCCGCTTTCTCGACGCCCATTTCGATGGCGCGTTCGGCGGTCAGGAACGGGTCGAAGGCCACAACCTTCATCCGCAAACCCAGCGCGCGGCTTGCGACGATCGAACCAATATTTCCTGCACCAATGAGGCCCAGCGTTTTGCCTGTGACTTCGATGCCCATAAAGCCGTTTTTCGGCCACAGGCCAGCTTGAGTTTGTGCATTGGCCTCAGGCAATTGTCGCGCCAGCGCGAACATCAAAGCGATGGCATGTTCGGCAGTCGTAATCGAGTTACCGAATGGCGTGTTCATGACGACAACACCCTTGGCCGATGCAGCAGGGATATCGACATTGTCGACGCCAATCCCTGCGCGGCCAATAACCTTCAGGTTGGTGGCCGCATCGAGAATCTGCTTGGTAACCTTAGTCGACGAACGGATGGCAAGGCCGTCATAATCGCCAATCATCGCGGCAAGTTCGTCTGGTGTCTTGTCCGTGATGACGTCAACGTCACAGCCGCGTTCAGCGAAAATCTTGGCGGCGTTAGGGTCCATTTTGTCGGAGATCAGTACGCGTGGCTTGGTCATTGCTTTATCCTTTTGAATCGTCGCCGCAGCGAAAGCTGGGGTTATCTCGCCTGTTGGTTACAAACGAGAGACGGTATGAGCACCAGCCTTCGCTGGCGCGACGGGTTATGCCTTTGCGGTTTGGTAAGCCCAATCGAGCCATGGCCCAAGCGCTTCGATGTCGGCCGCATCGACGGTGGCGCCGCACCAGATGCGCAGGCCCGGCGGGGCGTCGCGATATCCGGCAATGTCGTAGGCCGCATGCTCCGCCTCAAGCAGAGACGCCATCTTCTTGATCATCGCTTCATCAGCGCCCTTTACCGTCAGGCAAACTGAAGTTTTTGACCGGATTGCCGGGTCAGCCGCAAGAAACCCAAGATAGTCACTTGCTTCAACGATATGGTCAAGCGCGGCGGCATTTGCGTTGCTGCGCGCCATCAGACCATCCAATCCGCCAACGGTCTTTGCCCATTCAAGCGCAAAGATAACGTCCTCAACGGCCAGCATCGACGGCGTGTTAATGGTCTCGCCTTTGAAGATACCCTCGGAAAGCGCGCCTTTCGACATCAACCGGAATACTTTAGGCAGCGGCCATGCAGGCGTGTGGCTTTCCAATCGTTCAACCGCGCGTGGGCCAAGGATGAGTACGCCATGCGCACCTTCACCGCCCAAGACCTTCTGCCAGCTGAAAGTGGTTACATCGAGCTTGTCCCACGGCATGTCATAAGCAAACACAGCTGAAGTCGCGTCGTTGAAGGTTAGACCTTCACGGTCGTCCGAAATCCAGTCACCATTGGGAACGCGTGCGCCAGAGGTGGTGCCATTCCATGTGAAGACAACATCACTGGTAAAATCCACCGTGCTTAGATCAGGAATTTCACCATAAGGCGCGTTCATGACCGTCGCGTTCAGCTTAAGCTGCTTGTTCACGTCAGTAACCCAGCCTTCGCCAAAGCTTTCCCATGCCATCATCGTGACGGGGCGCGCGCCAAGCATGGTCCACATCGCCATTTCAATTGCGCCGGTATCGGAACCGGGAACAATGCCAATGCGATGCGTATCGGGCACCTGAAGGACTTCGCGCATCAGGTCGATGGCTAGCTGCAGACGTGACTTGCCGATTTTCGCGCGATGCGAACGGCCAAGCGATTCAGTTTTGAGTTTTCCGGGGCTCCAGCCTGGCGGTTTCGCGCAGGGACCGGAAGAAAAGAACGGACGCGCCGGTTTAACGGCGGGGGGTACTATAGTCATATAAGCTTCTCCTTGCAGAGAGCAGCGCGGCGTTGGGACCGCGTGGCCCGGAGCCGCGTTTAGGCGCAGCCCCGGGTTTGTCAACGACTATCGTAAAATGATATCAGTAACCCTTCTTGCGAAACAATACTTCGCCGCGACGGCTGACATAGAGTTTCTCAAGCGTTACAGGGTGAAAATAGGCTTCGACACGGTCGCCTTCTGGCGTGGTGCCATAAACTTCATAGCAGCCACCATCGACCTTGGATTTACGGACCGTCCAGCCCTCTTTGGTCAATTTCTCAGTCAATACTTTTTCGCTTTTCCATCCAGACGCGGGGCCAGCCTTGCAAGTAATTGCACCAGTGGCCGACGCCGGCACCGATGCGAAAGCAATGGCGCCTGCAGCTGCAAGCGAGATGGTTGTCAATAAACGCATAATCATACTCCTTTGAAAATAGGTCGGCGAGGGCGGAAATATCGAGCTGCAACCAGCAGGATCAGGGGGACAAAGTGCAGAAGCGCTGGGACTAAATTATTGTGGATGAATATCCAATGGACAAGAACCAACACAGCCGCCGGATAGACGAGGCGCTGAAGGGCCTTCCAACCAGCCTTCAGCGCGCGCATCGACGCATCGTTGCTGGTCGCTGCTAGCGGCACAAATAGAAGCATGGCCGCCCAACCTGTCCAGATACCAAGCGCCAGGAACTCGGCGAGCATATCGTTTAGATTGCCCATATCAATGACGTAGAAAACGAGATGCAGGACGGCATAAGCAAAGGCCGCGACGCCCAACGCTCGCCTGCGTTGAATGAGCCAGCTAAGCCATGGCCGAGCCCCGATTAATGACAATAACGGGCTGAGAAGCATCGCAGCGATCATGAAGCGGGCTGACCATTCGCCTGTCGGATGCAACATATCCATGGCTATCGCATCGCCGGTGAAATATGGCTGCAACATCAAAAAGGCTGGCAAACTCAACAGAGCCCAAAACACCAGCCTCTTATTAAGAATGATTCGCAACATGCCCAGTCGATAGAACCCTGTCCTGTTCCATGCAATGCGCAAATTGTCGCAACGTCAGCATCTTTTTGCGCATTAAACTCGTCATTTTGTCGCTTTTTGGCTGCACCACCAAGGTAATGCTTTATGTAGGTGTCATGTTGTGGGGCTCGTTTCACAGATTTCTGCTCGTCGCTAGCGTCTTCATGTTGGCGTCGTGCGGTGGCCGCGAAAAGCCGGAACAGCCGCACTCAAGTGCGAACATGACATCGGAAGCTGCGCGTCAGTGCATGGCCGCCCTCCAGACGAAATCCGTCCGCTTCGCTGGCTTACCTGACAGAAGCTTTGACGGCGGATGCCGCACCATGGACACTATCAAGCTTCTGGATTTTGGCACGCCCACCACAAATCTGGGTGCAATGACGTGCCCTCTGGCGTCCAATTTTACAGACTGGGCCCGTTTTGCTGTCGCGCCAGCGGCCAAGCAGTATCTGGGCGCGGACGTTGTGAAGATTGAGACCATGGGCACATTTAACTGCCGAAATATCAATGGCGGCAGATCTGGTAGATTATCCGAGCACGCTTTTGCGAATGCTGTAGATGTGTCTGCCTTCATCTTGCGTGATGGACGTCGCATCTCGGTACTGGACGGATGGCGCGGCACGTCCGAAGAGCAGGCGTTCTTGCGTCGTTTGCACCAGTCCGCCTGCAAGCGCTTTGGTACCGTCCTTGGCCCTGACTATAACGCCGCCCACGCAAACCATTTCCACTTCGACATGGCTAAATCGATGAGCAACGGAACATCTTTCTGCCGATAAGGGGTGGCAAAGGGGACATATTCGCCGTAGACGCACGGTAATGACAGACACAAAAATTAATGATCGCCGTTTCTATAAAGCACAACAGGAAGCGGATTTTGCTGAACAGCAACTCTCCACACCGCAGACGCAGAGCAAGTCATATAGGCTAGCATTTCAGGACACCGATTTCCTGCTGCGCGAAGATTTGCGGCCCGTCCGTTTCCAGCTTGAGCTCCTCAAAACCGAAATGTTGCTGGATGAGGCGAATATCGGCTCAATGCTGGTCATCTATGGTTCGGCGCGTATACCGGAACCCGAAACTGCCGATGCATTGCTCGCCGCTGCCGAGGGTGAGCGCGCTACGATCATCGCTGAGCGAATGAAGGAAAAATCGCGCTTCTACGCTGAAGCTCGCCATTTGGCGCAGTTGGCTGGACAAGCCAACGTAACCGATGAAGAAGGCCGCCGCCACTTTGTCGTGTGTTCAGGTGGTGGCCCATCGATCATGGAAGCTGCCAACCGCGGCGCGCATGACGTTGGTGCGGAATCAATTGGCCTAAACATCGTACTGCCGCACGAGCAGGCGCCGAACCTGTTCGTGACTCCACGACTAAGCTTCCAGTTCCACTACTTCGCGTTGCGCAAAATGCACTTCCTGCTTCGGGCACGCGCAGTAGCGGTTTTCCCCGGTGGATTTGGCACGTTCGATGAGTTTTTCGAACTGCTGACGCTGATCCAGACCGGCAAGATCAAGAAGATGCCGATCCTGTTGTTCGGGCGAGAATTCTGGAACCGGGTGGTGAATTTTGAGGAGCTTATGCTTGAAGGCGTTATCAGCCCCCGCGATCTGGATTTATTCCAGTTCGTAGAGACCGCAGAGGAGGCATGGGATGCCGTCTGCGATTTCTACGAAGTGTCACATTGATTTAGTCAGGCTGCTTTGTCGCAGCCTGGGCTGGTGCCTGCGTTGCCGCATCTGTTGTGGGCGTAGATAGGTCTTCTTCGGTCGCAGCGTCCGCCGCTGCAGCTGCTGGGTCAGCAGCGGGTGGTGCTGGCAGTGGCAGGTTTGAACCTTGCGAGTTTAGATACAGGATCAGGTTTGCGCGCTCTTCGGGGTTACCCAGACCGGCGAATGTCATTTTCGTGCCTGGCGCATATTTCTTTGGGTTTGCCAACCACTTATCCATATTTTCCCAGTCCCAGTTCCCGGCAATGCCCTTAAGCGCGTCGGAATAGGCAAAGCCAGCTACATGGCCGTGAGGCTTACCCATGGTGGCCCACAAATTTGGACCAATGCCGTTGGCACCGCCGGAAGCGATCGTATGGCAGGCTGTGCATTTCTTGAACGCTGCCTCACCCTTTGCAACATCAGCCGTAGCAAGCAATGTTGCGATCGGCACAGCAGCAGCACCACCCGCTCCGGCTACCTCTTCCGCAACAACGGCAAAGCCTTCTTTGTCAGGCGCCTTTGGGTTAAAATACATGCCTGAAACGATGCTTAGTCCCAACGCGACGATACCGCCCGCCAATACCCAGCCTGCAATTGTGTTACTACGATCATCCATTGGTCATCAGCCTTGAAAGTGCGTTAAAACACCGGCGTAGAATGACAGCCGGTTTAAGTGGCCCCTCTAATGGCGACAGATGGCCCGTGCAAGTGTCCAAATCCACACTTGCCCGATAAGTTTCGCTGACCTATCGCACTGAGCATATGGACAGTTATCCCGCACCGGCACTGGCAAAAGTCAAAGATATGACGGTTGCTGCCAACGAACATCCGGCAAAAGCGATTGCCTTTCAAGGCGCGCCGGGGGCGAACTCGCATTTGGCGGCACTGGAATATGATGCCGACTGCCTGCCCCTGCCCTGTTTTTCGTTCGAAGACGCTATCGATGCGGTCAAAGATGGAACGGCGGCCCGGGCGATAATCCCCATCGAAAATTCACTGCATGGCCGTGTTGCCGACATCCATTTTCTACTGCCGGAATCTGGACTCAGCATTATCGCCGAGCATTTTATGTCGATCCGCCATTGTTTGATGGCGAAGTCAGCCGATGCCGTGCTCAAGACCGCAATGAGCCACCCGCAAGCACTTGGCCAATGCCGGCATTTCCTGCGCGCGAATGGAATCATTCCCGTCGCTTATGCCGATACAGCCGCCGCGGCCGCCTTTGTTGCTGCCAATGATGACCCGTCGGCCGCCGCCATTGCGCCACCAATCGCAGCGGACCTCTATGGGCTCGTGGCGATCAATGACGCCGTGCAGGACGATGCCAGCAACATGACCCGCTTCGTCGTGCTTTCGCGCGAACCTGTCGACCGCAACAGCCTGACAGGTACGGTCATGACCACCCTTATTTTCGAGGTGAAAAACATCCCTGCCGCTTTGTACAAGGCGATGGGCGGCTTTGCGACGAACGGCGTCAATATGACGAAACTCGAAAGCTATCAAAATGGCGCGAGCTTTGCTGCAACCGAGTTTTTCGCCGACATCGAAGGCGCGCCTGGCAACCCCGCCGTAGACCGCGCGCTGGACGAGTTGCGCTTCCACTGCAACTCGGTTCGCCTGCTTGGAACCTACATGCAGACCCGGGACCGGGGCTGAAAAGTCACACTAAGGTCTCACTAAAACGATACTGGCTGATCTGTTGCCCCTTATAGCCGATAGGGCGGCTAACAATGTAGCTGGACAAGCCTGCCAGCAGAAATCCTACATTGCAACCGCCTATTTTTCGGGCCGTACAATCAAAACTTCATGCCGACCTTGACGCCGTATAAACGCGGTTCGGCGGGAATAAAGGTCGGGATGCCAAAGGCGCCACCGGTGTTGCCGGCATCGAGCAGATAGTCTTCATCCAACAGATTACGGGCAAAGGCCGATATTTCGAACCGGTCGCCGCCAAAGCGCAAACCTGCGTTGACGTTGACTAAGGTCACACCCTCTTGTGCGATCAGCGGGTTGTTGGGTATTTCAAAGAACATCTTGCTGCGATACGTGACCGAAGGCGTTGCAAAGAAGGTCGCGCCGCCCAAATCCGCATTGATCGTGAAACCGCCCGATGCCTGTACTTCAGGTTGCAGACGGAATTTTGCACCACGGAAGTTAGCTGCGATGCTTGGCTTGTCGTCAATGCCGCCGTCAATATAGCCGATGTTGCCAAAGACGCTAAGCCAGTTGGTTGGCTTCATGGTCAATTCGGCTTCAACGCCCTTGTTTGTCGCGGTACCGGCGCTTTGCGTTTGCGTTGTGCCGTTCGGCAAGATCACGCTGACCTGAAAGTTATCGTAAGTCAGATAATAAGCGCCAATGGAACCAGAGAAAATCCCAAGCGCGCCCTTCAAGCCGACTTCATAGTTCCAGATATTCTCGGCCAGAACAGGGGTAAAATTCGCCACTGGCCCCGCTGAGGTCGCCTGCGCGCCAAGTTGGACTGTAGCTGAACGACGGCCTTTGGAAACAGTTGCATAGCCGTTGAAGTTATTCGAGAAGCGATACAACAAGTTGAAACGCGGCAGGACGGCTTGGAAGCTGTCCTCTGTGCGAAAGGTCTTGCCCGCCGTATCAACTTGGCCTGGGATCAGCGAAGCCCCTCCCGTGAGCGCAGAGCGCGGCACGCGGGCAAAAAAGCCTGAGCGCCGCTTTTCGATCAATACGCGCGCGCCGGCGGTTAGTTCGAGGCTTGGCGTTGGAATCCACGTACCGTCGGCAAACATCGAATAGCTGTCGTTACGGCCCTGATTTTCGAACACAGATGTGTAAGGCACAGGCGTCAGCGCTTGGGCCGGCACGGTGCCATTGGGCGCTACGCATTGTGCACGCGTTGCTGCTGTACTGGTGGCGCAAGCGAGGAACACGCGCTCATTGGCTGAAAACGGCACGTTCTGAATGCTGTCTTCATGGAAGAAATTGAACCCGAATGAGCCCCGAAATTTGTCATCAGTATACGCAAAACGGGTTTCGTGGTTGAACTGGTCACCCTTGGCAAGTTCCGTAAATTCCAGATACCAAGCCGCCGAACCGTCAGCGTCGAACACTTCAAGCGAGTCAAATTTGCGATAGCCATTGACCATAGTCAGCGCCCAATTGTCGGCAAAGTCATAGTTCACAATGAAGTTTGCGTCATACACGTCGCGGGTCAGGCCAAGCTTTTCTTGATAGAGATCTTGCAATGAACGGGGCGAACCACCGAGGAACACGTCACCAAATGGGTCGCCGGGACTTGATGCCGTTGGCAATGCGCGGGAAACGAATGCAGTGCCGGGGTTACGCTGACGGTCATAGGTCAGGATAAGGTCAGCAGTGACAGCGTCATTTGGTGTAAAGCGCAACGATCCGCGCGCACCAAGCTGGTTTTGCCCATTCAAATCGTCCTGATTAGGTGCCAGGTTATTCACATAGCCATCACGCTTTTTAAAAGCGAACGCTACGCGGGCTGCCACTGTATCCGAGCCGACATTGACAAAGCCGCCAAGCTGACGATGGTCAAAATTGCCAATGCCGCCAGTCAGCGCACCCGAAAAACCGGGTTCCGGGCGGGCCGAAATGATGCTGATCGCACCAACGGCTGATGCAGTACCGAACAATGTCGCTTGTGGACCCTTGATAACCTCAATGCGCTCAATGTCGTAAATGTCTTGATAGGAGCCGCGTGATCGCGAAATGTCGACACCGTTGTAATATAAAGTAAAGCGTGCGGCCTGTTGCGCCGAGCCGGAATCCGACGTGATCCCGCGAATGACAACACCGGGGTTGTTAGCGCTTTGCTCCTGAATGTTGAGGCCGGGGATGTAGTTGGCGAGTTCGTCAAGGTCGCTGACGCCAAGTTCCTGAAGCCGTGCGCCGCTGACGGCGCTGAGCGTAACTGGAACGTCGATCAGCCGTTCTTCGCGTTTTTGCGCGGTCACGATGATTTCGCCTTCAAAAGCCTGGTCGCCCACTTCCGCAGTCTGAGCAACTACGGGCATGGCAGTGGAGGCAGAAAGGATAGAAAGGGCAAGAGCAATATGTGAACGACGCATAGCATGAAACTCCTATTGAGCGGGAATGCTGGCCCTATGCGCAACAGCAGCGTCATTATTGCGAAGGCGGTGCGACATTTCGCGTAAGGAAATAAGAAATATTTACGACACAGCGAAACGCTATCGCGCTTTGTTAGTGTGTTCGCGCAGACGGCATCTGGACCCAGATGCGGTTTCAGGCGTTATCCGTCTTCCCAATCAAAGGAACTTAAGATGGCTGACCTATCGCAGATCAAAGAACATGCAGAAGTCATTGGCGCGGACGGCGTTCATGTCGGTACCGTTGACGGTATTGAAGGCAATCGCATCAAACTGACCAAGAAGGATTCAGGTCAGGGCAGTCATGAAGGCCATCACCATTATATCGACGGCGGATTGGTTGCCACGGTCAACGACGACACCGTCCGCCTGTCGGCCAATGGCGACGTCGCGTTGATGTTTGAACAAGAAGAAGACGGTAAAAGCTAATGCGCAGGGCGGCGGCGTTAATGCGCCGCCCCCCAGCTTGGCCCTGTGCCGATTTCTATGCCCAACGGTACGGTTAGCTTGACCAATGGCTCTGCTGCATTGGCCATGACGTTGCGAATGATCTCGCTTGCAGCGGCAACATCGGCCTCAGGCAATTCGAACACCAGTTCGTCATGCACCTGAAGCAGCATTTTCACATGCCCTAGATTCGCCGCTTCAAGCGCTGGCCCCATTTGCACCATTGCGCGCTTAATGATGTCAGCGCTGGTGCCCTGAATCGGTGCGTTAATAGCCGCGCGTTCGCTGCCCTGCCGCTCGGCTTGATTGGATGACGTTATACGGGGAAACCATGTTTTGCGTCCAAACAATGTGGTGGAATGCCCACATTCGCGAACTGTGGCCATCGTCTCCTGAATGTAATTGGATATACCAGGAAAACGCTTGAAATAAGCGTCAATGAGCGCTTGCGCTTCGTCTGCCGAGGATTCCAACCGCTTGGAAAGACCCCAGCGCGAGATGCCGTATAGGATTGAGAAGTTGATGGTCTTGGCGCGCCCGCGCGTGTCGCGGTTCACCTCGCCAAACAGTTCAAGCGCAGTGCGGGCATGAATGTCCTCCCCTTTTTCAAAGGCATCGCGCAGTGGTTCGACATCGGCGAAGTGCGCGGCCAGACGAAGTTCGATCTGGCTATAGTCGGCAGACAGGATGACATTGCCGGGCTCGGCAACAAATGCGTCCCTGATCTGACGACCCGTTTCAGTCCGGATGGGGATATTCTGCAAATTGGGGTCAGTGGAAGACAATCGCCCGGTCTGTGCGCCGACAAGGCTGTAGCTTGTGTGGACGCGGCCCGTTTTAGGGTCGATCTGCTGCTGCAGGCTGTCGGTATAAGTGGATTTGAGCTTTGCGAGCTGGCGCCAGTCCAACACCTTGCGCGCGATATCTATGCCCTGCCCTGCAAGATCCTCAAGCACGGTCACGTCGGTTGAATATTGGCCAGACTTGCCCTTTTTGCCGCCCTTATACCCCATTTTACCAAACAGGATTTCACCCAGTTGCTGCGGGCTGCCAATGGTGAAGGGTTGCCCCGCAAGGCCATGGATTTCCTTTTCCAATAGCTCCATTTGCGCGGCGAATTCGGACGAAAGGCGCGCAAGCACCGAACGGTCGACCTTGATGCCGGCGCATTCCATTCTGGAAAGCACCGGGATTAGCGGCCGGTCGACCAGTTCATATACGCTTGTCGCCTTTTCAGGGCTCAATCGCAGCTTTAAATGGTGCCATAGGCGCAGCGTGACGTCCGCATCTTCAGCCGCGTAGCAAGTAGCGTCGCACAACTGCACTGCGGCAAAGCCAATCTGGCTTTTGCCCGTGCCCGTGACGCTTTTATATGAAATGCATTCATGCCCCAGATGCGCTTTGGCAAGCTCATCCATCCCATGCGCCTGACGCCCTGCATCCAGCGCAAAACTCATCACCATAGTATCGTCATAGGGTGTGATCTGAACATCATGGCGCGCAAGCACTGACATGTCATATTTGAGATTCTGCCCGATCTTCAGAACGCTTGGGTCGCTGAGAAGCGGGCGTAACCTGGCAAGTGCAGTTTCCATCTGGATCTGCGTTGGTCGTTCCGCAAACATGTCGGTGCCACCATGCGCAAGCGGGACATAGCATGCTTCACCAGGGGCTACGGCAAGGCTTAAGCCAACAAGATTGGCACTTGCCGCCTGCAGACTGTCGGTTTCGGTATCGAAACCCAGTGTGCCCGTTTCATATGCGCGGGTAATCCAATGGTCC
Organism: Sphingorhabdus sp.; assembly: GCF_046292425.1. Taxonomy (GTDB): domain Bacteria; phylum Pseudomonadota; class Alphaproteobacteria; order Sphingomonadales; family Sphingomonadaceae; genus Sphingorhabdus_B. The sequence goes on from NZ_JBKBQV010000039.1 coordinate 14,161, forward strand.
AGCCGCGATATATCGGTGACACATTCATACGCGGATGTATCAATTTTGGGCATGGCCGAGGGCACCGCCGAAGTTCCGCTTGCCGGCGCGTGGTCCGCGCCATTACCCGCATTCATAGCCTTGGGATTGCCCGCAATCGCCTTGTTAGCCGCGGCGGTATTTACTACATGCCCGATGCGCTTCAGCAGCGAATTAAAGCCATGATGCTGCAGAAAGTCGACCAATGGTTCTTCGGGAATTGCGCCCAACACCATATCCTCAATGGCAATCGGCAAGGGGCAGTCTTCCTTCAATGTTACCAACACTTTGGATAGCCGCGCCTTTTCCGCATGCTCGATCAAATTATCGCGCATCTTGGAAGGCTTCATATCCGGCGCTGCGGCCAAAACGCTTTCGAGGTCGCCAAATTCCTGAATAAGCTTGGTCGCGGTTTTGGGACCAACGCCCGGAACGCCGGGAACATTGTCCACGCTGTCACCCATCAGAGCCAGCACATCGCCGACTTTTTCCGGACCAACGCCGAATTTTTCAAACACTTCCTCAGTGCGGATGCGTTCGTTTTTCATGGTGTCGAACATGTCGATGCAGGGTTCAACGAGCTGCATGAGGTCCTTGTCGCTGCTGACGATCGTGACATGCCAGCCAGCCGCGCATGCTGCCCTCGCGTAGCTTGCGATCATGTCATCCGCCTCGACATCATCTTCTTCGATCAACGGCAGCGAAAAGGCACGCGTTGCGTCCCGGATCATGGGAAACTGTGGTTTCAGATCTTCGGGTGGATCAGGGCGGTGCGCCTTATACTGGTCGTAAATGCGGTTGCGGAATGACTGGCTCGATTTATCAAGGACTACCGCCATATGAGTGGGGCCATCGGCGTGATTGAGGTCGTCCGCCAATTTCCATAACATTGTCGTATAGCCATATACCGCGCCAACGGGTTCGCCATGCTTGTTGGTTAGCGGTGGTAGCCGGTGATAGGCGCGGAAAATATAAGCGGAACCGTCAACGAGGTAGAGATGCTTTTGGTCAGACATGACGCCGCGATAGCAGCCCGTTTTGGCCAAGTCTTTTGCTAATTTTAAACTTTGGTAACGGGCAAAATATCAACGGGACTTGCGCCAAAGGAGAAGCCCGCTTGCGATAATGACGCCAGCCCCAGCAAGCGACGTCAAGTCAGGCCAGTCTCCAAACAATAAAATTCCCAACCCAATGGCTATCAACAGTTGGACATACGTCATCGGGGCGATTTCGGCCGCGGACGCGCGCGTAGTACCCATGAAAATCAACCAATGCGCACAGCTTGCCGTGACCGCCACGACAGTACAACGCGCGATTATGGTCCAGTCAGGCATGCCAACCACAAGCGCATCAACACCGGAAAAATGACCTATTAGGGCAGCAGTCAGGATGAAGGGCACGGCGACTGATGCAACCAAGAACTGCATAAGCAACGGCGTCCCCGCGCCAGCAACAGCGCGGTTGCCCATCATGACAAAGGCCATGCTCATCGCAGCAGCCAGCGGAAGCAACGCGGCCCAGCCTAACTCAGCAACGTTGGGGCGCATGATCAACAGTACGCCTCCAAAGGCAATGACGATCGCAAGCAACTTGGTAGCATTGGTGCGTTCCCGGAGGAAAATAGCACTCAAGATCGCAGTGATCATAGGACTTGTGAAGCCGATGGCTGTCGCATCGGCCAGAGGCATCAAAAAAATCGACGAGAAGAAACAGATTGTCGCCATCGCCACTGAGAATCCGCGAAGCAATTGGACTTTGGGCATGGGCATTGCAAATCCCCGACGCCCCTCTTTGAGGAAGAGCAAGGTGCCAAGCCCTAAAGCGCCGATACTATAACGCAGCGCAGCCACGGCAGTGCCGGGCCATGCACCGGCAATTGATTTGATAATTGCGTCTCCCACGGACAACAAGGCAAAGCCGCAAAGTGCGTATAACAGACCCGACCGGGCCGACGATGTTGTCACGTGATTTTCCCTGATTGCTGCGTCCCCTTAATCCGGTTTTACCCGAATAGAAAGCAGCAGAAACCTTAGGTCGACCATCCCGGTCGATAGCTGCATTACCTTTTTATTCACCATTTGTGGCTAGCACAGTTGAGTAACATCAACGGTCCATCGGAGCAGGTTAGCGTGAGCGCATTTGGGAAAAAACCAGGCTTAACACCGGGGCGTCCATCTTTTGGCGTCGCCCGTCCAATGACGGGTGGAGGCATTCCAGCCTCACAACAGCCGGTCGCTCTGCAACCGCAACCGGATTATTTGCAGACTGCAGGTGGTGGCGAGCAGTTCCCGTCGATTGATTCGGTTGATCTTCCCGGTAGCGGGTTTGTCGCGCAGACGCCAATGCAAGAGGCGATGACTCGCCTTTCAGACCGCGCCAACAACTCGGCACCGGTTGATGATGGACCACAAGGTTTCGAAGCCTCCGTCCATAAAATCAAGGAACAGGTGCTGCCGCGTTTGCTGGAGCGCGTTGACCCTGAGGCAGCGGCGTCATTGAACAAGGAAGAACTGACGGAAGAATTCCGTCCAATCATTCTTGAGGTGCTGGCTGAACTTAAACTTACCTTGAACCGGCGCGAACAGTTTGCGTTGGAAAAGGTACTTGTTGATGAGTTACTTGGTTTTGGTCCACTCGAAGAGCTGCTGAGCGACCCTGACATTACCGATATCATGGTCAATGGCCCACTTCAGACCTACATCGAAAAAAAGGGCAAGCTTCAGATAGCCCCTATCCAGTTTCGCGATGAGGAACATCTGTTTCAAATTGCCCAGCGAATCGTCAATCAGGTCGGCCGCCGCGTCGACCAAACGACTCCGCTGGCCGATGCGCGCTTAAAAGATGGCAGCCGCGTCAACGTTATCGTACCGCCTTTGTCCTTGCGCGGCACTGCAATCTCCATTCGTAAGTTTTCCGAAAAGCCTATCACAATCGACATGTTAAAAGGCTTTGGTTCCATGAGCGAACCCATGGCCACGGCGCTGAAAATCGCAGGTGCCAGCCGCATGAACATCGTCATTTCGGGTGGTACGGGTTCCGGTAAAACGACCATGCTGAACGCTTTGTCGAAGATGATTGACCCGGGCGAGCGCGTGCTGACCATTGAAGATGCAGCCGAACTTCGGCTTCAGCAGCCACATTGGTTGCCGCTGGAAACCCGCCCGCCGAACCTTGAAGGTGATGGGGCAATTACCATTGGGGACCTTGTCAAGAACGCACTGCGTATGCGTCCAGACCGCATAATTTTGGGCGAAATTCGTGGCGCCGAATGTTTCGATTTGTTGGCAGCGATGAACACTGGCCACGACGGATCGATGTGTACGCTGCACGCCAATAACCCGCGCGAGTGCCTTGGGCGTATGGAAAATATGATCCTGATGGGTGACATCAAAATCCCTAAAGAAGCGATTTCGCGCCAGATTGCTGAATCGGTGGACCTGATCGTTCAGGTCAAGCGTCTGCGCGATGGTTCACGCCGAACAACTCAGATTACAGAAGTTATCGGCATGGAAGGCGACGTGATCGTGACGCAGGACTTGTTCAAGTTTGAGTATCGCGACGAAGATGCAGACGGAAAAATTCACGGCGAGTGGGTAGCTGGTGGCGTTCGTCCTTACACCCTTGAGAAGGCACGGCAGTTTGGCTTTGATCAACCATTTTTGGAAGCCTGCCTGGGTTAGATGCCTTTGATAGCCAGCGCTGCGGACAACACCGTGGCTAATACCGAGAATACGGTAATTGCAGTCCACGGCACAAAACCAACATCGTCGAAATTTTTACGCCGATGGCGGCGGCGGTCTGCAAAACTGCTGATTAATACAAGAGTTGCAGACGTCAGCGAAAGCGCGGCCCAAAAATAATCCTGCCAAAAATATGGGTCAGTCCATTCCATCTGCGCGTCCTTAACGCGGGATTAGCCCGCGATAAAGGGGGCGACGATTGATCGCCGGTTTGCATGCACGGGAATCTGCTGCCGCACTTCGGCGATACTGCCTAAATCCAGATCGACAAATGCCAAGCCGGGAGTGTCACCCATATCCAGAACTACTTTGCCCCATGGGTCCACCACCAACGAATGCCCATAGGTCCGGCGGCCATCTTCATGAACACCGCATTGGGCCGCCGCAATTACGAATGACTCGCTTTCAATGGCACGCGCCCGCAAAAGACTGTGCCAATGCGCCTCACCAGTTGGGACAGTGAATGCGGACGGCAGCGTTATAATATCAACGCCAGACTTGGCATATGCGCTGAACAAATCCGGAAACCGCATATCATAGCAAATCGCGAGTCCCATAAGCCCAAGGGGCGTTTGGACCGCCACTGGCTGTTCACCACCGGCATAGGCGGATGATTCCCGCCAACTTTCACCCGATGCCAGATCAATATCGAATAAGTGCATCTTGTCATATCGGGCCTTGATCCGACCGTCGTTACCAACAACGATTGTTCTGTTGGCAAGCTTGTCGCCGTTTTCATGAACAACGGGTATAGAACCAAGATGAAGCCATATGTTATGACGCGACGCCAACGCGGTTAAACGCCCTAACGCACCTGAACCCGATTCGGCGGAAATGTGCTGACGCCCTCTTGTGCGATCACGATCAATCAAGGTGGACATTTCGGGGGCAAAATAAAAGGTGCATCCTGCCTTTGCAGAGGCAGCAATAGCCTTGGCCATCGCCGAAACATTATGCTCGGGATCCAATCCACTCGTCATTTGATGCACTGCTATCTGCATGAAATGTCAGCCGGATAGTCCTCAATTGTAAAATATCTTTGATTTCTCATCGGATTCCCTCGATACCCGCAATGGTGTAAGAAATATGCAACACTACGAAAAATAGTGATTTTTTCCTACAGCAGCAACATTCTATACTTGAACTGACGGCAAAATAGTGCATAGACACCGTCGGAGTGTAACGCACTTCACAATTAAGGAGCACAATAATGCGTTTCGGTAAGATTTCTCTCGCTGCTATCGCGGCCGCTTCACTCGTAAGCGCGCCCGTAATGGCTGAATCACTTTCGCCTGCTGCTAAGGCAGTTGGCGCTTCCAAGGTAAAGCGCGTTGGCGCTAACGCCAAGGAAGAAAGCAAGCTTGGTGGCGGAAGCGGCGTAATCATCGCTGTCTTGGCTGCTGTTGCTGTCATCGGCGGTATCGTTATCGCTGCTGGCAACGACGACAATTCGCCAACCAGCCCCTGATTTCTTCAGGTATAAGTTTAAAAAAAGGCGGTCTCTGGGCCGCCTTTTTTTTGTTCTCAGGCGTTCATAGCCTGGAAGCTGACCCACCGGGTCGCATTGGACTGGGAAAAGAAAAATGACGAAGAAACTCAACGTTCTCGTGACTGGGGGCGCGGGATATATTGGTAGCCATGCTGTTTTGGCCCTGCGCGATGCTGGCCATCACGCGGTCGTTATTGACAACCTTGTAACAGGTTTTCGTTGGGCTGTTGCCGAGGATGCAGTATTTTACGAAGGTGACATAAGCGATGATTCCGTGGTCCAGAAAATCATCCGTGAACAAGGCATCGACGCGATCATGCATTTTGCAGGCTCTGTCGTCGTGCCTGAATCTGTCACCAACCCACTGAAATATTACTATAATAATACATCAAAAAGTCGCAGCCTCATCGAATCTGCCATCGTTGGCGGTGTTAGGCATATGATATTCTCGTCGACGGCGGCGACATATGGCATCCCGGAATCCAGCCCTGTACGCGAGGACATGCCGACAGTGCCGATCAACCCGTATGGCACCTCCAAGTTGATGACGGAAATGATGTTGCGCGATGTCGCCGCCGCGCATGATTTTAACTATTGCACCTTGCGTTATTTCAACGTGGCAGGAGCTGATCCGCAGTGTCGCACGGGCCAGTCAACAGTGGGGGCCACCCATTTGTTGAAAATCGCGGTAGAGGCGGCTTTGGGCAAGCGGGAGAGCGTAAGTGTGTTCGGAACAGATTACGCCACACCTGATGGCACCGGAGTTCGGGACTATATTCATGTCAGCGACCTTGCCTCAGCGCATGTCATCGCGCTCGAGGCGCTGGTTGACGATCCGCAACGAAGCCACACGCTCAATTGCGGATATGGTCATGGCTACTCTGTCATGCAGGTGCTTGACGCGGTGGACCGCGTTACGAACAACAAACTTGATCGCAAGATGGAGGGGCGAAGAGCAGGCGACCCAGACGCGCTGATTTCCGATAATTCAGCTATCAAAGAGCGACTTGGTTGGGAACCGCGGTATGACGACCTTGATCAGATCGTTCAGCATGCACTCGCTTGGGAACGCCGCCTTACGGATATTCAGTCCGGATAAACCGCAGCTTGCGCTTTGCGGCGCGTCTTCCCATATCGTGAGCCATGGAAACACATTCTCACACAAATCCGGTGACGTGGTACGGCACCACCATATTATCTGTCCGCAAGAACGGCAAAGTTGTCATTGCGGGCGATGGGCAAGTGTCGATGGGCCAAACCGTGATGAAGCCCAACGCGAAGAAGGTACGGCAGTTGCACGATGGCTCGGTCATTGGCGGTTTTGCAGGTGCAACAGCTGATGCTTTCACGCTGTTCGAACGTCTGGAGCGAAAACTGGAACAACATCGGGGCCAGTTAATGCGCGCTGCGGTAGAATTGGCGAAAGATTGGCGTACAGACAAATATCTGCGAAACTTGGAGGCGATGATGATCGTGGCCGATAAGGACGTAACGCTAATACTGACTGGTAATGGCGACGTGCTTGAGCCCAATGACGGCATTGCCGCTATTGGATCAGGCGGCAATTACGCCTTGTCCGCTGCGCGTGCGCTTGCCGATTATGAGGCCGACGCCGAGACAATGGCTCGACATGCGATGAAAATTGCGGCCGAAATCTGCGTTTACACGAATGATCAGCTCACCGTTGAAACGTTAGTTAGCGCCCCGTAATCCACCCTTCACTTGAACGCCGTTCGCAACTTCCCATTTAGGCAGTAATGAAAAACGCACTGACACCCAAAGCCATTGTGGCTGCCCTCGACGAACATATCATTGGCCAAGCTGACGCAAAACGTGCTGTTGCGGTTGCCTTACGGAACCGTTGGCGCCGCCAGCGGCTCGGGGCGGATTTGCGCGACGAGGTCACGCCCAAAAACATATTGATGATTGGTCCCACGGGCTGCGGCAAGACCGAAATTTCCCGGCGCTTGGCCAAGCTTGCTGATGCCCCTTTCATCAAGGTCGAAGCCACGAAATTTACTGAGGTTGGCTATGTCGGCCGTGACGTTGAGCAGATTGCCCGCGATTTGGCTGAAGAGGCTGTCCGCCTTGAAAAAGAACGCCGCCGCGAACATGTCCGCGAAGCAGCTGAAGCGGCGGCCATGGAACGCATATTAAAGACACTGGCCGGCGATACCGCAAGCGAGGCGACCCGCGAGGCGTTCCGCCAGCGCATTCGCGACCGCCACATGGATGACGTTGAGATCGAGATCGAAGTATCCGACAGCCCTGTCATGCCCATGGAAATTCCGGGGATGGGCGGCAATGTCGGGATGATCAATCTTGGCGAAATGATGGGCAAAGCGTTTGGCAAAGACAATCTGAAGCGTCGCAAAATGAAAGTTCCCGACGCTTGGACCAAGCTGGTCGAGGAAGAATCAGAAAAACGCCTGGATCAGGACGATGTGAACCGGGTGGCTTTGGCGGACGCCGAAGCCAATGGTATTGTATTTCTCGACGAAATCGACAAGATCGCAGTATCCGATGTACGGGGTGGTTCGGTTAGCCGCGAGGGCGTTCAACGTGACCTTTTGCCGTTAATCGAAGGTACCACTGTCGCCACCAAATATGGACCGATGAAAACGGACCATGTGCTGTTTATCGCGTCGGGCGCGTTCCACATTTCCAAACCAAGCGACATGCTGCCTGAATTACAGGGCCGGCTTCCTATTCGTGTCGAATTACGCGCATTGGAGCATGCAGACTTTGTTCGTATTTTGTCGGAAACGCGAGCAAATTTGCCGCAGCAATATAGGGCTTTACTAGCGACGGAAGAGGTCACCTTGGAGTTCACCGATGATGCGATTGACGCCATTGCACGCATTGCAGTGGACGTGAACTCGGCGGTCGAGAACATCGGTGCACGGCGGCTGCAGACAGTCATGGAAAAACTGCTGGAAGACATCAGCTTTGATGCTGAAGACCGCAAAGGCGAAACGCTGAAAATCGACGCGGCTTATGTCAGCCAGCAGCTTTCCGACATCGCGAAAGACACTGACCTCTCCAAATATGTCCTTTGACGAGCGCTGCCTGTTGATATGATGTCCGCTTCGTGAAGGAGTCGTGACATGTATGAACAAGGTGGGTGCCAATGTGGCGCTGTACGTTACGAAGTTGAAGGATCGCCGGCGCATGTGGCCTTGTGCCATTGCGAAGACTGCCGAAAAAGTTCCGGAGCGCCCGCGGTGGCCTGGGCGGCATTTGCAGAAGACAAATTCCTACTGCTTCAGGGCGATCTAACCGAATTCAATTCTTCGGGTGCCGCTATGCGCAGTTTCTGTCCTAGCTGCGGCACGGGAATTGCGTATCGCAATGCGGAGATGCTGCGGGGGATCGTTGATATCCAGGCGGCAACGCTCGACAACCCGTCAGTTTTCCCGCTGCAATGCCATATACAGACCGCTGACCGAATCGACTGGATGACCAACGCAGCCGCCTTGCCGGAATTCGAGCGTTATCCGGAGTGATAATCAGCGCGTAGCTGCGTTCGTGCTTCCTTCACCCGTGTCGGGGGCAACCACAAGCTTCCAGGCCTTGTCCCTGACGAAATAACGCTTGGCCAGCGACTGTAGTATCGCTGGGGTAACGCTGTTGTAATCGCTGTACAACTTGCCCAGTGCAACAAAGCGTTCAGGATCATAAGTCGAACCCTTGAGTTGGTTTAGCCAGAAGGTGTTGCCGGATGCTGCCCGCTCGATCGCTTGCTTGGTAGGTTCCACCGCCCGCTGGAGTTCGTCGGCGCTAACCGGATTTGCAATCAGGTCAGCTGCAACATCGTCCGCAAAGGCAAAGAAGCGATCGACATCGGTAGGCTTAACTTGCGTATAGGCCATCAGATATCCGCCGCTGTTAAATTCAATCGGCCAGCTTGCGGCCATATCAGGACTGTAACTGGCGGCTTGCTCCGCCCGGAATTTTTCAAACAACCGGTCGCGGAATATCGCCGCTAATGTTTCCAGTTGCCGTCCTTCCGTGACTCCCCGTATGCCACCGCCTGTCGGCCACGCCATCACTGCGGCCGATTGATCGCTCGCGCCACGATGCGTGAGGCGAACAGGCGTCGATGTTGGTGCAGGAAAGCTGATATCCCGCGCTGCCGCCGATATCGGCAACGGGGACCGCGGCGTCATTGCTCCAAAGCTTTTCTCCAGCGCGGCAACGGCCGCAGCCTTGTCAAAATCGCCAAAGAGCAAGACCTCAACTGGCCCCTGCGACATCAAAGGTTTCCAGTAGGACTCGAATTTTGCAGCATCAATCTTTGCAACTTCCGCTGGCGTCGCCGCTTTCCAGCGTGCATCCTTGTTACGCAAAAGATATTCCAGATCCCGTTGCAACACGGACGTTGCCGACATTTCAAAACTGGCATAGCCCGACGTTGCAAGTGCCTTTGCCCGTTCAACAGGGGCGGCGTCCCAGCCGGGATGCTCCAATTTGGTCGCGATCAAAATGAGCTGGTCAGCAAGATCATCGGGTCGCGTATTTGCAGCAAATTGGAAGGCGTCGTCGTCCACCGAAAAATTGAGCTCAATTCGCCGTCCATTGACCATCTGGTCAATTTCCGTGCGCTTTAATTTGCCGATGCCGTTTTCGGGCAGAACCAACGGCCCAGCCCAAAGCAGCCCGCCCTGATCAGGATTTACGGCCTGATAACCACGGCCAAAGCGAACGAGAACGCGAATTTGACCGCTTTCGGCTTTGTTCGGATATAATAGCGCGCGCACGCCATTGGACAATTCCAGCCGCGTCATCTGTAGCCGCGACACAGCTTCTTCAGCGACAAGCTTCCCCGGCGCACCAAGTTTTGGCAAGGCTGCAAATCCAAGGCTATTTTCAGACAAACGGGCGGTAGTGTTCGCGGCGACCGTCGCGTTCAAGGCGGCCAGCGCACGATTGTCGGCGTCAGGCACAGGCGTTGGTGAGGACAGCATGAGGCGCGTCACGTCAGCCATGAACAACTTTTGTGTGGCCGCCAAAAGACGTTCTGGCGTGAACTTGGCCTTCATCCCTTCATAGACCTGAACGACGGTCTTGGGGGCCGCAACGGTTTCGCGAATGTCGACTGCATTGACGATGTCATCTGCTTGCTTCGCTGCCGCTTCGAAAGGATAGCTGTCCAGCATCGTGCGCAGCGCGTTGCCAAATAGGGTCTTCTCGCGTTCAATATCGGCAACCGAAGGTGCCGTCGCAACGGCATCAGCGATTATGGCACGCACATCCCGGGTAGCGGCTTCCCACTGATCACCCACCGGCGTGAGCGACACCAAAGTCGCATCGGCAGTGCGCGAAATGTCTTCCTGCGCAACTTCAGCAAATAAATAATTGCCGCCGCTGCGCGCCTGCACCTCAAGCCGCCGGTTAATGATCTGAAGGGCCAGGGCGTCAACCAATAGCTGTTCATTGTACGCAATTGTATCGTTAACCTTACGCCAAGGCCGTAGATAGGCGATACTTACGGTGGTTGGCAGTGTCGGTTCAATCAGGACACGGGCGGGCGTCCCTTGCGGTGTCGGGTCGCCAAAGGCGGGCTCTGGCACAATTGGGCCCTTGCCTTTCCAATCGTTGAAATATTTCTGCACCAAATTGGCCAGCTGGCTTGGCTCCATATCACCGGCCATCACCACCACCGCGTTTTCCGGCCTATACCAACGGTCATGAAACGCGCTCAAGCGAGCAGCGTCCGCTGCTTGCAAGGTTTCCGGCGTTCCAATCGTCGATCGGTTCGCCAGCCGCTGCCCCTGAAACGCATGTTGGCGCAGAGCATCGCTGTAAATCATCTGCGCGCCGCTATTTT
>NZ_JBKBQV010000040.1:0-25139 GCF_046292425.1 Sphingorhabdus sp.
CGGTTATCACCTGAATATCCATTCCCGGCGCCTGCAGAAGACTGCGAGGCAGCAACGCGGTGGATAGCAACCAGTCCTGCCGAGCTTGGTCTAAAAGTGACCGGCCTTATCACCTCGGGTGACAGCGCCGGTGGTAACCTGACAATTGTCACAACCATGGCCTTGCGCGACAAACCTGCCGCGGTGCCGGTTTTGGTCCAGTTTCCTATCTATCCGGTTGTCACACTCGACGCCGATTGGCCAAGTATGCGCGAATTCGCAAATGGCTATCTGCTGACCGATGAAGCGATGGCGTATTTCGGTGAGGGCCACGCGGCAACGCCCGGTGATTATCGATCGGAACCGCTTAATTTCCCGCAAGAAGGTATGCCGCCCAGCCTCGTGACCACGGCAAGCCTTGACCCTTTGCGTGATCAGGGATTGGCTTATGTCGAAAAGTTGAAGCAAGCTGGCGTTCGCGTTGAACACCGAAGCGCCGATGGCAACATCCATGGCCATATCAACATCCGTCAAGCGATTCCGTCGGTGCAAGCCGATATTGAAGGTAATATTGCAGCATTAAAAGCGATGCTAGAGGACGCGACCCAATCGACATGATCATTGAATCCAAAGACCTTCCCTACCGCCCTTGCGCAGGCATCATGCTTGCAAATACGCAAGGGAAGATATTTGTTGGCCAGCGAATGGATCGGCCAGAAGGCACTGACGCGTGGCAAATGCCACAGGGTGGGATTGACGATGGCGAAGATGCCGAAACCGCTGCATTACGCGAGTTATTTGAGGAAACGGGCGTCAGGGCAGATCTGGTTGATATTCTCGCGCGAAGTCAAAAAGAGCATTTCTACGATTTGCCCGACGATATGATCGGGCGGATATGGAAGGGCAAATATCGCGGGCAACGGCAAATGTGGTTTTTGATGCGGTTCAAAGGCGCCGACACCGACATAAACATCGAAACCGCGCATCAGGAATTTACCCGATGGCAGTGGATTGATGCGCCAATGCTGCCGCAATTAATCGTACCATTTAAAAAGCGGCTTTATGAAAATATTCTGTCGGAGTTCGCCGACCTGATTTAAGGCCGCACGCTTCAATCAGTTCGCTTTTGGCTCTGGCGTAGCACCAAGAGTGGCTTTCAAATCCACAGCACTGGCCTGCGCCTGCTGCTTCTGTGACGCCATATCGATAGCGAGCGAAAGTCTTTCGACTGCGGCACAACTTGTGCGACACAATGTTTTCAACCGGGCCATGTTCTTGCGCGCTTGTTCCAGCGCGCCCTTGGCAATCATAACCTCGGCTTGTTCAGCCAAAGCGATCTGATCATTTGGTTCAAGCTCGAGCGCCTCTTTATAGAAGCCGATTGCCTTGCCATTCAGGCTTTGAGCCTTTGCCACGCGCGCCAATGCTACATAGGCGGCGCGGTTTCGCGGGTCGACGGCAAGTGCCGATTCATACCAGCCAATCGCATTGTCTAGCCGGCCTGCACTGGCTTCCTGATCGCCTGTATTTAGCAACGCAATGGAACGGGCATCAATATTCTTGTTCGATTGCCCACCAATGCTGGCGCTCGACATGACTGCCAGTGTGAGCGACAGAGTAATGGCCGCGGGTGAAAAACGCATAATATATATCCAAATTTGTTCGACCCGCGACGCTATCACAGCTTCTGGAGCCTCGCGAAGAAAAATCCGTCGCTGCCATCATGCAAAGGCGTCATCAGCACGCCATCACCATCCGCGCGCCCCATGGCCACGCCTGTTTCGACGGCACGCCAGCCATTATGCGATTTCAAAAAAGCTGCCACTTGCCCCTTGCCCTCATTCTCGATGAGTGAGCATACCGCATATACCAAATGCCCGCCGCGCGCGACCATTTCCGCACCTATGTCGAGAAGCTTGGCCTGCTCGTCAATGACGCGTTTGAGCCGCGCTGCATCAAGACGCCAGCGCGTTTCGGGGTTGCGCCGCCACGTCCCGCTTCCCGAACAGGGGGCGTCAATCAGAACAAGGTCACATTTGCCATTAAGCTCGGCCAGCATTTCTTTTTCTTTACCGGGGTTCAACAGCCGCGTTTCGACATTGGTCGCCCCCGCCCGTGCAGCACGCGGCTTCAGCTGATCCAGTCGGTTGCGGTTGGTGTCGGTTGCAATCAACCGCCCGTTGTTTCGCATCGCAGCGGCCAAGGCAAGCGTCTTGCCGCCAGCACCCGCGCACAGGTCAAGCACTGTGCCTAAACCCTTTGCATGGCATGCCTCGACGATAAGCTGGCTCCCCAAATCCTGTATTTCGACCTGGCCGCTTTCGACAGCGGGATGGCTGTCAATCGCCGTACCACCTGGAAGACGCAGTGCAAAATCAAGCGCAGGCAGGATTTCTGCTTCGGGCAGCAACGCCGCCACTTCCTCGCGGCGAGCCTTTAACGCATTGACGCGGAGGTCCATCGGCGCGCGGTCAAGCAACGACGCTTGCTCGGTCTCATCAATAAGCGACGAAAACAGCGGCTTGAGCCATTTCGGCAAAGCGCCGCCAGTGGAGCGCGCCTCCGACGGATCAATAGCGGCAGGCCCATAGTCGCTGCCGTCGAATAACGCGGCCAGCTCGGGGTCAGCATCTGCCATGGCGGCAAAAGCCGAACGCGCGGTCGCTGGCCGCTTGCCAAAACGCCGGATAACGCCCCACGCCAGGTCACGCACCGCACGACGGTCCTTTGATCCCGCATAGCGTCGCTCCGCGAAAAAGCGTTTGGCAATTTGGTCAGCAGATGCTCCGCCGTCGCGGGCTGCTATTATGATTTGATCAACCAGCTCGATAGCCGACTGCAGGCGCGCAGCGGGCCTCATATCTTAACGCGTCGGGTAATTGGGTGCTTCGCGTGTAATTGTAACGTCATGAACATGGCTTTCCCGTAATCCGGCATTGGTGATGCGCACAAACTGCGCGCGCTCCTGAAGGTCGGCGATGGTGCGCGACCCTGTATAACCCATGGCCGCCTTAACGCCGCCCACAAGCTGATGAATGACATCGCGTGCTGGCCCCTTGAACGGCACCTGCCCCTCAATTCCTTCAGGCACCAGCTTGAGCTGATCCTTGATATCCTGCTGAAAATAGCGATCGGCGGAACCGCGGGCCATTGCCCCGACGCTTCCCATGCCGCGATAGCTTTTATATGCCCGGCCTTGATACAGGAAAGTCTCGCCCGGAGCCTCTTCAGTACCCGCCAGAAGCGATCCGACCATGACCGATGATGCGCCAGCGGCGAGGGCTTTTGCCAAGTCGCCCGACGTCCGTAAACCTCCGTCAGCGATGACTGGGATATCTGACTTTGCGGCTTCGGCAGCGGCTTCCATGACTGCTGTCAGTTGCGGCACACCGACACCGGCAACGACGCGGGTTGTGCAAATGGAACCCGGACCAATCCCCACCTTGATGCCATCGGCGCCAGCGTCGATCAGAGCGCGGGTTGCCGCAGCTGTGGCGACATTGCCAGCTACAACCTGAACTTCCGGCGCCATGCGTTTGATTTCAGCGACTGCCGCGGCCACCATGGCACTGTGGCCATGCGCCGTATCAACAACGATCAGGTCGCATTCCGCGTCAATCAGTGCCTTGGTGTAAGCCAATCCCTTTTCACCCACTGTGGTTGCCGCAGCAACACGCAAGCGTCCGGAGCTATCCTTGGTCGCGTTCGGATATAGAACCGCCTTCTCAATATCCTTGACGGTAATGAGGCCAATACAATGATAGCCGTCGTCGACGACCAGCAGCTTTTCAATCCGACGCTGGTGCAGCAAGCGTCGCGCTTCTTCCTGCGTCACCGACGCTGACACCGTTGCCAGATTTTCATGCGTCATTAGTTCCGATACGGGCTGCGCAGGATTTTCGGCGAAGCGGACGTCGCGGTTGGTCAATATGCCGGCAAGCTTGCCGCTCGCCTCGACCACCGGAATGCCCGAAATTGCGTTCGCCAGCATCAGTGCCTGCGCTTCGGCAAGCGTGGCATCGGGCGCGATGGTGATCGGGTTGACCACCATACCGCTTTCAAACCGCTTTACCTGACGCACAGCGGCGCATTGCTCTTCAATGCTCAGGTTACGATGCAGAACGCCAATGCCGCCAAGCTGCGCCATGACAATCGCCATGCGCGCTTCGGTGACGGTATCCATCGCGGATGACAATACTGGTATATTCAGCGAAATACTTTTGGTCAGCCGAGTCCGCGTGTCCGCTTGGCTGGGTAAAATATCCGACGCTCCCGGCTGTAGCAGCACGTCGTCAAATGTCAGTCCAAGGGGAATTTCTTTCATGGGGCCACCGCTTTAAGCTTTGATTCTTGGCGGCCCATGTAAACAGTAACCCCCTTATTCACCAGCCTTCTTGGATTTAAATTTTCTTGCGTCTGCAAAGTGACGGCCAAGGGCAATGTGTAATTCGGCATCTTCCGCTGCGCCGCCCAGCTCGGTGCTATCGGTCAACTCGTCGTTAGGACCGTGATAGTCACTGCCCAGGAATTTCTGCATAAGTTCCAAGTCGGCAAAAGACCCCCCTACCATCAAGGCGGGAACGCCTTTTTGGGTCAGCGCCCAACCATCCTGCCGCTGGATGAAGGCGTTTGCGTCGGCCGAGCTTTCAATTGCCCTGCCCGACTTTTTCGCCACTGCCTCGACTGCTGCATCCAGCGGCGTTGTGCCTCGGCCAATGATAGCAACCTTTGACCCGCGGGGCGCAATTGCGATGGTGTCGATATTCAACGAAAGGACAATCTGGTCCAGCGGCACCACCGGCTTTTCGGCAAAGGCATACGCCCCCAGCAAACCGCTCTCTTCTGCCGTAGTGGCCACAAAATAGATATCCCGATCATGCTTTTTCTTCGCCAGGACCTCGGCAACTTCGTTCAAGACGGCGATGCCGCTGGCATTGTCGACTGCGCCGTTGCATATCCGGTCAGGTGCACCTTCTGGAGCACAAATGCCAAGATGGTCCCAATGCCCCATATACAACAGCGCACCGCTGTTCTTTTTGCGACCGGCGATTTTGCCAATCACATTTGAGCTATTGAAGCGGTAAATATCCGTTTTTACGTCGAGGTCCGCGTCAATGCCAAGCGCTTCGCCTGTATAATCGGCCTGTTTGGCATTTGCCCGCAACTTGTCCCAGTCGCGGCCAGCCGCGGTGACCAGACCCACCGCAAACTCCGTACTTATTGCACCTTCCATTGGCGCATGCTTTTCGCGGCTCTCCAAGGCGATCGGACGCGACAAAAGAAGACGACGTAACGTTGGCCAGTTACCCTTGCTTTCGCCAATAAAGATAACCGCTTCTGCACCCGCCGCGATCAATGCTTCCCGGCGCGCACGCGGGGACTGCATTTCGTCTGGCACATTCTCTGCGTCAAACAGTACGAGCGCGGCTTTCCCGGCAACGTCCGCGCCAACCATTCCATCGGCCTTTACGCCCGATCCTGTAAACACCAATGGCAGCTTGCCGCGCACATATTCCGCCTCTTGCCCGATAAGGATGATGTCCTGGGAGGTAACACGCAGCTTGCGTCCTTTGGACCAAAAGCTGTGGGTCGAAGTGCCCTGACCGCGCTGTATCAATGGGACTGGGTCAAACCAGCTACCGTCGGAGGCGGCGGGCTTCAAGCCTGCTTTTGCCCAAACCTCTGCAATATATTGCACGGTTTTTGTTTCACCTTCGGTCCCGGGTTTGCGGCCTTCAAATGCATCACTCGCCAGAATGGCAATATGTTTGCGCAGGTCGGCCTCAGTAACCGCCTTGGAAAAGGCCGGTACCGTAGATAGCGCGACGACGCTGACAATGATCGCTAAACGGGCAAGGCGCATATTTTTCGCTCCGGACTAAGACGCGACGTCACCCCATCGCATGTCGGGAACGCTCTACCGTCAATTTTGCTTCCTCTACATGCATAGATTCAATCATGCGACCCTTAAATCGCTGTGCTCCGCCTCGATTCGCCGCAATTAACTCCTTAGCCTCGGCGACGGCTGCTGCGTCTGGTCCAAATATTTGATTGGCGATCATAATCTGGTTTGGATGGATCAGTGTTTTACCCGTAAACCCGTAAGTCGCGCCTTGCCGACATTCCGCGTCAAAGCCGACCATATCATCCAAGCGATTGCACACGCCGTCGAAACGGGGCTTGTGGGAAGCTGCTGCAGCAAGGACAATTGCCTGTAACGCCAGTTCCAGCCCTTCACGATTTGGCCCCGGGCGAATACCGGTTTCGGCAGCAATGTCATTGGTCCCGGCGATCAATCCTGCGACCACAGAATGCGCTGCAATTTCACGCGCAGCATAAATGCCGGTTGGCGTTTCGATCATCGCAAGCACAGCTTTGCCACAGTCCGTGATGTCATCCGTTCTTTCAACCTTTGGCAAAACCACAAGATTGGCGTTGCTTGCTGCGATCGCTTTCATGTCCGCTGCATGATGGCGATTTTCGATGCCATTGGCGCGAATAGCCATTATTTTGCCTGATACGCCCGTTGCAACAAAATCTATTGCCGCCAACCGCGCGTCGTCCTTGTTCTCATCGGTAACAGCGTCCTCAAGGTCAATGATGAGCATATCGACTTCAAGCCCGCGCGCCTTCTCCAGCGCCCGCGCATTGGAGGCCGGCACATATAACGCCGATCGGACGAACCTAAGTTGCTGCGAAACTTCCATTTCTTCGTACCCCGTTGTTTTCACTTGGACGGAAGGCCTTTGACGAGGCGCCGCTCTGCCTGCCACGTAACACGCAGTAAATGCTGGCACAAACGTTCGATTTTGCTTGCAACTACAGCAGAATCCAACACATTCTCCATTACGTCAACGGGAGAATCTTCATGGAATATTTCTTCGGCCTGCTTGCTCTTATCGTCATCATCTTCGTCATGATGGGCGTGACTGTTGTGCAACAAGGCTTTGTCTACACGATTGAGCGGTTTGGCCGTTACACTTATGCCGCGCAACCCGGCCTCACCATAATCATCCCGTTCTTTGACCGCGTAGGCCGAAAGGTCAACGTTATGGAGCAAGTGCTCGACATTCCGGGGCAGGAAATAATCACCAAAGACAACGCCATGGTCGGCGTCGATGCCGTGGTGTTCTTTCAGGTTCTCGACGCCGCGAAGGCGGCTTATGAGGTGTCAGATCTGTATAACGCAATTATGCAGATCACCACGACAAACCTGCGCACTGTCATGGGCAGCATGGATCTTGACGAAACATTGTCCAAACGCGACGACATTAACGGTCGCCTGCTTTCCGTAGTGGACCACGCCACCGGTCTTTGGGGCGTAAAGATTACCCGCGTGGAGGTGAAGGACATCCGCCCACCCGCTGACATTTCCAACGCCATGGCGCGCCAAATGAAGGCTGAACGCGAAAAGCGGGCACAAATCCTCGAAGCAGAAGGTTTGCGTGCTGCTGAGATCCTGCGCGCTGAGGGCGAAAAACAAAGCCAGATATTGCAAGCTGAAGGCCGCAAGGAAGCCGCCTTCCGCGATGCCGAAGCCCGCGAACGCGAGGCAGAGGCCGAGGCAAAGGCTACCGTCATGGTATCGGAATCCATCGCCTCATCAGGCACACAGGCGCTGAATTATTTCATAGCGCAGAAATATACCGAAGCGATAAGCCAGTTCGCCACCTCGCCAAACGCAAAAACCATATTATTCCCCGTCGAGGCGACGCAATTGATCGGCACGCTTGGGGGAATTGGGGAACTGGCCCGAGAAGCACTGGCTACCAAAGATAAGTAAGGGCATAATCGGATTGGACCGGAAACGTCGTCCCGAGCAGCAGTCGCGAAACGACAGGTTTGTCGAAGGATGACTATCGGCACAGCGCCTTGCCGAAAGACGCCCTTCGGCTTTGCCAGCGTTGAAAGCTCGGGCCATAGGCTATCTGGCGGTTTCGGGAATTAAATGACGGAGTGATAAGCATGGCAGAATGGCTCGACACGATATCAACCCACTGGTTCTGGCTTTCGCTTGGGCTGATCCTCGGCGTTGCCGAAATGGTTGCGCCCGGCTTCTTCCTCATGTGGCTTGGTCTTGCTGCTTTAATTGTTGGCATTCTCGATTATTTCCTGCCGATTACCCTTGCCTATCAGGTGGCAGTGTTCGCAATATTGTCCGTGCTGACCGTTTTTGCAGGCAAGAAATTCCTGCAGGACCACCCCATTGAAACTGAGGATAACAAGTTGAACGACCGGGGCGCGCGCCTGACGGGTGAAATCGTAACGGTGGTTGAACCGATTGCAAACGGGAATGGCCGCGTCAAAGTGGGGGACAGCGTATGGAATGCCCGTGGCGTAGACGCGGCGCTTGGTGCCCGCGTGAAGGTCATCGGCGCTGACGGGGCGGTGCTGCTTGTTGAGGGAGTCTAACCGCGTTGCTGTGACCCCCTTGTAATGTAGGATTTGATTTGAGAAAAACCGTACGCGATGTTGCAAGGCACCGCCCGGTTCTTTGACATTGTCGGTTGCCGCTGGTTTCATCAGCGCGAACAAATGGAAAAGCCGCCGGTGTCGTGACCGGTTTAGGCGAGACCTTAGTGTGACCTTTGATGCTATTCTGCGGGTTTATACCCACAATGGAACAGGTTGATTCTCGATGCGTTCTCTTGCTGCCGCTGCCCGAATTATGGCGGTGCGCAATAGATCATGCCCGGTCTCGCAATGAACCGGTAATTAGAGGACGCATTTATGAGCATATTCAGCAGTATCAAAGACGCCGTTTTTGGCAAAAAAGGCCCCGCCGCCGCGCCCAAGACGTCTTCGATAATCCCCGCCGAAATCGTCGCAGTTGCTCCGCAACCAGTCGAAGATGAAACCGTGTCTGACGTGGACGTGATCGCCAATCTCGAGGCAATTGACGCGAGTGATGGCCGCAATCTGAACTGGCGGTCGTCGATTGTCGATCTGATGAAAATGCTTGGCATGGAAAGCTCGCTGCAGGAGCGCAAAGACCTTGCGATGGAACTTGGCTACACCGGCAGCCTCGACGGCAGTGCCGAAATGAACATGTGGCTTCACAAGGCTGTCATGCGCGAATTGGCGAAAAACGGTGGCAAGGTACCGGCCGAGTTGCTGGACTAAGGGTTGCAAAGATACATATTGTTACCCTGAAAGCCGCCCCCGATGACGAAAATTGGGAGGTTGCGACCTACCAAAGCCTAGATATTCCCTAAACCAGCTCGGTCGGGCGCCATAAACGTCCGCCGGGCATCGACCGAAAACAGCAGGTTTTTTGAATAGAATTTAAGCGGAAAATCACGCTCTCCGCGCTCGGACAGCAATAATGCATTGACCGTCTCATACAGCGGGACATCACGCCCCACTTCCTCCAGATGCGCTTTCACCGCGCGAACATACACCTGCGTGATCGTCTCGTGATATCCGTGCGTGTCGTCATTAACACCGCCGACGGCCTCGTTGTATGCGGAAATGATTGCAGGAAGTTCCTGTTCAATGTTGATGTCTGGCCTGTCGCGGATAAGCCATGTGCAGGCCGCCAGATGCGCCTCATGGGTCCACATCGAACGCGGCAGCGTCCGTGCAAGCAGCCCGGTGCCAATTTCGACAATCGGCGCATCATCGATAAACAAGCGAACTTCAAACATGGACATTTTTCCGGACTTCCAATGGTCCGGAATTGCCCGGACGGATTAAGCTGCCTTAGGTGCTGACTGCCTTACACCTTCATCAACATGGTCGGCAAATTGGGCGAAGTTATCAATGAATTGCTTGACCAGTTTTTGCGCTGTCGCATCATATTCGGCGCTGTCTTTCCACGCCGCACGCGGGTCGAGGATGCCACTGTCGACGCCCGAAACGGCGACCGGAAATTCAAAGCCGAAATTTGGATCCCTGCGGAATTCTGCATTGTTCAGGCTGCCATCTAGTGCCGCGTTCAATAACGCCCGAGTCGCTTTAATCGGCATCCGGCTAATGCCCGGCATTGTGGCCTTGCCGCCTGTCCAGCCAGTGTTGACCAGCCAGCATTGCACATTGCCCTTGGCAATCCGCTCCTTCAGCAAATTACCATAAACGCTTGGATGGCGCGGCATGAATGGTGCACCAAAGCAGGTCGAGAATGTCGCTTCAGGCTCTGTCACGCCAATCTCGGTTCCCGCGACACGCGCAGTGTAACCTGAAAGGAAATGATACATCGCCTGATCCGGCGTTAACCGCGCGATGGGCGGCAGGACGCCATATGCGTCGGCGGTCAGGAATATGATCGTATTGGGCACTGGCCCCATATTCTTTTCCGAAGTGTTCGGAATGAATTCAATTGGGTACGAACCACGACTATTCTCGGCAAGGCTGTTATCGTTGAAATCAAGCTCGCGGGTTTCCGGGTCAATAACGACATTTTCCAAAACCGTGCCGAACCGCTTGGTCGTTGCAAAAATCTCTGGCTCTGCCTCGGCAGAAAGACGGATCATCTTGGCATAGCAACCGCCTTCAAAATTAAAGACGGCGGTGTCGGACCAGCCATGTTCATCGTCACCAATGAGCGTGCGGCTGGCGTCGGCGGACAGAGTGGTTTTTCCCGTACCCGATAGGCCAAAGAACACGGCGGTATGACCGTCTGAACCGATATTGGCTGAGCAATGCATGGGCATGACTCCCTTGACGGGTAGAAGATAGTTCAGAATTCCGAATACCGACTTCTTCATTTCGCCCGCATAGGCCGTCCCGCCAATGAGGATCAGCTTTTCAGTGAAGTTGACCGCAATCACGGTCTCGCTGCGGCAACCATGACGTGCTGGGTCAGCGCGGAAGCTGGGCAAATCGATGATTGTATATTCCGGCACAAAGTTTGCCAGTTCCTGCTGTGTCGGCCGCACAAGCAGGGTCCGGATGAACAGGTTATGCCATGCAAATTCGTTGATGACGCGCACATTGACGCGATGCTCCGGCTGCGATCCGCCAAACAGATCAGCTACATATAACTTGTCTTTGCCGCCAAGCGCCGCAAGGAAATCTTCTTTCAACGCCGCAAAATGCGCAGGGTCCATCGGCACATTGGTTTTGCCCCACCAGATGCTGTTTTCAGTTTCGGCATCGCGGACGATGAATTTGTCCTTTGCAGACCGGCCGGTGTGCGCGCCTGTCTTGACCACAAGTGGGCCGTCCTTGGCCAATATTCCTTCGCCATTCGCAAGCGCAGCTTCCACAAGCGGCGCAGTACCCAAGTTGCAGTGTAGCTCGGCATTTGTGGCGAACCCCTGTTGCGATAGCGAGATATTCAGTGGTGTCGACATTGGCTACTCCGGCAAAAGTTGCGAATCTAAGGGCATACGTATGCACATTCAAAGGGCTGCCGGTATACGATGCACTGGGCGAGGTCAAATGGGGGTGGCATGTATTTTCTTGGACAAACGTTATCCACGACAGACTTTGTCTGAAACGAGCAATAGATTGAACCGAAGCCCCTGCCTTACTATAGTCTGGAGATGAGTGCCCATATCGCCTTGGTGGATGACGATCGTAATATACTGACCTCTGTATCAATTGCGATGCAAGCTGAAGGCTATGTGACGCGGATTTATTCGGACGGTGAGGCCGCCTTGAAAGCGCTTCTCGAAAACCCTGCAGATCTCGGCATTTTTGATATCAAAATGCCCCGTATGGACGGACTGGAGCTGTTGCGGCGATTGCGGGAGAAAAGCGATATGCCAGTCATTTTCCTGACATCCAAGGATGAAGAACTGGACGAAGCGCTCGGCCTAGCCATGGGTGCGGACGATTACATCACGAAGCCTTTTTCGCAGCGTTTGCTTATTGCGCGGGTCAAGGCGATCCTGCGGCGCGCAACCTATGACAAGGCCATTGTAAACGGAGAAGTGCGCGCAGAGCCCGAACCAATGGTGCGGGGAAAGCTGGAAATGGACCCAGCCCGCCACCAGGTGAAATGGGACGGTCGGTCGTTAACGCTGACAGTGACGGAGTTTATGATTCTGGAAGCGTTGGCCAGCCGCCCGGGCGTCGTGCGGACACGCGACCAGTTGATGGATGCCGCCTACCAAGACGATGTCTATGTTGATGACCGGACCATTGACAGCCACATCAAGAGACTGCGTCGGAAATTCCGCGAAATTGATCCCGAATTCACAGCAATCGACACGCTTTATGGGGCCGGATATCGTTTCGCCGACAGCTGAACCCGCTGATCTGCAGTTGGGATGGAGCCGGGGGTTATCGCTGACAACGCGCATCCTGGCCGTGAACCTGTTTGTGCTCGCCTTGCTGGGAGCTGGGCTGTTCTTTCTAGATAGCTACCGTGTCCGCTTGATTGCAGAGCGCGAACAGGCCGCACGCAATCAGGCTACGTTTCTGGCGCGTAGCCTGTCTTTGGTAGACGACGAAAATCGGGCGGCATATGTCAACAAATTTGGGCAGCAAAACCAGTCGCGGATCCGCATCTATGACAAGAGCGGTGCCAAAATTCTGGACAGTTTCGACGATCAACCGCCAACATATTTTTTCCGCGATCCAAACAGCGAACCATGGCCGAAAGTTGCCGCGCGCGGAATTGACCGTCTGTTTGATTTTCTGGTGGGCGCCCAATCAATCGAGCCGTTTTCCGAACCAGAAAACGATGATATGCAAGCTTGGCACGAGTTCGGCAGCGCTACGCCGTCGAAAGCTGCATCGGCAGTGCGCTTTGCCCCCGACCTCACCCATGTCATTAGTGCGGCGTCGCAATCACCTGACGGCAACTATGGCGTTCTCACCACCGCGAACGAGCGAGACATTCGGCTGTTCGTACGGGCCGAGCGGTTCAACATCGGAATGTTTTTCCTGTTTGCACTGGGCATCGGAATACTGCTTTCAACATTTCTCGCCCGCACGATTGTCCGGCCGTTGCGCCATCTTTCGCGTGCTGCGGTAAAAGTCCGACTTGGGCGTGCACAAGAGGTGATGGTACCGCGGCTACCGTCGCGCCGTGACGAAATCGGTATGTTGGCTCGGGCCTTGTCAGACATGAGTATTGCACTGCGGCAGCGGATTGATGCAACCGAGGCATTTGCTGCAGACGTCGCCCATGAGATTAAAAATCCACTTGCATCGTTGCGCTCGGCGCTTGACGGTGCCGAGCGGATTGAAGACGCCGGATTGCGCAAACAACTGATGGATGTTGCAAAAGCAGACGTGCAGCGCATGGACCGCCTCATTAGCGATATATCAGACGCAAGCCGTGTGGATTCACAATTGGCCAAAGCAAAGTTCGAACCCATCGACCTTGGCGACATGATCGAACAACTGCTGCAAGCGCGTGAAGATCGCGGCATCGACAAGGACGTCACGATCGCCTTCGCACGACCGCGAAGGAAGATCACGACCGTTATGGGCGAAGATGTCCGGCTTGAGCGGATGTTGACCAATCTGATCGACAACGCAGTTTCCTTTTCACCGTCCGGATCGGTGGTAGAGATATCTGCAACATTGGCCAATGAGGACGTGATCATCCGCATCAGCGATGAAGGCCCCGGGGTTCCGCCTCAAGAACGCGAGGCGATATTCCGCCGCTTCCACAGCGAACGACCTGCTTCGGAAAATTTTGGAAAGCACAGCGGGCTAGGATTGGCCATCGCCCGGACGATTATCGAGGGGCATCATGGCCGAATCGCCGTGCGCGACCGGGTAGACGGCAAAGGGGGTGCATGCTTTGAAATTGCCCTGCCCTGCGCCGCTACGGCGACAACATAATGCGGTCAGCGGTTCATGCTACTGCAGTCGATATTGGCGGCCACGGCGTCCTACTGCGGGGACCGTCAGGCAGCGGAAAATCTGATTTGGCGCTGCGTCTCGTGGATCGCGGTGCCAGGTTGATTGGGGACGATATCGTACAACTCGACGCCAGCGACGGTTTGCCTGTTATAAGATGTGCACCAAATATCGTCGGCCAGATTGAGGTCAGAGGCGTCGGGATATGTTCGGTAGATTATGTTCAGTCCGCCCCATTGCGGATGGTTGTCGAATTCGCCACTGAAATTGACCGGATGCCGCCTGAACATCAGCAGGCATTATTAATCGATTATGCCGTTCCATTGCTAATGCTGGACCCATTTCAGGCTAGTAGCGCGTTAAAGGTTGAACTGGCGCTTCGTTCCGTGATTGACGCTGGGTTAATGCCAGTGGCAATGCAAGACGCCGCAGCTAACGAAAGCTTGGGATTTTGAAACAGGACACACCTTCCGAGCCCCAAAAAATCTTGCTCGTCACCGGGGTGTCGGGGGCCGGCAAGACCACAGTGCTTAAGACTCTGGAAGATTTAGGGTGGGAAACAGTCGATAATTTTCCGATCAAGCTGGCAGGACAGTTGCTGAAAATACCTGCCTCGGGGGGCGAAAATGGTCCAAACATCCCTCTAGCGCTCGGCTTTGATAGCCGAACACGGGGCTTCGATGCCGAAGCGTTGATCCAACAGATCAAGCAATTGCAGAAACAGCCGAATCTGAACATCCTGACACTTTTTCTCGACTGCGCAGGGGTTGAAATCGAACGCCGCTACGCCGAGACACGCCGCCGTCACCCGATGGCACCTGACCGGCCAGCGATGGACGGTATTGCCCTTGACCGGAGCGTCATGGAGCCATTTCGCCGGTGGGCAGAAACGGTGATCGATACCAGCAAACTGTCTGCCCACGATCTGCAAGTCGCAATCCGCGAACGATTTACCAGTGAAACATCACCGCATTCCATCATTACGGTGACAAGCTTTGGATATTCACGCGGCGTCCCACATAATGCAGATTTGGTATTCGACCTGCGCTTCCTGCGAAACCCGCATTGGGACAGCAATTTGCGACCGATGACTGGAATGGATGCAGCCGTTTCCGAGTATGTTTCGGCAGACCCGAAATATGATGAAGCAATGAATAAAATCAGGGATTTGCTCCGTTTCCTTCTGCCGCTTTATGATGCCCAGGGAAAAGCATATATCAACATCGCCTTTGGATGCACTGGCGGTCGCCACCGTTCCGTCCATGTTGCCCAAACATTTGGCGAGTGGTTACGCGAGGATGGCTTTGCCCTGACCGTGTCACACCGCAATCTGACGTCAAGACCGATTGACGCGCTTGAGGAGCCTGCTAACGGCGCAGACGGAAATAAGTCGCGACAGGACAGTAAACGCACATGATCGGTCTGATTTTAGTCACCCATGGAAAACTGGCGAACGAGTTCCTCGTTGCGCTGGAGCATGTCGTTGGGCCGCAAAAGGACGTAGCGACCATCTGCATCGGGCCACATGATGATATGGAAGCGCGGCGGAATGAGATCGCCGCTGCGATCAAAATGGTCGACACCGGTAAAGGTGTTATCATTCTTTCCGACCTTTTCGGTGGGACCCCGTCCAATCTCGCCATATCACTGCTCGACAGCGGCCGTGTTGAGGTCATTGCAGGGGTCAATTTGCCGATGCTCATCCGCCTTGATAGCGCCCGTAAAAACCTTGATGTCAAAGAAGCCGTCGCCGCCGCTCGCGAAGCAGGTCGCAAATATATCAGCGTCGCGTCCGAAGTGCTTGAGGCTTCGAGATGACCCGCCTCAGCAAGACCGCAACGATCGTCAATCAAAAAGGCCTCCACGCCCGTGCCAGTGCGAAATTCGTGACTTTCGTAAGCCGTCTGCCGGAGGGTATACGCGTTGAGGTCGAGAAAGACGGACAATCGGTGACCGGCACTTCGATTATGGGATTGATGATGCTTGGTGCGGCCAGAGGCAGCGAAATCATTATTCACGTTGAAGGCGATCAGGCAGAGCTTGCGCTTGATAAGCTTGTGGGGCTTGTAGTTGACGGTTTCGGCGAAGACTGATGCGCCGTGAGATTACCGGATTTTCCAATCCGCTGTTAAAAGAAATCCGTGGGCTTCGTGAAAAGAAGCTGCGCAAACGCGCTGGGCTGTTCCTTGCCGAAGGACTTCGGATCATGACCGAAGCGCGCGAGGCTGGATTTCTTCCGGAAATGCTTTTTCGCGTCAAAGACCGGCCTGTACATGACCTCGAAGTCGCTTTGGAAGCCGAAGTGCTCGCCAACGGCGGTGATATCATCGAAACCAACGCCGACATCATGGCGAAACTGTCAGGTAAAGACAATGCGCAGACCGTGGTCGGCGTTTATCGCGACCATGGAGTTGCTCTTGACGATGTAGACCGCAACAGCGCCCCGATCTGGCTCGTCGCACAATCGATGCGTGACCCCGGCAATTTGGGCACCATGTTACGCACCGGCGATGCGGTCGGCGCGGGCGGGCTGATTCTGATTGACGATTGCACGGACCCGTTTTCGGTGGAGTCCGTCCGCGCGAGCATGGGCGCCATCTTCACACAGAAAGTCGTACAATGCCGATGGGAGGAATTCACTGCTTGGTTGCGCAGCGGCGATGGCCAACTGGTTGGCACCAGCCTGCAGACCGACACCGATTACCAAGCCGCCCGTTACAACGCGCCTTGCTTCATCCTTACGGGTAATGAGGCGCAGGGCTTGCCGGATACCTATGAAGACGAATGCGACCTGCTTGTTAAGATGCCGATGCGGGGCAAAGCTGACAGCTTAAATGCCGCGGTCGCGACCGCGGTGATGGCCTATGAGGTATTGAACCAGTTTAGGCGCCCGTAAGCTGGCTAAGCCTCACGCGGAGGTTTCACGTTGGTCGGCAATCGGCTGCGGCGCTTCACTATCGCCATAACGCGGTAGAGCCTCAACCAAGGGAACCTCCTCCAACTCGCGCTTGCCCGTTTCGATGTTCAAGTCGGCAAATTTCCGGCCAGTCGAAATGACATTGCGTTCGAAGCTGCCGACGAACTTGTTATAGTTATTGACCGCCGACGATAGCCCGCTGCCAACCGACTTCAGATGCTGCGCCGCTACCGCAATCCGGTCATACATTTCCTTGCCAAGCGCGCCAATCTGCTTCGCTTCGCGCGCCAGCCCCTCTTGTCGCCATACGCTGGCGACAGTGCGAGCAATCGCAACCAAGTTGGTTGGCGTCGCCAACAACACCTTTTTATCAAAGGCAAAATCCCATAACTGCGGATCATGCTCCAATGCCGCAGCCAGAAAATGCTCACCCGGCACAAACATGATGACATAATCGGGCGCATCGGAAAACTGATCCCAATAGGCCTTGCGGGAAAGTCCATCGATGTGGTTTTTCATTGATTGCGTGTGCCGCGCCATCGCCACAGCGCGGACGTCATCGTCGACAGTGGCAAACGCATCCTGATAATCGTTCAACGATACCTTGGCGTCAATGACCAAGGTCCGGCCGCCCGGCACATTGATAACCGCGTCGGGCCGCAACCGCAGTCCGTCGCCCGCGTCAATGCTGGTTTCCAGATCAAAATCGACATGTTCGGACAGGCCGCAGCTTTCAAGCACATTTTTCAACTGCTGCTCGCCCCAGCGGCCTCTGGCCTTTGGCGCATTGCGCAAGGAGTTCATCAGGCCCGATGCCACGCTCGACACGCGCTCCTGACCAAGCCGCATTTCCCCAATCAGGCCCTTCAGATCGCCATACGCCTCTGTCCGGTCCTTCTCGATTTTCCCGACCTGCTCTTCATACGCCTTGAGCTTTTCACCCACTGGACCCAGAAGCTGCTTCAGCCGCTCTTCGTTTTTCTCACCTGCCTGGTGGAAGCGTTCATCAGCGCGTTGCAGAAACGCCGCTTGCGCCTCGCCTAACAATTTTTGTCCGATTTCGCCAAATTGTGCGGACAGATTTTCTTTTGCATCACCCAGCGCCGCGAGTTGCTCCTCAAAGCTCCGCTCGCGTTCTTCCAAGCTTGTTTCCAGCCGCGCCAAGCGATCCTTGGCCATGTCGCGTTCAATGACAACCTGGTCAAGCATCGCCCGCAACTGTGCAGTTGTTTCAAGCCCCGCTTTACCTGTGCGGCCGCCAGCAAACCAGCCTAGCGCCAGCCCTCCCAACAACGCCCCAATCACTACGGCTAAGACCATGACATCCATATTAAATTCCCAAAAACAGCTGTAGACGGCCTGTTCGGGGGACAGCAGATCACCGTCCCCCTAGATCATCAGGCAGCCGAGTACCGACCCATCAACATCAGAAATGCTGTCAGGTCATTCTTCGCTTCGGCTTGGTCGTAAAACACATCGCATGACGAACAAATTAGCTCGCCATGGCGGTTCAAGACATACCACCGATATGAATTTTGGCTATCCTCATGAACAAAATGCAACCATGACATAATCATAGTCTCCGCTGTTCAATTCAGATTAAAGCTAGTTTTTTACAACAATCGAGCAAACTGGTTCGATGTGTCCATAAAACGCGCCTGCTTCTCGTGGGGGCTACGTCGACTGGAAGGAACTTACCAAAATGTGTCTATTGCGTTCAAATCTAGCGCGCTGTCAGATAACTAATTAGGGCATGACCGTTCTCCTCAAGCAGGTGAGGATATGAACATATAAAGAACGGAATGAAAGTAAATACCTAAAAAGAATATGTTGTGGACAAGCTATCCCGGAATCGCTTCGGAGACGTTCCGACGGGACTTCTTCACGCGGGCATAGCTCATCATGCTGAACGGCAGGAGGCTCCCGTAAATCACCGTTGCACCAATAAGCGCGACCCAAGGGGCGGCGACCAAGGTTGCTGCAAATAATCCCACCGCAGCCAGCGCCATGAATCTAAGGCTGCGCCGCACTTTAATGGATGACCAGCTGAACGTTGCCACATTGGAAATCATCAATAGGGCGCAAAGCAGCAACCATGGCGCGAGAAAGCGATAATCGCGAACCCATTCAGCGTTTGTTTCAAACCATATCATCATCGGCAAGAGAGCCAGTGCAGCGCCAGGGGGCGACGGCACCCCAGTGTTGAATCCGGCGGACTTGTGCGGCTGGTTCTCGGTATCAATCCGCGCATTAAACCGCGCCAGACGAAGCGCGGCACAAAGGACAAAGAACACCGATATGGTCCATCCAAAACGCGGCATGTCCTGCATTACCCACATATACATGACCAAAGCAGGCGTAGCTCCGAATGCAATCACATCCGAAAGCGAATCCAGCTCTGCGCCAAAACGGCTCTCGCCATTAAGCATCCTTGCGATCCGGCCATCCATAGCATCGAGGACGCCCGCAATAACGATCATGGCCACCGCGTTTTCCCAGCGGCCCTGCATGGCGAACCATGCACCAGACAAGCCGGTGCACAACGCCAATGCCGTCACTGCATTCGGTGCGAGTGCCCGCAAAGATATTCCAGGGCGGGAGGAGTGCGCGTCCATCAGTGCGCGACGGCTATAAGATCCTGGTCGACGCCGATTTCGGCGAGAACCGTTTCACCTGCAACGCAACGCTGCCCCTTGATGACGCGTGATGCTGTCCCGTGCGGAAGGTAGACATCGACGCGGCTTCCAAAGCGGATAAGGCCAACACGTTGCCCGTTGGCGACGCTGTCCCCTTCCTTCACGAAAGCGACGATGCGACGCGCGACCAAACCGGCGATCTGGGTGAATCCGATACGGACCCCGTCGCTGCGTTCGACTAGAAAATGCTGACGTTCGTTTTCATCGCTGGCCTTATCCAGATCCGCGTTCAGGAATTTGCCCGCAATGTAGACAACGCGCTTTATCGTTCCACGGATGGGTGTTCGGTTAATATGCACGTCAAACACGCTCATAAAAATCGATACGCGAGTCATTGGTTGGTCGCCAAGGCCATCTGGCCCACGCAATTCCGGCGGAGGCGAGACTTTTTCAATCAAAGTAACAAGGCCATCTGCTGGTGCCACAATAAATCGGTCTTCGATGGGCGTCGCGCGCGCTGGGTCGCGGAAAAACGCCAGAGTCCAGATTGTCACCGCGGCCATAGGCCACGCGAGCGTTTCCCAAGCCATGAAGGCAAAAAAGAGGGTTATACCTCCGGCAATAAGTCCGAACTTGCGGCCCTCGGGGTGAATGGGAGGAAAAGCCCATTTCGCAACCCCGGTACCCCGGTTTGTCAATTCTTGTCTGCTCATCTGGCCTAGCTAGGGGATGCATCGCCATCTGACAACCTTAGATGCCATTTCAGCCATTTTCAGACAATTTGGGGGAGGCAGTTGAACATATGGCAGACTTTGCTATGGCACCCGTCAATATCCAAACTCCCACACGGAAAGTGCTTTCTGCTATGGCAAAAATTAAGGTCAAGAACCCGGTCGTTGAGCTCGATGGCGACGAAATGACTCGTATCATTTGGGAATGGATACGCGAGCGTCTCATTCTGCCATATCTCGACATCGACCTGAAATATTACGACCTTGGCATGGAATATCGCGACAAGACCAATGATAGGGTTACCGTTGACTCCGCCAACGCCATCCGTGAGTTCGGCGTCGGCGTTAAGTGCGCAACAATCACTCCTGATGAGGCCCGCGTTGAAGAATTCGGCCTGCAAAAAATGTGGAAATCGCCAAACGGCACCATCCGCAATATTTTGGGCGGCGTGGTTTTCCGTGAGCCAATCGTAATTCAGAACGTCCCCCGCTTGATTCCCGGCTGGACGGAT
This sequence comes from Sphingorhabdus sp., assembly GCF_046292425.1. Classification (GTDB taxonomy): domain Bacteria; phylum Pseudomonadota; class Alphaproteobacteria; order Sphingomonadales; family Sphingomonadaceae; genus Sphingorhabdus_B. Next base: position 20,537 of record NZ_JBKBQV010000040.1, read on the forward strand.
CCAATCGTGATTGGCCGCCATGCCTTTGGGGACCAATATCGTGCGACGGATTTCCTTGTTCCCGGTCCTGGAACACTTCGCCTCGTTTGGGATGGCGACGATGGAAGGACGATTGATGAGGAAGTATTTCGTTACCCCTCACCCGGCGTCGCGCTGGCCATGTATAATCTGGACGACTCCATCCGTGACTTTGCGCGTGCTTCCCTTAATTATGGTGTGACCCGGGAATGGCCGGTTTATTTGTCGACCAAAAACACAATCCTGAAATATTACGACGGCCGGTTTAAAGACCTGTTTCAGGAAGTTTTTAAGGCAGAATTCGCAGACAAGTTCAAGGAACTGGGGATTGTCTACGAACATCGTTTGATCGATGACATGGTAGCATCGGCGTTAAAATGGTCAGGCAAATTCATCTGGGCTTGTAAAAACTATGACGGGGACGTGCAGTCTGATCAGGTTGCACAGGGTTTTGGTTCGCTTGGCCTAATGACCTCGATTCTGATGACACCGGACGGCAAGACAGTCGAGGCAGAAGCTGCACACGGCACTGTCACGCGCCACTTCCGCCAGCATCAGCAAGGCAAGGCAACATCGACCAACCCGATTGCGTCAATCTTCGCATGGACCGGCGGCTTAAAGTTCCGTGGCAAGTTCGACGAAACGCCAGACGTAACCCGCTTTGCCGAAACGCTTGAAGAAGTTTGCATCCAGACCGTTGAAGATGGCCATATGACAAAGGATCTTGCGATCCTGATTGGTCCGGATCAGGCATGGATGACGACCGAGCAGTTCTTCGAACAGGTACGCGCCAATCTCGAAGTAAAAATGGGTAGCTGGCAGTAAATCCACACATTTTGACAATCCAAAAGCGCGGTGGGCGACCTCCGCGCTTTTTTCTTGCACGCCCCTTCCCTTATCATGTTGCATCTGCGTAAAAGGACGGCATGGCAGCCGAAATCCAAACCGAAGGCTTGCGCGACCTGATCGTCATTTTGGGCGCAGCAGGAATAGTTATTCCCGCCTTTGCGCGCTTCCGCGTTACGCCGATAATCGGATTTATCCTGGTTGGCATTCTGGTCGGCCCCATGGGTCTTGGTGCCTTGGTCAACCAGTACCCCGTGCTTGAATGGGTCACGATAACCGACGCTGAAAGCATTCGGCCGATTGGCGAATATGGCATCATTTTGCTACTTTTTTCAATCGGCCTCGAGCTGTCCTTTCGCAGACTATGGAAAATGCGACGTCTGGTATTCGGCGTTGGCGCAGCCCAGTTATTTGGGGCCGGCCTTGTAATTGCAGCAGGGCTCTACTTGTTTGGCTACAGTGCCACTGCCGCGATCGGTATAGGTATCGCGCTGGCACTGTCATCTACGGCGCTTGTTCTTCCGATATCAGGCACCCATTCGGCAGTTGGAAAATCTGCGCTCGCGATGTTGCTCTTTGAAGATTTGGCCATCGTACCGATTATCTTCGTGCTTGGTGCGCTTGCTCCACACGCTGGTGACAGCACCTGGGAGGGTCTGTTTACCGTCCTTTGGCAGGGCAGCCTCGTCATCGCCGCGATGCTGGTGATCGGGCGCTTCCTGCTCCCGCGGCTTTTCGGTCAAGCCGCCCGAACGAAAAGCCCCGAGTTATTTGTTTCGGTCAGCCTGCTTGTTGTCATCGTTGCAAGTCTGGCTACGGGCGCAGTCGGCCTTTCCCCGATCGTGGGTGCCATGATCGCCGGTCTTTTGATCGCTGAGACAGAATATCAAAACGAAGTTGAAGTAATGACTGCGCCGTTCAAAGGACTTGCCCTTGGCGTATTTCTCATCAGTATCGGCATGCAGATCGACTTGAGCTATGTTGCTGACAATTGGCCGATATTGGTGGGGGCAGTAGCCGCTGTCGTCATTATAAAGGCCTTGGTCACAGCATCACTTCTTAAGCTGAATGGCGCACGCACCGGGACGGCTACTGAAACCGGGGTACTGATGGGTAGCCCATCGGAAACCACGTTGATTGTTCTGGGTGCGGCGGGCGCAGCACAGATTATTGACGGCGCGACGGTCAATTTCTGGCAAGTTGCGACCGCTATTGGCCTGACTATAACGCCGATATTGGCGCGCATCGGTCACGACATGGCCACGCGGCTTGAAATGCGGGAAAGCGACGACCCGGCGCTAGAAAATGATGTTACAACCGATCCTCGGACGGTAGTGATTGGTTTTGGCCGGGTTGGCAAGCTGGTGGCAGACATGCTGATCACCCATGGTCAACCATATGTAGCCGTCGATTCTGATATCGACACAGTCGCCGTTGCCCGGCGACAGGGATACAAGGTTGTCTTTGGCGATATCTCACGACCGGAAACGCTCGACAGGCTACATCTGGGCTATGCGCGTGCGCTTATCCTCACCATGGACCAACCTGTTCTGGCCGAACAAATTGTGAAACGAGTGCGGTCATGGTTGCCGGACATTACGATCGTGGCCCGCGCACGTGACCCCGAACATGCCGCCCGGCTGTATCAGGCAGGCGCAAGTGACGCTGTGCCCGAGACGTTGGAAAGCTCGTTGCAATTGTCTGAAGCAGTTCTGGTGGACCTTGGCGTAGCGATGGGCCCCGTCATCGCATCCATCCATGAAAAACGGGATGAGTTCCGCAGGCAGATCAAGGAAGCAGGAGGCCTTGATGAGGCCCCCAAACTTAAGCTGACCTCTTAGCCAGCTATCCTTGCCCTGATTGCGTCCAACGCGGCTTGCGCGCGTTCAGCGCCCGCAGGTCCGCCACCTTGCGCCATGTCGGGCCGGCCACCGCCACCTTGCGCGCCCATTGCTTCAGTTGCGGCACGCACCAGATCAGGTGCGTTGACAGTGCCATGCAACGCGGGCGATACGGCAACCACCACTGTATTGCTGTTCTCATTGGCAGCGATAATCGCAACGATACCCGTGCCAATCGCCTTCATTTGATCATCAGCCAAGCCGCGTAGTGCTTTTGGCTCAATCCCGGCTATGATTTGCCCCATGAAGGTGACGTCACCAATTTGTTCGGCCTCGACCTTGGGACCTCCGCCGCCCGAAAGTGCCAATGCGTTCTTTGCTTCGGAGAGCTCCTTTTCCATCCGCTTGCGATCGCTGATCAGCGCTTCAATGCGGACGCCCACTTCGTCAGGTGCAGTCTTCAACATGGCCGCGACATTCTTTAACTGTGTCTCTCGACCAACAAGCCACAAGCGCGCCGCTTCCCCGGTCAGCGCCTCAATACGGCGGATACCGCTTGCGACCGCGCCTTCCGAAATGATAGTGAACAAAGCAATATCGCCCAAGGCGTTGACATGGGTGCCGCCGCAAAGCTCAACGGAATAATGCGCGTCATCAGATTGACCCATTGTCAGTACACGGACTTCATCACCATATTTTTCACCGAATAACGCAAGTGCACCAGCGGCGACGGCATCATCTGGTGTCATCAAACGCGTTGTGACCGCCTGATTGCCGCGGATCTGTGCATTTACGTCAGCCTCGATCAATGCAATTTGTTCTGCGGTAACCGCTTGGTTGTGCGAGAAATCGAAACGCAGCCGATCAGGGGCGACCAGGCTGCCCTTTTGCGTCACATGTTCGCCAAGACGGTGGCGCAATGATGCGTGCAGCAAATGCGTGGCGCTATGATTGGCGCGCAGCGCATCGCGGCGGGCTGTGTCTATTTTAAGCGTGACGAAATCGCCAACTTTGATCTCTCCGATTTCGATCGTCACCTGATGCGCATGCAAACGGCCCAAAGGTTTTGCCGTGTCGGTCACTTCACCGCGCATGTTCGTGCTAGAAATTCCGCCGGCGTCGCCCATCTGGCCACCGCTCTCGCCGTAGAAGGGTGTCTGGTTGGTGATAACGGTGACCGTGTCATTAGCAACTGCCGACGCAACTTCGATACCGTCATTTACAAGCGCGACAACCTGCCCCTCGCCTTCGCTTGCGGCATAGCCAGTGAATTCAGTCGCGCCAACGCGTTCTGCGATATCGAACCACACATCATCGGATGCCTTGGCGCCCGAACCCTTCCATGCGGCACGGGCCATGGCTTTTTGATTGTTCATGGCGGTTTCAAAACCGGCCTGATCAATGCCAAAGCCCTTGGCGCGCAGTGCATCTTCGGTCAGGTCATATGGGAAGCCATAAGTGTCGTACAGCTTGAACGCGGTGTCCCCGGCCAGCGTATCACCCGGCGCCATGCCCGCGGTTGCTTCGTCTAACAGCTTGATGCCCTTATCGAGCGTACGGCGGAACTGCGTTTCCTCCTGCTGCAGTGTCGCTTCAATCAATGGCTGCGCACGCAACAACTCTGGATAAGCCGCGCCCATTTCCGCTGCCAAGCTGCCAACCAGACGGTGCATAAGCGGCTCTTTCGCGCCCAGAATGTGCGCGTGGCGCATTGCGCGGCGCATGATTCGCCGCAATACGTAGCCGCGTCCTTCGTTGGATGGCATCACGCCATCCGCCAACAGGAAACTGGTCGACCGCAAATGGTCCGCGATTACACGGTGGCTCGCCTTTTGCTCGCCTACTGCTTTTGTGCCTGTAAGCTCCTCAGAAGCGTTGATGAGCGCCTTGAAGGTGTC
>NZ_JBKBQV010000041.1:0-24648 GCF_046292425.1 Sphingorhabdus sp.
CACCGAGGGGACGACGGTCGAGATGTTCTCGAGGCTGATGACCCCCGCCTGGATCAGGCGATCACCCGAAACCGCGGTGATCGCGATCGGCACGTCCTGAACGTTTTCTTCGACCTTCTGGGCGGTTACGATGATTTCAGAATATGCCCGCGCATCGTTATTCGTCTCGTCTGCACGTTCAGCTGGGGTTTGGTTGGCTGCCTGCTGATCATCGGCATGGGCCATAACCGGCATTGCGCTGCTGAGCAGCAGCATAAGCGTAAGCGTTCGCATGATTTTCCTCTCCTGTTTCAAGCAGTCCTCCACCACTTTGTGGGGCGGTCGGAAGCTGTGATAGCACTTTGTGATCATATCGTTGGCCAACTCACTGGGTCTCAGCTCTGAAGGCCAACGGAGAATGACAGTCACAATAGTATTTGGAAAATAGTTTGTTATGATACTAAGCTATCGATTTTTGACATAGCTGGAGAGCGTTGTGAGATTTAAGGGGGTAGATCTTAACCTATTAGTGGCTTTGGAAATTTTGCTACAAGAGGAGAATGTCTCCCGCGCGGCCGCGCGGATGCACGTTGGCCAATCTGCGATGAGTGCGGCACTTGCGCGTTTGCGTGTGCACTTTGACGACGAACTACTGACCGTCGTGGGACGTCGCATGGTTCCAACTTCGCTCGCTGAAGCTATGCGCGAGCCGTTGCGTGAAGCAATACTACACATTGAATCAGTCATTGAGATCGATCGCTCGTTCAATCCTTTGATCGCCCACCGTTCTTTCACTGTCGAAATTCCCGATCATTTGGTTCCCGTCCTGTTGCCAAGATTGGTACGCCAACTGTCCGTAAGCGGACCGAACATCCGGCTTGAGGTGAGAATGCCAGTCGGCGATCCTTCGCCGCTTTTGCAAAAAGGAGAAATTGATTTGGTGGTGACGCCGAGCATCTATTCGGATCCGGCTTATGTCACCGAGCCATTGATCCGCAACGACCTGGTAGTTGTCGGTTGGTCCGAAAATCCCGCCCTCAAGACTCAGCCCGACCTCGAGACGATTCAGTCGCTGGGACAAGTCATTGTCAAGTTCGACAGAATTCGTCTTTCGTCATTTCTGTCAGCGGAACAGCTGTCACTATACGGAGGCGCTGGCCGAACGGCGCTAATTGCACCGAGTTTCAGCAGCATTCCGCCAACGCTGGTAGGCACAGCACTTATAGCAGTCCTGAACCGCCGACTGGTGAATGCGATGGCTCAAGTTTTGCCCCTAGCCGTTTGGGAATTGCCTATTGCGATGCCGTTGATGGACGACGTAATCATGTTCCACCCGATGCGGAAGCATGACCAAGGTTTGGGATGGTTGCGAGAACAAATGCGTGAAGCTTTAGCAGACATATCATCGTCGGGAGCCGCATCTTCTTAACGGTGGCAACTGGCTGCCTTCTACCTCCGCGGTGATCGCTGAAAATCTAAGCCTCGTGAGGTGGCTATCTGGCTTAGACACAGACATAGCTGCAACCGACCGATTGCTTCCGTGCGACGGCAAGCAGGCCGCACAACGCGTCAGGCCATTCTGCAACTAGTTGCAAAATATCTTCTTGACCTCTGCATGCTTTAGGTGCCTCCCAATTGGGATAGCATAGATATAACGCTCGAATTAAAGTGCAGCAATACTTTCACGGCTCGCAGTGGATAGGACATGTGACCACAGCGGGAAGGCCGAGAGCCGCCCAGAACTTTATACCTCCCCCTTTCCGAGCTACCCCCCAGCATCACAGTCATGCATTGCTTCATCCAAAAATCTGCACGGCTGCGGTTCCAACGGTCCAGTTTACAGGAAACTTTGCAGACCTTCAGACGACTCTCAAATCGGGCTTACAAACAATTGACCACAGAAAGCGATAAATAGGATTGGAAATTGTCGACGCGGGGTATAGTCGTGCGACGGACGAAAACTATGCGTAACGGGAATGCCTTTTGCGTTGCAATCGTCCATTGCAAACTCGAGCACGACGGGCGGTACATCACATAATGGCCAGTAAACGTTTTGATCAGGATACGTTGCCCTCTGCGGTTCAAGCCTCCCAGCCTTGGCCGCGTGACGCATGGTATGTTGCGTGCACACCCGATGAAATCGACGGCAAACCCTTGGGACGACAAATCTGCGGGGAGCGGATGGTGTTTTTCCGGGCAGGAAATGGCATGGTCAGTGCGCTGGAAGATTTCTGTCCGCACCGGGGCGCGCCACTCTCGCTTGGCTTTATCGAGAACGGAAGTCTCGTCTGCGGATATCACGGGCTCGCGATGGGCTGTGACGGACGAACAACGGGTATGCCCAATCAACGGGTTAAGGGATTTCCACCGATCCGGACGTTTCCAGTCATCGAGCGCTACGGATTTATTTGGGTATGGCCCGGTAATGCAGAACATGCAGATGCTGCCAAATTGCGGCATTTGGAATGGGCTGAGAGTGATGCGTGGGCTTATGGCGGCGGCCTTTATCACGTCAATTGTGACTATCGTTTGATGATCGACAATTTGATGGACCTTACGCACGAAACCTACGTTCATGGGTCCAGCATCGGGCAAAAAGAAATTGACGAAACGCCGGTAAAAACACGTGTCGAAGGCGATGAAGTTGTCACCAGCCGTTATATTGACGGCATCACTGCGCCGCCGTTTTGGCAGATGGCATTAAGGGGCGCGGGTCTACCTGACACAGGAACCGTCGACCGCTGGCAGATCTGTCGCTTCTCTTTACCCAGTAGCGTCCTTATAGAGGTTGGGGTCGCGCTAGAGGGCAAGGGCGGTTACGACGCCGAAAATACCTCTAAAGTTTACGGAATGGTCGTCGACTTCATGACCCCCGAAACTGAAAATTCGCACTGGTATTTTTGGGGAATGGCGCGGCGCTTTGCTGTCCAAGACACTGCGCTCACTGAAACTATCCGCGACGGGCAAGGCAAGATATTTGCTGAAGATATGGAGATTCTGCACCGTCAACAGGACAATCTGGACCGCTTTCCCGAACGCAAATTGTTGTTGCTCAATATAGATGCGGGCGGCGTGCGTTCCCGAATGATGATTGATAAAGCAATCGCCGCGGAGGCAGCCAACGCCGGGGGCTAACTTCAAGCGGTATGCGAGAACCGCTAAAAAGCAAGCGTTCCCCGACGTTCGGCAAATAACCAGCAGCCATCACGTCGAACCAGCCTGTCATAAAAGTCACCAACCAAGACTTTGTCCGGCATATATAAAAGCACGTAGCTGTGCGCACGCACTTCATTCTCCGACAGGATTTCGACCAGAACATTGGACATGACATGTCGTGTCGTCCGTTTTGGTCGATCACGGAAAAACGCGCGTAATTCCTCTTTACCGATAATTGGGGTGTCCGGATCGCTAGGTCGCGCAAAACTGCCATCGTCCGTAAACATGGCGGCAAGACCATCATGATCATGCGCGTCATTCAACATCGCAAAATGCCGTATCTGTTTCTCGACCGCCCACTCAGTCTCGATCATTGGCAGACCCCACGGTCGTCGCGCATCCATTCCAACAGCGCGTCCGTCACTGCCTCCGGAGCCTCCATCGGTGCCATATGTCCGCTATCTTGAAAAACGACATAATGGACGTGCCGGATAGCTTCGGCCATTTTCTCATGCTGCTCAGGGGAGCTCCACTGGTCCAGCGCCCCGACACCAACGAGCACCGGGCAAGATATTTGCGTCAGCAACGGCCGCGCGTCGGGGCGGCTAATCAGCGCCGCGATTTGCTGCCGATGGATTGCCGGGCTCATGCGTTCGACCATCGCATACAAGCGTTCACGCAGGGCGGTGTCCGTTTCGAGCAGCCCAGCCTTTACCATCGGCGGCAGCCAGACATCAGCCAGTGCCGTCATCCCCTTGGCAGCGCTGATATCGAGCAGAGCCTGACGCTTCGGCAGCTCGTCGGCACTGGCCGGATGCACGCCAGTGTCGATCAACGCAAGCCGAGTGATCCGTTCCGGTGCTTGCCGCCAAACCTCGAGCGCGACGCGGGCTCCCATTGAGTGACCGGCAATCGAGAAAAGCTGCGGCGCAACTTCCAGAACATCTTCCGCCATCGCGGCTATCGAATCCTGCTCGCAAAGATGCGGAATGATAACATCATAATGCCGTGACAACACAGCATTCTGATGCTCCCAGACCGCATCATCGCACAACAGGCCGGAGACAAGAATGATCGTTTCGCGGGCTTGCATGATATCAGGGCTGCACGTCGAGCAACGGTATGCCATTAATCACCGCCGGCTTTGCTTCGATCAGGACAAAGGCGATGCGGCAAATTTCGGTTGCGGACCGGTTGCGCCAAAGATGCATCGTTCCGCGCTGTACGATGATGTCGCCCGCACGCGCGGTGGTCACCGCACCGTCGTCCAGCTCAAGCTCAACCGAGCCCGTCAGCACGATGCCATAATCGATGCTGATCGTGCGGTGCATCGGCGATTCTCCGCCGGGCAACATGTCGACAATGCGAATGACTGATCCTTGGTGCAAGGTCAGTCCGGCATCACGCAAGCGGCCGTCAGTATCGTCATTATTGTCCGCAGGTACACTCGCTGTCGTCCAGACCAGGCTGAACGCGGCATCTCCAGACGGGATGGGGTCCACAGGTAATAAATCGTCACTGCGAATAATCGCGCGGCCCAAGGCATCATGGCCCGTCACGATGCGTCTTAGAGGCGCAGAGGCGGGCGCGGTCATCCCCGCACAACTTTCTGGTCGATCGCACCGAACAGCAGCTCGCCACCGGGCAATCGGGCTTCCATCCGAACCGTGTCGCCAAAGCGCATAAACGATGTACGCGCTTGGCCTTCGTCGAGCATTTCGATCCCGCGTCGTTCGGCTATGCATGACGAGCCGATCTCTCGGAAATTGCTGTTCGAAACCGTACCCGACCCGATGATCGTCCCCGCACATAGCGAACGCGTGCTGGCTGCGTGGGCGATCAGCTCGTGGAAACCAAACTCCATTGCGCCACCTCCCGCATTGCCGAAGCGTTTCCCGTTCCAGTCAACACTCAAGGGCAAGTGAACGCGTCCGTCGCGCCAGGTATCGCCCAGTTCGTCAGGCGTTACGGCAAAGGGGGCGACCGAACAGGCTGGTTTGGCTTGTACCCAACCAAAACCAGTCTTCATCTCGATTGGCGCGAGGGCGCGCAGTGACCAGTCGTTGATCTGCACCAGCAGTTTAATGTGAGCCATCGCTTCATCAGCGCTAACACCCATGGGCACGAAATCGGTGATTACGCCGAATTCGCCTTCAAAATCGATGCCATCTTCCTCACGCGGTAGCGGCATATCCGCGGTTGCGGAAAAGAATTGATGCGACAGTCCTTGATACATCAATGGACGACCTGGCGGCGGCGGCTCTGTACCGAACAACGTCTCCATAAGCTCGCCGTGGCTTCGGAAAGCCGAGCCGTCAAGCCACTGCCACGCACGCGGCAGCGGGGCGGCAAAAGTGGCGCTTTCCGTGCTGTCGCCTTCGCCATTTTCTAGCCCGTCCGCAATGACACGCAAAACTGGCTCCGCCATTGCCCAGTCATCAATTGCGCTCTGCAATGTAGCTGAAACGCTGGTAGCGGGCAGATAACGGGTGCCATCGCTGCTGACAACGACGAGCGTGCCATCAGGGGCATCGTTCTGGATGGTTGCGAGTTTCATATTATGTCCTTTCGTGGATCAATGTCTGCCAAGGCATGCGTGACCAGCGCGGCAAGATCGCCGTCGTGTCGCAAGCCCAAATTGTGAGCAGCGGCTGTAGTGAGTGGCGGCTGAGTGCCAAATTTTGCTTCAAGCGCTGCATCGGGCGCATGTTCCACCAATGTCACATCGCGGCCGCTTTGGCGTGCTACCTCCGTGACAAGGTCGCCGATTTGCACCCGCAAGGCTGGTAGATTAAGCCGACCACTATCTGGGTCGTTGTCCAGTTCGAGCGCGACGATGAACTGATTAATTAGTGCCCGGCGCGACAGTAGCCAAGAGGTTGCGGAGGCAGAGACCGGTAATGTTATCCGCTCGCCTGCCTTTATGGCGTGGAACAAATTACTGAGGAACGCGGACTTCATACCCGACGGGGCCAATGGCCGTGCCACTATCCCCGGCAAGCGCAAAGACAGCCCACGGATAGCGCCTCTACGCGTGAGCGTGGAAACCCACTCCTCCAGCATCGCCTTGTGTGCGCCATAACGCATCATCGGGCTGACGGGTGTGGCGTCATCAACATAAGCGGGCAGAGGATCGCCGAACACGGCGATGCTGCTTGCAAACAGCAGGCGTGGGCAATTCCGATGCGCAGCGCTGGCGTCCATGAGGGCCATAGCCGCTGCGACATTGATATGTGCGGCGCGTGCAGGGTCAAGCTCCGCTGCGCCACCCGCTACGGTAGCCAAGTGAACGAGTGCGGCCAACGGCTCTGCCGTTATTCTTTCCACCACCGCGGGATCATCTATCTCACCTATGACGCAAGTGACGCCGGGCAAATCGCCAAGGTCTAGGGCGATCCGGTCGGTGGCGATAATCGTCCTGGTCCCCGCGAGCGCGCGGACCAGTGCTCCACCGACAAACCCACCGGCGCCGGTGATGAGAACAGGACCCGCCTCAGTTGCCATCGGTGGTCGACGTGCCGCCATCGACGGCGACGTATTCACGGATGGGCATCGCAGTGCGGCGTGCAAGGTCAGATGGCCTCGCGGGCATCACAATTAGTCCTCAATTATCGCTACTGCGCGGGTCCAGCCCGCCGACGCTCCGCGAATTTTATGTGGAAAGCAACTTACGGTGAAGCCGCTGGCGGGCAAAGCCTCCAGATTGTGCAGCTTTTCAAGGTGGCAGTAGCCGATATCCCTGCCCGCCTTGTGCCCTTCCCAGATCAACGATGTGTCGCCAGTCTCAGCAACTTTTTTGGCGGTGTAGCTAAACGGTGCATCCCAGCTCCACGCGTCTGTACCGGTCACACGGATGCCACGTTCAAGTAAGTACATGGTTGCTTCATAGCCCATCCCGCAGCCGGTATCGACAAAGTCGGGCTTGCCAACCGCGCCGCCTGCGGCTGTGTTAACAAGCACGATGTCGAATGGCTGAAGCTCATGGCCGATGCGCGCCAATTCGGCTTCCACATCAGCGGCGGTCGCAACATAGCCGTTTTCAAAATGGCGAAAATCAAGTTTTACTCCAGGATTGAAACACCATTCCAGCGGCACCTCATCAATGGTGATCGCCCGTTGCCCGCCATCCATTGTCGGGTGAAAATGCCACGGAGCATCTAAATGGGTCCCGTTATGCGTTGTCAAGGTTACCCATTCTGCGGCTGCAAAACCCGCACCGTCCGGAGTTTGTTCGGTTGTAACCCCGGGGAAAAAATGCCCAAGTTCTGCCACAGTGTCAGTGTGCTGCTGATAGGTTATTTTTGGGCGCATGAATGGCGGGTCGGTCACGACGTCGTTCTCTAGATAAATAGAGATATCGATAAATTGGCGCGGCATATTTTATCCTTCAACTAGGCCTTGTTCGAGTGGCTGTTTTTTCCGAGTGCGATGGGCGAATAGGGTGAGAAGACCTCCGGCCGCGGCTAGCGCAGCATAGATCAGCAGCATATTCGCAAGGCCGCCTATATTCGCCGTAAGGGCTGCCGCAATTATGGGAGCGACAAATTGACCGAGGAAAAAGGCACCAGTCCAAAAACCAATTCCCCTGCCGCGTATTTCATCCGGAAGGTGGCGCATGATCCAGGCCAACATGTTCGGCAACATCAGGCCGCTGCCGATGCAGGCAATAACTGCGAACAGGGCGATGCCTATAAAGCTCTCAACAATGCCAGCTCCTGCATAACCTATTGCAGTAATTACAAGGCCTATGGCAAGCAGCGCGGAGCCTGTCTGTTTAATTGACCGCCGAAAGATCAGGCTTCCTGCGACAACTCCAAGGTTGGCTGCGGCGCCGGCAATTCCAATCATCGCTGGCGAAACCGAACCTGATAGCTGCAAAATGGGTCCAAGTTGGACCACGACGGAGTAAAATAGCAGGCCAACGCCCGCAGTGATTAAAATGAGTGGCAGAACTGCTTTGATCGGAAACGTGACAGCCTGGGTTTTCGGGTCGTTGCTTGTTTTAAGTGGCTCATATAGAATGATTGCTGCCGCAACTGCGATAGGGATCGCTAAGACATAGAGCAAAAAGGGGCCTCGTGAACCAAAGGCTTCGCCCAAAAAGCCGCCTGCAGCTATCAGAATAATCGCCGCGAAACTGCCCGTCGCTATTTGTACGCCAATCCATTTCTCACGTCGTTCGCCCGTGAAATAATCACCGATTAGTGTTGTTGCGACGGTCATGATGGCTGCTTCAAAAATGCCGAGGAGGAACCGGGTGGCGATTATCTCTTTGAGGTCGGTCAGGAACAGCGGCGCGCTGCCGGCTGCTGCGTACACAAGCAAGGAAACGATCAGCAGCCTCTTGCGACCGACTTTGTCGCTCAACCATCCCGCAATTGGAGAAAACAAAGCGACGCATAGAGCAGGAATAGTCAACGCAATCGGTACCAGAAATTTGCTACCCGGCGTTGCCGCGAATTCTTCCAGCAACAGGGGGAGCACTGGTACCAGCGAGATGATCGCCATGATCGGCATGACTGCGCATAACAGCAGGATGATCCCATGCCGTGTGGAGCCCGTTTGGGGCGCCGGCGCGCTCAACGGTCGATCCAATTATACACCAGTGGTCCCTCACGAAACGCGAAGCGGTCAATGTGTCGTTCCAGCGCCCCTTTTAAGCCGTCGCGCTGCCCTTCAGAGCTGGCCTGAATCGTACAGATGAGGGCATCTGCCTCGGCATCCAGCGACACAGTTGCATCGGCCGGCCAGTTTGCACCGCGCGCGTCTTTGGCAAATATGATTTCGCCATGCGACGCATCGAAACAGACGGGTAAATTATGCTCCCAATGCTTGCACACCTGCTGCAGATATTTGCTCGCAGAATCAGTAGGAACGCGTGCGGAAGCGATAAAACTCACGGTGCTGTTTTTCCACCAAGCGTTTCAGCGAACCAGTCCGCAATATAGTCGCGTCCAAAGGACATGTTGTCAGCGCCTACATGCTCAACGCCGCCCTCACGGTCCGTGAAAATCTTCAGCTCGCGGCGGGGGCTGCTGGTCAGTTGCTCGTAAGCCTGATGCGCATATTCGACGCCGATTTGCCGGTCATTCGCGCCATGAGTCACAAGGAAAGGGACTTTGATCCGGTCCATGTGGCCATTTAAGTCCATGTCCTTTGTCTTGACGTGGAAATCATCCATGTCTGTTGCGCCAAACACCCACATGACGTGCGCCCAATAATGCGGCACGGGATTTTCCCCTTCCCTGCGCAGTCGCTTTTGCTGGACCTCTGCCCAATTGTGATTGGCACCCCAGCATGCGCCAGAAGCAAAGCGCGGCTCATAGGCGACGGCGCGCGGCGCGTAATGTCCGCCAAGCGAAATGCCGGTCATACCGATGCGCTTTGCATCGACGTCAGCTTGTGTCTCAAGCCAATCGACAGCCTTTGAGGCCCAATTTTCACTATGCGGGGTGGCGGGCAAATTCTGAAGCCGAAGGGCTTCCCCTGTGCCAGGCTGATCCACACAAAGGGTTGAGATACCGCGTTGCGCCAACGCATGCGGCAATTTCGACCAATAAAGCAGCTCCTTGTTACTATCGAGGCCGTTACAATAGACGACAGTAGGTTTTGGCCCGGCACCCGTGGCACGTGTAAACAGCGCTGGCATCGTACCGTGTTCCAGCTGAATTTCTACGCGCTCACAGTTGAGCCCACCTAAGACCGTCGCGCGATTAAAACACTCGAGTGCGCGATGGTAGGTCTCCATACGGCCAGCAGTACCTTGCGCCTGCATCCGTTCGCCGTTCAGCAAATACAGAGCCGCCCGCTCAAGCTTCCAGCCGGCAGAAAAATGGCGGCCAGCTGCTTCATCTTCGCCAGCTAGATTGATCAAGTTATTTGCCTTGGCCATCCAGGCCTGCATAAACGCCTGGGTGCCATTGTCGGCACTGCTACCCGCGGCATCCTTTGCCGCCGCGATAATGTCCATGACTTCGCCGACCTGCGCACCCGATTCCATCGCAATTGCGACGGACAAGTTCCAGATGTAATTTGGGAAAGGCTCAAATAACGCCATGATTAAACTCCTGCTGGCCGGAACAAGCCCTTGTCGGGCGATGGGTGCGGCATCGTTTGCGGTCCGCCAGTACCAATGCCCCATTGATCCATGACGAGAGGTGCCGGGGTATGCACCGTGGCCTCCCATGTGGCGTCATCAACCTCTTCAAGTTCTGCAGTATATTCCACGGCAAAGCCCCCAGGAGTAGTGAAGTAGCTGAAAGTGTTGTTACCGGCTGTGTGGCGACCGGGACCCCAACGGATGTCGGTGCCCTTTTGCTTAAGCCGGTGGATTCCTCGCATCATGTCATCCACGCCTAGCATATCATATGCGACGTGGTTCAAGCATGGCGGCCCGGGAAGCAACGCAATACGGTGATGCCATTGGTTGCAACGCAAAAAGCACATGAAATCGCCCAACCAATCGCTTACCTTAAAACCAAGCACATCCACGAAGAAGCGCACCATCTCTTGATGGTCGGGGGAATGCAGGACGATATGGCTAATTTTTTGAGGGATACCTTCCCAGCGCGATAATTCACGCGACGGCCCGCTTGCGACGTCACTTGAAATTTCGAACGGCAAGCCGTCTTTGCTAAAGAAGCGAAAGCCATAGCCACCGCCCAAAGTGTCGAGGTCTTTCGGTGCAAACACAATCTGGCAGCCATAAGACACTACCTTGGCGTGTAAGGCATCCACATCAGCGCGGCTGTCTGCTGCAAGTGTTATGACGTCTATTGATTGAACCTCGGCTCGACGTAGGCGCACGACATATAACTCGTCATGCCCTTCTGCAGCGAAGTGCAGCATCCCATCTTTTTCGCCTGCATCGCGCAAGCCCCAGACGTTGCGATAAAACTCCGCTTCCGCTTGCAGATCGGCGACAGCGTAACCGACGTGACGGATCTCGCTAACTCGTGCCATATTACGTAAACTCCTTAAATTTTGGGGGGTCTGGCGCCTAAATCGGTTCGGCGACCTTCATGAACATTTCGCGGGTGGCTGTGGCGTTATCGATCAATGGACCTTTGCCAAGCTGCCCAAAACAAATCGCCTTGGACGCATCGACGATATATTTGCAGCGATCGAAACGACGGGCACGATATGCGGTGAATGCGGATTCACAATCTGCTGCTGCAGCGAGCTCTTCTGCCAACACCAGCGAGTCCTCGATCGCCATTCCGGCACCTTGACCGAGATGCGGCGTCGTTGCGTGCACGGCATCCCCCAGAAGGACGATGCGGCCGTTATGCCAGGGACCTTCCAAAAACACCCACTCGAGCGGTTTGTAGACCACTTCGGCATCCTCAGTTATGCTAGATGCCAGTTCAGCAATTTTTGGCGATGGCACATCGGCGAGTTTCACGCGCATTGAAGATGCCAGAGTTTCTTTGGCATACCAGGGATTGCCCGGTTCGGGGGTGGTAACATACATATACATTAATGCGTCGGACAACGGCACCAGGCCGATGCCTGTCTTACCCTCATAGGCGTGTAGGCCCGTGACGTCCTGTGGCCGCGGAAAATTGTACCGCCATACCGATTGCCCAGTGAATTCGGGCCTTGATGCTTCCGGAAAAATTGTCTCGCGCGTTTGCGAGTAAAGCCCGTCTGCGCCGATGACGATGTCGTAGCGATCGCTGCTGCCATCGCTGAATGTCACCGAAACGCCCGCGCCATCATCGTCCAAGATTTCAGCCGTTAACCCCAGCCTAACATTTGCGCCTGCCTCAATGGTGCGGTCGCCCAACACTTTGTGCAACGCGCGCCGGCCGATGCCTACGTTGGAAGCATATTCGGGAACAAGCTTTGGCGTGGGAATTTTGGCAACCGATTGACCCGTGGGTATGAATATTTCCACATGGTCGAAACCAAAGCCCGCCTCAATGTAATCGTCAATTAAGCCGAGTTGAGCCATGGCCCTAATTACGTTGCCTTGCTGAATAATGCCGACGCCATAAACCGACCAAGTGGGATCGCGTTCAATGACCTCCACGGCAAATCCCTTGCGCCGCAAAGCAATCGCCGACGTTAGGCCTCCAATGCCGCCGCCGATTATTAAGACCTTTTGATGTTCCAAGGCTGATCTCTCCGATGTGCCCCGCCGTGTCGCGAGACTTCACGAAATCGTTTTTAGCCGGTACACCAAATCTGTAAATCTTATTGAATTGATGCGTTCTTATCCATTTTATGGATAGATCTTAAGGCTGGGGCATTGCGCCCTCTTCGCGCAACCGCTCCCTTAGCCAGATTAAGCCCTCATCACCGCTGCGGGTCCGGTTAAACTGAATCATTTCACGCATGGACGGAAAGGGAAAAGGAATTTGTGCGATTGCCAGAGGAAACATATCTGCCATTCTGCGCGCCAACCGCTCGTGCATTAAAGCTATCCGGTTCGTTTCGATGAGAAACCACGGAACGATTGTGAACGACGAGGCGATCACATCTATCTGCCGGAAGCGGCCGGCCTTCTCCATCATGCTGTCAGCAAAAGCGCTGGTGCGTTGGTTGCCCATGTGCACCCCGACATGGCTGGCGGCCATAACCACCTGTTCAGTTAACTTGTCGGCGAATATCGGGTTACCCTTCCAGCCGACAAAAACATGTTGTTCTTCGAATAATAGTTCAGCCGGCTGGCCCGGGCTGATGAATTCTTCCGGCGTTATCAGAAGGTCAAAAGCGCCTTGGGCTATAAGTTCGGCGCTGCCGTCTGAGGGCAACACCGCTTCGATCTTTATTTGCGGCGCAATAACCGCCAGCGTACGCACGAGCGGCGCAATAACTGCAGCGGTGACGTAGTCGGATGCAATGATACGAAATGTTCGCTGCGAAGTTGCTGGATCAAAATTTGTAGAGGTGGTGATGACCGCGTCCACTTTACGTAAGACGTCATGAACCATCGGCATAAGCGATTCGGCATAAGCCGTTGGAAACATCCGCTTCCCCTGCTGAATGAGCAGGTCGTCTCCGAAATAATCGCGCAACCGCCCCAGCGCGGAACTCATCGCTGGCTGGCTTAGATGCAGTTGTTCGGCCGACCGTGACACACTACGAGTAGTCATCAATACGTCGAAGGCGACCAAGAGGTTAAGATCGAGTCCTTTAAAGCGCATTGCAGGGACCTATCAATTTCATCACTGGATTACCATCAAAACAAAAGATTTAACCGATGGGCCTGCCCTATCCTACATCATTGTAAGAAAAGCCGCTGCCCGCGTTGGTAGCAGGCACTTTTGAGGGAGAGTGATTATGAGAGCAATGTTGCTAGCGTCCGTTACATTTGCTGGACTCGTCGTGCCTGGGGTAGCGCTTGCCCAAGTTGGTACCAGCGTTGGAGAAACCCCCGAGGTTGCGCAACCCGAAGGTTTGGACGAAATCGTTGTCACTGCTCAGCGACGTGAAGAAAACCTTCAAAAAACAGCTCTCGCGGTAAGCGCGGTAACGGGCGACGATCTGGCAAAGTCGGGGATTACCGAGGCGTCAAATCTGGGCAAGCTAGTGCCCTCTTTGGTTGTGCAGCCAACGGGTGGTACGACCAGCTTTTTCTTGCGCGGTGTCGGCACCAATTCGCAAAACTCGTTTTCCGAAAATGCTGTAGCGTTCAATTTCAACGGAATTTATGTCGGTCGGCCAACTGCTCCCGCTGGTGTATTTTACGATTTGGAGCGGGTTGAAGTCGTAAAAGGTCCGCAAGGAACATTGTATGGACGTAACGCCACCGGCGGTGCCATTAACGTGATCCCGAAAAAGCCGCAGCTTGGGGAATTCACCGGCGAAGGGCTGTTAGAATATGGCAATTACGACAGCAAGAAAGGCTCACTCGCGCTGAATATTCCACTCGGCGAAATAGCCGCGTTGCGCGTCGCCGGGCAGATCGTAAATCGCGACGGATATATTTCAGATGGTTATGACGACGACAAAGGCGAGGCGGTGCGCGCATCGCTGTTGATTCAGCCTTCTGACATGTGGTCAATGACGCTGGTAGGCGACTATTATAACCAGCATGGTAAGGGATCCGGCGCAGTGCTTCTGCCCAGCGCGGCGTTCGCTGTGCCTGATCTGGAAGATCGCGTCAGCGTTTCAGATCCGCGTGCCCACGCTGCCATTCGCGGCTATGCAGCCCGCATATTCGCGCCACCCTTCTGCGGCGGCTTTGGGAATTTCATCAACAGTGGCTGCGTGGCGCTGGCGGGAACAGATGGCTTCCTTGACAACAAATTCTATGGCATGAGTGCCACCGTAGTCGGCGATATGGGCTTCGGAACGTTGACATTCGTACCTGCTTGGCGGCGCTCAGATGTCCGGTTCCGAACCTATCTCCCTGGTTTCGCCGGCGATATCGTTGACCTTGCCGAGCAGACTTCGCTTGAGGTTCGTCTTGCGTCTAACGAAGACCAGCGACTCCGCTACGTGATTGGTGCCTTTTACTTCGGCGAAAATCAGGCGACCGAAAACTTCTTCCGTCAAGGAAATATCTCGACAACTCGGTTCACGCCGCGGCTGAATACCGAGAGCCTCGCCGCCTTTGGTCAACTCACCTTCGACGTCAGCGATGCGTTTCGCTTGGTTGCCGGCGGGCGATATACCAATGAAAGCAAATCTCAACTTACCTCGGTTGCGGCAGGCGGTCTGCCCGGCCCAGTGCAGCCGCCGCTTAGTGCCCCCTTCACGGGAGATCTCAACTTCAAGAAATTTACCTGGAAGGCGGGTGTCGAATTCGACGCTGGCCCAGCGTCTCTAATCTACGCCAATGTTGCAACGGGCTTCAAATCAGGCGGCTTCTTCGTTGCACAGCCACCGAACAACACCTTCGACCCGGAAACGCTGACCGCGTATACTCTGGGCGCCAAGAACAGATTCTTCGATAACAAGCTTCAACTGAATATCGAAGCGTTTTACTGGGATTATACCGATCAGCAGATTACTTATGTAGGGGGTGTGCGCGCAGGGACCGGGATATTCACTCAGGGCTCTATCACACAAAATGCGGGCAAGTCCCGGATGTACGGTGTCGACTTTGAGGCGCGCCTCGCGGCCAGCCGTAACGATCTGTTCAGTCTGAATTTGCAGTATCTAAAGGGCAAATATAACAGCCTGTTGACGTCCAACTTTTCTCCAACGGGTGCGCCGGTCACGACTGGTTGCACCACATTAGGCAGTCGCGCAGCCAACCCCGGCATAAACGGCGCCCGTTTTTATGACATTGATTGCTCAGGTAAACCAACTGTCAACTCACCGCGTTGGGCTTTGAATCTTGGTTATGAACGCACTTTCGAGCTGTCCGGCGATCTCGCTCTCGTTTTTGGAGCTCGCGGGAATATCGAGAGTAGCCGTTTCATGAACTCAAACTACCGTCCGGAGGAAAAGCAGGCAGGTTTTGCAACTGCCGATGCCTATCTGACTTTGGAAAACACGGACCGTTGGAGCATCACGGGTTTTGTCAACAACATTACGGACGAAGAAATTTTGGCCCGTGCAGGCACACGGCCTATTCTTGACTTTCCTGTCGGAACGCTTCGTCCGCCGCGCACTTACGGCGTGCGGGTTGGGTTCAAATTCTGATGCGAGAACATCTTTTTCGACTGGCGTCTGTCGCCTTACTTTTGTCCTCACCGTCGCACGCGCTTCAGACACCGGACGAAAAAGATGCGTTCATCACATTAGGCACAATGGGCGGACCGGTGCCAAGTCCTGACCGGTCGCAACCGGCCAACGCATTGATCCACAATGGTCACACCTATCTCGTGGATACGGGTGATGGGACAGTGCAACAGATGGCGCGTGCAGGGTTGCGGTTATCAAGCGTTAAAGCCGTTTTTTTAAGCCACTTGCATGCGGACCATACGGGTGGTCTATCCGCGGTACTGGCCTTGCGTAACCAGACTAATGTGAACGAACCCCTTAATATTTATGGCCCGCCGGGTACCCGCGAACTCGTCGCCGGTATGGTCGCGTCAATGCAGCCAGCGGCACGAGTTGGCTATGGTATACCCGGCAAGCCTTGGGCGCCACCTGCTGACACAGTGACGGTCATCGAAATGCATGGCGGAGACAGCGTAAAGTTAGGCGGTATCAATGTGCGCGCCGCGCAGAATTCGCATTATGATTTTGCGCCCGGTAGTGTCGAGGACCGCAATTATAAGTCCCTCTCGTTTCGGTTTGACCTGCCAGCACGTTCGATTGTTTACACGGGCGATACCGGACCAAGCGCGGTGGTGGCAGAGCTTGCCAAGGATGCCGATGTTCTTGTGAGCGAGATGATTGATATGGCAGGGACGCTGGAAACTGTAGCCCGCAATTCGCCAAATATGCCTCCTGCAGCAAAAGCCAATCTCGAGCAGCATCTATCCACCCATCATCTGACACCTGAGGCTCTGGGCAAACTAGCGGCGGCCGCGCGGGTAAAGAGATTGGTGATTACGCATTTTGCTGGCGGGACGCCCAATCCCGCTCGTACCGCTGACTATGCTACGCAAATCCGTAAATATTTTGCTGGAACTGTAACGTTTGCAAACGATTTGGACCGCTATTAAGCTGCTTTCGTCAATTAGGTTGCGTGCTGCTTATATTGGCAACCCCACATAATTTTCCGCAATCCCCGTCTGGGCGGCTGCCGACGATGCGATGTAATCAAGTTCAGCGACTTGCATGCGCCGTTCGAACGGGCCGTCTTCCGGGAAACGATGCATCAGCTTGGTGAGCGACCAACTAAAGCGCTCTGCCTTCCACACGCGGGCGAGCGCTTTTTGTGAATATCCCGCAACTCCGTCACGGTCGTTTCGGTTAAAATAGCCAGTCATTGCGTCAGACAAATAGGTGACGTCGGATGCCGCGAGGTTAAGTCCTTTGGCACCTGTCGGCGGAACGATGTGGGCGGCGTCGCCTGCCAGAAAGAGGTTGCCATGTCGCATCGGTTCGAACACGTAGGATCGCAACGGCGCAATACTTTTTTCAATGGCCGGACCGCGGGTCATATTGGCAGCAGCTTCCGGGCCAAGTCGGACTGCCAGTTCATCCCACAGCCGGTCGTCCGACCAATCTTCAATTTTCTCGGTGAGCGGCACGTCGATATAGTAGCGGCTGCGAGTTTTGGAACGCATCGAGGCCAAGGCAAAACCGCGCTCGTGGTTTGCGTAAATCAGCTCGTGGTGACACGGCGGCACATTCGCCAAAATGCCGAGCCAGCCAAAAGGGTATACGCGTTCAAATTCCCGTCCAACATTCTTGGGAATGGATTGGCGAGACGGACCATGATAGCCGTCGCACCCTGCAATGAAAACCCCTTCCACCCGATGCGTGGCGCCGTCCTTCTCGAACGACACATAAGGCGCGTCGGTTTCAATGTCGTGCAGAGCTACATTGGCGGCTTCGTAGATGATCTCTAATCCACGTTCCGGCGCAGCATCCATCAAGTCGCGTGTCACCTCCGTCTGGCCATACACGGTCACATGCTTGCCGGTCAGACCAAGAGTATCAATGCGGATAAGGCGTTCGCCGTCGGCAAGTGCAAAGCCGTCTTCCAGCATGCCCTCTGCATTCAAGCGCGCGTCTATGCCAAGCCTGTGAAGCAAATCGGTTGTGGTGCGCTCCAATACCCCCGCCCGAATGCGGCCTAGGATATATTCTGGCGTCGCACGCTCGATAATGATGCAGGCAATACCCTCTGCGCGGAGCAGGTGACCGAGCAGCAATCCGGCCGGGCCAGCGCCAATGATGACCACCTGTGTTTTCATACGAACTGCTGTTCCAGATCGTGCAGCACTTTATAGCAAGGCAGCACTTGTTGAACACTGGCGTTCGGTTCACGTCCCTCACGAATAGCCGCGATAAATTCGCGGTCCTGCAATTCGATGCCGTTCATACTGACATCGACTTTGCTCACGTCGATTGGTTCTTCCTTGCCATTCACCAGATCGTCGTAACGCGCGATATACGTGGCGCTATCGCCAATATAGCGAAAGAATGTTCCCAGTGGGCCGTCGTTGTTAAACGACAGTGAGAGGGTGCAAATCGCGCCGCTTTCCGCCTTCAACTGGATTGACATGTCCATCGCGATGCCAAGATTGGGATGGTGAGGCCCCTCAATGGCGTTAGCTTTCACTATAGGACCTGCCTGATAGGCAAAAAGATCAACCGTGTGCGCGGCATGATGCCACAAAAGATGGTCGGTCCACGACCGCGCCTCACCTTTCGCGTTCATATTTTTACGCCGGAAGAAATAGGTCTGCACATCCATCTGCTGGATGTTGAATTCACCCGCAGTAATTTTGTTATGCACATATTGATGGCTGGGATTGAACCTGCGGGTATGCCCAACCATGCAAACAAGGCCAGTTTCCTGCTGCTTATCTAATACGGCTTGGGCGTCTGCCCAGCTATCGGCGAGCGGAATTTCAACTTGCACATGCTTGCCGGAGTTCATGCACGCAATCGCTTGTTCAGCGTGCATCTGCGTTGGTGTGCACAGAATGACCGCATCCACGTCATCACGCATCAGGGCGTCGTTCAAATCGGTGGAAAAATGCTTTGCGCCGTATTTATGGGCAACCTGTTCGGCTTGTTCGAGACGGCGGCTGATGATTGAGGTGATTTCAACACCGTCAATTAACTTCAGTCCGTCAAGATGCTTTTCACCAAAGGCGCCTGCGCCTGCCAGAGCGACTCTCATGATATGGGTTCCAAAACTAAATGGCCAATGGCCGTGTTGCTGCAAGGTATGTGATAGTGCCGGTGGAGGCACTTGGTTGATTGCCCCAAAGCGCCGCGCATGATCAGCCACATGATCATTTCGATGCCTTCGCTACCGGTTTCACGCAGATATTCGATATGCGGAATGAAGCGCGCGGCGTCGCTATCGCCGATTAACATATCGAGAAATTTGTTGTCCCACTCACGGTTAAGTAAGCCAGCGCGCGGTCCTTGAAGCTGGTGGCTCATGCCACCTGTGCCCCATATTTGAACATTTAGATCGTCCGGAAAACTCTCCACGGCCCGCGCGATTGCTTCGCCCAGTGCCCAGCAGCGATTACCCGATGGCGGGGGATAGGTAACGACGTTCACCGCCAAAGGTATGACCTTCACAGGCCACACGTCGGGGGCTCCGAACATCATCGACAGTGGAACGGTGAGACCGTGATCAACGTCCATCTCGTTGATGATCGTCATGTCAAATTCATCGAGGATCAGGCTTTGCGCGATATGCCACGCAAGGTCAGGATGACCTTCAACGTCCGGCACGGGCCGTGGCCCCCAACCTTCGTCAGCTGGTTTATATGTGTCTCCACAACCGATCGCGAAAGTGGGGATGATTTTCATATCAAAAGCTGACGCATGGTCGTTGAAAATCAAGATAACCACATCCGGTGTGTTTTCTTTTTCCCAGGCTTTTGTCCACTCATAGCCCGCAAAAATAGGGCCGAAATATTCGTCACCTGTCTTGCCTTGATCGACCGCCACGCCCAGCAGTGGAACGTGACTGGTGGCAACACCTGCAGTAATGCGGGCCATATCAATATCCTCCCTTGATCGAGCGATTGCCTTGCGGGGAGCGGCCACCCTTCATCATCATTTCGCGATATTCGGGAAAGGACATATCGGTCATCGTGGACACAGCTTCGGCGAAACTGAGCCCATCGGTGGCGAAAATCTTTGCAAGAAAATAAACGTTACCGCCGAGGTCGAGACATCGGTTGTAATCGCGCGAGAGTATCGCTTCTTTTTGATCGCGAGTCATGGGCCATTCGTCCAGATAGGCCCGCTCGTCCGCTTTCCAACGTTCACGATTGTCGGTGTTCATCAGGCTCATTGCGAACTGGTTGAGATGATAGCCTTGCCGTGCGCGGGCAGCAGTGAAGACGCGCGTGCCGGGAATATCCTCTAGCTCGGCTAGATATTCGTGGATATCCTGATTCATGTTTCGTCCCCCCAATATAGTCGCGCGGGATTATCCACTAGCAGTTTGCGCTGCAGTTCCGCGGTTGGTGCGATGTCCGGTATAAGGTCGACCAATGCGCCGTCGTCCGGCATGTGACCAACCATGTTGAGATTGGGGTGTGGCCAGTCCGTACCCCACAGCACTCGGTCCGGAAAACGCGCGACGACAGCCTTCGCAAAGGGTACGAAATCGACATAAGCGGGCGGCGGCATTGTCGAAAGGCGTTCGGGACAGGTTACTTTTGCCCAAATATTCTCGCGCTCCATGAACGACATGAAACGGCCAAACTCCGGACCGTCTGGCTGTTTCGTGACGTCGGGCCGTCCCATATGGTCGACTACCACAATGGTGGGGAGCGACGTGAAGAAGTCCCACCGCTCCTCCAAGTCGGCAGCTTCAAAATAGACAACAATGTGCCAGCCAAAGACCTTTATCTTGTCGATGATGCTGCGGTAGTGCGCGTCCGGCTTTGGATCTACCAAGCGTTTAACAAAGTTAAAGCGCACGCCGCGGACGCCAGCGTCGTGCATCGACGTCAACTCCGCTTCGGTAATGTCGGGCCGGATTGTGGCTACGCCGCGCGCTGTGCCTTTTGAATGGAGCAATGCGTCCACCATCGCGCGGTTATCCGCACCATGGCATGTCGCCTGAACAATCACATTGCGCGCACAACCGAGATGGTCGCGCAACTTGAACAAATCGTCCTTACCCGCGTCGCATGGCGTGTATTTACGCTCGGGCGCATAAGGAAATTGAGCGCCGGGCCCAAATACATGGCAATGCGCGTCGACTGCACCCGCCGGCAATGCAAAGGAAGGCTTTTTGGGGTTGGGGTGAAACGGCAACCAGTCCGCATCCATGTTGAACACCTCCATTACAGGCCCCGGGCCTTCAACTGGGCGTCCAGTCTTGGAAACACGCGCCTGGCGTTGCCTTCGAAGATCATATGACGCTCGGCGTCGGTGATATCCAGCGCATCGACATAACGTTTGATATCATCGAAATAATGGCCAGTCGTTGGGTCAATCCCCCTGACAGCACCCACCATCTCACTGCCAAACAATATGTTTTTGTTGTCGATGACATCAGCCAGAAGGTTGATGCCCGGCTGGTGATAGACGCAGGTGTCGAAGAACACATTGTTCATCAAATGGCTGCCAAGATCCGGCTTCTTAAGCATATCGGCCAATCCACGATAGCGGCCCCAATGATAGGGGACTGCACCGCCGCCGTGCGGAATGATAAAGCGCAAATCAGGGAAATCTTTGAACAGGTCGCCTTCTAGCAGTTGCATGAAGGCGATGGTATCGGCCGCAATATAATAAGCACCAGTCGCATGCATCGCGGGGTTGCAGCTGCCGGAGACATGGATCATCGCGGGCACGTCGAGTTCAACCATTTTTTCGTAAAATGGATACCAGAACTCGTCGGTCAGCGGTGGGTGTTTGAAATGGCCGCCGCCCGGATCGGGGTTCAAATTGCATCCAATAAAACCCATGCTTACGCATCGCTCCAGCTCAGTTATGGACGCTGTCATATCGGCTTCGGGTGATTGCGGCAGCATGCACACGCCGGCAAAGGTGTCGGAGTAAAGACTGACCACTCGCGCAATAAGATCGTTACAAGCCTGCGCCCATTTGATGGCAACGGCCTCGTCACCTACATGCGGCGCCATTGCCGAGGCTCTTGGCGAGAATATGGTCAGGTCAGCGCCACGTTCTTTCAAGAGCCGGAGCTGGTTTGCCTCTATGGTTTCTCGAATATCAGCGTCAGTAATATCGGGATAGGGGGGACATTGTGTTCCCGCGGTGAACGCAGCCTTCTGCGCCTCGCGCCATTCATCATGGGATTTGGGCAAAACCGTGTAATGGCCATGGCAATCAATAATCATGAGCTAGATACCAGCTTTTCTAATTTCATCGCCAATCCTTCTGGAGGTTGTTTCAGGCCAAGCGCGCCGAGTTGCGCCTGCCTTTCAATCGTGCCGCTTGTCATCAACGGCGCGACACCCAACTCAAGCAGCGTCTTGGCCGCTTCAGTCATTTCCGCGGAGCGGCGCGTGCCGTGGACCAGCATGCGGTCAAGGCGATAATCCGCGCCTGTGGCCCAATCATTATTGCCAAAGCTTTCAAGAACTTTGCCGGTAACACCTGCGCGTTCGCAGGCGATCAGGCACTCTGCGGTAAGTGCCTCAACGCCCTTGTACATGACCGAGCGCAGCATCTTCACTGTGGCGGCCTGTCCGACTTCGTCACCGATAACCTGAACATTACTAAAGCCTAGCGCACACAAGGCATCTCGCCCAGCCCGCGCAGATAGGCCCGATAACAATATGGGTACGGACAGGAGCGCTGGCTGAACCGGCGCCATGATAGCAGCGTCGACATAATGTGCACCGGCCGCCTCCACGATAGATGCCGCTTCCCGCTTGCTACCCGGTGAGACGCTATTCATGTCGAAATATAGCGCCCCGGCCATGATGTGCTTGGCGGCGTCGCGTGCTGCATCCACGGCAGCTTCGGCTGTCACCACACTGATGATCACATTCGAACCCACGATTGCTTCCGCACTTGTGGCGCAGGCGATTACACTCGTTTTTTTAGTATCGATGGCATTTATGTCGAAAGAGCGCGCGTTACCGGCCCATTCCGGGGCCCCGGCAAAGCTGCTGGCAGCTTCACCAAAGCCGATAAAGGTCACGCCGCTATTCATCGTTAACTAGCTAAGGATCCAGACTTCCAGCGTCCAATTTGAACATCTCGTCCGCTATAAGATTTTAGGAATATTGTGCTCTTGCGACTTCTTCCAGTTCGGCAAGAAATGCGGCTTGCATCATGGTCGGTTGCCAGCCTGCGCGGGTACTAACCCCGATATTGCGCGCTAGTCCTGCGGGAGCCTCCGCGATAATATCCAGCCAGTTCGCCTCCAGTTCCACAGCGACCTGATCGGGCGACAGCAATGTCAGAAAATCGGAAGAGATCAGCAGTTGCCGGATGGTGATAACCGATCCGCATTCAATGGGCACATGCGGCAATGGGATACCGAGGTCATCGAACATAACCCGCCATAATATGTGCAATGGCGTTCCTGCAGAGGGCACCACCCACGAATAAGCGGCCAGATCGCGTATCGTTGGCCGGCTATTCGTTAAAGGATGCCCGTGGCGTCCGACGATGACTGGGCGGTCAAGAAACAAAGGTCGTTGATCGATGTCCGCGCCAGGTGAAGGATCACGTAACGCACCAATCATCATGTCAAGTTCGCCATCACGTAAGGGTTCAATCAACTCACCGAACGAACCCTCTGCAATTGATATTTTGACCTCGGGAAAACGGCGGTGAAACGCGGCAACAGCCGCTGGCAGCAACCGCGCGCGTGCTAACGGCATTGCCCCGATGGAAATTTGGCCAACCTCAATGCCTTTTAGGCTTTCCAGTTCGACAAGCCCTGCATCAAGCTCGGCGCGTGCAAGGCGGAAGTTTCGGACCGCCCGCTTGCCGGTCTCCGTGAATGATATACCCCTTCCGCGGCGTTCAACCACGGGCGCCCGCAGTGCAATCGCCAAGTCGCTTAACGCGCGATGCAGCGATGGCGGCGCAAGCCCCGTTATGTCGCTGCCGCCTGCATAGGTTCCTGCTTCCGATATGGCGAGCAGTGCCCGCATCTGTGCGGCGGTCACCCGCGCGCTTCCAATATGGGCCAACGCCCGTTCCACGCGGGGTGCAAACAGTTCGGCTGCCGCCGTACGCCGCATGCCGTCGGGATGCCGTTCAAATAGCTGTATCGCCAGCTGCGCCTCCAATTTTGCAACGCCTTGCGTGATTGCCGGCTGAGTGATGCTTACCGAACGGGCGGCCGCGGAAATTGTACCTAAACGGGCAATTGCCGCCATGGCACGCAGGTGCCGAAGGTTGAGTTTCCAAATCATATCTCTATACAATTAGCATTTGCTTATAGCGAGGGCAAATTTCGGACTTTTCGGCGAGTATGGCCAACTCTAACGTCACATCAAAGGAGCCTGCCCATGACGGGAATAGTCGTTCAAAACATCGAGCGTGCTGATGTAGCGGTAATTGAAGCACTCGGGCGGTTCGGTGTATCCACTGTACATGAGGCACAGGGGCGGACTGGTCTTCTGGCATCTTACATGCGGCCCATTTATACTGGTGCACGCATTGCCGGAAGCGCAGTGACCATCTCAGCGCCGCCGGGCGACAATTGGATGGTCCATGTCGCGATCGAACAGTTGCAAGCTGGCGACATTCTCGTGATCGACCGCAAGCAGGTGGTTGCGGACAAGCGGGCGGGGTTCGGCCTTCCCCGGACTCCGACCGAAGTCTTCGGAGGAGGCGCCGCGGACAAGGCGACGAGGGTAGACCAGCTGGACTCCACAATCCGATCTGCCGTGCCCTCCAACAGCTTCGGCCGCTGGAACCTGCGGCTGGCGGACGGCAGCGAATGGCAGACCATCGACGCGATCCCCGCCCCGCCCAGGCCTGGGACCGCGATCCTGGTTAAACAGGCCTCGCTCGGCGGTTATC
>NZ_JBKBQV010000042.1:0-7857 GCF_046292425.1 Sphingorhabdus sp.
CCACCTGGATCATTTATAAAATATCGCGCCTTGGCTGCGACCACGAATACGCACCGACCAATACCGAAGGATCCCGGCAGCTTCAGCAACCTTGCCAGTCAACATATGTCCGCCTTTGGCGAACCCATGACGGCGCCCCAGCCGCAACCATTGCAGCCACCAGATCGCGGGAGAGATAAGCAGCCCCAGTGCCCCGAATATCGCTGCCAACAACAAAGCAACCATCGCCACACCGAATGTCCAGAATAAAGCGCTGATCACCTCGCGCCTATAGAGTATATCGCCATCGCCTGCCTTAGTCTTATGAAAAACTTGCGCATATCCAAAGCCACTTCGTATTGCGCGATTCCAATATTGGCGGAAGGCGTGCATATCCGCATCATGAACCGTCATTGGAGCATCCAGACGCCAGATTTGCCAGTCGGCACCGCGAAGTCGCTGGCATAATTCGGGTTCCTCACCCGCGATCATCGCCGGGTCGTAGCCACCAACCTGTTGAAACGCGTGCACCCGCAACATTGCATCGCCACCACAGGCGTCAGCCCGTCCTACCGGCGTGTTCCATTCTTCATCGCACATGCGGTTATAAATGCTGGCGTCGGGATAGCGTTCACGTCTGCGACCACAAACAGCTCCGACTGGTGGTCGTGATTTTAGGAATTTGGCGGCCGTGTCGAGCCAATCTGCTTCTAATTCACAATCGCCATCCACGAATTGGACGAATTCAATCTGAGGATGTCGCGCGAGCAGTGCGCCCAGACCTTCGTTACGCGCACGTGCTGCCGAAAACGGTATCGCCATATCCAATTCAACAACCAGTGCCTGTCTGGCGCGCGCAAAGGCAACACTATCGTCCGTCGATGCACTATCAACATATACGAGAGGTATATGCGCTGGTACTGAGCGGAGGCAGCGTTTCAATCTTTCGCCCTCGTTGCGACCGATGGCCACAAGCCCAATGGAGGTGCGGAAATCAGACATGTGGCATGCTGGCTTGAGTAATCCACTCACTGACGCCCCCAGTCAACCCGACAAGCATGGTCAGTTCGCGGAATGCAAAGGCCAGGATAATGAAGACGACTGTGGCAATGACGTCCTGCCGTGCGAAACCAATCCCTTGTTTTCGCTTTAGCCACATCAACGCTGCGTACCTTACCATTTCCGCGAATACGAAAACAGCAAGTGCCGCGTTTATTCCGAATGTCGCTAGCAGGAAAGGCAACAACGCGACGATTACAGCGAGCTTCGCTCCGTTACTGATGGCGACGCCGGACGGTTTTCCTACGCCCATCATCATAGCGTCGGAAATCGCAGCTAAAATAGCGAACCAAGTACCGAACAGCAGCACGGTGAGGAAGAAACCTGCTGCTCGATAGCGATCATCATAGACCAGAAATATGAATTCATCCGCAAAGGAAATGCCAACGGCCAGCCCCGCTGCAATCCCCAGCAACATCACCATCCGCATCGGACCCATGGACCTACGCAAGTCCGCCCCCCGTAAAAGCGAAGCGGATATTTTCGGGAAGATAAGCAGATTGCTAATGCGCTGAAAAAGTTGCATCACAGTTTCGGAAAACGTCCGCGCGATGCCATATACGCCCAATAAAGCGATAGGGATAGCATCGGCAAAATACAGGCGGTCAAAATTCATTGCGAGAAAATAGATCAGGGTCGAAAGGAATATCCATTTGCCGAAATGCAATATGGATTTGGCAGCGTCCATGTCCCAATGCAGCCGGTGGTCGCGCCAGTCGATGATGTAGAAACTCGCGGCGGACCAAATGGCAGTCGTAATAAGCAAGCCCCAGATCAGTGCCCAGATTGTCGGCGAGTAAGCGGCAAGTGCAATTTGTACGACAGCAGCAACGACCCCCAGGACAAGATCAAACGTCGCTACTTTTCCAACTTCCATCCGCTTTTGCAGCAAAAATCGCGATGGTGACATAAAACCGGCAATTATAAAAATCGGGGCGACAAAGGGCAGTAGATAAATCAGCGCTGTGTTATCGTACATTTTCGCCACTGGCACGCTGAGTGCAAGGGCGACGATTGTCAAAATGACACCCCGGATAATCTGGATCGTCCACGCGGTGTTGTAAAACGACGGATCATTCCCGCGTGGATTGTTCACAATACTCTGCCCCACCCCGACGTCAGTCAAAAGCTCCACGCCTGTGCGCAAGGTGTTGATGAGCAACATGGTTCCCAGCAAAGCAGGTGCCAATAGCCAAGCGAGTATTATACTGGATCCCAGCCGAACCACCTGCTGCAACATGAAGGCGACGGTCACCCACCCGGCAGTACCGAATAATCCAAGCCTCGCCTTCACGAAAACACTGGCTGCTCTCCACATAGAAGCACGTTGCAGCGCGGGGATAGGCTCATTCATGTTCACCCGCCATCATTGTGGTTCAATTCGTGGGAAAGTTGCCCCTGAGAGCTAGAGACGGACATGACGCATCGTGGTGCGGACAAACCTCTATCCTCAAGCAATGCGTAAATCCAGTTCGCTGCCTTTTGTTCCATGGGCGATAAGCTAATTGGCTCTTTGCACCAATATACCGTCCGACACCGCTGGCGGATCGGCACGCGCAGCGCGCGAGGTCAGCGGACGCCGATGCTTTTCCTGCTTTACCTGCCGGACAAGACCCGAAATAACACCCAGTGAAATGGCAAAGACATACTGCACCTGATAGGTGACAAATATCCACTCATAGAAAGAATGAAGAGCGGCGGCCAGTACGGCAACTGAGGCGCCGAGGACCACGTCCGCGCGGGCGTCACGACGATTGCTGAATGCAAAAACAACACCCCGCGTGAATGCCCACCCAAAAAGTCCGACAAGAGCAAAAAGCCCTATCCAGCCAGTTTCCGCCCCCGCCAAAAGGTATAAATTGTGCACATGGGCGGACCTACTACCATAATTCCAGATGACCCCCGCGCGCTCGGAATAACCCTTAGCGTTAGCAACAACAACATATTGATTCGCGCCTACCCCCATCGGGTGGTCATCCCACATAGTGGTTGCTGCACGTTCAAATGCCATTCTCTCCCGGTCCGCTCCCATTTCCACCGGAGCATCGCCAAACCGGCGTTCAATTGTACTGAAAGCCAATGGCGCCACGATCACAAACGCAAGCACACCCGCCCCAAGAATCTTCCATTTGTGGCCTGTCGTTTGACGCGCTAACGATAACCCAACCAGTATAACCAGACCTACGGCCGAGAACAAAATTGTCCCGCGCGATGCTCCCAATGCTACTGCAATTAGAGCGAATAAAACACCAAGGATATTGAGCTTATGCGTCTTGCCGGCGAGCAATAACGCCATAAGAGGCAATGTCACAAAGTGAAGCATGAAACCTAGTAGGTTTTGATGCCCCATAGTCCCTGCAGCTTGCACCGCGCCAGATAGGCGCTGTTCGATCGTAATCACTCCTTGGAACACTGCCCCTGCCGCAAGGCCATAAGCAAGCCAGTGGATCGCCCTTGGATCACGCATGATTGATGCCACAGCAACGAAAAGCAACACCACGCGCGCCCATTGAAAAGCATAAAAGCTGGAGGTCACGGGTTGATTGGAAAAGGCAACCGATAGCGCAGCCGCGCTAAAATAGACAAGCATTATGCCAAAGAGCGGCAGTCTCTTGAACGGAGCTACGCTTGTCACAACAATTGCCAACGCCAATGAATCCAGAATGGTGATAATCAGACCCTTTGTGTGGCCTGGCCATCCGGCGTAGTTAAGTATCGACGCGTCCAAATTGAGCCACCCCATGACAAAGGGCATCAATCCAATCGCAAAATAAGCCCAAACGCGTTTTTCAGGATGGGATTTAAGCAAGGAAATGAAGATGGGGAAGGATAAGAATATAATTATAAGGCCAACAAATCTCATAAATAATATTCACGCCCTATATGCCGAGAAATACACGGTATAATAACTTTAATATGCGTTTTTGTGAACAACCACGCGAAGTGTTTTAAGCAAAATCATGAGGTCAAGGCCTATTGACCAGTTGCTGAGATATTCCAAGTCGCAGCGAACACGCTGCTCAAGATCTTCCACCTGCTGAGTAGCACCTCGAAATCCCCGGACTTGCGCCAGTCCCGTGATACCCGGCTTGAGCGCATGACGCAGCCAGTATTGCTTTGAAGCTTGCCAGAATAGGTCATTCCCAGCGAGTGACCCTAATGCGTGGGGTCGGGGACCCACTAGGCTCATGTCTCCTCGCAGCACATTTAGCAACTGGGGTAATTCATCTATGCTCGTTTTACGGATCAAATGTCCCACACGCGTGATCCGCTGATCATCCCGCGACGCGGATATGTTCCCGCGGAGATCCCCCAAATCAGCGCGCATGGAACGAAATTTGTATATTTTGAACTGCCGATTTCCTTGGCCCACGCGGACTTGGCGGAACAGTATCGGGCCAGGGCTGTCACTTTTGATAGCAAACGCAACAAGCAGCAACAAAGGCGCAAGAAAAAGAAGCGCCAGTGAGGCAACAAAAATGTCCAACGCTCGCTTCTGGATGCTCTGTACCAGATTTAAAGGACCGCGCGAGATGACGATTGTATCCTGATTGCCATATTGCCCTACCGCCACGGCACCATGCAGCAAGTCTCGATCGAGCAAGATTTCCCCGCCTACGTCATGACCTTTCAAAAAGGTAGACCAGGCAGCCCGATGGTCAAATCGGCAGGCAATAACCACACGGTCATAAGACGCGATGATCCGCGAGAGACTATCAATCATCTCCGGCCTGTTCAGGTCGGGCCAAAGCCCTGCCTGACCAACATCTAAGACATCAACCCCCTGTTCCCGCTTCGTGGGCAGGCCATCCAGCAACAATATCGTTGTGGTAGCAGAACCATTGAGGATTTTTTTGAAGATCCAGTCCAACAAAAATTTCGAGATCACCAGAAAAAAGGCCGCGCCGCCAAATGTGACCAAGAAACCAATTCGTGACAGATCTTCAGAACCAGAGAGAAATGTCAGTCCAAGCACCGCCAATGCGGTCGCCACAAGTGCGCCAAGGGACCGTTGAATTCCCAGCAGCCGGCTGTTGAGCGACTCTTCAGATTGTACTTCGCGCGCAATTTCAAACATGATGAACAAGGGTATGGCCAGAATTATCAGGGCGAAGCCGCCGGATTCCAGCCACTGTGGCTCCCGCACGAACAGCGCCAAGCCATATCCACCCAACATTGAGGCCATATCCAGAACAAACGACAGGAAATATAAAATCGTGCGTTTGTCGCGTGAGGGATATCTAAGTAATTGGTGACCTAACAATTCGGGCGGTAGCTGTGATGAAAAAGCTTTATTAATATCTTTTGCTCGCATGGTTGTTGACCAAATTCATGGGTATTCAGTCAAGCTGACTAACGAGGCGTTAAACATTTATCGGACGTAATTGTTCCACCGGACAGAGAATATTGGATGCAGAAACGCAACTACAAAATATTCACAACTGTCTGAATTATATACCTATTGCTGAATTATACATGCTGTTTTCTGTCGAAGACATCGTCGTTGATGCGTCAACTGAAACTTGCCAGCATCTAGTCATAGTATTTTGCGTAAGCAGAGGTTCCGTACCCATAACCATAATTATCAGCAAAGCCGCCATTGTATCGATTAAGAACCGTTCCGATGCAAGGAACCGGGTCAAGCATGGCCAAAACGTCCTGAACTTGCTTGGTATTGGTTTTGCCGCTGTCGATTACCATAACATACGCGTCAAGCTGCCCGAGGATTAACATGGCATCGTCATTGGCAAACGCGGGTGGCAGGTCGAATAAAATGATCGAGTTGCCAGTTTCTTGCCGCAGGCCCGAAATGAACTTCTCGAAAACTGGACCTGAAATCAATTCAGCGGTGTTTTTGGATACTGCCTTTGTGGGAAAAAGCACCAATTGCGAGTCATGCACCCGCGAGCCTATTGACGCCAGTTCGGACACTTCGCCATTCAGGAATTCGCTGACGCCCCTTTTGACTTGCATCCCTACACCCTCGGCAATGGATGCCCGGCGCAGGTCAAGATCAACCAAAATGACGTCGTCTTCCGACACTCTTGATAAAGATGCCGCAAGATTAAGCGATAAAAAGGATTTGCCCGCAGAAGGCGTGGCCGAAGTTATGCCGACCAGACGGTGCCCCTTCTCTTTCATTCGCTTTGCCAAGGTCGTACGCAGCAGGTTGAACGCTCGTGACCGGCTGTCTCGACTGTCTAGCCCCACAATGAGCTGATCGCTCAATACGGCCGGATCCGGGGTAAAGACTGGCAAACTTTCAAGGTCCAGCGGTCGCTGACTGGGGATGCTCTTCGCAACGGCAATAGTCATATAATTCCCTTAATCTGCACCAGTTGCGCGCGAGAATTTAAAGCCGGACCATTTGCGCTTGCTGGAACCTTTTGGGGTCACCACGGGGATGACGCCCAGCGGTGCGGCGCCCATAATATTCTGCAGCGCGGCGGGTCCACGAATGGGTCTCAGCAGTAACTCAATAGCTAAAGCGAGCATCAAACCCAGGGCCAGCCCTCCACCGATACCAACAAAAGCCAAAAGCAACCTGTCCGGCCAACTTGGGCTATCGGGAATTACAGGAGGCTCCACAACTGAAAGCCGCTCAGACATCTGCTCGTCCTCTGCCCGAACGCCTGCACGGGCTGCCAGCAAGCGTGCCTGAACCTCTTCATATTGTTGATTCACGGATGTTAAGCGTAACTGCAGGTCTGCAATTTGCTGTTGAACCAACGGCGCGCGTGCTTGGGAAGATAGCTGCGAATTCACCTGCGCCTGTTCACTGGCCTTGGCAGAACGCAGAGCTGCAATTTGCGCATTGTTGAAGGCAATTTGCTGGTCAATCGTATCAACCGGTATCTTGCGCGTATTGCTTTTCGCCAGTTCCCGCGCTTGAGCCAGATTTTGTCTGGCAGAGACCACGTCAGGATGGGTCTCGGAAAACATAGCCCGCGCAGCGGCCAAGCGTTGCTCCGCAGCAGCAACGACAGGATCGCGTATATCACTAGTCTGAGCAATGTTGCGCTGCTGAATAAGCGACTGGTTGTCACGCTGCAGGGCAGCAATTTGAACATCATAACTACCCGATGCACCGCCAACTATCATACCTCCGGCGGACAACACGCTACCATTACGCGCATTGATTTGTGCAATTTTCCCTTGAATGTCGGTAATTTGAGCCTCAAGCCCCTTCGACTGGTCAGTCAAAAACTGGACCGTGTTAGTGGCTTGCTCGACGTTGCCGCTGGCGTCCAGTTGAAGGATACGATTCATCAGATCCTGCACAACCGCCTGTGCCTCGGCAGGTGCGCGATATTCAAACGCCAGCTCGAATGCGATGGTTTTCTGATTTGACGAATTGTCAGGCATGGAAGTTTGTGAAGGCGTCAACGTTATCGCCTCACGCATATCCTGAATCACTTCAGACAAGGGATTTGACCGACGCTCCGAAGCATAAAGCCCGTGTCGTTCAATTAACGCAATTAATTCTGGCCGGGCAGTGACCTGTTCACGAATACGCGCAATCCGCCTGTCCACGACATCGATGCCCTCCGCCCCGATAACCTCAGTCGGCAGTTGCGGCGATTGAACCAACATAACGGCATTCGACCGATACACGGGCGCAATCAAGAGAATGGCCGCGATCGCAGCAAAGATGCCGACGAGCGCCGGAATGATAATCCACCACCTGCGTTGCCATAATATTACCGGTAACAGTTTGATGAAGTTATTGTCCGAACCTTGATCTGAATCCGGCGTGTCAAAGGCGTAATTGTCCATTAACGCAACTTCCCAAGTCGTAATCTGATGCCTACTGTAATG
>NZ_JBKBQV010000042.1:7867-24572 GCF_046292425.1 Sphingorhabdus sp.
AAGCTGAGACGATCATTCAGGTCTTTGGAATAAGTTCCCGACACACCGAATATTCGGCTGTTCTGTTCGCCGGGCAAAGCCAACGGTGTGCTACCCTGGCTTGTTTGGCCATACCGCGCGGATAAAATCACACGTTCCTTCTGACTTAACTGCTTATCATAGACGACGGCCACGTTTGTGACAGCACGAATACCGCCAAGCGCCGTTGGCTCGGCGCTACGCGATACCGACCCACAAAGGGCCGATTGAATGCCTTTGTCGCAAATTGAAAATCCACCGGTCAAATAGGCTTTCGTGTCTGCTTCGCCAAAGGCGTCATCCACCGATGCCAATGAAACGCCAACACTTGCTGTCCAGCTTATACGTTCATCGACTCTGTTTTCAATTCCAACTACGGGACTGATGATACGGGCATCACCGTTGCGAGTGCCGATGTAATCCACGATGGTGCCGGTAACACCAGCATTTACAGTTGTTCTTTCCGACAACTGCCGGCGGTAACGTGTGCCCACGCTTCCCGTTCGGTAGTCCCTTTGATCGGGCGCGCTAAAGCGAGAATAGGTTGTGCTGCCAAAGACACTGACTGTGTCGGCCTCGCTTATAATATGGTCAAGGCCAAGAGAGGCATCAAGGGTTTGAACCCTGTTGCGACGACCTGCTGTAGTGACATCGTTGAATGTTACGTCCGGAAAATCGACTGGATCCAAAGGTGCACTTATGCTGCCAAAGAAATAATCCTGCACCCGAGACCGCGACGACTGAAAACCTGCAGAGGCGTTCAAAGACGTGCGCGTGCTCATCTGCTTGCGCGCAAGAACTCCAACACGACCCCCGATGTCATTACCATAATTTTGTAGATACTGAGTCATGCGCAAACTGGCATCTATAACAACGCTAGTAGTTTCGTCCTCCCAATAGACTTTGGGATCGACCTGAAGAGTTGCTGACAAGGCAGGATCGCCGCCTGGCTCAAAAAAGGGATTGCTGTCAGCAGCTCCATTGACCGACACATCAACCGTAACACGTGGTTCCGTTTGCGCGATCGCTACAGTTGGTAGCAAGAACATGGCCGGCAGAATTGCACACGCACCTTTGCCTACTTGTCTCAGATGACCCGATGCGGCACTCACGGAACGATGACCGTATCGCCTGACTGCAGCCGCTGAATATTGGCGCGCAGAACATCACTGTTATCGGCTCCGCTTTTGAACAACGGGGCTATTCTTACCCGGAATGTGTCAAGCTGATCACCGACCTTACGGATAATAAGGACATTATCCAAATTTGCGAACTCATTCGGGCCACCCGCCATGCTGAGCGCCTCCAATACATTCACATATCGGCCGGGGGTAAATGTGCCAGGTGACTTCACTCGGCCCATGACGGAAAATTGCATCCCGCTTGGCGCTGCTACCGAAACTGTAACCTGCGGAACTTCACCCCGATATTGTGCCTTTAATCCGTTGCTGATCCGCGCCTCGATTTCCGAAGGCAAAGCACCTTGGGCCCTTATTTGACCAACCAGTGGAAACGCAATGGTGCCATCAGGCAACACCTTTACCTCACGCTGTAAACGCTCTTCGCCCCAGACGTAAATTTCGAGCTGGTCGCCTGCGTTGATCCGATAATCAGCCGCCGGCCCTGCCACGCGGGCACCAGGAGCAGATGCAGTTTGCGCCATTGCTTGTGAAGGAAACAATCCTGCCAAAAACAATGTGACGATGATCCAAATTCGGGCCATTATTTCTCCTGTACTCTGTCGGTGAAGGCATAGAATAAGCCAGCTATGACCTCGGCAGATATAATCAGAATGTAAATGAAGAGGGGCAATCTGCGCCCATGTCATTGCCATCCCTGTTACCCGCTAAGCGATACACACAAACAATCGAATGATGATTAAGTTCCAATCCACCCCTTACATGGTTCAATTTTTTCAGAACATTACCCTTGCCCGCGCCAAATCAAAGCGATGCGGCCGACTAACCGGGCTCTTTTGATGGAACAAAGTGGCGCAACGGCAGTTACGTTGCGGGCACCGCCTGCATCGTGCTGATGCAAATCAATGCGAGGGCAGAACAATTCACGACATCCTGACCAAATTGGCGTCGGTAATGCTGTTGCTGCTCGTTTCGAGTGGCATAAGCGGATGTTCGGATACAGAAACGGACGCTGCCCGATATGCTGCACAGGCTGAAATATTGCTGGACCAAAACCGCTTCGCCGAGGCGCGGCAGACGATCACAAAAGCAATCGCTACCCGCGATGACGTTGCTGAATATCACCTGCTAAGGGGCAGAATAGAGTATTCAGCCGGTGCGTTCGAAAATGCATATTCGGCTTATAGCGAAGCCCTAGCCCTCGCACCCAGCAATCAAGAAGCGTTGCAGGCAGTTTCACAAATCGGCATACGAGTCGGCCGGTTAAATGAGTCTCTAGACGCGACCGATAAATTGCTGGTTCTCAACCCGAATTTCACAGATGCGCTGTTAATCCGGGGTCTCCACGCCTTAATCAAACGCGACTTTGAATCTGCCACAAGGACCGCCGACCAAATATTATCAATTGACCGGCTGAATGAAGGTGGCGTGGTACTAAAAGCACGTGCTTCTTTTCTATCTGGAAATCCACAAGAAGCAGCCCATATCCTGGACGTCTTCGACAGTACCCGGCCCAACACTCCGGCTGTTTCACTTACACGGTTGGAAATCTATCGGTCTTTGCGCAATCCCGAAATGATGGCACAGCAATATTCCGCTCTTGGCAAATTACGTCCGGACGACCTGGCACTTAAACTGGACCACGCTAACTTTCTTTACAAGACGGGCAACGACGCGAACGCCACAAGGTCGGTGTCGTCCGTTCTGGCACATAAGGATGCTTCACCGCAGAATGTCGATGGTGCGATTCAGTTGTGGCGGGAATATGCTGTCACTAAAATCGACTCCGGGCTAATCAAATCGATCAAAGTATCAGGTACGCCGGCGGCCCGGATATCTGCCGCCCGTTACTTTATTGACATCGGAAATATATCCGTCGCTTCAGCTTTGTTAGCTGGCATTACCGGCGCCGATGCTGAAGCCGAGTCTGCCAACATCGCGGTGGCGCAAGGCGATTTCACGCGCGCCCGGAAGCTGGTTTCGGGCATTCTTGATGCAGACAAGACACATTGTTCCGCCCTCGGTACGCGGGCCAATTTGTTATACGCCAGTCGCCGATATGCTGACGCACTGAGATCGGCACAAAGCGCTTCATCCGAATGTCCACAGCAGCCGCGACTTTGGCAATTGACCGCCAAAATCTATGCCGCCATGGGCGAAGACGCCAATGTCCGCCGTGTTTTTGGTCAGGGCATTGACGCCAATAAACAAAGTGAGGTTTTATCTCGCGCATATTCAGAGTATCTGCTGGAACAGCAGAGTCCGCGGGAGGCCATCGCGGTAGCACGCAAGCTCACCCGTTCGGCACCGGCGTTGAACAGCGGTTGGCGGCTTTATGCCGAAATATGCGCCAGAACCCGTTCAACCTGTTTGGCCGATGCGCAGCAAGGACTGGCGGATTCCAGGACTAGATATGGTGTTGACTTGTTGCCAGGCGAAGCTCCGCCGAACGGTCTGTTTGGTAGGCTTGTGGTTCGATGATGAGCAATATCATAGCAACGTCATCTACCCTGCAAAGGCATTCAAAAACCGATTTTCTCGGGGTTTCTTTTGATGATCTTAATGCCCAGGGCGCTCTGGACGAGGTCAAATTACTGGTGGGTATGCACGCATTTTCCTATGTTGTGACCCCAAATGTTGACCATGTGGTTGCGTTAAATGACGCGCCAGATTCTGCTCTCGTCGACGCTTACGCTAACGCGCATCTAACCTTATGCGACAGTCGCATCCTCAGCCTCTTGGCGCGGCGGTCCGGATTGACGCTGCATGCAGTTCCCGGAAGCGACCTGACTCGAGAGTTGCTGGATTTGAAGAATACAAGCTGGCGTTGTGCGGTAATCGGCGGGGACGCGGAACTGCACGAACGCATAGCTGAGTTATATCCCCAGCATGCCTGGGTCTTTCATCAGCCGCCAATGGGAGTGCGCCGCAATGCAGGAGCAAGGGAAAGAATTGCCGAATTTGTCGAAAGCGCGGAAGCGGACCTTGTCTTTTTCGCCATTGGCGCACCACAAAGCGAGATTTGCTGCCACGAGATAACTAAACGCAACCGTGCGCGCGGCGTGGCCTTGTGCATCGGTGCTTCGCTGGAATTCCTTACAGGCGCAAAAAAACGCGCACCATATTGGATGCAGCGGTCGTCGTTGGAATGGTTGCACCGCTTAAGCAGTGAGCCACGACGGCTGTGGCGGCGCTATCTTGTCGAAGGCCCCAAGATTTTGGTAATATGGCGACGCTGGCGTACGCTTAATGGTGCTCGCCATCCCTTTGGGTCCGGTTCCACCCCGTTTGACGGGCGGTGAAGAACCGGATGTATATCGGTACCTTCCATAGGATATAAAACGGGATTTTTAATAACGCAGCGCCACTTATAACCCTTCGTCCCTCTGCCCACCAAGCGGCGAGCAATATGACCGATAATATTGTCAGACTGGTTCCGAGAAGCATCAATGGGCCGACAGAGCCTGAACCCAACCAAACTAAAGATGTAAGCAGCAACAAGGCGACAACGGTAAGCAACATTAGCATCGCTAAAGGTGGCACCATCATATGTGCGCCTATTGTGAGTAAATGCCGCGAACCCTTTGAGAGTCCGGAAAGTAGCATTGGCAAACCATTATGCATGGCAGTTTGCATAAATCCATGTTCCCATCGGCTTCGCTGCCCTTTGCTATCTGCAACGGAAGCGGCCGGACTTGTGACCAAGGCTCGATCTTCAAATCCCACGCGCGTACCTTGTTTCGCAAGCGATAACCCAAGTTGCAGATCCTCGACGGCGTGGGATGTAGCAAGGTCAAGTTCAGCGAACAAATTCCAAGGAAAGGCCATGCCTGTTCCAAACAACAATGTTCCGCCGCCCAGTCGCGCCAAGCCGCGCGCCCGAACTAGGTTTTTAATCAGCATCGCAAAATTGGAAATGCTGGCAATCGGCGACTCGGTTGCACCCGTCACCAACAAATTCACGCCCTGAACAGGTTGATTACCTTCAACTGAACGGGCTATCAGAATTTCGGCACTGCCCGGTGACAACCTGCAGTCTGCGTCGACAATGATCACGGCATCGGGCGGTGCCTTAGCAAGATGATCACGTCCAAAGGCCAATGCAAAGCCTTTGCCTTTGTGCGTATCGGACACGCGCGTGATGGCTTCGGCGCCAGCGCCGCGCGCCAAGTCTGCCGTATCATCCGTACAATTGTCAGCAACAACGAGAATCCGGCACTGAGGGGCGGCAATGCGCAATGCTGATACCGTTGCGGCTATGCTAATCGCCTCATTATGCGCCGGCACCAAAATGGCACCCTTTTGGTGAACTGTTGACGCTTCAAGCCGACGCCTCTTTGAAGGCAGCAAGCCAAAGCAGAGTTCAACACACAGATAGATGATAACCACGGACAATGTGCCTGCGAGCAACCACGCACCGGCGTTAAGGACATTTAGCATTCTGAAATCCTAGCTCCTTAGCGAGCTTCATCTATGGAGTAACTGCTGGAAATGAAATGAAACAAGGAAGTAAAACTTACTATTAAGCGCATTTGTTCCACGAAATACGGAAACTAAAAATATATTTTTCAATATAGTTAGAATCACTTGAACGACAGTATTCTCACACTATTCGAGACGCAAATGAATAGGATATCTAATAATGTCTCGTGATTATTTTTCTACGCGTCGGGTGTTGGTCACTGGCGGCGCCGGGTTTGTAGGCTCGCATCTTATCGATCGACTGATTGACAGGGGCGACGAGGTTCTGTGCGTAGACAATCTTTTTACAGGTGCCAAGGCGAACATCGCACATCTGTTAGGGCACCCGCGATTTGAGTTCCTCCGCCACGATATCTGTTTTCCATTGTTCGTCGAAGTCGACGCCATCTTCAATCTCGCCTGCCCCGCCTCTCCCATTCATTATCAGCACGACCCAGTCCAGACCACCAAGGTCTCGGTCATTGGCGCCATAAACATGCTTGGCCTCGCCAAGCGGATTAAAGCACCTATTCTTCAAGCGTCGACCAGCGAAGTGTATGGCGATCCGACCCAACATCCGCAGACAGAGAGCTATTGGGGGAACGTAAACCCGATCGGACTTCGTTCCTGCTATGACGAAGGCAAACGCTGCGCTGAAACGCTGTTTTTCGATTATCACCGCCAACATGGTCTTGCGATCAAGGTAGCGCGCATTTTCAACACCTATGGTCCGCGCATGCATCCCGCTGATGGCCGTGTCGTCTCAAATTTCATAATGCAGGCACTTCGCGGCGAGGACATAACGATTTATGGTGATGGCTCTCAAACACGCAGCTTTTGCTATGTAGACGATCTGGTTGAGGGTCTCCTGCGTCTGATGGACACAGCCGATGAAGTGACTGGCCCCATTAATCTGGGAAATCCCGTAGAGTTTACAATTCGTCAATTGGCAGAAATTGTGATCGAGATGACCGGTGCGCGGTCGTCGCTCGTTGAATTACCTCTCCCGTCGGATGACCCAACGCAGCGCAAGCCCGACATATCGGTCGCACGTAAAGAGCTGGATTGGGAACCGCAGCAAAACTTGCGGGATGGCCTTGAAAAAACAATTCATTATTTCCGCCAACTGACCAACGGTTAGCTGGTCCTAAAGGCTGCTAATAAAACTTCGATATTCTCGGGCGATATTGGACCAGGCGAAGCGTTCGATGCCATTTGTGCTGCCGGCTGGCGAAGATCGGCTGGCGGCAACTAGGGCCTCAACAAGGGACCGTTCGTTTTCGGTGTCACACAAATGACCATAATCGCCCAAAATCCAGCGAAGCCGATCAGTATCATGCGCGACGATCGGCAGACCGCTGGCCCACGCCTCCAAAAACACGTTGCCGAATGACTCAAGCAACGAGAGGTGCAAAAATATGTCCGCTGACTGATACAATAATGGCATTTCTTTAGCGGACAAACTCACACGCATAAATCGGCCAGGCATAAGTGTATCCGCGAGGGCCCGAGCTTCATCGCGCAGGGGTCCGTCCCCTGCCACGACCAAAAATGCATCTGGCAATTGGGCCACCGCCCTTATGCCGTCCAACACGCGCTTGCTTTCAATAAATGCGCTCACCATGAGGATGATTTTCTGGTTCTCGGGGAAGCCGAAGCGGCGACGATCTCCGATCCCCAGCTTGAACCGCGCAAGATCCACGCCATTTGGCACAAGCGCGCACTTCCATTGGGGCTGATTGCGCTCAAAATAATCTGGATTGGTGCAAATTAGCC
This sequence comes from Sphingorhabdus sp., assembly GCF_046292425.1. Taxonomy (GTDB): domain Bacteria; phylum Pseudomonadota; class Alphaproteobacteria; order Sphingomonadales; family Sphingomonadaceae; genus Sphingorhabdus_B. Next base: position 15,262 of record NZ_JBKBQV010000042.1, read on the forward strand.
CGTCACACGAAAAACTGCGATATTCAGATTGGTTGCTAAACGCGGGCCAATCGCCATTCTGGGTCACAAATATTTGCAGTGGTTTCTTTGAAGAGGGTCGTCGCAACGCCCAGTGCGTGAAGGGAAAAGCACAGGTAACGACAGCGTCAAATTCAGCCGGATCATATGCACGGAGCAAATTTGCGGCAAAAGTCGCGTCTTCCCAAGCAGTTTCGCTGCGCAAAGGTGGAAATTGCGGCCAGTTTTCAAACTTTTCTCTCGGCCGGGAACCAACATGTTCAAAGCTGTACGAGGTGCCCGATCGCGGTTCGCCCGATCCCATCAGCGTCACTTCGTCACCCGATGCTGCCATCGCCTCTGCCACTGACATCAATGCAACTTCCGCGCCTCTTTCATGTTTATGAAATCCGGACAAAGCAAAAAGCAGTTTCATTCTGTTCCCTCTATTAAAGCTTCGCTGGTCCCAATTTTCTTGAAATTAGAGTAGGTTGCCCAAAGGAGATGAATATCAATATTGACTGGCAACCCACCATTGGCGACCCAAGCTTGGCAGGGTGGCTGACTGTGTTCGGATATTTTGCGTCGGCAGTGATATGCTATCTCGCGTCTAGGTCGGAGAGGGCGCGCGTCGTACCACGATTGCCTTCGACGCATGACGAGGCACACTTTTGGGGCATCGTCACAATTGTTATGATGGTTCTTGGCTTCAACAAGCAGCTCGATCTGCAAAGCCTGTTGACCCAGATTGGCAGATATTTTGCAGTTGCAGGCGGTTGGTATCATCAACGTCAAGCTATCCAGCTCCTGTTTATTATCTGCCTAATCGCGTGTTCGATCATTGGTGCCGTCATTTTGCTACGCGCTTTAAGCAAAGCGGCTATGGAAATAAGGATCGCTTTGGTGGGACTTTGCCTGTTGGGTTGTTTCATCGTCATCCGCGCCGCATCTTTCCACCATATCGATACTGCCTTTCGTACAAAAGTGCTGCTGCCCCAGTGGAACGTAGCACTAGAACTCGGCAGCATCTTTTTGGTCGCCATTGCTGGTTTACGCTACTGGCGACATCCGACATCCGACCGCTAGAACGATGCCTTGCCGGGGCGCTGATGACGCGCCCATGCATCAAAGGAGACTATTTTTTCGCAGTGCCTGTGCCCAAACTGCCCGCATTTTTTTTCGGAGCGAATTCCGGCTGATACTTAACTTCAGCTTTGGCTCGCGCTTGCTTCAAGCGCTCCTCAAGCGACGTGGTCAACGCATTTCGGCGTAGCGCCTGTGTGGCCAGCGCCGCCATTTCCGCGCCATTCCCTGCTATCGGGCTTTCACCTGTGATTACTGCAACGGTTACCATGCCGTTTTCAGGTATCACAAACGGTTCACCATCCGGCAGTGCCAGTATCTGGTCCAAACGTTGCTGACCCAACTGGGCTGAATCCATTTTGGCCGGGCCACGCTCAAATTTGATGCCAAGATTGTTCAGTCTGGTGGCAACTTCGGCCATTGAGTGTGCACTTTCCAGAGATTTTAATTGTGACATATCCGAAGGCAATCCGAACTGAATGCGATCGACGATATACATTTTTCGACCAGCAAACATGGACGGGTTATCCGCCATATATTTGTTTATGGCCTGCTGGTCAGGCACCTGAAACGACTTTTCCGCTCTCTGGCCCAATAGTTGGACCAATAATGCATCGTCGATTTGGCGACTACGTATCAAATATTCGGGTGTCTTATCCAGACCGTCTTCTCTCGCCGAATGCGCGAGTAAGCGACGTTCAACAATGCGCTGCAAAGCAGCCCTTTGCACATCCTTCGTATCAGTGCCGGCGGGTATATTGGCATTACCAATTTCTGCGTTAATTTCCTGCAAGGTTATTTCGTCGCCGTTAACAACTGCCGCAACTTGTCCCTCCGGCTCCTTGTCACAGCCAGCCAGAAGCAAGGCCATACAGACCAAGCTGGTGATATGTCCGCGGTAAACCATTTTCGTTCTCCTATGTCGATTCATCCGACCAACAATCGCTGCAAGCGGACGGGGGATGCACTGATGAATTCGCGCGTGAATCTTGCCAAAATCGGCTGCGCGCGTTGTTGACTTATGCCAATGACGGAAACCCGCATCATGATGCCGTCTGGTATGTCTCCAGCCAGATTCGCATTGACAACCGCAATCCTCTGTTCCGCCCACGACCGAGGAAATGCTTTGCCCAACCGGGTAAAATACATCACTTGTTCAATGCGGCCAGGTGCTTCTGCGGTGAAGATGTTTGCAGGAACGCTACCTCTTTCCAGAGGGATATCCACCTTTTGCGTGTCGCTGAGTTGAAACCCGCCGACTGGGTAACAAACTTCGGGACGATGGACCTGTAATACACCATCTTGTTCGTTGTTATACGCTAAAAGCATCATCACAAGCGGTGACCCTTGGGTCTGAAATGCGCGGGTGACCAGATTGTCGTAAAGTCGATCGCGCAATGCGTCGGGTGGTGGCAGCACCACACCGCCATCGGATATCACCTGCCAATTCCCGAACGGACCAGGCACTAAGGATTCGAATGTGTCTTTCTTTAGAACAGGCATCGATGGCTTAGGTTGCCGCGCATAAGCAATGCCGGACGCCAGTGCCAATAAACCACCCATCACTGCACGTCGACCCAAAGGAGTTTTGCCTTCGGCTGGTAATGGATTATCGTCGGACTTACGCATTATCATGTCTCGATCTAGAATTGGCCCTGACGCGGTCCCAGAGAGGCTTAAGAACCTCGTCAGCGGCGAATATGGTGATGAGGGCAATTGCGAACATCGCTATTCCTGCAAAGTTATGCAGAAACCCCTGCGCTGCGGCTTCGCCTGCATGGTAAGTCAACAGGATCAAAATGAGCACGCGGAAAAAATTCGCAATTAATGCGACAGGAACGATGAGCAGTACCAGCAGAGCGGAGTAGAGCCAGTTTGCCCGATGGCGCATATATATGTAAAATAGAGAAATTGCAGAGAGAGATACGATAGAGTTAATTCCGGAGCAGGCAGCTGCCACGAGCAGCTCGTACTGTCCAATATAGATCGTCACGCCCTCCCCACCGATCGGATAGTTAAACAACTGCAGGAAGCCGATAGCAGCTTTTGAAAGCCAAATTTTCATTGGAACCGTAACCAACGCCACTAGCGATTCCGGGGGCGGGAAAATGAAGGCAATATAAAACAGGGGGAACCAGAGCTTGCGCATAGCTTCAAGGCCAATAACGGCATAAAGGATTACAAGTAGCGTGAAGTACATGAAGTAACCTTCAAGTTCCACAATCTGGGTAATCCGCGCAAATATCTGGAGTGGCACAAGCACTGCCAACAACATCCAGGCGATGCCCATGGGCGCTGGCTTAGCGAACTGGCGCGCTTCCTGCCATTCGCGCACAAGCAGCCACAAACCAGTGGCAAGCACAATTGGGCCGTGCGCCCCTTCCTCACCAGCCCAAGACTGTTGACTCACAAATTTCATGGTCGGCACGCAAAATGCAAGAAGGCCAAGGATCAATATCAAAGACTGCCAGTTCAACATAGAGAACCAGCGTCCGGCAGTTTCGGAAACTCCCGGTTTTAACGACATTTCAGCCGAATCGTGTTTCAAATATAACTCCCGCTGCTAGCGCTATAAATTAAATAAATTTGCAAAACGCCGTAAATATGTTATATCATTTTTTTATAAAGATTAAATCATTAGTTCATCTAATCAAGATTTTTCTCTAACTTAACTGTTTTTAAATTAAAATAATGTGAGATTGATATTCAAGATGGCTATTAAAAATCTTGAACGTTCCAAAAAGTTACGGCAGTTATCTTTATTAACCGCAATTGTTTTGGTGTCTGGCAGCGCGACCAGCCTCTGGCTGGCTGAACGCACAACCAAAGAGCCACGCCCCGATTTGGACATAAACGCACCAAACGGTCTTAGTGTTCCCCCAAGTCCAGAATTACAGATTTATAAACCTCTGCCGCCGGAAAAGGCGATAGAGGAGAATGAAAAACTTCCTTTTTCGACAGCGCCGCTTGAACGCGCATTGCCGTTGGTTCTGCCCGCCTATGATGTCTTTCTGGTGGGACGGAAAAACGCGACAGACTGTCTCACTTCGGCGATCTATTACGAAGCTGGAAATGAACTGAGCCAGGGCAAAAGGGCGGTTGCTCAAGTTGTCCTTAATCGGGTGCGGCACCCAGCATATCCGAAATCCATTTGCGGCGTGGTTTACCAAGGCGCGGAGCGAAAAACGGGCTGCCAATTCACATTCACTTGCGATGGCAGCTTGGCGAGGCGCCCAACGCGTGGTGGTTGGGAACAAGCCAGAATGATTGCAATTGGCGCGATTTCCGGCGTGGTTGAACCTTCTGTCGGTATGGCAACGCATTATCACGCAAATTACGTCGTCCCTTACTGGGCGTCCTCCCTTGATAAGGTTTCGCAAATCGGCACGCATATTTTCTATCGATGGAAAGGCACTTGGGGGCGGCGGCGCGCGTTCTCTCAAACTGTGGAATTAGACAGTGAAGCTACAAATTTGGTGACATCTGTCGATTTCTTGCCCGTTCCTGAAGAAACGTTGTCAATCGAACGTCAAGCAGAGAAGGTAGCATCGCGTCTCATCGCGGATGATGTTCTACCAACCGGCGCATTGGTATTGCCAACGCCCGAATTAAAGGCGCCGGTGACATCAAGAATTCAGGCTGACCAAACTGGATCGAAGCTGCTAATAGACGAAAAGCCCATTCTTAAAAACTGAACATAATAACGTAACCTGAACAGACAGTATTATGCAGTTATGGATCACATTTTTGGCAATCTAACTTTTAATATCAAAAATATATATGAAATAACACCGATGAAAAGCACTCCAGCAATCAAATGCTGACCTTCATTCCCAAAATAGTTTGTCACGGCACAGCCAATCGCCGGAGGCGCATATTGCCAGAGTTCGTCACGCGGTTCTTCTTCGCTAGATCTCTGCAACAGCAATGTTGCCAACCCAGCGAATGTAATAACTGTTATCCAATCCCAATACGTTTCCATGACGATTGTACCTTCAATGCAGATTAATCCGTCTTATTCTGCGCAGTGAAGCTGCCCCGAATATGTCTAAAAGTCCAGAGCAGCTTCCCGAAGGGAAGCCACTCTGGACCCGAAACATGAAGTTAAACCAGATTAGGTGTAACGAACACGCAGAGTTGTTTTATCTTTGCGACGCATCGAAAAACCGACGCCAGCCATACCTAGCAACATCAACATCCACGCAGCTGGTTCTGGAACAGCCGCTGCCGAAGCAAACGAAAGATTACCAGAGAATGCTGCGTTTCCGCCTGTCGTTCCCGCTACGCTAAGAACGTTATTTCCGCCTGCAACCAGAGTTTGGTTCAGAATGTTGCGGAACTCTTGAGCGCCAGTTGAAAGCGTGTTGAAGTCAACACCATTCAACATGACGGACGTAAAGTTAATGTCGGTCAGAGGATTGCCCGAGGAAATGATCGACGAGATATCCGCACTGGTCACATTGAAGCCTGCAGGCGTTATAAATTCGAACGAACGTGTGAAGGTACATGATCCAGTAGTACCGGCCGCACAGGTAACATCATCATCCCCGAATGTGCCACTTGGGCCGGTTATGTTGATGAATTGAGCAGCTTGAGCGCCAGTCGCCATGAACGTAGCGAGGATAGCAGTGGAGAGGTATGCAAGTTTTTTGCGCATAGATATTTCCTTGAGTTGTGAGTTGTCATTTTCGATTGCGCGCCCAACTATCGTTAATGACGAATTAACAACTTGGAACCTTCCGCGATGTTCCAGTGCCGGTGACGATATTTGTAAAATACCAACGCCTGGGATGGGCCGTGTCTGTCATGAGCCCTCTGACGTCAATTCGGGGGTGGGCCGATAGATGCGCACATCGTGCAGGGACGAATGTTTATGCGGTCACTGCATATCTGGATTGACTAGTTGCACATCGCTAATTGTTCGCTGCCCACTTTTGCGCTCGAGCTGAATAATGACGTCCACCATTGAACGGGCATAATCCATGGTTTCCTGACGGCCAAGCCCCAGTCCTGCCTGCATACACATAAGGGCAATCTGTTCCAGCGCCCCTTGGGGTGTATTGGCGTGAATGGTGCTTATTGATCCGGGGTGGCCTGTATTGATTGCGCGCAGGAATGTAACTGTTTCGCTGCCGCGCAGTTCCCCAACAATTAGCCGATCCGGCCGCATCCGCAGAGACGCCCGCATCAAGTCATCAACGGTTACCTTCGCTTCGCCCTGGTTACCCGCCACAGCAACCAAACCAAGAGCGTTGTCGCTCCCCAGCCTGATTTCGGGCGTATCCTCAATCGCGATCAGCCGCTCATGTCGAGGTATTTCCTTCAACAACGCATTTAACAACGTTGTCTTTCCGGAGGATGTCCCACCGGAAATTAGAATGGTCTGGCGTGACGCCACCGCCTGGCGAAACAAGCCAAGGATATCGTTATCCTGGAGCAACTGCGCCAGCGATGCATGGAGGTTGTCGGCGCCTTTTGCGTTATCATGGCTAAATGAGAGTGCGCTTTGCTGCACATAATCTTCTAGCGTCATATCCTGCAGCCGGTGCTTGCGGATAGCCAGTGCGACCTCCCCACGAGTTGCTGGTGGCAACACCATTTGGACACGGGCTCCGCCAGGAAGAGTAGCAGCCAGCAGCGGGTTTTCCCGGCTTACGCCCTGGTGGTTGATCCGCGCAATTTGATGCGCGAGACGTTCCAGCAACTGTCTGTCGATCTCCGGCGCATGGTGCCGCTGCATCGTCGCCAAGCCGAGGCGTTCCACCCATATCTCTTGTGGACGATTGACCAATATTTCCGTGACATCATCCGACGACAACCATTCGTTGAAGGGTGCAAGGTAGCTGTTCAGGTACACATTTTCGGCATCGCCGGTTATGGCTGACATCTGGTTCATTGCAGATCGCCGTCAGTGCTCGAAAAATCCAGGTCGCGTGCAAGGAATATACGGATGGCGGTGCCCTGTGCGACCTTTACCGTTGGCGGAATGTTGATGTCGCGTTGAAGCGCAATTCCGGCGACATTTTTTGCGTCATCAGCACTCCGGACGATGACATTGTTTCCGCCCTGTTGCAGAAGCCCCATCCCCGATTCCACGACGGATAACAATATGGCCGTTCCAAATCGTTTCAGAAAATGAATATCCACTTTACCGCCCAATCCAGCGCGGCCTAGCGGGTCAGTAACGGGCGAACCAAGCGAAACAGTGACGCCATCGGGTCGCGTAAGCCGCGTCCAAACAATAAAAGCGCGCGATTGCCCCGCAGCGAGGCCAGAGCGATATTGCCCAATTAACCGACTGCCGCTCGGAATGAGTACGCGCCGACCGTCAAACCCCATAACGTCGCGGCTTACAACGGCACGAACATAACCCGGTAGATCCGAGTTGATCGCAGTTTCAAGAACACCCGCGATTATGGCGCCTTGTGGCACTGTATAGCCATTATTCGCGATGCGTACAGCGCGCGCGGGCGCACTTTCACCTGATGCCACACGATCGGCAAACCGATCATCGGCACTCAGATCTTCATTCTTTGATCCACCGAGTGCAGAGGTGGGAGACGATGATACGATATCGGCCTTTGTTGAATCAATCACGACGCCGGGGGACAGGAAACGATTTGGACCAACCGTGGCTGGGCTGGTCATACCCAGAATCGGCCCACCGATATTCTCCGAAGTTGGTGACAGTAGAACAGGAGGTGGCAAGTCTGGTGGGCCTGGACGCAATGTTGGCGGCTGGACCACCCCTCCTTGCGGGAGAGGTGGCGCATTGAAAGTTCCGGATACTTGCTTGAATGAATTCGAATTTGCATCGCTTCGGCTTGTGGTCAGTGTCGTAAATGTCAATATCCCCAATAAGGCGACACCAAGAACGCCCAGTCGCATTCCGGGTGATAAGCCAGGCGGCATGGCCACTGGCGATACAATCTGGCTATTTGCGTCGCTGAGCAAGTCACCGTCCATGGTCGTACGCGGGTCAGCATCCCCCGATTTAAGCACGGTCATGGTTTTACCTCCTGCGTTTTGCAGCCAAATAATCCACATTTCCTTTTTACGCGCTGCTTGGGGGCGCCCGCTCCAGGTGTATGGGTGGTAAACGCATCATTGAAAATGACGGTAACTTCTTTGCCGTGACGCAAAAGGAACTGCGGCGCGATTTGCTCCACCACAGTGTAAGGTCCGCGAATGCTGAAATTGACGATGCTTTCGCCTGACTCCGGTGTCACGCTGAAAATCGCTGGTATGGAGGTTCCGGCGGCGAACTAAAAATATGTCGCCTTGCCGTCGTCGAATACTTCTTCCGGGACATTCGCTTGTGCACCATCATAGCTGTAGGCACGGTTCCAGAATTCGGGGAGCGACGCAATTAATGGCGGCGGCGGAGCCTTGGCCACACCAGCGCCGGTTTTTGTGTAGCGAAACCGTACTGCGTAGATGATCTGGTTCTGCGGCACCCGCAGTCCTGACTTTGCAACCAGTTCCAGATTGTAGCGCCTTTGATTGGTGATGATGGAGAGGTTTGTCATGGGGGGCAGGCCAACTGGCTTTAGAAACATAATGGTCCCTGCCCCGTTCGGCGTTACTTGCCAGCCCGAAGAATCCCCGATTCCCACAGTTTCAATTTTTTCGCCCGGCCCAAATTCGATCATCATCTGATAGCCGGTATGTCCCGTCAAACGCACAATCGCGTCGGCGTTATAATCGACATAGCGGATGTTCGGCGCGACCTGTGTCTTGGGTGTTGCCTGTGCCGGTGAGAACTCTTGCGCAGACTGCCCTTGCGCCACCTGAGCCCATGCGGCGGTGGATAGCATCGCGGGTGTAGTCAAGATCAAGCCGGAGAGGCAGATCAGATGAAGTTTTCCGGTCATGCAGCGTTCCTGAAAGCTTTAAAGGGCGCGCGCGCGGCCTGGACGTAGCCGCGCGAAATGCGCCTATCGGATTGGACATTCTGCTGCTGCACCGCCGGAATCCCGTCTTGAGTAATCCGCTGGGGCAGCATGATCGCTCGCTGACCGGCTGCGCTCATAGTGGAGTCACTTACGGCCGAACGCTCAATTGCGCCGACGAGTGACTGCATTCGTTCATTGTATACCATATTGCCCGATGATGCAGGGACCCCGGCTGGCTGGATCGGCATACTGCTGTCAGGTGCCCGTTGCTGACCAGAGGGCATTGTCCACCCACTCACGATGGTGCGGCCGACGCGGAACAATTGAACCGACACT
>NZ_JBKBQV010000043.1:0-24014 GCF_046292425.1 Sphingorhabdus sp.
GGCAAAAATAGGCCTGCGGGGTATCAAACATCTTACGCACAACAATGTGCGACCCCCTGACCAGACGGATTGTTTCACCGGTGTTACGACCATGCCCGGTGGTTCGCGCAAGCAAATCAAGCACCGCAGGCCCGGCGGCGTTTGCAACAGCGCGCGCCATGACGGGTTCGGCGCCCGCAATCTCCAGATGCCAAAGTCCGTCGCGCCGTTCGAGGTGCGTGACTTCCGAACGCGTGCGAATGTCGGCGCCATGCTCGGCGGCATCCATCGCATTCAAAACCACAAGCCTGGCGTCGTCGACCCAGCAGTCCGAATATTCGAACGCCTTCACAAATTCCGGTCGAAGTGGCTGTCCGGCGGGCTCGGTTCTCAAATCGACCGTGCGTGTCGGGGGTAATAGCTTTCGGCCGCCAATATGATCATAAAGAAATAATCCAAGCCGGACCAGCCACGCGGGACGAATGCCTTTCTGATGTGGCAGGATGAACCGAAGTGGCCAAATGATATGTGGCGCAATGGCCCATAGCCGCTCGCGCTCGATCAGCGATTCCCGGACCAATGCGAATTCATAATGTTCCAGATATCGCAGCCCACCGTGAATGAGCTTCGTCGAAGCTGACGACGTGCCACGGGCAAGATCGCCCCGCTCAAGCAAAATCACCTTTGCGCCTCTGCCAGCAGCATCCCGCGCGATGCCGGCCCCGTTAACGCCGCCGCCGATTACGGCGAGATCATACACTGGCGCGCTCACAGAAATGCCCACGCAAATGTGGCGGCGGCGATAAATGCCGTGAATGTCGCGAGGATGACAGGCAGCAGCGCTCTCCAACCTTGCGTAAGCAATAGATCAAGCCGCGAACGCATCGCCGTGGCCGTGACGGCGAACAATAGCATCGCCTTTGACGCTATAAGACCGAACTCGGCAACCCAGTCGGGTGCATCTACGACGGAGTTCACGGCAACCGCGGCGAAGAAAGCTACAATGAACCACGGAAGCTTCAACTTGGATGCAAGGCTCCTGGAGCGTCCGTCAGTTGACCCGATAGCAAGGCCCACCAATGCCACAGCTGGCGCGAGCAAGGCCACCCGGGACAATTTCACGATGGTTGCCGTTTCGCCTGCCAATTGGGAGAAGCTGTAACCGCCCCCCAAGGACTGGGCGACATCGTGCACTGCCGCTCCCATGAGAAAACCAGCCTGCTTGTCGGTAAAAGCGAGCTGAGCGGCGATTAGGGGGTAAAAGGACATGGCGACCGCGCTTGCCAATGCAACACCAACCAAAATGAGAGTGAATTGCGACTGGTTAAGGCGCTCTCGGCCAATGACAGCGTAAATGGCCAAGGCCGCGGATGCCCCGCAAATGGCAGTCGCGCCGCCAGCCAGCCAGCCCGCGTAACTACTTTGACCACCCAGCCGGGCGCCCAACAGCCCGGCGGCCATGACCAAAGACATAATCCCAACCAGCCCCAGAAACGCGAGTGCGCCAAGGCCGCCAATCTGCATCGCAGTCACTTGAGTCCCCAGCAACACAATACCCCAACGCAGGCAGGAGGTTCCGCAAAAATCCAGCCCGGGATGCACTTTTTGTTCAGCGGATACAAAGTTGAGAGCAAGACCAAGCAGCAGACCTGCCAAAATAACCGGCATCCCATAATGTTCTGAAAACCAGGTCGCGGCGACAGCAGCAACCGCAACCACCGCAAACCCCGGGAACAGCGCGCTGATCATCAGTCGCTTTCGGGGCGCAGGATTATCCTCGGCGAGATAGGTTTCGCCATAAAGGTCAGCGATGTAATTCGCGTTTATGTCTTGCGGTGTCATATAGCCTTCTATAGGCAGATGCGCGTGAAGTTCCAGCATAAAGCGGGACGCACTATAGTCCAAGCGGAGAGAATGATGCACAGGGGTGACGCGAAATGAAGCCAATCACGCCAACGCTGCGCTGGATCCTTTTTGGACTATTATGTGTTGCGGGCATTTTCAATGCCATGGATCGTCCTGTCATCGCGATCCTGAAACCTGACATGTCGGCAGACCTTGGCTGGAGCGACACGGATTTTGCCAATCTTGCATTTGTGACTCAGGTTGCAGCCGCGCTTTCTTTCCTTTTTACAGGGTGGCTTGTTGATAGAATTGGCGTTCTGCGTTCGATGATTGCTGGTGTGACCACGTGGAGCCTTGCGGCCATGGCGCATGGCTGGGCCATATCTGGCTGGCATGTTGTCGCCGCGCGCATCGGTCTTGGTGCGACTGAGGCGGTACAAACGCCGCTGACCATAAAAACCGTTGCAACGCTGTTTCCGGCAGACAAGCGTTCGTTCGCGTTCGGCGTCGGTACGGCAATTGCTGGCCTTGGCACGATCACTATGCCGTTTTTCATACCCGTGATTGCGGCGATCTGGGGATGGCGTGGTGCGTTGATATTCGGGGGCGTTGGTGGCTTTATCACATTGGCGCTATGGTTGTGGTTTGCCCGCGGTGTTAAATTTGACGATCAGGCAGAGGACGCTGATCGCGATTTTTCGGACGACGGCGCGCCTTATGGCCCCATCTTGCGCGAACGCCGGACATGGGCAATTGTGATCGCAAAGGCACTGTCCGATGCGACCTGGTGGCTTATCAACTTCTGGCTGCCTGATTTTTATCGCAAGGAATATGGGCTCACCACCAGCGAGCTTGCAATTCCTCTGGCTATCGCATTTTTCGGTTCTGGCGCAGGCGCCTTGTTTGCTGGCTGGCTGTCCACCCGTCTTTTGGAGTCTGGATGGAGCGTCAACCGCGTGCGTAAGACGATCATGCTGGGATCGGCAGCGATCGTCGTGCCTTTGCCCTTTGTCCTTACGCTTGACTCATTCTGGCCCGTGGCGATCATGATGGGTGTCGTGATGGCCGGGCATCAGGGATTTTCCCTGTCCATATTCTCGATAATCACCGATGTCGTACCCCGCGCGAAAGTGGGTAGGGTTACAGCATTTGGGGCTTTCATGGGCAACATGGGCGGCGCGTCGATCCAGTTGGTGACGGGGGCGGTACTGGCGGCCGGACTTGGCTACACGCCTTTGTTTATCTTCGCTGCGGTTTCGTACCTGCTCGCATTGGGCTGGCTACACCTGCTGCTTCCGAACATCCGCCGCGCCGAACCGGACGCCCCGCCTGCTATGGTTTAACGCCACTTTCAAACCGGCGGGACCCTCATGTGACGCGTTAGCACGCCACATGAAGGCCTAAGTCAGTGTACGGCCTATGCTGGCTTTGCTAGGCCTTCGGCGTCTACCAAAGCTTGCAGTTCGCCAGCGTCGTACATTTCCATCATGATGTCCGATCCACCCAGAAATTCGCCTTTGACGTAAAGCTGCGGAATTGTTGGCCAGTCGCTATAATCCTTGATGCCAGCGCGGATTTCCATGTCCTGCAATACGTCAACGCTTTCGTAAGCGACGTTCAGGTGGTCGAGTATGGCAATCGCCTTGCTGGAAAAGCCGCACTGCGGAAATAACGGGCTGCCTTTCATGAACAGAACGACATCATTGCCTTTGACGATCTCTTCGATCCGGTCGTGAACACTCATCTGAAATACTCCAAAAAACTACGGAATGGCTGTCGTCAGTTGCAAGGCGTGCAATACGCCACCCATGCGCCCGTCCAGCGCGTCATAAACGGCCTTATGCTGTTTTACCCTTGAAAGCCCGCGGAAACTTTCGCTCACCACGCGCGCGGCATAATGATTTCCGTCGCCAGCAAGGTCGGTAATTTCCACCTCGGCATCGGGCAAAGCGGCCTTGATCATGCTCTTAATTTCTTCAGCCTGCATCGCCATTAGGCTGGCTCGATAAACTGGCGTCGTGCTTCGACCATTTTGTCTTCAAGCGCCGCGCGAATCATCGCGTCGTCGGTCTCTACGCCCGCCGAGGTCAAATCTCCCAGCAGCTTGCGGACAACATCCTCGTCGCCCGCTTCTTCAAAATCGGCCTGCACCACGGAGGTGGCGTAAGCTGTCGTTTCTTCGGGTGTAAGCCCCATTTTTTCGGCAGCCCATTGGCCGACAAGCTTGTTGCGGCGAGCGGTGATTTTGAACTGCAATTCCGCATCGTGTGCGAATTTGTTTTCAAAAGCGGTTTCGCGGTTGTCAAAAGTCGTCATCATGCGGTTCCTATATTTATGTATCAGAGATAATGCCTGTCCGACCAATCAACAAGACCGGCGATGTCAAATGTGTACGACCAGCTTACCCACCGCAGCACGGTCACCCAATCGTGCAATTGCGGTTCCCGCGTCGGCCAACTCAAACGTCTCCGAAATGCGCGGCTTGATTTTGCCAGCGGCATAAAGGTCGAACAATTCTGCTATGTTCGCGTGGTTCTTCTGCGGCGTGCGGGCGGCAAATGCACCCCAGAATACGCCGCACACGTCGCAGCTTTTCAGCAATGTCAGGTTTAGCGGCAGCTTCGCAATTCCCGCTGGGAAGCCCACGACCAGAAATTTGCCTTCCCATGCAATCGAACGGACCGCAGGCTCGCTATAATCGCCGCCTACCGTGTCATAGATGATGTTGAAGCCATCGCGACCGGCAGCGGTTTTGAACATTTCAGCCACTGCTTTTGACTGTTCTTTGTCAAAGGGCTGATGCGGGTAGACAACCACCTCGTCAGCGCCAGCTTCACGCGCAATTGCGGCCTTGGCTTCGCTTGATACGCCCGCAACCACGCGGCCGCCATAGGCTTTGGCCAGTTCAATGGCCGAAATGCCAATGCCGCCAGCGCCGCCGAGAACAAGGACATTGTCCCCAGCCTTCATATGGCCGCGATCCTTGAGCGCATGGATGGACGTGCCGTAGGTCATGAGTAACGACGCGCCGTCGTCAAATGACATCGCATCGGGCATTTTAAAGCAGTTGAAAGCTGCCACCGCGACCTTCTCGGTCAAACCACCATTGCCACACAGTCCAATGACGCGATCACCAACGGCAAAACCGCTGACACCATCGCCGATGGCTTCCACCACACCTGCGATTTCGCCACCGGGGGCAAAAGGGCGCTCGGGCTTGAACTGGTACAAGTCGACGATCATCAACGTGTCGGGGAAGTTGATCGAGCACGCTTTCACCGCAACGACAACCTGGCCGGGGCCAGCGACGGGTTCGGGCAGATCACCCATGACCAACGTTTCCGGACCGCCACTAGCGGTTGATAATAAAGCGCGCATGTCTCTCTCCTAAGCTATGCTGGGCGTCAGCCAAGGCTGGCTCGCCGATATCTTTGTCTCATAAGCAGAAATGGCGTCGCTGCTTTTCAGCGTCAGCCCGATCTCGTCGACTCCATGCATCAAGCAATGCTTGCGAAACGGGTCGATTTCAAATGTGAAGCGATCCTGGAACGGGGTAGTTACCGTCTGTGTTTCCAGATCGATATGGATCTCGTCGCTCTGCGCAACTTCCATCAGGCGGTCTATGGCATCCTGCGGCAACACAATGGCTAGCAGTCCGTTTTTAAATGCATTGCCGGAAAATATGTCGGAAAAACTTGGCGCGATAACCGCAGAGATACCAAGATCGGCCATAGCCCAAGCGGCATGTTCGCGGCTGGACCCGCATCCGAAATTGTCTCCAGCGATTAATATGGGCGCACCAGCAAACGCGGGATTGTCAAAGACGTTGCCTGGGACTTCGCGCAAGGATTGAAATGCACCTTTGCCAAGGCCCGACCGGCTAATTGTTTTCAACCAGGGCGCCGGAATGATGATGTCGGTATCGACATTCTTTAATCCGAGCGGATAGGCCCTGCCTTTGACGTTGCTGATCGCCTTCATCGGTTCAGTCCGTTTCTGTCTTGGGCTGATTGGCGTCCATTGGAGACAGTTCGGGTTCCGGCGATAAAGGTTCAAGCTTGCCCTTTTTTTGAGTCAGGCTGCGACGTCCTGCATATAGCAACGCCGCCATGAGCGCAGCTGAACCAACCGCTGCGCCAACCTTTGCTGTGGTCGACCATTTGTCGCCACCTTCGGATTTCTTATCGGTCATATATCTCTTCCTTGGTGGAATGAGCTTTAGCTTTTCCGTCTGCGACAAGTAAAGTGAATTGGCATCAATTGGTAGCAAAGCCACCCACAATCTGCGCATTGTTCAGTTCATCAACTCGCGCACGTCGGTCAGCTTGCCGGTAACAGCGGCGGCGGCGGCCATCGCTGGACTGACCAGATGAGTCCGCGCACCAGGGCCCTGACGCCCTACAAAATTGCGGTTGCTGGTGGACGCGCAGCGTTCTCCGGCGGGCACCTTGTCTGGGTTCATGCCCAAGCAAGCCGAGCATCCCGGCTCGCGCCATTCAAGGCCGGCGTCAATGAAGATGCGATCCAGCCCCTCTGCCTCTGCCTGATGTTTGACCAGACCGCTTCCCGGCACGACAATCGCCCATTTGACGTTATCTGACTTTTTCCGCCCCTTCAGAACACTAGCGGCTGCGCGGAGGTCTTCAATCCGGCTGTTGGTGCAGCTGCCAATGAAGATATTCTGTACTTCGATATCGGTCATCAACGTGCCCGGCGTCAGCGCCATATATTCCAGCGATTTCCTGGCGGCGTCTTGCTTGGAAGGGTCAGCAAAAGCGGACGGATCAGGAACAACGCCGGTGATTGGGAGTACGTCTTCAGGGCTTGTGCCCCAAGTGACGCTTGGCGCGATGTCGGCGGCGCTTATCGTCACGACCTTATCATAGACCGCCCCTGCATCGGTGGCGAGCGAACGCCAATAGGTGACGGCGGCATCCCATTGTTCGCCCTTGGGGGCCATGGGTCGACCCTTGAGATAGGCAAAGGTCACATCGTCGGGCGCAACAAGCCCCGCGCGCGCACCATGTTCAATCGCCATGTTCGAGATCGTCAAGCGCCCCTCAATACTGAGCGCCCGAATGACGGACCCCGTATATTCGATGACGTGGCCAGTCCCGCCCGATGCGCCAAGTACGCCCGTTATATGCAGGACAACGTCTTTTGCAGAAACGCCGGGGCCAAGTTCACCCTCGACCCGGACTTCCATCGACTTCGACCGCGTGAGTTGAAGTGTTTGTGTAGCAAGGACATGTTCGACCTCGGATGTACCAATACCAAAGGCCAAGGCCCCGAGGCCACCATGACATGCAGTATGGCTGTCACCACAGACTATTGTGGTTCCGGGCAGGGAAAAGCCCTGTTCCGGTCCGACGACATGGACAATGCCCTGTTTAATGTCGGTTGCGTCAATATAGGAAATGCCAAATTCTGGCGCGTTTCGCTCCAGCGCTTCCAATTGCTGCGCGCTTTCGGGGTCTGCAATCGGAATAGGCCGGCCATCGCTGTCCAACCGCGCCGTTGTAGGCAGGTTGTGGTCGGGAACAGCAAGTGTCAAATCCGGTCGCCGCACCCCTCGTCCGGCAACGCGAAGGCCTTCAAAGGCTTGTGGGCTGGTAACTTCGTGGACAAGATGGCGGTCAATGAAGATCAGGCACGTTCCGTCGTCGCGTTGTTCAATGACGTGGGCATTCCAGATTTTTTCGTACAGCGTTTGCGGTGTTGGCATAATAAAAATGCCATAGAAGCGATTGCAGCGAAATCAAGTGAGGCGTCGCTGCTTGCACTTCAAAGATGCAAACTTTACGTCTAATAGGGAAGCCATGAGCATCTTCAGCATCATCCTCATCGTGCTTGCAACGGTATTCGTCATGGAATGGGTCGCCTGGTCCAGCCACAAATATATCATGCATGGCTGGGGCTGGGGCTGGCACCGCGACCATCATGAGCCGCATGACAATGCGCTCGAAAAGAACGATCTCTACGGCATCGTTGGTGCAGTCATAAGCATTTCCATGTTTGCCATTGGCAGTCCACTCGTGCTTGGCAACAATGCTTGGGAGCCGGCGACATGGATTGGCCTTGGCGTAATGTTTTACGGTATCATCTATACCGTCGTGCATGACGGCCTCGTGCATCAACGTTACTTCAAATATGTACCGCGCAGCGGCTATGCCAAGCGGCTGGTGCAGGCGCACAAATTGCACCATGCGACGATTGGCAAGGAAGGCGGCGTGAGCTTCGGATTTGTGTTCGCGCGTGATCCGGCCAAGTTAAAGGCCGACCTCAAGAAACAGCGTGAAGCAGGTACCGCTATTGTGCGCGACGCTGCAATTTAGGTTTCCGGTTTAAACCAAATCCAGCCAAGGCACAGCACAGCAACGCCAACCGGCACGAGCGACCATGGCAGAGTTAGCGCTGCAAAGCCGATGGCGATGCTTAACCCGAAAGCTGCCGTTGCCGACCATTTCCCACGCCTGCTAATCGCGCCCTTTTCGCGCCAAGCCACCAAATGGTGGCCGTAACGCGGATGGTTTAACAGTCGCGCCTCAAGCGCGGGGCTGCTGCGCGCGAAACAGAACGCTGCCAATATCATGAACGGCACTGTGGGCAGCAAAGGCAGAAATATACCGATGGTGCCAAGTGCGACCGCCAGCAGGCCAGCGCATAGATAAAGCTGTCGCTTTATCAATATTGGTGAACCGCTTTGGTCACATAGTAACTGTCGAGCCCTTCAGGTCCGCCTTCACTGCCAAAGCCGGATTCCTTTACCCCGCCAAAAGGCGCATCGGGCATCGAAATCACAAAGCTGTTAAGGCCAACCATGCCGGTATCCAGCGCATCGGCAACAAGATTTGCCTGTCGTGCATTTTCGGTGAATGCATAAGCGGCAAGGCCGAAGGGCAGGCGATTGGCTTGCTCGATAGCCTCATCAAACGTCTTGAACGGGCGCATCAATGCAACCGGGCCAAAGGGCTCGTCGTCCATGACCTTGGCCGACATCGGCACGTCGGAAAGCACCGTTGGCGCGAAGAAAAACCCCTCGTTGCTCCGTGATCCGCCAGTCAATAGCTTGGCACCCTTGGATGTCGCATCTTCGACCAATTCAGCAATCGCCGATGGCCGTCGTCCGTTGGCCAATGGCCCCATAACGGTTCCAGCGTCGAGACCATTTCCGACCTGAACTTTCTTCGTATGCTCGGCAAAGCCGGCAACAAATTGGTCATAGACACCCTCTTGCACATAAAAACGGGTGGGCGAAATGCACACTTGGCCAGCATTGCGGAACTTCGTCGTAGCAGACAAGGTGATGGCCTTTTGAAGGTCGCAATCATCGAAAATAAGTACTGGCGCGTGACCACCCAATTCCATTGTGGTTCGCTTTACGCCATCGGCAGCTAGTTTGAGCAAATGCTTGCCCACAGGAACCGAGCCGGTGAAGCTAACCTTGCGGATAATGGATGAGGCAATCAAGTGACGGCTCACCATATCCGGCACGCCATAGACCAGCTGGGCGACATTGCCGGGAACGCCCCCGTCAATAACGCACTGCATGATTGCGCTGGTGCTGGCGGGCGTTTCCTCGGGCGGTTTTGCGATGATCGAACAACCAGCTGCAAGCGCAGCCGCCATTTTCTTGCACATAAGATTGACCGGGAAGTTCCACGGCGAGAACGCCGCGACGGGGCCGACGGGTTGCTTCAATACAAGGGCGCGCTGCCCCGTTGGCCGAACAAGGACACGGCCATAACTGCGCTTGGCTTCTTCCGCAAAATAATCGAATTGCGCAGCGCAAGACAGCACTTCGGTGCGCGCTTCGGCGAGCGGCTTGCCTTGCTCGGTTGTGAGCAGAACCGCAATTGTTTCAGCGCGTTCGCGAATGTTATCAGCGACTTTGTGCAGGATAGTAGCGCGAGCATTGACGTCCACCGCGCGCCAATATGCAAAGCCCTTGGCCGTTGCGGCTAGTGCTTCATCAAGGTCCGCAGCATGAGCTAATGGGAGTTCAGCAAGCGTTTCACCAGTTGCGGGATTGATAACCGAATGCGTGTCGCGGCCTTCGCCTTTGCGCCAGCTGCCATCAATATATAAGCCCAAGTCAGTGGTATAGCTCATCGTTATTCCCGCAAAATTACTATGATCTGCATGTAGGCGTCAGGCGACGGCTTTGGAACCCCTAGCAATACGGAGCAGCCAGAAAACCGGCAACCCAGCGAGCAGCAAGGCTACGCCCCACATCAAGGCTTCGGGGCCTGCGCCATAAATCGTCCAAACCGAATAAAGTGCAGCAAAGAGCAGGATTATTTTAAATCCGGCGCGCACCTTCAATATGCCCGTCTGAATGAGCCGAAACGCGGCGGCGGCGCAGCCGAAATACATGACCAAAACGATAGCCGTGGTGAGCAATATCAGGAATTCAAACATTGATGCCATGGTTCGGCTGCTGTTCATCAGGATGACAATGGTCAATAGGCTAGTGGTGAACAGATGCGCGTTCCGCGGCGTGCCATTGGGACCGGTCTTGGCCATAAATGCCGGGAACAGGCCATCGCGGGCCAGTGCGGCAGGCAATTCAGCCTGACACATGATCCACCCGTTCAACGCGCCAAGCGCGCTAATGGCGCCTATGGCGGCTATGGCATTGCCTGCATTGGCACCAGCGTAGATATTCACGAAATCGGCGAATGGCGCGGCAGAGGCGCTTGTGATCGCAACAGGCAGCATCAGGACTACGGCCGAGCATACCAGTATGTATATGCCGCCAGCGCCAGCGGTACCGAACAAGGTCGCGCGATTGATTGTGCGCTCGGGATCTTGCACCTTATCAGCAGGCACGGTTGCGAGCTCAAGCCCGAGCATCGCCCAAAGGGTTAGGATGGTGGCGGTCGAAATGCTCGCCGTGGAAATATCCGCGACATCAAAGGTGCGGACAACACCAGTGCCCTGGATCGCTAAAATATAAGCTGCAAGGCCAATAACGGCGATGAGCGGTAGCAGCTTGGCAATTGTCCAGATGACCTGTACCTGCCCCGCCAGCTTCGTACCGCGAATGTTGATCAGCGTAAAGGCCCAGACGATGGAAATGGTGATTGCCGCGGACACGCCTTGGGTGCCGACTAGTGGGAACAACTGGCTTAAATAGCTGACGGCAGCCGTCGCAATCGCGGCATTACCGACCCACATCGAAATCCAATAGGCCCATGCGATAGCGAAACCCGCGCCATCGCCAAAGGCTGCGCGGGTATAGGCATAAGGGCCGCCGGCTTTCGGCAAAGCCTTGCTAAGCGCACCAAACACAGATGCAACGCACAGGGCGCCTGAAACAGTGATTACCCAACCAATGACCGAATTCCATCCCAAAGGCGCAAGGCTGGCAGGCAACAGAAAAACGCCCGACCCGATCATGCTGCCCATGACCAAGGCGAGCGCCATCCAGAATCCCATAGGACGGCCTTTTACGGCTGTATCTTGCTGCACTTAATCCCCCCGTTCCGCGCAAGCTTGCATGGAATAAGGGCAAAAGCCAACCTTTGTTTAATGCGCCAACAAGACCGGAATCCCCAGTTCGCCGAGCATGAAGCGTGTCACGCCGCCGAACAATGTCTCACGCCAGCGTCCATGGCCATAGGCCCCCATTACGAGGAAATCGGGTCGCCAGGCGTCAGCCTCCGCCAGCAGCCTTTCTTCGACGCTGTAGTCACCCCTTGCGACGACAGCAATTTCTGCGCTGATGCCATGGCGTGACAAATAGGTCGCTGCGTCGGTGACAGGGAATTCGTCAGGCACTTTTTCAATTTCGGAAATGCGGACATGTCCAGCGGCCTGAAGCATGGGCAGCGCCGCGCGCACTGCATTAGCAGCCTCGAAACCGCCATCATAAGCAATCATGGCCCGTTCAAAGGATATGCGTTTGCTTGATGCGGGAATTGCCAAAACGGGGGTACGCGATGCTGTTACGATATCACTTACCCATGCGCGCGCGGGGCCAGCAGCGCCAGCCTGATCAAGCGACATGACCAAAACATCGGCCAGCCGAGCAGCATTGATCAAGGCGTCAGATGTCGTGCCATCGAACATCTGCCAGTCCCAGGGCACATCTTCGGCCTTGAGCCGCGCATCGATGCTCTCGCACAGTTTTCCGCGCTCTTGCTCGGCCGCTTCAAACGCTTCGGCAATGAAATGGGCGCCACCAAACATGTCAAAGGCGACATAGTCCTGCGTCGGGCGCGGCAAGATCAGCGTTACATGGCCTTTGAAACGTCGTGCAAGGTCTAGTCCTGCTTGCAGACGGCTCTCAAAGGCTGCGTCACCTCCCGCATGTACCATGATGGATCGCATCGTCATTTCCTCCGCTATGGACCCGGATAGGTTGGGCCCGACTACTGCGACTCGTATACGCCTTTTTGCAGCAAAAACCTTGATCGACATCAAAATGGCAAAACACTTTCAAATGGAGAATTATTGTGTCAGCCACGGCTGATGGACGAAGCGGGCGAGATTAGAATACGGTCGGCGCATAGGACGGACGCAGATGCGGTTGCGCGCATTTACGCGCACCACGTTCTTAACGGCACGGCCAGCTTTGATATTGTGCCGCGCACTTCTGTAGAAACGGAACAGAAGATCGCCGATATTTCAGCCAAAGGATGGCCATTTTTGGTTGCGGAACGCGATGGCAGGATATTGGGATATGCCTATGCAACGCCCTTTCGCGACAGGCCAGCTTATGGTTTTACCTGCGAAGATTCGATCTACGTCGATTCGGATTGCGTCGGTCAAGGGGTTGGAGGACGGCTTTTGCGTGCTTTAATGACGCAGGCAACACAATGCGGTTTTCGACAGATGATGGCCGTGATTGGCGGCGGAGAGCCTGCTTCGGTGGCGCTGCACAGCAAGATGGGGTTCACGCACGCCGGGCTAATGCGGTCCGTTGGCCGAAAGTTCGGCCGTTGGCTTGACAGCGTATATATGCAGGCGGAATTGGGTGAAGGAAACATGTCTGTTCCGCCCAAGGAACCGGCCTGAGGCATAAGCGCGGCTCAGTCGCACGCAAAGGGAGAGAGAGTATGGCTGAATTTGAACTGGTCGCCGATGGATTGCGCTTCCCCGAAGGACCCGTCGTCATGCCCGACGGCAGCGTCATTTTGGTGGAAATCGCTGAAGGTCAAATCACCCGTGTGCATCCAGACGGCAGCAAGGAAGTCATTGCAAAGCCTGGCGGCGGACCAAATGGTTTGGCCGTTGGTCCTGATGGCAAGCTGTATTGCTGCAACAATGGCGGCTTCGAATATATGGAAGCCAATGGCTTTTTGGCGCCGCATGGAATTGCACAGGATTATTCGGGCGGAAGGATTGAACGGATCGATATCGAAACGGGCGAGGTCGAGGTGCTTTACAAATCCGGGGACCACGGCTGCAGCCTCCGTGGCCCGAATGACATTGTGTTCGACGCGCATGGTGGATTCTGGTTCACGGACCATGGCAAGATTGATTATGCAAAGCGTAGCCACGACGTTGTCGGCATTTTCTATGCCAAGGCCGATGGTAGCCATTTGGAGGAAGTCATCTTTCCTTCGAATAACCCCAATGGCGTTGGTCTCTCGCCCGACGGCAAGACGCTTTATGCCGCCGAAACTTACACTTGCCGGTTGATGAAATTCAACATTACCGCGCCGGGCAAGGTCGCGGCGGATGCAGGTCCCGGCGGGCCTGGCATTCCGGTGTATCGTCCGGCGGGGTATAAATTCTTCGATAGCCTTGGGATGGAGGCCAATGGAAATATTTGCGTTGCCACTATCGGCGAATGCGGGATCAGCGTCATTTCGCCTGAAGGCGAACTTGTCGAATTTGTCGCAACCGACGATATTTTCACCACCAACATCGCCTTTGGGGGCGACGATATGATGGACGCGTATATCTGCCTGTCCGGCAGCGGGCGTCTGGTTAAAACCCGCTGGGCGCGGCCGGGGCTTAAGCTGCAATTTTAATTTAAGGCTCTACGACCAACATGGCGTTCAATACTATTATTTTCGACTTTGGCGGGGTAATTACGACCTCGCCATTTGAGGCCTTCAACCGCATGGAGGCCAAACGCGGTCTGCCAAAGGATTTCGTTCGCAGCGTGAATTCCCGCAACCCGGATAATAATGCATGGGCGAAGTTCGAACGGGCCGAATGTAGCGCAACCGAATTTGACGCGTTGTTTGCCGCCGAGGCGCGGGTCTTGGGGCATGAACTTGACGGTGCTTCGGTGATTGCCTGCCTTTCGGGCGACATTCGCCCGGACATGGTCGCCGCGCTCGATATTTTGAAGGCAAAGGGTTTCAAAATTGGCTGCATCACGAACAATGTGCCCTCAGGCAAAGGCGCCGGCATGGCGGTAAGTGACGATAAAGCGGCAGCAATTGCAGCGGTGATGCAGCACTTCGACCATATCATTGAATCGAGCAAGGCTGGCGTGCGCAAACCCGACCCGCGAATTTATGCTATGATGTGTGACGCACTTGCAGTCGAACCATCGCAGTGCATCTATCTTGATGATCTTGGGATCAATTGCAAACCGGCCGCCGCCATGGGCATGGCGGCCATCAAAGTCACTAGCGGCGCGCAAGCTTTAAACGATTTAGGGGCGCTATTGGCGTTGACCTTCACACCAGTAGGCGTCTAGGCGAAGGGCTGTTCCGTCTCTCCCACCAATTGGAGCATTTCATGGCGAAGAAACTATTTTCCGATGCAAAATCGGCGCTCGACGGCTTATTAAAAGACGATATGTTGATCGCCAGCGGCGGCTTTGGCCTATGCGGTCTGCCTGAACGTTTGCTCGATGCGGTGCGCGACAGCGGGGTCACTGGACTGACCTTCGTGTCGAACAATGCCGGTATCGACAATGAAGGCATCGGCAAGCTGCTGCGTACCAAGCAGGTCAGGAAAATGATCTCCTCATATGTCGGCGAGAACAAGGAATTTGAGCGGCAATATCTGGCGGGTGAGTTGGAAGTTGAATTTTGCCCGCAAGGCACATTGGCCGAGCGCATGCGCGCGGGTGGTGCGGGCATCCCGGGATTTTATACCAAGACCGGCGTTGGCACGTTGGTCGCCGAGGGCAAAGAAGTAAAAGAGTTCGGCGGCGAGGAGTATATCCTCGAGCATGGAATTTTTGCTGACCTCTCAATCATCAAGGCATGGAAGGCCGACGAAAGCGGCAACCTTGTTTTTCGCAAGACAGCGCGCAACTTCAACTTGCCAGCTGCCACTTGTGGCAAAATTTGCGTGGCTGAGGTTGAGGAAGTCGTGCCTGTGGGTAGCCTTGACCCTGACTGCATCCATTTGCCCGGCGTCTATGTGCAACGCATGATCGTCGGCGCGCCTTATGAAAAGAAGATTGAGTTTCGCACCGTGCGCGAACGCGAGGTTGTATGATGCGACGCTTTACGATCAGCTTAATTGCGCTTTCACTCGCAGGCTGTTCAGCGCCAGGCCAGCAGCTTGCCGTGCCAGTCCTGAGCAAAGACGCGCTCGCCACGCAGGTCGGCGAAAAGCCATCGCCAACATCGCCACCGACTGGGCAACAATGGCTCTACGGATCGGCAGAAGGCAGCATAGTTTCGGCGCAGGTGTATAAAACGATGGCGCAGTATGTGCGCGCCAAGGCGCTGAATCGCGCGATCAAAACTCAGACGGTGCTGGCCAAAGGGTCAACCCCCGATGCGCCGCGTTTCGAAAGCTGCGGCACCAAGCCGCTGGCGGCGGTGTTCGACGCAGACGAGACATTAATCTGGAACGTTGGGGCCATGCGTTATATGGCTGAACAAGGCATCGATTTTGATCCTGCCATTTGGAACGAATGGGAGAAAAGTGGTGCAGGTAAGGCGCTGGCAATGCCGGGCGCGGTTGAGGCGCTGAAAACCATGCGCGATGCTGGTGTGACCATCATAGCCAATACCAATCGCACTGCCGCCAATGCCAAGGGCACGGAAGACGCGCTTCGCATGGCTGGTCTCGGTGAATTCAAGCATCAAGAGACGCTGTACCTGATGGGCGACGATCCCACGGGTTCAAGCAAAGATGGCCGGCGGGCCACAATAGCCACGAAATATTGTGTGATTGCAATGGCTGGGGACCAGCTCGGAGATTTTGCGCACGCGTTCAATGCCAATGGCCTAAGCGTTGCCGACCGCCGGATGCTTGCCACCAATCCGGCAATCTTACCATTATGGGGCAATGGCTGGTTCATGTTCCCCAACCCTGTTTATGGCCCGTCCATTCGCGGCGGTTTTGACGAAATTTATAGTCCTCAGACCAAGTGGGAGCCTGCTAAATGAGCGACAAGCCAGTTCCCATTGACCTTGTGCCATATGCCGACATGTTGGGTGACAGCCGGGAGTTTCTCCGCGTTTGGGCGAAGGAGGGCGGACCTGTGACCTGCTTTATAAATCCTGTGCCCGTGGGCGGTGACCCGATGGGATATGGCATCGCGTTGGTCGATTGCATCCGCCACGGCGCGAGGACTTGGGCGCGCGCGACTGGCATATCCGAAGCAGACGCCCTCGCACGGATATGGGAGGGCGTGGACGCCGAGCGCGCCAACCCGACCGATTTACCCACTGAGCACCCAATCACTGATGAAGATGGATTGATACATTGAGCTGGACCCGTGACGATATGGCTGCCCGCGCCGCAAAGGAATTGCGCGACGGATATTATGTGAACCTTGGTATTGGCATTCCGACTTTGGTAGCCAACCACATTCCGCCGGGCGTCGAAGTGACGCTTCAGTCCGAAAACGGCATGTTGGGTATCGGGCCTTTTCCCTTTGCTGGTGAAGAGGATGCTGACCTCATCAACGCAGGCAAGCAGACAATCAGCGAACTGCCGCAGACCGCCTATTTCGATAGCGCTGCCAGCTTTGCTATGATCCGTGGCGGGCATATCGACCTAACCGTCTTGGGCGCGATGGAAGTGGCGGAAAATGGTGACATCGCTAACTGGATGATACCCGGCAAGATGATCAAGGGCATGGGCGGAGCCATGGATTTGGTCGCTGGCGTCAAAAAGATCATCGTCGTGATGGAGCATAATGCAAAAGATGGGTCGCCGAAATTCATCCCGGCCTGCACGCTGCCTCTGACCGGCAAGAATGTCGTCGACATGATCATTACCGATCTGGCGGTGTTCCAACGGGCCGACAAGACGTCGCATTTCAAATTGGTTGAAGTGGCGCCGGGCGTAACGGTTGAAGAAGTGAAGTCGAAGACAACAGCCCAATTTGAGGTTGCGGTTTAACCGACGACATGCGGCGAATAATTCAAGCCTTCATTGCAGTCACATTGTTGGGGCTGATCAGCTGTTATGCATTACAATCCGCACCCGATACGAACCAGGTTGCAGCCGTATTGCGCGGTTTTGCCAAGGCAGACGTTAACTTGCCCGACCAACCGGACGAATGGCGTGGCCGGATTGATTATGTGAAACTGCACCAGCAGTTTTCGGCCATCTCCCAGCGGTCGGAAATGGCGGGGCTGGCTATTGGTATCGTAGAGGATGGGGAGCTGCGCTTTGTGCGCACCTATGGCGTGATCGACCGGGACACAAATGTGCCGGTTACCCTGGAGACAGTCTTCCGCTGGGCATCAGTTTCCAAAACTGTCGCCGGAACATTGGCAGCGACGTTGTCAAACGAAGGCCTTGTTGACTTGGAACGGCCAGTGTCGCGTTATCAAACGACGTTGCGCTTGCCCGAGGGGGCGGAATCGCGGCTGAGTTTTGAGCAGCTGCTTTCGCAGCAAACCGGCCTCACGAAGAACGCATATGACGAGCGGTTGGAGGATGGGCAAGATCCCCGCTTGTTACGTGCCAGCCTTGCGACCGCGCCATTACAGTGCCAGCCGGGGTCGTGTCATACTTATCAAAATATCGCCTTTGATGCCGCCACTGAGATATTGGAGCAGGCGTCGAAGCGGTCTTATCCCAATGCAGTCAGTGAGCGCTTCTTTTTGCCCTTGGGCATGAAAAGTGCCAATTTCGGTATGGCGGGCCTGACTGGCGCGAAAGATTGGGCGCGCCCGCACAACGGGCGGAACGTCCGCATGTTGAAAGAAAGCTACTGGCGGGTGCCAGCCGCAGCTGGCGTTGAAAGCAATATCGTCGATTTCGCCCGTTGGATGCAGGCAACCATGGGTCAGCGACCCGACGTTCTTCCGGAATCGGCGCTGCGCATTGCGCAATCACCGCGGGTGAACACTGCCCGAATCTATGGCGGCGAGTTAAGGCAGGCGAATTCGGAGGCACGATATGGCCTTGGATGGCGCAGCTTCAAATATGAAGGCAATTTGCTTTTAGGTCATTCGGGCGCAGTGGATGGATATCGCGCAACCATGATCTTTGATCCAGCCACCCGAACAGGGGTGGTGGCTATGTGGAATAGTAATTGGGGTACCCCTTTTCGCATCCCATTTGCGGTGTTCGACAGTTACCATCAACGTGTGGATTCGCGCTGGCTGGAGTTGGATAAGCAAACCCGGTAGGTGGCTCTGTCTGCGCCGGAACCCGAAGGATAGGCTGATATGAGTTACACCCTGATTACCGCAAACCGTAATTATTCCAGCTGGAGTCTGCGGCCTTGGGTACTTATGACGATGCTTGGGATCCCATTTGATGATCGCATCGAACCTTTTGTTGCCGCAAGCAATTACGATGCATTCCGGGCATTTTCGCCCACAGGGCAAGTACCGGTGTTGGTGGATAATACGCGCACGATTTGGGATTCACTTGGGATCACGCTTTATTTAGCTGACCGGCATGAGGGCGTATGGCCGACCAATCCGTCGGCGCGTGCTTGGGCGCAATGTGCAGTGACTGAAATGCATGGCGGTTTTTCGGCATTGCGGAACGATTGCACGATGAATGTAGGGGTCAGAATTCAGCCCAAGCCGATGTCTGCTGCGCTCGCACGCGACGTGGCCCGGTTGACGGAATTGTGGGCGCAAGGGCTCGACAGCTTCGGCGGACCATTCCTCGCAGGGCCGCAATTTACCGCAGTGGATGCCTTTTTTGCGCCCGTCGCGTTTCGCGTTCGCACTTATGGACTGGATGTCGGACATGCCGGAAAAGAATGGGTGCATTACATGCTGACGCTGCCGGCCATGCTGGCTTGGGAAAAAGACGCACTGACCGAGAGCTGGCGCGAGGCTGGCCATGAGGCCGAATTATACGATTGCGGCGAAGTTATTGCCGACTATCGCCAATCATAATTGTGTAGGCACAAAAAAGGCCGCCCAACGGACAGCCCTTTTTTGTTTTGGCGCGACTTATACTTTGTCGCCGACCGCGCCCTTCAATTTTCCTTTGAGGTTCTGGCCTTCGCCTTTGCGTTCTTGAGCGATGCCTTCACCTTCAAGCCGCTCGTTATCGGACGCCTTACCCGCAGCTTGCTTGACATTCCCTGCTACTTCGTTGCCGAGCCCTTTGGCCTTGTCTGTAAATTCGCCCATATCTGGTTCCTTTCTGAGTGATCCGGCCACAACAGTTCCTGAAGGCCGGTATAGAAATATAACATTCAGGGCCTTCGTTCGTTCCTCAGTTCAGCGGCCCACAGGACCATCTTGTGACGAACCCAAAAGGAGCGGACGACACCATCGCGAACGGATTTTGGTCCCTGCATGAACTGCTGCACAAGGAAGCATTTTAGCTGCCGACGTAGCCTGTAACTTTGCCGAGAAATGTCCGCCGTCCGCTTTTTCTGTCCTGCGACACTGTTTCGCCCTGAAGGCGCCAGCCGTTTGAGGTTCTGCCGGTGGATGGTTTGACGGCACCTATGATGTTGTTGCCGAGGTCTTTGGCCTTATAAGTTAGCTCGCCCATAAGCTCTTCCTTTCTGCGTTAGTCGGCCTCGCGAAATCTGCGGGCCGGAACGCACAATGAACGGGACAAGCGGCGTGTTAGTTCCGTGACATGTTGCGCCTAAACAGCAGAAAGCAACGCTTCGGCAAAAGCTGTGCCTTTATCAGGGGCAAATCGCAGGAATAAGGATGGCTCAATAAGCTCCAATTCCATCAGTCGGAAAACGCCGTCACCGTCACGCAGCAAATCCACGCGCGCATAAGCCAATGTTTCGATACCGGTGATCGCCGCAGTTGCCGCAAAAGCGGTTTGTGCGAGCAATAACGCGGCTTCAGGCGCCGAAACCGCTTCTTCCGTGCCGCCATATTGTTCTTGCACGCGAAAATCGCCTTTCGCCGGACGTTTGATGATCGAGTGGCTGAATTTGCCGCCAAAGTAAAAGAGCGAATATTCGCCCTCTGCAGCTATGGTCGGCAGATAAGGCTGGATCATCATGCGGTGCCCGGCGACCGAAGCGGGAAACGCATCGCCGCGGCCAAGCCGGAACGTGCCGTCTGCCCCGCCTGAAATGGGGGGTTTGATCACGAGAATGTCTGTTTTGAAGCTGTTCCGGGCATCGTCAAGCGCAGCCTCATCGAGCGCATCGCTTAACAAGGTGGGTACCGACGGGATGCCTGCCGCGTCCAGTTCAGCAAGATAGGCCTTATCGCTATTCCATCTTAATATGCGCACCGGGTTGCTAACGGTCACGCCTTCGTTTTCCAGCTGGTCGAGCAAACCGAACCAGCGTGGGCAGTTGCGCGGATAGCCCCACGCAAGTAATGGCGTGACAAGGTCGAAAGCACTAAAGTCTTCCGCCTTTGTCCAGTCGATGAAGGTGGCACGGTTTCCCAACAGCTGCGCATAGTCTGCCTTTATATGCGACCAGTTTTCCTCATAATCCGGCGTCGGGCTCAAAATCGCGATTCGTTGTCCGTTCATTCGCCGGCCATTTTCAAAATCTCTTTCCATTCGGCGGGACGCACCGGGGCAACTGACAGACGCGATTGCCGAAGCATTTCCATGTCGGCCAGTTTGGGGTTTGCCTTGATGGCTTTCAACGTCACTGTGTGCTTCAGTTTGCGGACTGGCTTGACCTTAACCGCAACAAAGCGGCCCTTTTCGTCGGTCGGGTCAATGAAATGCTCCTGGCTGATCGTAATGATTGCAACGACCTCAAGCCCGATATTGCTGTGGTAGAAAAAGGCCTCGTCGCCAACCTTCATATTGCGCAAGTTAATTGCGGCGCTGTGATTGCGCACGCCATCCCATGTGCCTTCGCCCTCCGACACCAGATTATCATAACTGTAAACATCAGGCTCGGACTTCATCAGCCAAAATTGTTTTGCCACATGCTACTCCTTTTTGCTGGCAAGCCTTTAAGGCAGGCAGTAATGCGCTGTCCATGACACATATGCCCGTAATTTCACTCAGTAGCGGCGATGCCGATGCACTTGGCCAGCAGCTTGGCAATTCGTTCAAAACCTACGGCTTTGCCACGGTCGTCGATCATGGCCTTGACCCGGCTTTGGTTGCCAAAGCATGGGCACTGACCAAGGAACTGTTCGACCAATCCGAATCGCAGAAAATGAAGGGGTTCAACACCACGCTTGCCGGACAACGCGGGTATACGCCATTCAAGACCGAAATTGCCAAAGGTGCCGACTTTCACGATTTAAAGGAATTCTGGCATGTAGGGCGCGATGTTGCCCCCGACAGCCCGCTGGCGGGTTCGATGCTGCCCAATATCTGGCCGGACGTTCCCGAATTTAAAGAGACGTTCCAGCTGCTCTTTGCGGAAATGGACAAAGTGGGCGCGCGCATATTGTCGTCCATAGCCCGCTATCTCGATTTGCCTGCGCGCTGGTTCGACCTGGCTATTGAGGATGGGAACTCAATTTTGCGTTTGCTGCATTACCCACCCATTGCCGGTGATGCCGAAGGTTGCATCAGGGCAGGCGCGCATGAGGACATCAATCTTATCACGCTGCTGCTCGGCGCAGAGGAGGCTGGTCTACAGATATTGCGTCCCGATGGTAGCTGGATGGACGTCTCACCCCCTCAGGGGGGCTTGGCGGTCAATGTGGGCGACATGCTGCAGCGATTAACCAATCATGTGCTGCCGTCGACGACACACCGCGTGGTGAATCCGACAGGAGAGCGATCGCGGTTTAGCCGTTACTCGATGCCTTTCTTCCTGCATTTGCGATCGGACTTCCCAATTGCAACTCTGCCGCAGTGCATCAGTGCCGAAAATCCGAACCGCTACCCCGACCCAATTCTCGCGGATGATTATCTGCGCGAACGACTGATCGAGATTGGATTGCTTAAGGCGTAACGACAGGTTCCGCTGTGGGCGGTTTGCGCCTCATGACCAGATTCTTGACCTCCCAAATGGTTTCGCGCGCGCCAACCCACAATATTCCAAAATATGTGGCTGCGCCCGCTGCCGTCAGGATAGCCAATTGCAAGATTGCGGGCACGTCAGGCCAAAGCTTTGCCAACAGGCCGTGATCAAGGGTCCAGACCAATGCGGCCATGATAGCCGCGGCGGTGAGACCGGGCAGGACGGAGGCCGCTAACGCGTTCAGGGTATAGCCGATATGCGGCCGCGCCTGATGAATGGTGAAAGCCAGCAAGATGGGAAAGGTGATCAACCATCCCCAAGCAAGCCCGTGCGCACCATATTGCACGGCGTTTAAATACACCGATGGCATAAGGACCGCCCCAAACATCGCGTTTCGCATTACCAGATGCGGCAAGCCAAGCGCGTTAAGCGCAGGTGCGAACAATATGTGTAGGGTCATGACCGGCATTGCCAGAGCCAATATGGCGACCAATGGCGCGGCGTCGCTCCATTTGGGTCCCATCACTGCTTCAACCAGCGGTTGGGCAGTTACGGCCATTCCAAAATATAAAGGGCAGGATATGAGCATGATGAGTCGGACGGCCTTTAAAAAGCCGGCGGCCAACGCTGCCATGTCATTTTGAAGCCGCGCATAAGCAGGGAAAGCGACCTCGTTGAGTGGCGGCACGAATTTTGCGGCAAAGATCTGTGTCAGGAACAGAGCTTCAGCATAAAGTCCCAGATCATGGTTATCAAACGCCCGCCCCGCGATGAAAATGTCGCTTTGGCTTTGAATGATCCAGAAGCCATGTGCGATTAGCATGGCTGTGCCGAAGGTGAAGATGCCGCGCGCGCCTGAGAAATTGAAACTCGGACGTACCCAGAAGCGAGTCGCAAGCATCAGTGCGATCGCCCGCGTCCAGAATATGGCGATCGGGGCAAATACCAACGTCCACACACCTTGGCCATTCACGGCCATGGCGAGCGCTACCGCCGCGCCAATAATGGCCGAGGCCAGATTCACTATCGCAGGCTTTTTGAAATCAAGGTTCCGGGCAAGCATTGTGTCTGGAAGAATCAAAAATGGTGTCGATAGATAGATGAGCGATTGCCAGCGCAGCATGTCAGCCACGACGGGCTCGTCAAAATAAACGGCCGCCAGCGGTGCGACAACAAGGAACTGAAGTGCCGCCAGCGCCGCATTCAGAAGAATCAGCATTCCGAACGCTTGCCGAATCCGAATCGGCTCAACGGTCTCTGACTGGATCAATGCCGAGACGAAACCATAGCCGTTGAGGAAATTCAGGAAAACCAGGACGACCGAGGTCATGGCAAATATACCATAATCGCTTGGTTCAAGGATTCGGATTACAGCGATCGTGGTCCCCCAGCTGATCAACTGAGCGAGAATCTGTGTGCCCGAACGCCAGAATACCGCAGATTTTACCTGATCGCGGAACTCCTGCGGCTCTCGGTCAGTGGATAGGGGTGGAAACTTCATATAGGGTACATACGGCAAAAACCGCTATTTTCCATGGTCTTAGCTAATTGGTGCATTTTTTTTGTAATAAAATTGCAAATGGCTGTTGACCGAATCTCGAAGTCGCTTTAGAGGCCCTCTCACCGGACGGGAAGCAAGCGTTTCCGCGGTTCGGTCGCCAACAAATAGGTCACCTACTCCCCTGGTAGTAAATATCAGGGAACCATAGGTGTCCGCTTTTTCGTCGGTGGTAATCGGGTAAAACCGGTTCGGCTCTTTGACATTGTGATATTTAGATGAAGGGACATGTGGGCGACGGCGCCAGGTCCGGGGGTTTTTAGGCCCCGGGTGCTTGGTTAAAAATTAGCTGTTCGCACATAATGTCCTATACACCATGTATAGTAATTTGTGCAGGAACAACGCCTGAAAGTTCGAGCCTTGCTAGTTTGCGGATTTATCCGTGCTAGTCTGGTTTTTGAATCAAACTTG
>NZ_JBKBQV010000044.1:0-23370 GCF_046292425.1 Sphingorhabdus sp.
AGCTCAGCAAATTGCCTTGTGAAGGCCAGCTATAATGAATGACTGGCCCGTCAAAATTGCTCATTGCGCCGATCTGCACGGCATCGCGGGCAGTCGTGGCCAGAGTTTCGCGATAGCCGTGAACGTAGAGCAAGACGCGGCCCTTGCGCAGGTTCGCGGCATCGCGCAGGCCGGCCCACCAATCAGCTTCGGTTCGAAAGGCCAGCGGGACGACAGTTTTTGCATCGCCCTTGGCGGGCTTTATCTTTTGTGGTGGTGAAAACTTGGCGTAGCGCAGCCGGTCGCCGCGATGATTGGTCAGTTGGATATTGTCGCTGCGACAATCCGGCAAGCGGCTGGTGACGATGAAATAGTCCTTACCCGTCACAGCAAGGCTGCCATTTTGCTCAGGGTTGCAGCGAGGGTTTTCCGCCAGCGTGCTGTGCGGAACATCACCATATTCCACGGCCACGGTGCAACCCGCCAGCAACAAAAGTAAGAAAAGGAGGGGCGTCTTCTGCATTATTTGCCTTTGGGATTGGCCGCCCGCCATGCTTTCACGGCATTTAAGGCGCCCGAAACATGGCCCTTCACACCCAGTTGCGAATAGGCAAACAGAACCTTGCCGTCAGGCGCGATGACATAGGTGGTGCGGTTGGTCATGCCCGTCGCAGGCAAGCCGACCTTGTAATTTTTGATCATCGCTTTGGTGGCGATGCCGACTGTGAATTTATTCCGGCATGCCTCCACCGAAAAGCGCTTCAGCGTATCCAGATCGTCCGCGGACATGCCGACGATTGATGCGCCATAAGCGGCGAAGTCATCGGCAGCTTCGGAAAATTCATGCGCCTCGACTGTGCAGCCTGACGTGAACGCTTTTGGATAGAAATACAGCACAACAGGGCCACGCTTCAGCGCCTTGTTCAAATTAAAAGTGTCGACATTACCGGCGAGGACTGCCTGCGTCGTGAAATCGGTCGCGCGAGTTCCGGGTTTCAGCGCTGCGAAGGCCGGCGATGCGGAAAGCATGAGCGCGAAAGCGAGTACGAAGCGTTGCATATATCGTCCTTTTAACTTCAGGTGGCGAAATAGCCGGTACTTATTTTGATTTGCCAACGACGCTTTCAGGCAGATCCTGCCCGAAAACGCGTTGATAATATTCAGCGACCAAGGCCCGTTCGGCATCGTCGCATTTGTTCAGGAACGACAGGCGGAAGGCAAAACCGACATTTTTGAATATCGCGGTATTCTGTGCCCAAGTTATGACTGTACGTGGGCTCATGACCGTTGATATATCGCCATTAATGAAGCCCTGGCGAGTCAGCTCCGCAACCTTCACCATGTTGGCGACGGTCGCAGCATCAGTGCCCGATGCCTTGGCCAATACGATTTCGCTTTCGACCTGCGCCGGCAGATAATTCAGGCCAACAACGATGTTCCAGCGGTCCATCTGACCCTGGTTGATCGCCTGCGTGCCATGGTACAGCCCGCTCGTGTCGCCAAGTCCAACGGTATTGGCAGTTGCAAACAGGCGGAAGTAGGGATTGGGGCGAATGACGCGGTTCTGGTCGAGCAAAGTGAGCTTGCCTTCGGTTTCCAGCACGCGCTGGATCACGAACATCACGTCGGGTCGGCCAGCGTCATATTCGTCGAAAACCAAGGCGGTCGGCGTCTGCAGTGCCCAAGGCAAAAGACCTTCGCGGAACTCGGTCACTTGCTGTCCATCGCGCAAAACAATGGCGTCACGCCCGATAAGGTCAATACGGCTGATATGCGCGTCAAGGTTAATGCGAATGCATGGCCATTTCAGGCGTGCCGCAACCTGTTCGATGTGGGTAGACTTACCAGTGCCATGATAGCCTTGAACCATCACACGGCGGTTAAAGGCAAAGCCCGCGAGGATCGCGAGAGTGGTGTCGGGGTCAAAGACATAACTGTCGTCGGTATCAGGCACGCGTTCGTCGGCGATGGAGAATGCCGGACATTCCATATCGACATCAATGCCGAACAATTCTCGCACACTGACTGTTTTGTCAGGGGCGGCGAGGATTGTCGCATCGCGGCTGTCGGGCTGGATATTTGGAATGTCAGTCATGTCGTTCTCATCAAATGAAGGCGGGCGATGTTTTAAGGTGCGTATAAGCAGCAATCACGTCTTGCAAAGCCTTTTCATAGGACCGGTTGCCGCCATTTTTGTCCGGATGATAAGCGCGAACCTTCGCTGAATAGGCACTGCGCAACGCCCTCCGATCAGCATCTTCGCCAAGCCCTAGCGTCCGGAGCGCCTTTCGGTCCTCTAGCGACAGAAAGTGGCCATCGCTGCGCTCCTTGGGCAGCCGCGACCGAAACCGTGTGGAAATGGCATCAAGCGGGTCTTTGAAGTCAGCCCATTTCGGCGGCGAATCAACATTGCCATTGGCACGGAACGCTCGGGTTTCGCTTGGCCAAGCGTTTATCGGGCTTTGGGCCATGGAAATTTCATCGGCAGTCATGCCGGCGAACCAGTTATAGCCCGCATTGAATTGTCGCACATGGTCGAGGCAGAGATACTGATAGTCTCCGGGGCCGTTGGCTGACGCGGCCTGACCGTGCGGATCTGGCGCGCGAAATTCGCCAGCTTCACGACAGCGCGGATAGGCGCATTGTCGGCCTGCACCGCGAATGCGGCCGTGAAATCGGTCATTAAAGCGGTCGGAGGCCATGATTTTCCTTGGCGAAAAACCTGCCATATGGGAAGAGCAGGCCATGAAAAAAGGGCCTGCTCAATTAGAAATGGAAACGCTGCTCGAAACTGCGTTCGCACCAACGCGTCTTGCCGTCATTAACGACAGTGCGAAACATCATGGCCACAGCGGCGATGACGGGTCAGGCGAATCCCATTTCACGATAGAAATTGAAAGCGCCGCATTTTCAGGCGTTGCCCGCCTGATGCGGCAACGGATGGTGAACAAGGCGCTGGGCGATATACCCGGAACGCGCGTGCATGCGCTGGCAATCAAAGCTAGTGCGCCAGGCGAAGTTTAGCTATTGCCAGATACCAGAAAATACGGCGCAGAGTGGAGATCAAATAATGCCTAAGATGACCTATGCTGTTCTTTTGGCTGCACTTTGCGTTGCGCCGACTTATGCTGCCGACAAAGAGATTAGCCGTCCAAAAGTATATTCAGATATCGTGGCATGCCGCGCATTGGCCGACAATGCTGCGCGGCTGTCTTGTTTTGACTTAGCCGCCAAGGGATTGGAAGACGCCGCCGAGACCCGCCAAATCGTGATTCTGGATCAGGGCGAAGTGCGCAAAACCAAAAGGTCACTGTTTGGTTTTTCCTTGCCCAAAATTCCGTTCTTCGGAGTGGATGACGAAGAGCAGGAAGAAGAATTCAAGCAGATAGAGGGCGAGTTGACCGGGGTTCAGTCCATCGGCAATGGCAAATACCAGTTCACGGTTAAAGACGCGGGGGTCTGGCAGACTACAGAGGCGAGCCCGTTGCTTTTGAAGAATGGCAAGGCCTACAGCATTAAACGCGGTGCGCTTGGCAGCTACATGATGGTGATGAACGGCCGTGGCATCCGCGTGAAACGGGTTAACTGAACAATCAGGTGGAATGATATGACTGAACTTTCCCCGCATCGCCTGTCGTTGTCGACGGGGATCGACATGGACGTCTTCACCGCTGGCGACCCCAATCACCCGGCGATCATTTTCCTGCATGGCTTTCCAGAATCACACCGGACCTGGCGGCATCAGATTGCCCATTTCGCCAATCGTTTTTACTGTATCGCGCCTGACCAACGCGGCTATCGGGGAACGTCAAAACCTCAGGAAGTCGATGCTTACACTGCCGATAAACTGACCGCCGATATTTTTGCGCTCGCCGATGCGTTGGGCGTCCACGAATTTGTGATTGCGGGTCATGATTGGGGCGGAGCGATAGCATGGAGCGTCGCGTTAAACGGGCAGCCAAATGCTTTTAACCCCGCATGGACAGGCCGCGTGCCGCGCGCCATCATCGCGAACGCGCCGCATCCCTATCTTTTCCAGCGGCTGCTGATCAACGACATGAATCAGCGCGAATCGAGCCAGTATATCCGCGCTTTCCGCGATCCGGCAAATGATGCGTTAGTGCAGGAACACGGGCTAACAGGGCTGTTGTTAAAGACCATCAAATGGGACAAGCCAAGCGCCATGGAGCCAGAGGAACGCGCGGCCTTGCTTGCCGACTGGACAGATCGCGACGCCTGCTTCGGGATGCTTAACTGGTACCGCGCGTCGGCGCTTTATGTGCCGGCAATGGATGAGGAAGCGGAAATTCCGGCCTTTGCCGCGGGTGCGTTCCCGAAGTTGATGATCCCGACGTTGGTAATCTGGGCAATGGATGACCTGGCATTACCGCCAAGCAATATCGACGGCATCGAACAACTCGTGCCCGACGTTACCATTGCGCCGGTCGAGAATTGCGGACATTTCGTGATCTGGGAAAAGCCCGATGCAGTGAACGCGGCGATGGACAGGTTTTTGCGCTAATCGGCGAGCCAGTTGATCCATGCGCCATGGGCCTGAGCTTCGGCCAGTAAATGCCAGTGGTCTGGCCCAGGCCAATGTTTGACGGACAGTTCATGCTTGAACGTTTCGCGGTTGGTTTCCAGCATGACCCAGGCAAGCGGGCGTTCGGCGGTTGCTTTTTGACCAGCCGCTTCAATAGCTGCGCGGATTTCGTGACGTCGGTCTTCGGGGATATACTGCCAGACAATCGAATGGTGGAATATCCGCACGACGCCCGCTTCATGCGGGGTAGACAGGCGTTCCAATACCCAGTCGAGCGCATCCGCCTTTACTACGTCGGGTCGCGCCTGTGCAGCCAGCAATATGGCCGCGTCCATCCTTGCAATGCGCTCGACATTTTCCGGCC
This sequence comes from Sphingorhabdus sp., assembly GCF_046292425.1. Taxonomy (GTDB): domain Bacteria; phylum Pseudomonadota; class Alphaproteobacteria; order Sphingomonadales; family Sphingomonadaceae; genus Sphingorhabdus_B. Next base: position 4,887 of record NZ_JBKBQV010000044.1, read on the forward strand.
AGACATAGCTTTTGACGCGTAACGCTGCTTCACCGTCAGACAAATCAACTGGAGCCTGATCACATCCGCGGATGCTGATAATATTCACGGGTGCAACTGGCGGCGGGGGACCACGCCATTCCGGTTTTATGCGCATCGGAGAATTTGCTGGCCCCACGGTAACGCCAGCCAGATCATAATAATAACGGTCCATCATGCTGTTAATACCGGCGCTTGCACCGAGTTCGTTCAATTCAAATCGGCTTCCAACCCTTGGTGACAGCCAAAGCAGTGCCGCCATGAAGTTGGCCGAGCGCCCGGCTTCGTTGGTTTGGGGCGGGCCATCCAGCCATGGCAACAACTGTAAGTCATGGTCTTGGGTAACAGCGGCGATCAGGGCATCGACTTCGGCTTGGTCGCTTATGTCTCCGCTATAGATGGGGCCGAGACGATCATCCGCTCCAGTCAAATGCAAATGGTGCAGTCCGCCCGCAAACCGCAGCGGAAGGGCGTCCTCCAGCGGAAGTCCGGGCCAATCTGCGATCCGCTGGCCACATTTCGTGTCGCCTCGCATCAACGCAAGCTGCGCCTCTACGATCAGTGCTGTGACGGGCGCATCGTTGCGGCGGCAATGCTCTGCCTGAACCTTGATGCCTTCAGATATGCGGGCATCATCCATCGCGCCGGAACCAAATTCGTGCGACACTATAGTTTCTGCCATATTGCCCTTTCCGCCCGCGACCCGTAAAGCGCGGCCATTGTGACTGAACCAATCATCTTTGCAATCCCCAAGGGACGTATTCTCGACGAGGCTTTACCGTTGATGCAAGCGGCGGGCATAGAGCCTGAGGCTGCGTTTTTCGACGAAGCGAGCCGCGCGCTTCTGTTTGCCACCAACGACCCCGCGATTAGCATTATTCGTGTCCGCGCCTTTGATGTAGCGACCTTTGTTGCCCATGGCGCGGCGCAGATTGGCATTGTTGGTTCGGACGTCATAGACGAATTCAATTATTCAGAGCTTTATGCACCCGTTGACCTCGGTATCGGTCGCTGCCGGATTTCGGTAGCGATGCCTCACGGCACGACAGACGACGTCAATGGCGGGCATATACGCGTGGCAACCAAATATCCTGCCACGACCAGCCGTTACTATCACGCACGCGGTATTCAGGCAGAATGCGTCAAGTTGAACGGGGCGATGGAACTTGCGCCTTCGCTTGGGCTTTCGGGCCGGATTGTGGATCTGGTGTCGTCGGGCAAGACATTGGCTGAAAATGGCCTTGTTGAAACGGCGGTTATTTCCCAAGTGTCGGCACGGTTGATTGTCAACCGCGCGGCATACAAGATGATGAGCGGAACAATTCCTGCCATGGTGCAACGTTTCAGAGAGCAGACGGCGGCACGTGCAGCGGCTTGATTCCTCCGACAGCGGCTTTCCAGAAGCATATGACGCGCTGGTGAATGGCCGGCGAGAGGCGGACGCCGACGTGTCGAGCGCAGTGGTGCAGACTATCCGCGATATCCGTGCAAATGGCGACGCAGTGCTGGTCGAAATGACCCAGCGATTTGATCGCTTCGACCTAAATCAAGCGGGTTGGCAAATTGACGCGGCACAATGCAAGGCGGCCTATGAAGCGCTCGCCCCCGAGTTGCGGGACGCGTTGACGCTCGCAGCTACGCGCATTGAGGCTTACCACAAAGCGCAATTGCCTGAGAACCGGGACTATCGCGACAGCGATAATGTACGGCTTGGCGCGCGTTGGTCGGCGGTTGATGCGGCAGGCGTATATGTCCCTGGTGGCCGGGCGGCTTATCCATCCTCTGTTTTGATGAACGCGATTCCAGCCAAGGTGGCGGGCGTCGGGCGGATCGTCATGGTCACACCAACGCCGGGTGGTGAGACAAACCCGACCGTTATGGCGGCTGCGCATTTGGCAGGTGTGGACGAAATCTGGCGGGTAGGGGGTGCGCAGGCGATTGCGGCTTTGGCTTATGGGACCGAACGGATCCGCCCCGTCGATGTCATTACCGGCCCAGGCAATGCATGGGTCGCAGAGGCAAAGCGCCAGTTATACGGCGTCGTCGGTATCGATATGGTAGCCGGACCTTCGGAAATCGTCGTGGTGGCCGATGCCAAGAACGACCCTGAATGGATAGCGGCTGACCTATTGAGCCAGGCCGAGCATGACCCGACGAGCCAGTCGATCCTGTTTACCGACAATGCCGACTTCGCCGACAAAGTATCGGCCGCCGTCGATGCGCAAATTGCGACGCTTTCCACTGGCGCAGTTGCGCGGCAAAGCTGGGCGGACTTCGGTGCGATTGTTGTTGTCGATGATCTCGAAGGCGCAATGCCGCTGGTTAACCGACTGGCGGCGGAGCATCTCGAGCTGGCGGTGGATGACAATCGCGCTGAGCTGCTGTTCGATCTTGTGCGTCACGCAGGCTCCGTATTTTTGGGTCGTATGACGCCAGAGGCGATTGGTGATTATGTTGCGGGGCCAAACCATGTATTACCCACCGGACGGCGTGCGCGCTTTGCGTCTGGTCTTTCAGTGCTTGATTTTATGAAGCGCACCAGCTTCATCGCGCTCGACAGGAACGCCATCAATATCATTGGCCCGGCAGCAGCCACGCTTGCCGATGCCGAAGGTTTACCCGCCCATGCGGCGAGTGTCAGGAAAAGATTATGAGTACCAATAACGCTAGCGCCAAATCCAAATCCCGTTCAGCCGCGCGCCTTGCGTCGGTGCAGGCGCTGTATCAAATGGATATGGAAGACATCGGCATTGCGCGCTTGTTGAACGAATTTCATTCCCACAGGCTCGGCCAGGAAATTGAAGATGCGCTATATGCGGACGCAGACCCCGACTTTTTCGACGATGTCGTGTCGGGCGTTGATGCGCGGCGCGCAGAAATTGACGAGCTGGTCGATGGCAAGCTGGGAGAGAAATGGAAGATGGAGCGGCTGGACAAGACGATGCTTCAGCTTTTGCGTTGCGGCACTTACGAACTGATTGCGCGGCCGGACGTCCCGACCGCGACCGTTATCGACGAATATCTGGATGTCGCACATGCCTTTTTCGACAAGAAGGACGCAAAATTCGTCAATGGCTTGCTGGATGCCGTTGCAAAGGATGTGCGCGCCCGCTGAGGCATAATGTCCTGAATATGGTTCTGATTGCCCGTGTGATGCGTTAACATCACGCAATGACCACCGAATCCACCTTCATCAACATTCTGCGCGGCTTTGCAACTTACCCTGCGGCACGTGGGTTGCTTGACGATGTCGCCGTAATCGATAGCGGCGATGCGTCGCTTATCATTACGCATGACATGATGGCGGAGGGCGTACATTTCCGTTCGAATGCCAATCCAGCCGATGTCGCGTGGAAACTTTTGGCGTCGAACCTGTCTGATCTCGCCGCAAAGGGCGCGTCGCCGGTGGGCGTTCTGCTTGGCTTTATGTTAGGCGATGATGCTTGGGACAGGGCGTTTGCCGATGGTCTGGAAAAGGCACTGTCGCATTATAACGTGGCGTTGCTCGGAGGGGATACCGTAACCAATTGCGGGGACAAACGCGCGCTTGGGCTGACCGCGCTTGGGTGGGCGACCTGCCGCCCCGTTCCATCGCGTTCTGGCGCGCAAGTGGGCGACATATTATACGTGACCGGCACACTTGGCGATGCATTGGCTGGATTTGAGCTGATCGACGCCGGCTTTGACGAAGTGGGGCCACTCGCCGATGCGTTTAACCGACCAGTGGCGCGGATTACGGACGGTCAGGCGCTTGCGCCTTTGGTGACGGCAATGATGGACGTCTCCGACGGCTTGTTGCTGGACGCCGAACGACTTGCCACCGCTAGCCAGCTTGGCATCGAAATTGACCTTGCCTGCGTACCATTGTCGCCGCTCTATGTCAGCTATCGCACCGATAGTCTTGAGAGCCGGATGCAGGCTTCAAGCTGGGGCGATGACTACCAACTGCTGTTTACGGCGCCGCCTCATGTCGTGCTGCCCGTACCGGCGACCGCCATTGGCCATGTCGTTACCGGCGGCGGGTTGGGATTAAAAGACGGCACAACGCGCGTGAAACTGCCACCCACCCTCGGTTATCAACATCAATGATATAAGCGCCGGAAATGGCCGCGTTTAATGGGTTGCCATAGCTGACGATGCCGCCTTATACGCTGACGGCTTGCGTTTCTCGGGAGGAGAGCGTCAACAATTGTTGTTTAGACAAAACAGGAGGGGAGAGATCATTTCATGTCTCTGACTATAATCGCAATATTGTGCGGGTTGCTTGCCGTCGTGTACGGTTTTGTAACCAGCCGCCAGGTGCTGAGCGCCTCGGCTGGCAATGAAAAAATGCAGGAAATCGCTGCGGCCATTCAGGAAGGGGCAAAAGCCTATCTTGGCCGTCAATATCGCACCATCGCCATTGTGGGCGTTGCGGTCGCAGTGCTTGTGGCGCTGTTTCTGGGCGTTATTCCGACCGTTGGTTTCGTGATTGGCGCAGTGCTTTCGGGCGTTGCGGGTTATATCGGGATGAACATTTCGGTACGTGCCAACGTCCGGACGGCGGCTGCGGCGCAGACAGGGCTTCAAGCCGGCCTGACCATGGCATTCCGCGCAGGGGCCATCACTGGCATGCTGGTGGCTGGCCTTGCTTTGCTCGCCATTGCCGTGTTTTTCTGGTATCTGACCGATGTAGCGATGATGGCACCGAACAGCCGTCCAGTGATCGATGCATTGGTTGCACTGGCTTTCGGCGCATCACTGATTTCGATCTTCGCACGTCTGGGTGGCGGTATCTTTACCAAGGCCGCTGACGTCGGCGCCGACCTTGTTGGCAAGGTTGAGGCTGGCATTCCAGAAGACGATCCTCGCAACCCTGCGGTTATTGCAGATAACGTTGGCGACAATGTCGGCGACTGCGCTGGTATGGCCGCTGACTTGTTCGAAACCTATGTTGTCACCGTTGGTGCAACGATGGTGTTGATCGCTCTGCTCGTGCAAGGTGTGACCGACAGTGCGTTGTTCATGAACCTTATGAGCCTGCCATTGTTGATTGGTGGGGTTTGCGTCATCACCTCCATCATCGGAACTTATTTCGTCCGTCTTGGCGGCGGTAAGAACATCATGGGCGCGATGTACAAGGGCTTTTTGGTCACGGCTATATTGTCGATTCCGGCCATCTGGTTCGCGATCGACTACGCGTTGGGCGGCATGGCTGTTGATGTTGGCGGGTTTACCGGCCGGACATTATTCTACTGTTCGCTCCTTGGTCTTGTCATCACTGGCCTGATCATCTGGATCACGGAATATTATACCGGCACCAATTACCGTCCGGTCCGCTCGATTGCGAAAGCATCGGAAACGGGCCATGGAACCAACGTTATCCAAGGTCTGGCGATCAGCCTTGAATCAACCGCGATGCCGACGATTGTGATTTGTGCGGGTATCATCATTGCCTATCAGCTTGCTGGCGTCATCGGCATTGCCTTTGCGGCTACTGCCATGTTGGCGTTGGCGGGTATGGTCGTAGCGCTCGACGCTTATGGTCCAGTCACCGACAACGCCGGTGGTATTGCCGAAATGGCCGGTCTTGACGAATCTGTCCGTGAAAAGACCGATGCGTTGGATGCGGTAGGCAACACGACCAAGGCTGTGACGAAGGGTTATGCCATTGGTTCGGCTGGCCTTGCGGCACTCGTGCTTTTTGCATGCTACACCGCCGATCTCAGGGAATATTTCCCCGAGCTTGAGGTCAATTTCAGCCTTGAAAACCCCTATGTCATCGTCGGGCTGCTGCTTGGTGCGCTTTTGCCCTATCTATTCGGTGCGATGGGCATGACTGCAGTGGGCCGTGCCGCTGGCGAAGTGGTAAAGGACGTGCGTGACCAGTTCGCGAACGATCCCGGTATCATGACCTATGCGTCCAAGCCGGATTATGCGCGTACCGTCGATTTGGTAACCAAGGCAGCGATTAAAGAGATGATTATCCCATCTTTGCTGCCCGTTTTGACGCCAATTGCGGTGTATTTCATCATCACTGCTGTTGCTGGTCAGGCAGAGGGCTTTGCGGCTCTCGGTGCGCTCCTGCTTGGCGTGATTGTGGGCGGACTTTTCGTTGCGATCTCGATGACCTCGGGTGGCGGTGCATGGGACAATGCCAAGAAATATATCGAGGATGGCAACCATGGCGGCAAAGGTTCCGAGGCGCATAAGGCGGCCGTAACCGGTGATACCGTAGGTGATCCCTATAAGGACACCGCCGGTCCAGCCGTGAACCCGATGATCAAGATCACGAACATCGTGGCCCTGCTGCTCCTGGCAGCATTGGCGAGCGGCGGCGTTTAACGCCTAAGCAGCATTTAGTTCAAAAAGCCCCGTCGGACCCAGTTCCGGCGGGGCTTTTTGTTGCGTTAGCCATTTGTTCGTTAACCTTTGTTATGTCATGCTTTTTTGACGAGAACATGGCGGTGAATGGTGGCTACACGGTCGGCTGTTGCTAGTGAAAATGACGGAATCTCTGGCGGCTTTGGTAGCTGGCGGGATATGTTCGATGCGGCGTTTGTCAGACAGTGGGACATGCTTGCGACCCGTTGTGCCGAGCCAAATCCCTTTTGCGAAAGCTGGTTTCTGGCACCTGCTCTGCGGCATTTCGATTCAGAAGGCCGCGTGCAAATATTTACCTTATGGGACGGCGACACTTTATGCGGGCTGATGCCGTTTAAGTTCAAGCCGCAATATGGCCGCTGGTGGGTGCCGAATTTCCAAAACTGGCTGCACCATAATGCGTTTTTAGGCGTCCCACTGGTGCGCGCGGGATTTGAGCAGTTGTTCTGGCGCAGATTTCTGGATGCGTTGGACTCACGGCCCGGCCCGGCTTTGTTTGTGCATTTATGTGCGTTGCCTACCGACGGGCCATTAGTGACGGCACTGGCCATTGTTGCCGAGGAACAAAACCGACGTTTCGATTGTGTTGCGCGCACGACCCGGGCCTTTCTGCAAAGCGATTTAAGCCCCGCTGCATATTTTGAACAGGCCGTCCGGCCAAAGAAGCGCAAGGAACTGCGCCGCCAGAAGGTCAGGTTAAGCGAAGAAGGGGTCCTGAACTTCACCCGCTGCGACAGCGATGCAGGCCTTGATACATGGGTTGATGAATTTCTTAAACTTGAAAGTAGCGGCTGGAAGGGCGCAAATGGATCGGCCCTGGATTGTTCCGATGCGACACGCAATTTGTTCATCGACGTGATGAATGGCGCCGCCGTTGCCAAAAAGTTGGAAAGGCGCGATCTGCGGCTGGATGGCCAGCCGCTCGCCATGCTGATAAACTTGTTGAGCGCGCCGGGAAGCTTTTCGTTCAAAACGGCTTTTGATGAGAGTTTTTCGCGCTTTTCCCCCGGCGTATTGCTTCAGGTTGAAAATCTGGATTTGCTTGAGCGACCGGATGTCGATTGGTGCGACAGTTGCGCCGCCGAAGGGCATCCCATGATCGACAGCCTTTGGACCGGACGGCGCGTGGTTGGACGATATTCCGTGGCGATTGGCGGGAGCGCCCGGCGGGCAGTTTTCGACCGGTTGCTTAGTGCCGAGTTGGCGCGCAACGCCCCGAGAGGCCAGACATGACCGCTATATTTGATTCCTCCGCACGGCAGCATTTTGTAAGCAATTATCCGGAAACTCCGCACCGGTTGCTGCACCAGTTGCGCGATCATCCCCTTCTGACTGTTGAGGCTTTGGCCACCTTGGCCGAGAGTCTGCCAGCCGCATCTGTCGAGTATAACAAAGGCGATCTGCCGTTGGGCATCGATCCGGCTTTGGTATCCGCCAACGGCTTAACTTTTGGCGATACCATTCGTCATGCCGATAGCAGCGGTAGCTGGGCTGTGCTGAAGAACATCCAGCAGAAAGCGGAATATAATGCACTGTTGATGGGGCTGTTGGCCGAATTGAAGCCGCATATCGAGAAACAGACGGGCCGGATGCTTAAGCCCCAAGCCTTCGTATTTGTCTCCAGCCCGCACGCCGTTACGCCCTATCATTTCGACCCTGAACATAACATTCTTATGCAGTTGCGCGGAACCAAGGTGATGACTCAATTTCCCGCTGGCGACACCCGTTTTGCACCGGATGAAACCCATGAGGGATATCATAGGGGTGGCCACCGCAACCTTTTATGGCACGACAGCTATGCGGGTGGTGGCACCGAATGGACGTTAGAGCCGGGACAAGCGGTTTATGTGCCCGTTATGGCACCGCATCATGTCTGTAACGGCCCCGAGACATCATTGTCGCTGTCTATTACATGGCGCAGCGACTGGAGCTTTGCCGAGGCGGATGCGCGGGCTTTCAACAGCCTCTTGCGCAAGATGGGGTGCAGCCCGAAGGCCCCGGGTCGCTTTCCCCACCAGAATAGGGCCAAGGCCGTGGCCTGGCGCATCATGCGCAAGCTGCGTCTAGCCTAGACGCCCGCTTAAAAGCGCTTTCTGAAACTGAGTTCGAAAACCCGACCGCGCGGATCAATATAACCTTGCTGATACCCCAGCGGCACATTGCCATTCTGGTCCCGAACATCGACAATATCGTTGAGTACGTTTTGGATGCGCAACGTGATACGGCTGCCCTTGAGGAAGGGAGCAGCCTTTATGACGCTTGCCTGCTGATCGAGGTTGACGAACAAAAACGCATTAACGGCGGCAATGTCACTAAAGCGCAAGTCGTTGCTGCCCGGAAGGCCTGTGCCATCCACGGTGGTCCCGCTTTTATACGTGCCCTGGAGGCGGAAACCAAAACCTTTGTGAAACAGCCCCCCTGAAAGCTCAACTTCGTGACGCGATGCACCGCCATTGCTGCTGGTCGCAGAACCATTAAGCAGGTCAAGGACAGGGACGCCGGGACGAATGAGGATTTCCTCCTGGATGCGGTAAGTGTGGTATAACGCGACATTCCATCGGCTTGGCTGACCGCCGCCGGGTGCACCAAAGCGGCCTGCGCCACCAAAGCCGCGTCCACCACCGCCGCCGCTTGCACGGGGTCCGCCGCCGGAACCACCGGCACCGGCACCGGGGCCACGCTGGCCACCAGAAGCAGAAGACCCGCTCTCTCTTCCACGCGCAGGCGCTTCTGCGCCGATATTGCCTGACACGTTGAAGCCCCAACGAATACGCTGCGATTTTTCCCGGTCAAAATTGACAGGGCGCTGGTCAATGCTCACCAGCCGGCCATCGACGTCACGCACAACGCGGCTGGCGAAAGCTGCCTCAATCTCTGGCGTAAGCAATGGAAACGAGGCTGTGGTATTGCGGCTGTTGTTTCTGAAGTAATTAAATTGAAGCGCGAAATCCTTGATAAAATCAGGGCTCCAGTTGGCATTCAATATAATGTCGCGGCGCTTTTCGCCAATCAAGGCAGGGTTGCCGCCGGTAATGACGTTAACGAACAGGCTTTCACCGCGCGTGAAATCATAGGTGGCAACATTGGGGGTGACCAAAATCGGGTTGCCCAGTTGGCCAATATTGGGCGCGTTTTCATCACCAGTCATTGACGCCTGAAAGGTCAGGTTTCGTGCTGGGGCCCATCGCAATCCAGCGCCATATTCCAACAGTTTGCCGAAATCGGACAGGTCGCTATATCCGATGTTGCCATTGACCGACCATTCGCCAATCGTTGACCCAATGCCGAAATCCCGGCTCGTGAGCGGCAATTCGGCATTTACCGAATGGTTCATGACATTCCGGCGAAGCGATATGTCAGTTGTGACACCGGATCGCCATGTTTCACTGTCCAGCATCTGCCGCGTGAAGCCTGATGCAATGGTCATCTGCACATCACCAGCTGGCAAAGTTAGTGGGGTGCCAGCCAGGGTGCTCCGTACATCAATGTTCTGAGTCAAACTGCTCGCAAGATCAGGTGCCAGGAAGACGATATTAGCGCCGAAATCTGCGGCAAACGGATTTATGGTCCCCCCAAGAACGCCCGCGCGCAAGGCCGTGAAATCGGCATTGCGCGTGGTGCGGGTATCATTTGCCGTGCGCGCATAATTGCCAGTAACGGTCCAGCGCCAACCGCCAAGTAGATGGTTGAAGGTGCTGCCGGTCTGGAATACATGCGTTTCGCTCTCGCGCTCCAGCGGGCGTGGGGTATCGAAATAACGGCTGAGCGTCACATCCTGACCGAAAGGAGAAAAGGGACTGCTGCCCGGCACGATAAAGCTGCTGCCTGGTAAACCAAGCAAAGACTGACTTCCAGTCAGCGCATAATTGGCATTGAGCGACAAGACAGTTTGCGGTCCGAGTGATCGGCTCCATGTGCCGTTGACCTCAAGCCGTTCGGTCTTGGGCAGCAATGTCCGTGCATCACCAATGTCGCTATTGTTCAGATTGTTCGCTGTGCCCGTAAATTGCGCAAGCGTCGGGTTAGCAGTACCGAGTGGAATGCCAGCTTGGGATACGATGGTTCCTGCCAGTGCGCTGAGCGCAGGAGAAATCTCTCCATTGAGGCCAAGGCCGCTAATATTGCCGCCACGCGCCAATAACGACCCACCGGATGCAATCAGGTCGCGTTCAGATTCTGTCAGCGCTGTGGACCGTTCCAGTTCCACATCCAGATTAAATCTTGTGCTAGTGCCAATGCGGGTGAGCGTTGCTTCAAATTCGTTGCTGGCAAAGCCGCCATCTTGGGGCTGGGCATGTTCAAACTCGGTGGCAAAAGAGGCGAAATTGTCCTTCAAAATAAAATTAATTACGCGTTGGTCGGGACGGAAGCCGTATTTCAGCGCGACTTCTTCCGGAAAAATCTGAACCTGACGGATCGCCTCGGGCGGCAAATCACGCAGCTCACGAAACCCAGAAACGCGTTGTCCATTGAGCAAGACGATGGGCTGTCCACCCCCACGGCCGCGTCCGGAGTTGGCTTGAGGCGCAACAGCGGCGACCAGATCGGTCAGTGACGATGCACCCAAGGCTGCGATATCAGCCTCGTCCAACTGCTCGACCGGCGGGACCTCTGTGTCAACTGAACCCCGGATGCGTTGCGCCGTGACCACAATTTCACCCGAAGAATCATCGTCGACGGTTTCTTCAATTTCGTCATTGGCAATTGCCACAGTGCTACCGGTGCTTTGGACATCGTCCATTGCCATCGCAGGGACAGCAGTAGACGCGAGCAAAAGTGCACTAAAAGGTAATAATTTCATGGGGAGAAGCTCAACTCATATTGTTATTGCGTTGAGGACATAACGCATGATCCGAGGGATTGAAGGTAAACTTTGTCGCATTTTGTCGCAATAACGTGATTACACTGTAGCGCTTCCCTTTTTCCAACATTAGGTTTACAGGCGCAGCAAGTTTGAAATTTTGAAGATTTAAGGGGCCGAATGGCAAAAGAAGAATTACTAGAGATGCGTGGGACAGTCCGTGAATTGCTGCCCAATGCAATGTTCCGCGTCGAGCTGGAAAATGGCCATGAAGTATTGGGCCATACCGCCGGAAAAATGCGCAAGAACCGCATCCGCGTGCTCGTGGGTGACGAAGTTCTCTGCGAATTGACCCCTTATGATCTGACCAAGGGCCGGATCACCTACCGATTCAAATAAGGGGCACAGACCTTGGGTCTGAACCCTTCGCTCATATTGGCATCATCCAGCCCGCGCCGCCGCGACCTTCTGGGGCGGTTGGGCATTGATCCTGCGCGCATTGCTTCCCCTGACATTGATGAAACCCCCCGTAAGGGAGAGGTGCCCCGCGTCTACGCGCTTCGCATGGCCTGGGAAAAGGCGGCTGCGGTTGCACGTGGGGCAGGCGAAATTATAATTGCAGGAGACACGACCGTAGCTGTAGGACGTCGCATATTGCAGCAGGCCGCCGACGCCGACATGCAACGCAATTTTCTGACATTATTGAGCGGTCGCCGCCATCATGTCTTAAGCGCCGTGGCGGTGATAGATGTGGACGGGCGGATGCGAAGCCGGATCTGCGATAGCATAGTCCGCTTCAAGCGCTTGTCTTCTGACGAAATCGACGGCTATATCGACAGCGGCGAGGGGCTTGGGAAAGCCGGCGGCTATGCCATTCAGGGCAAGGCCGAGGCTTTGATCGACTGGATGGCCGGAAGTCATTCGGGAGTCATTGGTCTGCCATTGTACGAGACGCGCGCGCTATTGCGGGCATCAGGTTATCCGCTTGCCTGAGATATGGCGCGATGATTCACCGGGCGAGCGCCGCGCCGCAGTTGTCGATCAGGGTAAAATCGTTGAAATCCATATCCAGCGAGATGCGCACTGGGCGTTAGGCGAACGTGGCAGAGGCCGAATTGAGCGTAAAACACCGTCCGGTGCCTATGTGGTTACCGACGATGGAGCCGAATTTTTGCTGCGCAGCAAAACTGCCGATCCAGAAGGTAAAACAGTGGCGTTTGAAGTAACGCGAGAGGCGCTTGCCGAGCCAGGTCGATGGAAGCCTCCAGAAATTATGCTGTGCGATAGCCTGCCGCCACAGCGGCCCGACAAAGATGCTGTATGGGACAATCGCTTGTCGGCGCTTGGTGCACATTTCCTGCCCAGATCAATCTCCGAGGGGTTTGACGCGGCCATCGCGGGCCAGTCGCAGGTGGGTGATGTGACCGTCAGCTTTCAGCGGACAAAGGCCGGCCTCGTTTTTGACGTCGACGGCATCGGAGATGCCTTTGGCATCAACAGTGTCGCAGCTACCGAGATAGCGCGCCTGTTGCGCCTGTATCAGGTCGGCGCGATGGTCGTGATCGATTTTGTGTCAATGGAAGCGAAGGCCCAGAGGACACAGATTGCCGATATCTTTGATGCAGCATCGGCCCTGGACCAGCGTCCGTTTGAACGCACTGCCGTCAACGGTTATGGCATAATGCAGCTTGTACGGGCACGTCCCAGGCCGTCTGTGCTTGACCATCTGTTTGGCACTAATATTACGGCGCTTTCGAAAGAGACGCAGGCCCTTTGGTTGTTGCGCGATGTTGCGCGATCGTCGGGCTTTGGTCCACGTACCGTAACCGCCCGGCCGGATGTTGCGCAGTTGCTGGATTCACAAAAATGGGCCCCTTGGCGGACTGAGGCGACCAGAGCCGCAGGGGCGGATATGGCGGTGGTTGCAGATGAAAAGGCCGCCGGCTATGGGCATGTGCATGTCGCGCAAAGCTAACCAATGCCCGCTGTGCGGGAAACCGCAAAAGCCTGAAGCCAAACCATTTTGCAGCCAAGGCTGCAAAGATCGCGATCTGTTGAAATGGCTTGATGAAGGTTATCGGGTGCCAGGGCCCATGGCGGAATATGAGGATAGCTTTGATCCTGACGGTTCAGACTGATTTTGCGCTTGCCAAGAGGCGTATCGCCTCTCTATAGGCTGCGCTCCCACGCGGTTTTCGCCGCGTAGCCCGAGTAGCTCAGGGGTAGAGCAGCGGATTGAAAATCCGCGTGTCGGTGGTTCAAATCCGCCCTCGGGCACCATTTTTCCGGTGTTTTGATATTTGATGGTTGCACGCGTCAATGCGGTGTATTTTAAATATCCGCAGCTGCTTTCTCGACAGAAAAAAGCCGGAGCAGCGATTACTGCCCCGGCTTCTCCTCCCCCGAGGATTAAGGCGTCCTAGAATTTGAACTTGGCAGACGCACCGTAGAAACGCGGTGGTGGTGGATAGCCTGACAGGCTGCCCGATTGTGCCACTGACGCGAAGATTACCGGGTTATATTTAGGTTCAGTCAGGTTGCGCCCCCAAACGCTCAATTCCAAGCCGTTGTCGAATGCAAAGGCGATAGACGCGTTGAGCGATTCAATTGCGGCCTTATACGGTAGACCTTGGGCAATCTGGTAAGCGCTGTTGAGCTGGTAATCGGCGTGCAGGATGAGTGCGTTACCGTCTCCAACGGCAATATTATAGGTCCCGCCGACTGAAACGCTGTGTTTCGAAATGCCGGTTGGCGTGAAACCCGTCAGGTTGGTGGGTACGATGTTATTGCCTGCGTTAAACGCCGAACCGCCGGTAAATGTGTTAAATTTAGGGTCCAGATAGGTATAGGACGCTGTGAAGTTCAGACCATTGGCCGGTGAAATTGTCGCATCAATTTCCATACCCTTGGTCGACTGCTTCTCTGCATTTCCAAGCACAAAGCCGGTGCCGGAAAATACGTTGCTCTGAAACCCTTTAAGTACCTGTTTGAACAAAGCCAGATTGAATCCGAATCCGTCAAACTGCCCCTTTAGACCCAGTTCGTAAACGACAGCATCCTCCGGTCCGGCATAACGCGTTCCACTGGTAAGGTTGTTCACGGCAAGGCCAGCGCTGCGAATAGGCGATGTTGCAGGGGCTGGCGACTGCGCCGATGACCCGGGAATAAAGTCCGTCGGGAACGGGCGGCTGTCTGTCGACAGGTTGAACGACGTTGCTTTAAAGCCAGTGGCGTAAGTTACGTAACCACTGATCCGTTCATCGAACTTATAACTTGCGCGAATGGTGTAGGACCAGTCGCTATCGCTAGTCTTGCCGCTTTCAACTGCGTTCGGGTAATTCAAGAACGGCGGCAGAAATTGCAACGGCCGAAGCCCGAGAAAAGGGTTGAACGCCGGATTGGCGGCGACGACAGCAGGAATACCGGCATTCACGCCAGTTCTAACCAAGTCGATACTTGAAAATACGTCGGTGGATGCGTTGTTCGATGCAACCGTTTTCTTGTCCTTCGTATAGTTAAACCCGCCGGTAAGGGTTAGACGGTCAGTCAATTCGAAATCAACCTGTCCGAACACCGAATAGGCCGTGTTCTTGTAATCAAAATTCTCCGTACGACCTTGTCCTTGCGCGCCAAATTGCGTGGTCGGCGTTGCCGCCGGCAGTCCATTTAGCAAACGGATAAGCGCCTCATTGCCGCCATAGGCCCCGCCACTGAGCAAGTTCGCATAATTTCGGAAATCGCGGCCGAAGGTAAGACCTGAAGATATGTCAATGTCTTCCTTGAAATAGAAGCCGCCAAGCAGGAAGTTGAACATACCATCAAAATCCGATGCGATGCGCATTTCCTGAGTGTAGGTGTCAATTGTCGTATCGGCGAAATTGGATCCGATGAGGTCCGCGCTGGTAAAGTCGGAGTCCTGATTGGTGAATGACCGCACGGCGCGGTAGGCGCTGATGCTTGTGAGTGAAAGTTGGTCGGTCAGATCCCAATCAACCTGTCCCGAGAAGCCATAATTTTTGATATCGTTGACCGATTCAAAATTCTGGTAAGTATTGTACGAAAATGGCTTGTTGCGATCAATGTTGCCGCCCAGCGCGCCTACAGCTGCGCCCGTGGGGCCGTTGAACACATTGGCGACGCCGCAGCAGACTTCATCAATCTTGTCATAATCGCCGATCAAACGAACTTTTACAGCCTCACTTGGCTCCCATAAAATTTGTCCGCGAACGCCCCAGCGGTTGCGGTTATTGGAGTCGGTATTAAGGTTCACAACATTTATATAACCATCTCGCTTGTTGTAATTGCCTTCAACCGCGACGGCCAATGTCTCCGCAATTGGTCCGGTCACGTTTCCGCGCACAACAACTGCGTCATAATTGCCATAAGAAATTTCTGCGCCGCCACCAAATTCAAACTGTGGCTCTTTGGTAACGATGCTGATGATACCCGCCGAGGCGTTTTTACCGAATAGTGTCGATTGCGGGCCGCGAAGGACTTCGACGCGCTGGATATTGGCAAGGTCACCGATCTGGGCTGCGGAACGTGAGCGATATACGCCATCAATAAACACGCCAACCGACGGCTCGATCCCTGCGTTATTGGCGCCGTTGCCGAAGCCGCGAATGATGAAATTGGTGTTTGCAGAGCTTTGGAGCTGCCCAACCTTCAGCGAAGGCACAAGAGTTTGCAGGTCGATGAGATCACGCACCTGCGACCGCTCAATCGTCTCTGCTGTCGTCACGGATACCGAAATGGGCACGTCCTGTAGCGTCTGCTCCCGCTTGGTCGCGGTCACAATAATGACGTTATCATCAACTTCGTCGCGGGCTTGAGGTGTATTGTCTTGTGCAAAGGCAGCTGAACCCAAGCTCAGCGAAGCGATACTGATGGTCGACAGCATTGCCGCCTTCAGCAGATGGTTTCCCGATTTCATAATCACTCTCCTGTTTATCATTCGATCCCGGTTTTCCGGGTTTTCTTGGGGATGAAACTTTACACTTGCCCCCAGCATCCCACTGAGCCGCCGTAAGGCATGGCGGGGTAATAACGCTACAAATGCTGCGCAGCAATTGCTTAGTGCCTTTCGCAAAAATATAGTGAAATATGCGATAAATATGTAACTAACGTTTGCACGCATTTCGCGAACGGCGAGGACAGATTCATGCCTAAAATGGTCAAGAAAGCCAACCTGCCATCGAAGATATGCGCTTCTTGTTGCAAGCCGTTTGCGTGGCGAAAGAAATGGGCCAAGGACTGGGAGAATGTCCGCTTCTGTTCCGACCGTTGCAGAAGGGCGCGCTAATCGCAGCAATGCGATTATTGACGGTAGCAAGCCTGCAGCAAAACGTCTCCCGACCTTCGTCATATTATTGAAGGTGAGCCAATCTAAGCTGATATTAGGGCGGTGAGGGATAAAGAAGACCCCGAGATGACACATCGGGAGAGGCCATTTCGGGGTCAGAGAGAAGAACTGACATAGACAGTTCCCTCGGGTCGCAACTGGTGTTTAACCCGCCCGAAAACCAACGTCATTGATCTACGTCAAACAAGCATCGGATAAAATGATTGGTATAGGGGTCTGGAGCGCCTCGGAGATAATCTCACTCCCGACACCACGCGCGCTATGGGCGAACGGTGCAGGCTATAGGCTTAGATAACGCTCTGGCCGCCTCTATACGGGCTCTTACTGCTCCGCAGTGGCGGGACTGATGATAGTTCGAACCTCGGTCACAGAATTTGCGGGAAATCCTGCGTTTTCAGCGTGCGATTTGATCAGCTCCGCATTGTCGGCCTCATAAATGCAATAGATCTTGTTGTCGGTGACATAGCTGTGCACCCATTGAATCTGCGGACCCATTTCGCGCAAAACGCTACAGGAGGTTTGTGCAGCCCCCTTTAATTCTGGGGCAGTTAGCGAACCTGCCCCGGGCATGTCGCGCTCGATTACAAACTGAGCCATATCTGAACACTCCCTTCATGATCGGAAGGAGTATGATGATGTAAAAAGCCGCTTTTGTCTAGATTGGTGCGCTGCAGGTGGACCTCGCGAAAGGAAGTGCACTAAGTCGATTCGGAAAATATCCGACTTGTTACCTAGCCAGTACCTAGGGCCCACTGCTTGGAGTACAATTTCGGCTAAGTCATTAAAAGTGGTGCCGGCTACAAGGTTCGAACTCGTGACCCCCTGATTACAAATCAGGTGCTCTACCAACTGAGCTAAGCCGGCACTCGGCGCGTCCCTTAGCCTCAAATGACTCCAAAGGTCCAGCCCTCAGTTGCAGCAATCTCACTATTTAATGATTTAGGAGCCCAAATTTGTGGATTATCGGCCACTGAACGCAACCATGCGGCAGTCACCATCGCGTCGGTTGCGTGGTCGGTATACCGATCCAGTGGTTGATGTGGCCGTGATCCAAGCGCCAATAACGCAGCATCCAGACCGCTGCTGTCGCGAATCTTGCTCCGTCCTTTGGCGACGCCAGCCGCGCGAGCGGCGATCGTGGTATATATTTCCACAACGACGGTGCCGCGTTCCGGGACAGAATCAAAGGGCCAGATCGCGACATGATCGCCCACATGATTTAGGAAGCGCATACCCGCAAAGCTTGCTTTGGCGACTTGAGATGCGCCAATGGCGTCATAGACGGTGGATGTCTTTCCGCTACTAGTCTTGTTCAGTATTTCACATTGCCGCCAGAACAGAAAGTCAGACTTCGTTCCATCCGCAGCGCCGAAATAGAAATGCCTGCGGTGATGGTATTCGAGGAAAGACGCCGCGCCCAGATCGGGGTCATCGCAGACCGCATCAACATAGGCCCAAAATCCCTTTGCAGACAATGGAAGATCATCGCCTGGCAAGTAACTGCCGCGTTCCACAATTGGCGGGGCAAAGCTGAAGTCAAAACCGATTAACAAGTCGTCATTTTGGGCAAGAAGCCAGTCAGCGACCGCTTGCCGCGACCAAATGCCACGCGGCGGTGTCACCAATCGGGGGGCGTCGTCGCCTTGGCCGCAAACAGCGAGTGCAATGCCCGGATGGCGGCTGCCCTTTGCACCTGACCAATCGGCGCATGCAAAACGGGTGAAGCTGCGCATTGTTAAGACTCTGGCTCTGAACGGCGCGCGCGCAGCCGGTCCCAATATTGCATCCGTTCAATGATTTTTCGTTCAAAACCGCGTTCTACAGGTTGATACAGCTCCGTAGGCGCCACTGCGTCGGGCCAGTAATTGGCGCCGGAAAATCCGTCTGCGCTGTCATGGTCATAGGCATAGCCTGCGCCGTAACCGATATCCTTCATGAGC